>DASXPH010000120.1:0-51440 GCA_036493735.1 Gemmatimonadaceae bacterium
ACGCCCCAAGATGAATCGTCCCTGCTCCTTGAGAGCACTGAAGGGCCGGGAGAGACGATCCCGTCGATAGGCCGCCCGTGGACCGGGAGCAATCCCCTCCAAGCGTAGCGGTCCTAATCGCCCGTGTGGCTTGACTACTTCGAATCATCAATACTGCACGCAGAGCACCACGATCCTAACGATTCGCCGATCACATCTACCACCCTTCCGCTGTCGAGCATCGCAGCTCGCGGCCGTTTACTTCGAGTCGCGTCATTCTCCACGTGCGCTGTCGCTTGAGCGCCAGGTGCACGCGAATGGCACCATGACTCGCAAGCAACCGGTTGCTGGAACTGATTCTCGAATTGCTGGCGGTTAGAGCGTAGGGGCCACACCCGTTCCCATTCCGAACACGGTCGTTAAGCCCTACAGCGCCGATGGTACTCCGCTCGAGAGAGCGCGGGAGAGTAGGCCACCGCCGGCTTCTCCAGTCGAACGCCCTCACGTCTTTTTGACGCGAGGGCGTTCTGCATTTCCACCCTCCGGCTCGCGGTTATCTTTCCGCGATGACGCGCGCCGGAATCGTCACCGTGGTCGGCAAGCCCAATGCGGGTAAATCGACGTTGCTCAACCGCATCGTCGGTCAGAAGTTGAGCATCGTGAGCCCCAAGCCGCAGTCCACCCGCGATCGGATCGTCGGCATTCGAACGGACGATGAGACACAGATGGTCGTGCTCGATACGCCTGGGCTGCTCGATCCCGCGTATCCCCTTCAGCGCGCAATGCGCGCGACCTCGCTCGAAGCGCTCGACGACGCCGACGTGATCATCTACGTGGCCGATGCTACCGAGGGAGAACCGGCGCCGCTCGAGCGCGCCGCGGGACTCTCGGCTCCGCCACAACCGCCGATTCTCATCGCGCTGAACAAGATCGACGCACTCGACTCGGCTCGGCGAAGCCGTCTCGAGAAGCAGTGCGGCGACGCGAACTTCATTTCGGCCCTGAATGGCGAAGGGGTCGAGGATCTCCTCGCCTCAGCCTCCACGCTGCTCCCGGAGAGTCCTTTTCTCTACCCAGCCGATGAGATCAGCACTCAAGCCGTCCGCTTCTTCGTCAGTGAGCTCATACGCGAGACGGCGCTCGAGCAACTCGAGGACGAGGTGCCGTACAGCGTGGCGAGCGAAGTGGAGGAGTACCGGGAGGACCGCTCACCGGTCTACATTCGTGCGGTCATCTACGTCGAACGTGAAAGTCAGAAGCGAATCCTCATCGGCGCCAAAGGGGAACGCATCCGAGAAATTGGTCGAGCGTCCCGCACCAAAATCGAGGACTTCATCGGCGCGCCGGTATACCTCGATTTATGGGTCAAGGTGCTCTCGAACTGGAGAAAGAACGCCGATGCCTTGCGGCGACTCGGCTATCGACTTCCCAAGGAACACGCGAAATGAGTCTCTCCCCACAACTGCTCGAGATTCTCGTTTGCCCGAAGTGCAAGGGACCGCTGCAGTATCGCGAGACGGAGCAGGTCCTGATCTGTGAGTCCTGCCGGCTCAGCTATCCGATCCGCGATGACATTCCGGTGATGCTGATTGACGAGGCAAAACCGGTCTAGAACGGGGCGGTTCCTGGCTGCCATCGCAAGCGGTAAATAGAAATGACGCTACGCATTGCCCGTTCACTCGTCATTCTATGACCACCGATTTCTGAAACGGACACCTCGACTCCCGTAGCGACGCTCCGCGAGTGGCAAAAACCAACGCCCTAGTCTTCTCCCCGGGAGGGAGCCAATTGCCGGAGGCACTTCACGGCTGGTTGGCTAGCTTGGGCGTGCCAATCGTCACCGTTGAGAGTGCCGACGAGCTCATGGCGCTGTCGCTCCGTGGCCGTCCGAGAGTTGTTGCCCTCGATGCACGACGAGACCAGAGTCTGATTCTCGACGCCCTGCGGCGAATGAAGAGCGACTCCTACACGGGGGTCGTGCCGTGCGTGGTCATTACGTGCAAAGACGACCGACTATTTGCGCAGGCGTTCGAGACAGGTGCCGACGAAGTCATCATCGAAGAGATGGCGACAGCGGAGGCGAGGACGCGTCTCGACGCCATGCTTCGGCGATCCGACCGTGACCTGGTCGTCCATCCGTCGACGAGGCTTCCCGGGGCGGTGGAGATCGAGGCGGAGATCACGCGGCGCTTGAACGAGGGCAAGCTCTTCGCGACGTGCTACGCCGATCTCGACCACTTCAAGGAGTTCAACGATCGATACTCCTATCACGAGGGCGATCGCGTGATCAGGATACTCGCGAAGATTCTGCACGACGTCGTAAAGGGATTATGCTTGGGTGAAGGATTCGTCGGCCACATTGGCGGCGACGACTTCATCTTCATCATTCCGGTCTCTAGCGTGAACGAGGCGTGCTCCGAGATCGTCGAGGTCTTCGACACCTTGATCCCGTACCAGTACTCGGAGCAGGACCGCCGCGCCGGATACTTCTTCGGGAAGGATCGTCGCGGTCAGCTTCATCGCGTGCCGTTGATGACCGTCTCGATCGGCGTGGTGACCAACGAGCGCCGGCACTTCACCCACGCGGCCCAAGTGAGTGAGCTCGCAACTGAAATGAAGAGCTACGCTAAAACGCTTCCCGGATCCGTCTTCTCGATCGATCGTCGACAGGATGCGCTGCCGGGCTCCGCGCAGCCGCTGACGACGCGACCGGACAAGCTGGGCGCGACGGAGGGTAAGTGAACGTCTCCTGCCCCGAGTGTCGCTCCGTCTTTCGCGTCGATCCGGCCAAATTGCCACCGACATCGGTTCGCGCGCGCTGTTCGGTGTGTGGCGGCGTCATAAGCATCGCCACCGGCCCGTCCACTGATGATGAGTTTTCTTCAAACTCGGCTTTGCCGAGTGTGTCGCCGCGCGCTGTCGGAGCGAGTGAAAGGCCCGTTGCCGCACGCGCAAGTCAAGGCCTGGCAGCGGCGTTAGCGGACACACTCGCGCCCCCTCCAGCGGCGCCCCGAAGTCCGACACCAGCGCCGAATTCGGTTGTGTCGGTCATGCCACCTGCGCCTCAGGCGCCGCCGTCGCAGTCGGCGCCCGCGACCGCGAAGCCGTCTGGATTACCGCCAACGCCCAAGGGCCCGGCGCCGGGTGGCAGCGCCAATCGTCCAGTCCTGTTTCCACCGCGCCCGATGATGCCGGGGGGCGCACCGCACGCTGCTCCGGCAGCGGCGCGACCCATTGTGGCTCCTCGGCCTTCGGCGGCATCGAACGTTGGCGCGCCTGCGCCGAGCGCGCCGGCTTCCCCTCGACAAAGCGGGGGCTTTGCCGCTCCGTCGCAGAGCGTCGCTCCGGCTGGTGTGTCGGTGGCGTCACCGCCCGCATCCACAGCGGCCGCACCGCCCCCACGGCCGACGACGGCGCCCCCTGCCGGAGCGCCGGCAGCAGCGCGCACGCCCATCAATCCTTTTCTGGCGAATGATCCGCACGCGAAGGCGAAGCGCCTTGCGCGTGCGCTCGTGTCGGACCTTGTCACGTACTTTCCGCAGAAGCGCCAGGACGGTCTCCGCGATGGCACGCTCAAGCAGCTCTTCAAGGATGAGATTCAGAAGAGCTACGAAGAGTATGTGGCGCAGGTCGGTCGCGAGTTCGCGGAGACGACGCCGCACTTCCAGGACGCGCTCAACGATTTGCTCGCCGGCGGGCAGAAAGCGTTTTAGTCGGGAAACGGGGTAGTTCGCGGGTCAGCGCTCCGCTATGTTGCAGGAGTCCGCAGTCATCCGTCGAGCCGTCCGCTGATCGCGGACGGCTCGTGTCGTAAGTAATCCCGCGAGGACGCCAATGGCGGAGTCAGATCGAGCAAGAGCGTTACGAGAAGAGGCCGAGCGACTGGAAGAGTTACGGAGGCATCTTTGACGTCGACGTCAAACGGGCCGACCTAACGACGCTCGAATCACGCATGGCCGATGCTGGATTCTGGAGCGATCAGCAATCCGCGCAGGCCGTCGTGCAGCAAGTCAAAACATTGAAGGGCTGGATCGATCCGTTCGAGAAGATCGAGGGTCGCCTGACGAGCGCGCGCGAGCTCGAGACGATGCTCGCGTCGGATCCGGATGACGATCTGTCGCGCGAGCTGGATGCCGAAGTGGCATCGCTCGTCGACGATATCGAAGCGCTTCGACTGCGGTCTCTGCTATCCGGACCAGACGATTTTCGGGACGCGCAGCTGGAGATCAGCGCGGGAGCAGGCGGCACGGAGGCCCAGGACTGGGCCGAGATGCTCATGCGCATGTACACGCGCTGGGCGGACCGCAAAGGCTACTCCTACGAGATCCTCGATATGAGCGAGGGCGAAGAGGCGGGCATCAAGGGTGCGGTCATCGAGATCAAAGGTCCGTACGCGTTCGGCTTCCTGAAGGCCGAGATTGGAGTCCACCGTCTTGTACGCATCTCGCCATTCGATTCCCAGGCGCGACGACATACCAGCTTCGCCTCGGTGTTCGTATATCCGGTGGTGAACGAAGAGATCAACATCGAGATTCGCGACGAGGACATCAGAATGGATGTCTTCCGTGCCTCGGGGGCTGGCGGGCAGCATGTCAACAAGACGAGTTCCGCCGTCCGCCTAACGCACATGCCGTCGGGTATCGTCGTCTCCTCTCAGCAGGAGCGCTCGCAGCACAAGAACCGAGCGACGGCGATGAAGATGCTCAAGAACCGACTGTACCAGCTCGAGGCCGAGCGACAGGCGAAGAAAAAGGCGGAGCTGGATGCAACGAAGGCGGACGTCACCTTCGGGAGCCAGATTCGCAGCTACGTCTTTCAGCCATACACGATGGTGAACGATCACCGTACCGAGCTCAAGGTGCCCGACGTGCAGCGGGTGATGGACGGCGACATCGATCCGTTCATCGAGGCCTATCTCCGTGAGTTCAGTGGTCGTGGAGCGGGCGGGAGCGCTGCCGCGTGAGCGACGATCTCAATTTTGTGGAGAAGGCCCGTCGCGAAAAACTCGATGCGCTCGTCGAGCGGGGAACAGCACCATTCGCATATCGATTCGACCCGACCCATCAGGCATCCGAAGCGACGGCGCTCTATCCCGACGGACAGGAGAGTGAGGGGGAAACGGTGCGCGTGGCCGGGCGGCTGGTGAGCTGGCGCTCGGCGGGAAAAACCGCCTTTGCACACCTCGCCGACTCATCCGGTCGCATCCAGCTCTATTTCCGCAAGGACGTCCTGGGTGACGAAGCGTTCGAGCTGACCAAGTACTTCGATCTTGGCGACATCCTTGGCATCGAAGGCCCGCTCTTTCGCACGCGTACCGGCGAAGTCACGGTACGCGTCGCGAAAATGGAGTTACTCGCGAAATCGCTCCGGCCACTACCGTTTGGGAAAGAAGAGGTGGTTGATGGACGCGTCGTCCGACATTCGGGGCTGACCGACACCGAGCAGCGTTCGCGGCAGCGCTATGTCGATCTCGCTGTGCATCCCGAGGTGCGGGCGTTATTTCGGGCGCGGTCTCGCATGATCACCGCCATCCGCAGCTATCTGGACGCACTGGATTATCTCGAGGTGGAAACGCCGACGCTGCAGCCGCTCTATGGCGGCGCCTACGCGCGGCCTTTCATCACGCATCACAACGCGCTCGATATGCGTCTCTATCTACGCATTGCCGACGAGCTCTATCTGAAGCGGTTGATCGTCGGAGGACTCGATCGCGTATACGAGATCGGGCACGATTTTCGGAACGAGGGCATCGACCGGACGCACAATCCCGAGTTCACGATGCTCGAGTTCTACGAGGCATATGCCGACTATACGGTGATGATGGATCGCGTGGAGCGGCTCGTGGTCTGCGCGGCCGATGCGGTGCGCGCTTCATTGGGCCCCGACGCGCCCGTGGCTCAACTGAGACCACCGTTCAAGCGGATCGGATGGCTGCCGACACTCAACGCCGCACTCGGAGGAGATGCCTTTGCTCTCGACGATGAGACGCTGCGAAACGCGGCACGTCGTGCCGGTGTAGAACAGGTGGACTCGTTGAGCCGAGTGAAGCTGCTCGATGAACTGTTCCAGGCATTGGTGGAGTCGAAGATCGAGGAACCGACGTTCGTTGTGGACTATCCCGTGGAACTGTCCCCACTCGCGAAGCCGAAACGTGGCGATGCTCGTCTGACCGAGCGATTCGAGCTCTTTGCCAGCGGGCGCGAGCTCGCCAATGCCTTCAGCGAGCTGAATGACCCGATCGATCAGCGTCGACGGCTGGAGGCGCAGGCGCGCTTACGCGCCTCCGGCGACGAGGAGGCTGTCGAGGTGGACGAGGACTATTTGCGGGCGATGGAGTACGGGATGCCGCCAACGGGAGGGGTCGGCATCGGGATCGATCGTCTGTTCATGTATCTCGCGGATGTCGCGAACATTCGCGATGCCATCCTCTTTCCTACGCTGCGGCCCGAATGACGAAGCTCGAACTGTCGATCGCGTGGCGGTATCTGCGCAGCAGGCGGGGGTCCCGCCTGCTCTCGTTGATCAGCGTGATCGCCATCGGTGGGGTGATCGTGGGCGTGAGCGCCCTGATCGTGATTATCGGTGTGATGAATGGGCTGCAGAGCGATTTGCGTGAGAAAATACTCATCGGCAGTCCTGACATTCGCGTGCTGACGTACGGGGAGGACATGGCGATGACCGGCTGGCAGAAGGTGCAAGACCGAGTTCGTCGCATGAAACCCGCGGTCATGGCGGTGAGCCCGTTCGTCCACGGCCAGGCCATCATAAACGGTGGCCATCAGTACAGCGAGGGCGCGTTCTTCATGGGAATCGAGCCGGATGAGCCGGGGCTCAATCCTGTGACGCGCATTCGGACGACCGCGCGCGCGGGCAACTTCACCTTCGGGACGAGCGACGGAAAGCGCCGCGGCGTTGTGCTGGGCAGCCGCTTGGCGGAGCGGCTCAACGTGACGCCGGGGATCGATTCGGTGACGATGTACTCCGCGGGAAACGGGAAGGTCGATCCGGTAACGGGGATGCCAACCCCTCATATCGAGCGGTTCGAGGTCACCGGAGTGTTCGAGACGGGAATGTACGAGTACGACAACAGCTACGTGTTCATGTCGTTGGCGTCGGCGCAAAACCTTGCGCAACTCGGGAATGCCGTCACCGGACTCGAGGTACATACACGAACGCGGGCCGAGGCACCGGCCGTGGCGCGTGCGATCGAAGACACGCTCGGCTTCCCTTATCGCACCGAGGACTGGCAGGCGCAGAACTCATCGCTGTTCCATGCTCTCAAGCTCGAAAAATTCGGAATGACGTTCATCCTGCTCCTGATCGTGCTTGTCGCGGCATTCAACATCGTCAGCACGCTGACGATGGTGGTAACCGACAAGACTCGCGAAATCGGCATTCTGCGCGCCATGGGCATGCCGGCGCGCTCGATCCGAAGAATCTTTTTCGCACAGGGTGTAGTCATTGGAATTGTGGGGACGTTCGCGGGGCTCTTGCTTGGGCTGCTCGCGTCGGTTGTTATCGATCGCTACAAGCTGATTGCACTGGACCCGTCCGTATATTTCATCGATCACCTGCCTGTCGCGACCCAAACGCTGGACGTGGCGCTGATAGTGCTAGCGAGCCTTTTGATCGCGGCGCTCGCGACCCTGTATCCGGCGAGACAGGCGGCGAAGTTATTCCCGGTAGAGGCGATTCGACACGAATGACGGTGCTCGAGGCGGTAGACCTGGTAAAAACGTATCGAGGTGGCGACGGCGGGCTCATTCCAGTGCTCGACGGCGTCAACCTACAGGTCGTGCGCGGGGAGATGGTGGCAATCGTGGGAGCCAGCGGTGCAGGCAAGAGCACGCTGTTGCACTTGCTGGGAGCGCTCGATCGACCGACTCGCGGGACGGTCTCCATCGCTGGCGAGCGCGTCGAAGATCGCCCGGATGAAGAATTGTCTGTACTCCGAAACCGGCGGATTGGCTTCGTGTTTCAGTTTCACCATCTTCTCAGGGAATTCAGCGCGCTCGAGAACGTGATGATGCCTCTTCGCATTGCGGGGTGGGAGGATCAGCGCGCGCGTGGCCGTGCCGAAGAATTGTTGAGCCGAGTAGGATTGGCAGGACGGATGAGCCACCGCCCGTCGGAGCTCTCCGGCGGCGAACAGCAGCGGACTGCGGTGGCGCGAGCGCTCGCAATCGATCCCGCTGTTCTGCTCGCTGATGAACCTTCTGGAAACCTCGATCACGCGAATAGCTCGCGCCTGCACGATCTCTTATTCGAGTTGTCGCGTGACCTCGAGATCGCGATGGTCGTTGTAACACACAACCGGTCGTTGGCCCTCCGCGCTGATCGCGCGCTATTGCTCGAAGATGGGCGCCTGACGGACACGGGAGTGCGCGAGGTGCTTGCTTAATGCTGTGCGACAGCTGTGGAGAGCGAGATGCCGCCGTGCAACTCACGCGCATCGAGGGAGGAGAGGTCAAACTCCTTCACCTCTGTGAGCGATGCGCGGCCGAACATGGCGTCGAGACGAGCACGCCCACTCCAAAGCATCCGCTGGCGCATTTTCTCGAGGCGGTGCAACAGCAAGCCGCGCTTACGAGTGTCGACGGCAGCCGGTGTCTCTTCTGTCATACGACGATGGCCGATTTTCGCGCGACGGGCCGTTGGGGGTGTGCGCGCTGTTACACGACGTTCGAACACGGGATGCGAGAGCTGCTCCGGCGGGTGCACGGGAGCGCGAAGCACATCGGCAAAGCGTATCGGCCACCAAAGAGTGAGACGATGGAGCGCGCCGCAGCACTCGGCGAGCTTCGCGAGCGTCTCCGTCGAGCGATCGAGAGCGAACAGTTCGAGCTTGCGGCGGATTTGCGCGATCGGATAAAGGTGATCGAATGACGATCGACCTCTCGCTACTCCCCGATGGAGGGGTGGGCTGGCTCGACGCGTCGGGCAAACACGCGGATATCGTGCTGTCGACGCGAATCCGACTCGCCCGGAATGTCGAGGGCTATGCGTTCACGGCGCGCGCTCGGGATGGAGAGCGATTGCGCGTCCTCGCCCAGGTACGCGAGGCGGTAACGTCGCTGGCGGAGCTGCGCGATTCGGTGCTGTATCGCCTCGACGAGTTGGCGCCGACCGACCGCGCCCTGCTGCATGAGCGGCACCTCGTGAGCAAGGAGCTGGCGGGGTTAGACGCACAGCATCCGTTGCGAAGTGGAGCGGCCGTGTTTCTCTCCGACGGCTTGGGCGTCATGGTGAATGAGGAGGATCATTTGAGGCTGCAGGCGCTGCGATCCGGCTTCGCGCTGGAGGAAGCATTCGCGGCGATCGATCGGCTCGATCGAGACCTCGGCGCCAGAGTGCCCTTCTCGTTCCACTCCGAGTTCGGATTTCTGACGGCGTGTCCGACGAACGTGGGCACGGGAATGCGTGCCTCAGTTCTGATTCATCTGCCTGGACTGGTGCACACGAAGGAGATGGGCCGTGTGCTGGCCGGGCTGCAGCAGATGGGATTGACGTATCGCGGATTGTACGGCGAGGGGAGTGAAGTCGTCGGAAATTATTTCCAGATCTCGAATCAGACGACGCTGGGTCGATCGGAAGAAGAGTTGCTCGATCAACTACTCAGAGTCGTTGGGCATGTAATAGAACGTGAAGAAGAAGCGCGACGAGTCTTGCTTCGGGATGCGGGCTATATTATCGAAGACAAACTCTGGCGCGCGTACGGAACTCTGCGCTATGCCCGAAGCCTCACGTTCGATGAGGCGATGAACTATTTGAGTGGCGTACGGTTGGCCGTAGGGCTGAAACTGGTCACCGGCCTCAGTGTATATACCCTCAACAAGCTCCTGATTTTCTCACAGGCCGCGCACCTCGCCTACGCCGAAGGCCGTCCGCTTACTGAAAGCGAGACGAACCTGGCTCGTGCACGGTATGTGCGTAAAGCATTGGAAGAGGAAGCGGGGACGGTCGGCTAGACACCCCGTAATGAGGGACACATGAACGGCTACAACTTCACCGAGCGGGTGAGGAAGGTCCTCGCTATGGCGAGAGAGGAGGCTGCACGCCTCCACCACGAGTATGTGGGGACCGAGCACATCCTGCTTGGCCTCATCCGAGAGGGTGAGGGCGTGGCGGCGACCGTTCTGCAGAATCTCAGCGTCGAGCTGGATGAGATTCAGCAGAAAATCGAAGAAACAGTCAAAAAGGGAAAAGCCGCCCAGACGACGGGGCCGGATCTTCCCTACACCTCGCGCGCGAAGAAAGTGCTCGAGCTCGCCATGAGCGAGGCCCGCGAGCTGAATCATAGCTACGTCGGGACGGAGCATCTTCTGCTCGGGCTCCTGCGCGAAGAGAAGGGTATTGCCGCGCAGGTGCTGACGGACGCCGGGGTCAATCTCGACGCCGCGCGTGCGGAAACGTTGCGCATACTCGGCACAGAGATGCCGCAAGGTGGTGCGACCGCGCAACAGGGGAGCGGGGCACCGCAGACCGCGCAACCCAAGGGCGAGAAGAAGTCCAAGACCCCCGCGCTCGATCACTTCTGCCGCGATCTCACGCAGCTCGCCGCCGAAGGTCAGCTCGATCCGACCATTGGCCGCGGAAAGGAGATTCAGCGGGTGATGGAAGTGCTCACCCGCCGCAAGAAGAACAACCCAGTGCTCATCGGCGAGCCAGGCGTCGGCAAGACGGCCATCGTCGAAGGGCTCGCTCAACTGATTGCCAATGGTGAGTGCCCCGAGTCGCTTCGCGACCATCGGGTGTTGTCACTCGACATGGCGGCAGTGATCGCGGGAACGAAGTACCGCGGCCAGTTCGAAGAGCGCCTCAAGGCGGTCATGAACGAGATCGCGCAGAACAAGAACATCATCTTGTTCATCGACGAGCTGCATACGCTCGTGGGCGCCGGTGCCGCGGAAGGCGCGATCGATGCGAGCAACATGCTCAAGCCCGCGCTTGCACGCGGCGAGCTGCAGTGCGTCGGTGCGTCCACACTCAACGAATATCGCACGTACATCGAGAAGGATGGGGCGCTCGAGCGCCGGTTCCAGACGGTAATCGTGGATCCGCCGACGGTCGAAGAGACCGTCGAAATCCTGAAGGGCCTGAGAAAGAAGTACGAAGACCACCACAAGGTCACGATTCCCGACACCACGCTCGTCAACGCCTCGAAGCTCTCGGAGCGCTACATCACCGATCGCTTCCTGCCAGACAAGGCGATCGACGTGATCGACGAGGCAGGTGCCCGGGCGCGACTCGCCGCGCAGGCGCCGCCGCCGGAAGTTGCGGAGCTCAAGAGTCAGCTCGAAAAGGTGAACGCGGACAAGGAGGCAGCGGTTCGCGATCAGAACTTCGAGCGCGCGGCTTCGCTGCGCGACAAGGAGCGGGAGCTGCAGAGCGACATTCGCCGCAAGCAGGAAGAGTGGGAAAAGCGGCGCCAGTCGTTTCGTCCAGTGCTCGGGGAGGAGGAGATCGCTTTTATCGTGAGCCGGTGGACTGGCATTCCCGTCACACGACTCCAGGAAGCCGAGACATCACGTCTCCTCCGTATGGAAGACGAGATGCACCTGACGGTGATCGGCCAGGACGAAGCGATCCGCGCGATTTCGCGGTCGATTCGCCGGAGCCGGGCGGGTCTCAAGGATCCTCGCCGGCCCATCGGGTCGTTCATCTTCTCGGGACCGACGGGCGTCGGAAAGACGGAGCTCGCGCGAGGACTCGCCAAGTTTCTCTTTGCCGATGAGCAAGCGCTCATTCGTGTCGACATGTCGGAGTACATGGAGAAGTTCTCCGTGTCGCGGCTGATCGGCGCGCCTCCAGGCTACGTGGGCTACGAGGATTCGGGAACGCTCACCAAGGCGGTACGGCGCAAGCCGTACTCCGTGATCCTGCTCGACGAGATCGAGAAGGCCCACCCCGACGTGTTCAACATTCTCCTCCAGGTGCTCGACGAGGGTCATCTCACGGACAATTACGGCCGCGTGATCGACTTCAAGAACACCGTGGTCATCATGACGTCGAACGTCGGTGCGCGAGATCTCACCAAGGGCAAGACGCTGGGCTTCACGACGGGCGACGCGGCACACAGCTTCGACCGCATGGCGGAGAAAGTTCGCGAGGAGTTGAAGATTGTGTTCAACCCCGAGTTCCTGAACCGCCTGGACGACGTCATTGTCTTCCACCCGCTCAGCCGAGAGCACATTGCCCAGATCGTCGGCATTCTGCTCAAGGATGTTCGGAAGCGTCTGTCGGAAGAGGAGTTGACGCTCACGCTGACCGACGCGGCCACGGACTTCCTCGTGGAGCATGGCTATGACGAGGCGTACGGCGCGAGACCGCTGAAGCGCGCGATTCAGAAGTACATCGAGGATCCGCTGTCGGAGAAGATCCTGATGGGCGAGTTCGCCCGCGGGGACGAGATCGAAGTCGAGGTCACCCCCGACGGAACGAAGCTCGGCTTCAAAGTACTGACGAGTACGACGAAGGCTTAGCTCGGGCGCCGTTTCCGTTCCGTCGCCACAAAGAAACAGATCAGCCAGGTCGGGGTACGGACCTGGCTGACATGTTTCTGTGTATATTTTGCCCATGATTCGACACCGCAGCCTCTTGCAGGCCGCTGCGCTGATTATCGCCGTCTCCGGAACGGCGTGGTCCCAGCAGACTGGCAACAATACTCCAGTCTCCGGACCATGCGCGACGCCGGACAGCGTCGTTTTCCGCGGCAACCAGCGCATCTCCGAAACCATGCTCCGCGGAGATGCCGGCATTTCCCCCGGTACGGCGTTGAGCTTTCCGGTGCTGCAGCGAGCGATCAAGAATCTCTACGCGACTGGCCAGTTCGAGGACATCGGCACCGCTTGTACGGTTGCCGCGAACGGGAAGGCCATTCTCACGTTCGACGTCAAAGAGCGCCCGATCCTGAGCGATGTGGACGTAACCGGTCCGGATCGTTTGTCGCTCAATTCCGTCAAGGATCGCGTTGATCTTCTCGTTGGACGGCCCGTCGATCCCAATCAGGTGGCGCATTCCGTCGCTCGAATCGACTCACTTTATGAGGCCGAGGGATATCCGCTGGCGACGGTGCACGTGGACACTGCCGCGGGTCCGAATGGACAGGTCAAGATCACTTTCCACGTGAGCGAGGGTAGCCGGCTCGCCGTGTCCGGCATCGACATCACGGGGAACCGCCAACTCAGCGACAAGACGGTCGTCGCGAAGATGGAGACGAAGCCAGAGAGCTTCTGGTGGTGGCGCAAGGGCGAGTTCGACGCGGACAAGCTCGCCGGCGACGTCACCGAGCGGATTCCGGGAGTGTACGGCCAACACGGCTTCATCGACATGCAGGTGCGCCGCGATACGCTGATCGTCGATCGCTCGCGTGGCAAGGCACTCGTGGACATCAACGTGAACGAAGGCCCCCAATACCGCGTCGGTGAGTTCGAGGTCGTGGGTGCGAAGGTGTTTTCGAGCGACCAGATCGGCCGCTTCTATCCATTTGGCGAGCACTCCAAGTCGCTGACCGAGACGGTGACGGGTGTGTTCCATCGGAGCGACAACGGCGCCGAGATCTTCGACAAGAGCAGGTGGGAGGACGCCACGCAGAAGGTGCAGGAGGCGTACGCGAACGAGGGCTACATCTACGCGCAGGTGCGTCCTGTGATCGAGCGCGTGAAGGTCGGCAAGGATTCAGTGCCGACGGTGAATCTGCGCTGGGAAATCGACGAGCGGACGCCGGCGATCATCAATCGCGTCGACATCATGGGCAATGACATCACGGCGGAGAATTGCGTTCGTGATCAGTTGCTTGGTCTGCTCCCGGGCGACGTGTTCAACCGTGAGCGCCTGATTCAGAGCTATCAGAGCATCGCCAATCTCGGCTTCTTCGAGACGCCGCTGCCGGCGCCGGAGACGAGGCCTAACGAAAAGGGCGACGTCGACATCGTGTTCCACTTGAAGGAGAAGCGGACCGGGAACGTGAACTTCGGCGCTTCGGTCGGTCAGGGCGTCGGCGTCGGCGGGTTCATCGGATTCGAGCAACCGAACCTGTTTGGCCTCTGTAAGAAGGGCTCGCTGCAGTGGCAGTTTGGCCAATACATCAACGACTTCAACCTGGCGTACACTGACCCCAACATCCGAGAGTCGCGGGTCTCAGGAACGGTCAACCTGTACGACAGCCAGTCGCGCTACATCATCGCGAACCTGGGTCGCAGCAAGCGGGTTGGCGGTCAGATTCAGTTCGGTCTTCCCGTCCTCGGCTCGCATTGGACGAGAGTCTTCGTCAACTATGGTGGAGAGCGGGTGAGCTACGGCGGTACCGGACTCGTCTCGACGATCAACTGCAACAACTGTTTCCGGTCGAGTGTCGGCACGACCATAACGAGAGATACGCGATTCGACATGCCGTTCCCGTCCTCGGGAACCGAGCAGTCCTTCACCGCGCAATTCAACGGCGGCCCTCTGGGCGGTAGTGCGTCGTTTCAGCGCTATACGGCCGAGATGCGCTCGTATGCGACGCTGGCGAGCTTGGGTGGCGGAGACATCGGATCGTCACCAATCAAGTTGGTCGCCGGGCTGTCCACACGCATGGGAGCCGTCTTCGGCGACCCGGGTCCCTTCTTCGTGTCGCAGGCCTTCTCGTTGGGCGGCGTGCAATACGGTGAGCCGCTGCGTGGTTACGAGGAGTTCTCGATCACGCCGAACGGGTACGTTCCCGAAACGAACTCGTATACCGCGACGCGCGCATCGTTCGGCAACATGTTCTACACGCAGAGCGCGGAGCTGGGTGTTCGCTTCAATCAGATGTTGTACCTCGACGCATTCTACGACGCGGGCAACCTCTGGGCCCGGCCCAGCGACTTCAATCCGACGCGTCTCTTCCGCGGGGTGGGCGTCGGCGGATCGATCGTGACGCCGCTCGGACCGTTAGGCGTCGACCTCGGTTATGGCCTCGATCGGGTGAACGCCCAGGGGTTACGCGATCCCAAGTGGCAAGTGCACTTCAAATTCGGACAGATCTTCTAATCGGAGTATTCAATGCGCTCGTTCTACCGCACGGCATGTGCGACGCTGGCTGTGCTCACACTGGGTTTCTCGCATCGCGCGCAGGCGCAGTCCGCGTCGGCGCAATTCAAGGTCGCGTTCGTCAACACGGGTGTGCTGCTGGATAACGCGCCTGGACGGGCGCAGGCCGAATCCGCGTACGCGCGCGAGACGCGCGGCTACAGCGATCAGCTGAGGAAGATGAACGACTCGCTGAACACGATGTTCGCCTCATATCAGAAGCAGGAGGCGACGCTCACCGCCGCGCAGAAGGAGACCAGGCAGAAGGCGCTCCGCGATCTGCAGCAGTCATTGCAGGAGAAGCAGCAGCAGCTCTCTCAGCAGGCGCAGCAGAAGCAGAACGAGCTGATGGCGCCGATCATGGAACAGGTGAAGAAGGTGCTCGATGACATTCGCATCGAGGATGGCTACTCGATGATCATCACCGGCGATCCCAACCTGATTCTGTCGTACGACAAGAATCTGGACATCACCGATCGCGTGGTTGCCCGTTTGAGAACGCTGGCCTCGTCGCCGACGACGCCGAAGCCAGGCGCACCGGTCTCCGCACCAGCTGGCGTGACGCGCAAGCCTCAGTGATTCGCGAAACTCGGTCGCAGGAAAACGGCGGTGAGGGCGGTATCGTCCTCACCGCCGACCTTATTGCTACCGAAGTCGGTGGACGACTCGTCGGAGATCCGAGCGTGCGAGTGCGGGGCATCGCGCCGCTCGATCGGGCGCGAGGGGAGGAATTGAGCTTCCTTTCATCGCCAAAGTACGCATCGCTCTTCGCCGATTCACAGGCGGGTGTGGTGCTCGTGACGCCGGAGCTCGTCGAGACGCCCGGCTCGGCCCGAGCGCGGATCGTCGTCGCCAGGCCGCACGACGCGCTCGTGTCGCTGATTCCTCGCTTCTATCATGCGACGTCGGCGGAGCCGGGCATTCATCACACGGCGGTCATCGGTCGAGGCGCTCGTCTCGGCGCCGGGGTGAGCGTCGGACCGTACGTCGCGATCGGTGATGGCGCGCAGGTCGGCGAACGTGTCGTGATCGACGCTCATGTCGCCATTGGTGCAGGCGTGCGTATCGGCGCCGATTGTCACGTCTATCCTTCCGTCACGGTCTACAGCGGCACGATGATCGGACAGCGTGTCATCGTGCACGCCGGTGCTCGGCTCGGCTCCGACGGCTTCGGTTATGTGTTCCGCGGCAATCGCCACGAGAAAATCCCCCATGTCGGTCGCTGCTTGATCGAAGACGATGTCGAAATCGGCGCCAACACGACGATCGATCGCGGCAGCATCGACGATACCGTGATCGGGGCGGGGACGAAGATCGATAATCTCGTCCACATCGCCCACAACTGCCGGATCGGTCGCCTGTGTCTGATCATGGCGCAGGTGGGCGTCGCCGGCTCCGTGCGCGTGGAAGACGGCTGTATCCTGGCCGGGCAGGTAGGGATCAGCGGTCATCGCACGATCGGCAAGGGGGCTACGCTAGCGGCACAAGCAGGCGTCTTCGGCGATATTCCCGCGGGTGAGACGTGGTCTGGATACCCGGCGCGTCCCCACAAGGAGGCCTTACGAGCGCAGGCGGCGCTCTTCCGACTTGCACCGTTGATGAGACAATTGGAAAAGCTGTTGGGCGCGAGCTCCCGCGGATCGACGACTGAGAAATGACGCGTCGCACTGTTGCCCGCGCGACGACTCTCGAAGGTGTGGGGCTACACATGGGCGTGCCCTGCCGTTTGACGTTCCTGCCGGCGCCCAGCGGCGCAGGGATCGTCTTTCGTCGCGCGGACCTGCCAGGGTCGCCCTTGATTGCGGCCCGAGTCGAGCACGCGGTACTCACTGAGCGCCGCACCCAGCTTGGCACAGAGCCGGTCGCCGTGCACACCGTTGAGCATGTCCTTGCCGCGGTGCTGGCGCGGGAGTTGGACGACGTGGTGATCGAGCTGAATGGACCCGAGCCCCCGGTGATGGACGGCAGTGCGCAGCCCTTCGTCGACGCCTTACGTGAGGGAGGGATCGCGGAGCAGGCTGGTGCGGTGCAGTATCTCCAGTTGCAATCGCCGGTGCGGGTGTGCGATGGGGACTCCGTGTACGAGGCGGTTCCGGCGTCGGCGCTCGAGCTGGATGTGACGATCGATTTTCCACATCCTCTCGTCGGTCGACAGCGGGGCGAATACCGCGTGACGGCGGAAAGCTTCGAGCGTGAACTAGCGCGCGCGCGAACCTTCGGCTTCGTGCACGAGGTCGACGCCCTGCGAGCAAAGGGATTGATTCGTGGGGCTTCGACGCAGAATGCTGTGGTCGTCGGGGATGAGGGTGTTGTCGACAATGAGCTTCGCTGGCCCGACGAGTTCGTGCGGCACAAGGCGATGGATTGCGTGGGCGATCTGGCGCTCGCCGGCGCGCGAGTGCGCGCCCACGTCCGGGCGATGCGACCGAGTCACCGGGGTACCGTGCTCCTCGTGCGAGCACTGAAGGAGGCGGCGAAAGAAATGAGGGACCTAACGACGAGCGAGTCGAGTGGGATCATGGACGTCGAAGACATCATGAAGGTGCTGCCGCACCGGTACCCCTTCTTGCTCGTCGATCGCATTCTCGAGCTCGAGGCGGGCAAGCGTGTCGTCGGGGTGAAGAACGTGACGATCAACGAGCCGTTCTTCGCGGGCCATTTCCCGGGGCATCCGATCATGCCGGGGGTGCTCATCATCGAAGCGATGGCCCAGGTGGGTGGAATGCTCCTGCTCGGCGCGATTCCCGATCCGCAGAGCAAGGTGGTCTACTTCACCTCGCTGAACAACGTGAAGTGGCGCCGGCCGGTGAAGCCGGGGGACCAATTGCGCTTCGAGTTGGACGTGCTCCAAGTGCGTGGCATGATGTGCAAGATGCACGGCGTGGCCAAAGTCGACGGAGAGGTAGTCGCCGAGGCGGAAATGGGAGCGATGGTGCGCGACCGATGAGCGTGCGCATTCATTCCACCGCGATCGTGTCCGCAGACGCGCAACTCGGCAGGGATGTCGAGGTCGGACCGTTCGCGATCGTCGGCGAGAATTGCGTTGTGGGCGACGGGTGCATCATCGCGGCACGCGCGACGCTCGAGAAGAACGTCATTCTGGCCGCGAACGTCCGCATTGGCTCGGGCAGCATCCTTGGCGGCGATCCGCAGGATCTCAAGTACAAGGGCGAGCCGACGACGGTCGAGATCGGAGAGGGCACGACGATTCGTGAATATTCAACGATCAACCGCGGCACGGCGCAGTCGTTCAAGACGACAGTCGGCAAGCAGTGCTTCATCATGTCGTACGTCCACCTCGCGCACGACTGCCACATCGGGGATGGTGTCATTCTGGGCAACAACGTGCAGCTCGCGGGTCATGTGACGATCGACGACAAGGCGATCGTCTCCGGGCAGTCGGCGGCGCACCAATTCGTTCAGATTGGACGCTTCAGCTTCGTGGGCGGCTGCTCGCGTATCTCGAAGGACGTGCCGCCGTACGTGAAGGCGAACGGGAATCCGATTCGCCTGTATGGGCTGAACAAGGTCGGCTTGCAGCGGAATGGCATGTCCGAGGACGTACAGCGCGAATTGAAGCGCGCCTATCGGCTGTTCTTCAACTCCGATCTCAACCTCTCGCAAGCGCGCGAGCGCGCCGAGGGAGAGCTCCAGCGGTATCCCGAGGTCGAGGAGTTCCTGAGCTTTCTCGACCGCAGCGACCGCGGCCTGGTGATCTGACGGTAATGCCAAAGCACACGAACACGCGGGTCGGGGTAATCGGCACGGGCGCACTTGGTTATCACCACGTGCGCCTCCTGCGAGACGTGCCGGGCGCGGAACTCGTCGGCTTCTACGAGGCGCGGCCGGAGCGGTCGGCGGCCGTCGCCAAAGAGCTCGGCGTCCGCGCGTACGATCGGTTGGAAGATCTGCTCGATGCGGTGGATGCGGCGACGGTCGTCGTCCCGACGCCGGCGCACCACGAGGTCGCCAAAGCCGCGCTCGCCCGTGGTAAGCATTTACTCATCGAGAAACCGATCGCGGCAACTCTGGAAGAGGCTGACGAGCTGCTGGCGATCGCGAAGCAATCGGGCGCCATCGTGCAGACGGGTCATGTCGAGCGATTCAATCGCGCCATTCGTGCCGCGCTGCCGCACGTGGAGAAGGCCCGTTTCATCGAGAGCGACCGTCTGTCGCCGTTCAACCCCCGCGGCTCGGACGTCGCCGTGGTACTCGACCTGATGATTCACGATATCGACCTCGTGCGAACATTGGTCGGCAGTCATATCAAGGACGTTTCGGCCGTCGGGGTGCAGGTGTTGACGCCTTTTGTCGACATTGCCAATGCGCGACTTCAATTCGCCGATGGCGCCGTCGCGAACATCACGGCGAGCCGCGTGTCGCGCGAGCGCATGCGCAAGTTGCGAATCTTTCAGGAGAGCGGATATCTGTCGCTCGACCTCGCTGCTGGTGAAGGTGAGTTCTTCCGCCTGCGACGCGATGTGGATTTCGCCGAGCTCGCGAGGGGCGCGCAGGCGATAGAAGCCTTCGTCGAGCGCGTGCCATTGACCGCGCCGGAGGGCGAACCGCTTCGACTCGAGTTCGAGAGTTTTCTCGCCACGGTGCAGGGGCGCGCACCAATTACGGTGAGCGGCGAGGACGGTCGCGAGGCGCTCGCAGTCGCTTTGAAGATTGTGAGCGAAATCGAGCGGACCCTGCCGTCATTGGCCGCTGGCACGCACGTCACCGCCAGTGCGTGAGATCCTCTTCGTCGCCGGCGAGGCGTCCGGCGACCTCCATGCGGCCGGAGTTGCCAGGGAGCTCCGCGCGCGCAACGCCCCGTTTCATCTCGTCGGCATCGGCGGTGACGCGATGCGCGACGCCGGCGTGGAGCTCATCGAGCACATCGAACGGCTCGCCGTCATGGGATTCGTGGAAGTGCTTCGCCATGTTCCGAAGCACTGGGCGTTATTACGATCGCTGCGCCAGCGTATTCGTAGTGGGAACACAGCGCTCGTCGTATTGATCGACTACCCCGGCTTCAACATGAAAGTCGCGAGCGAGGCTTCGGCAGCGGGTGTGCCGGTGTTGTACTACATCACACCGCAGGTGTGGGCGTGGGGCGCGGGCCGTCTCTCGGAGCTGGCGAAGACGGTTACACGCGCGGCCGTGATTCTCCCGTTCGAGGAGAAGCTGCTACGCGACCACGGAGTGACGACGACATTCGTCGGACATCCGCTGCTCGATCGCGCCGAACAGCTGCCATCGCGGGCGGAAGCGCGCCGACAGCTCGGCGTGCCTGAAGATGCGGCGCTCCTCGCCTTGTTTCCCGGTAGCCGCGCGCAGGAAATCGCGCGACATCTCGATGCATTCGTCGCGACAGCACGAGAGCTGGAGCGGCGGCGTCCTGGACTACGCGTGCTGGTGAGCGCCGCACCACATGTGAAGCTCGATAAGCAGGCCTGCCCGTATCCGATCGTGGGCTCCGCCTCATTCACCGTGTTCCGCGCAGCCGATGCCGCGATGTGCAAGAGTGGCACGACAACGCTCGAAGCGGCGGTGGCGGGATGTCCGCTCGTCGTTGCGTATCGTACGAACGCAGTGACTTACGCGGCGGCGCGCCGCCTGGTGAAGATTCCCCATATCGGTCTCGTGAACGTCGTAGCCGGGCACCAGGTGGCTCCGGAATTCGTACAGAACGCACTGCGGCCTAACGCGGTCGCCGACGCGTTGGAGCCCCTGCTCGACCACGGCAGCGCGGTGCGCATACGGATGGTCGGCGAGCTAGCGAGGGTACGTGAGTCACTCGGAACGGCCGGTGCGTCTCGTCGAGTGGCGGATATTGCTGTCCAAATGTCGAGTCAGAGGGCACGACGGGAGGCGAGTTGAAGCGGGAAAGCGTGCCCCTGGCCGCGGTCGACGCGCGGATCGCTGAGACCGCGGAGCGCCGGCGGGAGCGTCGTCTTCGCTGGATCGTCCGCCTCGGTGTGCCGCTGGTGCGATTGCTGGGAATGACTTGGCGCGTTCGTCTCGTCAACAACGAAGCGAGCGTCGATCGTCTGCGGCGCGAGGGGCGGTCGATCGTCTTCACGCTCTGGCATGGGGACTTGCTACCGCTGCTGTTCCATCATCGCGGCGAGGGGGTTTCGGTGTTGATCAGCGAGCATCGCGACGGCGAGCTGATCGCGCGGGTCGCCGAGTCGTTAGGCTTCCGCACGGTGCGGGGCTCGACAACGCGGGGAGCGAGCCGGGCGCTGATCGGCCTCGCGCGCGAGCTCGACGCGGGCCACGACGTGGCTATCACGCCCGATGGCCCGCGCGGCCCCGCGCGGACATTCGCGCCAGGCGCGTTAATTGCCGCGCAGCGCGCAGGCGCGCCGCTGATCGCCGTCGGTCTCGTCGCGACGAATGCATGGCGGCTCCGATCGTGGGATCGCTTCGTAATCCCGAAGCCGTTCAGCACCGTTCGGATTGCGTATTCGGATCCGGTGGCACTGGGTTCATCGAGCGCGCGAGAGGCGGCGAGAGAGACTGATCGGTTCGAGGCACTCATGGGTGAGACAGAGCGCCTTGCTCATGCGTGATTTCGTGGAGCGCGTCTGGTTCGGAAAGGATCTCCTCGCGCGTGCGGCGCGCGCGGCGCTCGCGCCAACGGAGGTGCTGTATCGCGCGACGATCGGGATGCGCGATGCACTCTATGATGCGGGCGTGCTGCCGACCCACGAGCCGGCGTTGCCGACGCTCAGCATCGGCAACGTCAGCGTAGGCGGTACGGGAAAAACGCCCGTAGCAGCATGGATTGCGTCCGAGCTCCTCGAGCGGAACGCGCGCCCAGCGATCGTGCTGCGGGGTTACGGCGACGATGAGCCGCTCGTCCACGCGCGACTCAATCCGACCGTTCCGGTGATCGTCGCCGCGGATCGGGTGAGTGGAATCGCGGCGGCGCAGGCACGCGGTGCGACAATTGTGGTGCTCGACGATGGCTTCCAGCACCGGCGCGTATCGCGGGCCGCCGACTTGGTGCTCGTGAGCGCGGATCGTTGGTCGCCCGAGCCGCGACTGTTGCCCGCGGGCCCCTTTCGCGAGCCGCTCGCCGCGCTCCGCAGGGCGACGATGATTCTCGTGACTCGCAAAGCAGTGAGCGACGCGGATGTCACCGCGATCAATGAGGTGCTATCGACGATCGCGCCGCGCGTTCCGCGCACGACACTGCACCTCAGTCCAGACGACCTTCGGAGTGCCGGGTTGCACGGTGAATTGGAGCAGCGGCGACCGTTGTCGGATATGAAAGGGAGCATTGTGCGTGTGATCACCGCGATCGGCGATCCGCGTGCATTACTGCGTCAGCTGGAGGAGCTCGGCGCACGCGTGAGTGCGGACATCTATCCCGATCATCATGATTTTGAGCCCGACGAAATTGCTCGCTTCGTGCGCTCGATTCCTTCCGACGGGCTCGCCATCTGTACGTTGAAGGATGCAGTGAAGTTGGCGCACCGCTGGCCTCGCGAAGCGCCTGCGTTATGGTATGTTTCTCAGCGCGTTAGCGTCGAGCGCGGGGTCGGCGGGGTCGAGCACGTCCTCGACCAGCTGACCCACTTTCTCGACGGACGTGAGCGCTAGCGTCCTTGACGCGACATCGGCCACGACGGCCCGACTCTATCCACTCATGGCAACCGACCTCCGACTTCCCACCGATAGAATAGTCCGCCCCGACAAGGATCGATTCCTCAATGAGGAGAATCCATTCGAGGCGATGATGTCTCGCTTCGATCGCGCGGCCGAACTGCTCGACCTCGAGCCTGGTCTGTACAAGGTTCTTCGTCATCCTGAGAAGCAGATCACGGTCTCCGTTCCCGTGCTGATGGACAACGGCGAAGTGGAGGTCTTCACCGGATACCGGGTGCTCTACAACACGTCGCGCGGTCCGGCCAAAGGCGGTATCCGCTTCGACTTGCAGGTGACTCTCGAAGAGGTGAAAGCCCTCGCTGCGTGGATGACGTGGAAGTGCGCTGTCGTGAATCTTCCGTTCGGTGGTTCGAAGGGCGGTGTAGTCTGCGATCCGTTCAAGCTCAGCGCGGGCGAGCTGGAGCGACTGACGCGCCGATACACGGCGGGTATCATCGCGACGCTCGGTCCGGACTCCGATGTGCCAGCGCCGGACGTCAACACGAATGAGCGCGTGATGGCATGGGTGATGGACACATACTCGATGCATATGCGGCACACCGTCACCTCCGTAGTGACGGGTAAGCCCGTGGAAATGGGTGGTTCGCTCGGCCGTCGAGAGGCGACGGGCCGTGGCTGCATGATCGTCACCAAGGAAGCGCTGAAGCACCTCGGTATGCCGATGCAAGGCACTACCATCGCGGTGCAGGGTTTCGGCAACGTGGGCTCGATCGCCGCGCAACTCCTCGCGCGCGAGGGATGCAAGATCGTCGCGATCAGCGATAAGAGCGGAGGTTACTACAACAAGAGTGGCATCGATCTGAATGCGGCGTTCGGGCACGTCAAGCAGCATCGGGGGCTCGAAGGCTTCAAGGGCGGCGATCAGATCACGAATGATGATTTGCTCACTCTCGACGTCGATGTATTGCTCCCGGCGGCGCTGGAAAACGTCATCACGAGCAAGAACGCGTCGAAGGTGCGGGCGCGCGTGATCTGCGAGGGCGCGAATGGTCCGACGACGGCCGGCGCCGATTCGGTGCTCGATGAGAAGGGCGTCTTCGTCATTCCCGACATCCTCGCGAACGCTGGCGGCGTAACCGTATCGTATTTCGAGTGGGTGCAGGATCGCGGCGGCTACTTCTGGGACGAAACCACCGTCAACAATCGTCTCACCGAGATCATGACACGCAGCTTCACCGACGTGCTACAGCTCTCGAAGCAGCACAAGGTGAACATGCGCACCGCCGCTTACATGCTGTCGATCAGCCGAGTGGCGACCGTGCACCGGCTGCGCGGCATCTACGCGTGAGGCGGACATTCTCGGCGGCGGTCGCGTAGACCGGACATGCGGATCGTGGTCGCCGTCGTCGGCAAACCGCGCGACGCGAGCGGCCTGGCCGACGCGATACACGATTACGAAACCCGAGCGGCGCGATATTGGCCGCTCGACGTGCGCGAAGTGCGAGACGAGTCGGGTCGTTCGCTCTCGACCGAACAGGTGCGCAATCGCGAAGCCGAGCGCTTGGCGGCCGTCCTTCCCGCTGGAGCACACGTGGTGGCATGCGAGCTCGACGGCGTGACGATGACATCCGAAGCGTTCGCAGAGTGGGTCCAGCGCCGACGTGAGGATGCGAAGGACCTCGCGTTCGTCATCGGCGGGGCTCATGGAATTGGCGAGGGAATTCGGAGCGTCACGAACACGCGCCTGTCACTCGCGTCGTGGACCCTCCCGCACGAGCTCGCACGACTCGTCCTCGCCGAGCAGCTCTACCGCGCCGGCACGATCGTGCGCCGCGAGCCGTACCACAAGTGACCGACCGTACCGCCATGCTGCCGCACGTGCTCAGCGAGGAGATCGGCGGTTCGGCGCTCGCGCTGGCGGCGCAACGTGGCGAGTTGCCGCAGTGGTATGTCCGACGACCGCTCGGCCCTAACGAGTGGAGCTCGTATCTGGCGAAAGTGGCGGCTGGTCATCGACGGGACGACTGGCTTGATAGGCTCGCCGGGGCATTGAGTGCGGCGGGCGCCGCGAAGGCAAGGCTCCAGCGAGTTGCCGACTCGGGCGGGGTCATCGTGAGCACGGGTCAGCAGGCCGCGTTATTCGGCGGTCCACTGTACACGCTGGTGAAGGCGATCGGTGCGCTTGGGATGGCCGACGCGATCGAACAGACGACCGGCATCGCGGCAGCGCCGGTGTTCTGGGCCGCGACGGACGATGCCGATTACGAGGAAGCGCGCTCGGTGACGATCGCGATTCCAGGCGGCACGCGATCGTTGCGATTGTCCGACGCCGAACGATCGGGCATTCCGATGAGCATGATGCCGATGCCGGGCGTCGAGCGACTCGTCGAGGAGCTGGCGGAGGCCTGCGGTTCCGTTCCCGACCCCGCGGCGCTGGAGATCGTGCGCGCTTGTTACACTTCGAGTGAGACGCTAGGCAACGCCTACGTACGGCAGCTGCGAGGTCTGCTGGAGCCGTTAGGCGTCGCGGTGCTCGACGCGTCGCATCCAGCGGTGCGGCAGAGCGGCGAGCGCGTCCTCCGGACAGCGCTGGAGAAGGCGGACGAGGTCGAGCGGGCTCTCCGTGGCCGATACGAGTCGATTCGCGCCGGTGGGTATACACCCCAGGTGGAACATGTCCCGGGGCTCTCGCTCGTCTTCGCCACGGCGGCCACTGGCGACAAGCAACGGGTGCCGACACGCGATGCGAAGGAGCTCCGGTCTGGCCAGCCGACCGAGACGCTCAGCGCCAACGTCCTCCTCCGGCCGCTCGTCGAGCGCTCGATCATGCCGAGCGCCGCGTATCTCGCCGGGCCCGGCGAGCTGGCTTACTTCGCCCAGGTGAGCGTGGTGGCCGAAGTGCTCGAGGTGCCGACACCACTCGCGCTGCCGCGCTGGTCGGCGACGATTCTCGAGCCCCGCGTCGAACGCATACTATCTCGACTCGGGCTCGCGCGCGACGAGCTTCGCGATCGGAGCGCAGTCGAGACGCGTCTCGCGCGTGTCGCGCTGCCGGATGAGCTGTCGGACTCGCTGGCGCGCCTTCGGCGGAACATCGAGGCCGATATTGCCGCGCTCGAGGTGGCGGATCGTGACAACATCGTCCCCTCGGCGTCTCTGCAGGGACTGCGGCGTGCGCTGCTGCATCGGCTCGAGCGTGCGGAGCGACGCTACGTCGCCGGCGTGAAGCGGCGAGAGACCGAGTTGATGCGCGACATCGGTACCGCCGCCGGGGCCTTGTATCCAGAGGGAATGCGACAGGAGCGCGTGTTGAATTTCGTCCCGTTCATAGCACGATACGGAATGCCACTACTCGCGGAGATGCGGGAACAGGCGATCCATTATGCGAACGGCCTGATCGGAGCTGCCGTGCCAAGTCCGAGCGCTCCCGTCGCGGAGCGCGTGTGACCACGACCGTGGCGCCGCCGGAATCCACGGCAAGGCACCGGACGAGGAGCACGGGTCGTGCGGCGGCGCTCGTCGCGACCGGCATTCTCGCGTCACGCGCGCTCGGCGTGGTGCGGCAATCGCTCATGGCGCGGTATCTCGGTGCGACGACCGGCATCGCCGCCGATGCGTTCATGGCAGCGTTCAAGATTCCGAATCTGTTGCAGAATCTGTTCGGCGAAGGTGCGTTATCAGCTTCATTCATTCCCGTGTACAGCAATCTGCTCGCGCGCCGAGAGGAGGAAGAGGAGGCGGGGCGCGTTGCGGGCGCCGTGGCAGCGATTCTCGCGCTGGTGACCGCCGGACTGGTGTTGTTGGGTGTGCTGCTCGCGCCGTATCTGATTCCGGTGATCGCCCCGGGGTTCACGGGTGCGAAGCGCGAGCTGACCATCCAACTCACGAGAATCCTGTTTCCGGGCGCGGGTATCTTCGTGCTCGGCGCGTGGTGCCTTGGTGTCCTGAATAGTCATCGTCGATTCCTGCTCTCGTACGCCGCGCCGGTGCTCTGGAACGTGGCAATGATCGGCGCGCTGATTGGCTTTGGCGGTCGCCAGGATCGCATCTCGCTCGCGGTCACGTTAGGCTGGGCCTCGGTGGTCGGTGCCGCGCTGCAGTTCCTCGTTCAGCTGCCGACGGTCCTTCGTCTCGTGCCGCGCCTTCGGTTATCACTCGACTACAAGCGACCGAATGTCCACCGCGTATTGACCAACTTCACGCCGGTGTTCTTCAGCCGCGGGATCGTTCAGGTCAGTGCCTACGTCGACCAACTCCTCGCGAGTCTCCTGCCGCAGGGAATGGTCGCACTCCTCGGTTACGCGGTCACGGTGTACACGTTGCCGGTGAGCCTCTTCGGCATGTCGATCTCCGCCGCCGAGCTGCCCGAGATGTCGAGCGTCCTTGGCAGCGAATCGGAGGTTGCGACGGTGCTACGGACGCGATTGAATACCGGCTTGCGCCGCATCGCGTTCTTCGTCATTCCGTCGGCGGCGGCGTTTGTCGCGTTAGGCGATGTCATCGCACGGGCCCTCTTTCAGAGCGGTCGGTTCACCGTGACCGATACGTTCTTCACCTGGGGCATCCTCGCGGGATCGGCCGTCGGCTTACTGGCGAGCACGCTCGGCCGACTGTATTCGTCGACCTACTACGCTCTGCACGATACGCGGACGCCACTGCGATTCGCCATTGTGCGCGTGGTGCTGACAATGGCGCTCGGTTATGCGTTTGCTATACCGTTGCCGCATCTGCTGGGGATTGATCCGCGTTGGGGAGCTGCCGGCCTCACCGCGTCGGCTGGCATCGCCGGCTGGATCGAGTTTCTTCTGCTCCGGTCCCGGCTGAATCGGCGCATCGGTACGACGGGGCTGTCGCGCTCCTACGTTACAACGCTTTGGCTCTGCGCCGCGGCCGCCTCGGGTGTAGCACTCCTGATCCGCTACGGTGTGCCGGCGCTACACCGCTTTGTGCTGGCGACGGCCGTGCTGGGATCCTTCAGTCTCGTTTTTGGCGCGCTGACCTTGGCGTTCGGCATTCCCGAGGCGCGCGCGCTCCTCAATCGAGCGAGTCGGCGCCGCTGACGGGATGCGTCGGGGAACGGGCGACGGGGTATAATTCGTCATGGTGGCCGCCTCGGAATCGATCCTCGAAAAGATCCCACATTTGCCGGAATCGCCCGGAGTGTATCTCTGGCGCGATGCGGACGGCACCGTGCTGTATGTCGGCAAGGCCAAGCGGCTGCGCTCGCGCGTGCGGAGCTATGTCAACAACGACCCGTTGACGAGCGTGAAGACGCGCGCGCTCATGCAGCAGGCAGCTGACCTCGACACGATCGTGGTGCCGAGCGAAGCGCACGCGCTCATCCTCGAGGCGAATCTCATCAAGGAATATCGGCCGAAATACAACATCGCTCTCCGAGACGACAAGTCGTATCCGTACATCAAGGTCACGGTCATGGAGCCGTTTCCGCGAGTGTATGTGATGCGACACCTGGTGAACGACGGCTCGCGGTACTTTGGTCCGTACACCGATGTCGGCGCCATGCGTCGCGCCCTGAATGTCGTAAAACGGATCTTCACCGTCCGGTCATGCACGTACGACTTGCCTCGTGTCGCGCCGGATCGGCCGTGTCTCGATTATCACATCGGCCGCTGCAAGGCGCCGTGTGTGCTGCTCCAGTCGCAGGCCGAATATCGGGCGATGATCGACGAAGTCATCCTGTTCCTCGACGGTCGTGCCGACGAGGTGATACGCCGCGTGAAGCAGCGTATTCAGCTCGCGGCCGAGTCGCTCGACTTCGAGCGAGCCGCGGAGCTGCGCGACATTCTCCAGCACCTCGAGCGCTTGGAGGAACCAACGGTCGTGATGGAAGTGGAGGGCGGCGATCGTGATGTCCTCGGTTACGCGCGTGACGGAGCTGACGCCTGTGTGACATGGATGCGTATCCGTGCCGGCAAACTGCTCGCTCGCGATCATCAGTTCTTCGAGAATATCGATGAGGAGAGCGATGGCGAGGTGCTGGAGGCGTTCCTCGTCGGCCCCTATCGTATCGCCACGGAGCGTGCGAGAGAGCTGCTCGTGCCACTCGAGCTCGAGGAGCGCGAGGTCGTGGAGGAATCACTCGACGGCGCAAAGATCCACGCGCCGCAGCGCGGGCCGCGACGCGAGCTCGTCGACCTCGCGACTCAGAATGCACGTCACCTGCTGGAGGAGGCGCGCCTCACCGGTGACGAAACGGAGGAGCGGGCGGGTGATCCGGTGTACGAGCTGCAGCGACAGCTTGGCCTACAGCGGGTACCGCGGGCACTGGTGTGTTTCGATATCTCTCATGCACAGGGCACGGACACCGTTGCGTCGTGCGTCTGGTTTCAGAACGGGCGGCCCTACCGCGCCGAGTATCGGAAGTTCAAGGTCCGCGACGTTGCCGGCATCGACGACTTTGCGTCGATGAACGAAGTTGTCACGCGTTATTTCCGCCGTCGCCTCGACGAGGCTAAGGCGCTCCCCGATCTCGTCGTGATCGACGGCGGCAAGGGTCAGCTGAGCTCCGCCCACGCTGCACTCGAAGCACTCGGGCTTGGCACGCTTCCGCTGATCAGTCTCGCGAAGCGCGAGGAAGAGATCTACATCGTCGGAAGGAGCGAGTCATTGCGTTTATCACGCCGCTCACCAGCCCTCCGAATTCTTCAACAGGCACGCGACGAGGCTCATCGGTTCGCGATTACCTTTCAGCGCAAGCGGCGGAAGATCCGTACCGTCACATCGGAGCTCCTCCGCATTCCAGGCGTGGGCGAACGAAAGCGTCGCCAACTTCTGGAGGCGTTTGGAAGCCTCGAGGGCGTGCGAACCGCAGCACCGGAAGCCATTGCGGCGCTGCCAGGCTTCAGCCTCAAGGCGGCGGCGAAAATCCAGGCGGCGCTGCAACCGGCGAGCGCGCCCGCGGTCGCGATGACGACTGGCAGCGAAGAAAGGGCGCCTGCCGGCGACCTTACGATATCGACAGACAACCACAATCAGGAAGACTCGTGAGTACGTGGCATCTCGAATGTTCGGCGTGCGGGCATCAAGAGGCCGGCAACGCGCGCGCCACGGTATGTTCGGCGTGCGGGCAACCATATCTCGTCCGTTTCGATTCACCGCCACAGCCCCGTACGGCAGTCACGCAGCGATGGGATATGTGGCGTTATGCCAAGGTGATGCCCCTCGTGGATAGTGAACAGCCAGTATCGTTAGGCGAGGGGCTCACGCCGATGTACGACGCGCCGCAGCTTGCGAAGGAAATCGGGGTCCGGCGGCTGTGGATCAAAGACGAGGGACTGAATCCTACTGGCTCATTCAAGGCGCGCGGAATGAGCGCCGCGGTCACGCGAGCGCGTGCGCTCGGTGTCCCTGGCCTCGTCGTACCGACTGCCGGGAATGCAGGTGCGGCGCTCGCGGCGTATGCGGCCGCCGCACATCTTCCAGTCCGTGTGTACGCTCCGGCAACGACACCGCGCCCCATTCTCGAGACGATCTGTACGTTTGGGGCGGAGCTGCAGACCGTGGAGGGTCACATCGGCGATGCCGGCAAGCAGGCGCGCGCGTTCGCCGCCGAGAGTGGTTATTTCGACGTGTCAACACTGCGCGAGCCGTATCGCATCGAGGGAAAGAAGACGATGGGAATCGAGATTGCGGAGCAGCTGGGCTGGCGGCTGCCGACGCACATCGTCTACCCGACCGGCGGCGGGACAGGGCTCATCGGCATGTGGAAGGTCTTCGCGGAAATGCGCGCATGGCGATGGCTCGACGCCGAGGGGGTGTTGCCGAAGATGATCGTCGCACAGGCAGAGGGATGTGCTCCGATCGTGCGCGCGTTCGCCGCCGGTGAAGAGAAGGCGACGCCGTGGGAAAACCCGCAGACGCACGCAAGTGGATTGCGCGTCCCGGGACCGCTCGGTGATCGGCTCATTCTGCGAGCGCTGCGTGAGAGTGGCGGTGATGCGCTCGCCGTGAGCGAGCAAGCGATCGCCGCTGGAACGCGGCGCATCGGGCGAGGAACGGGCATCGACGCCGCTCCCGAAGGTGGTTGTGCGCTCGCCGTCACCGAGCAGCTCGTAGCGACGGGTCGCATTTCGCGCGATGCCGAGGTTGTGGTGTTCAATACCGGAAGCGGCGCGTCGTACCGCGTCTGACCTCGAGATCGCGATGAAGATTGCCATCCTCGACCCCTTCAGCGGCATCTCGGGCGACATGACCTTGGGTGCCCTGCTCGATGTCGGTCTCGATCCCGAATGGCTTCACGCTCTACCCGCGTCGTTAGGCCTGGAAGGCGTCGGCGTTCGCATTGCGGATGTGAAGCGGGGCGACATCGCGTGCAAGAAGGTCGATTTCGACATCCCGCCACAGCCACACGGCCGTCATCTCAAGCAGCTCAAGGAAGTAGTCGCGAGATCGCCGGCGCCGCCCAGCGTCAAGGAGCGCTCGAGCCGCGCCTTCACGATGATCGCCGAGCAGGAAGCCCTCATTCACGCAACGACGGTAGATCGCGTGCACCTTCACGAAGTCGGCGCGGTGGATGCGATCCTCGACGTCGTGGGGGGAGTGTGGGGCTTCGAGCAATTGGGCATCGAGCGCATCTATTGCGGTGCGATAGCCACGGGCGACGGCGTCGTGCAGGCGGCGCACGGCACGCTCCCTGTCCCTGCGCCGGCGACATTGCGGCTCCTGGAGGGCCATCCGGTTCGTCCCGGCCCCGACGGATCCGGCGAGCTCGTGACCCCGACGGGGGCCGCTCTCGTCCGCGTGTTGTCATCCGGCCCGCCGCCACGCGAATACGTGCCGCTTCGCAGCGGCTTCGGCGCGGGCACGAAAGAGTTCACCGGTCGCGCGAACGCCTTGCGGCTCATCGTTGCCGAGTCGTCATTGACGGCTGACGTGGAGACGCTGGTACAGCTGGCAAGCGACATCGACGACATGGCCCCGGAGTATCTCGCGGCCACGGCGGATCTGCTTCGCGAGGCGGGTGCGCTCGATGTCGTCGTCATCCCAACGATTATGAAGCGGGGCAGGGCGGGCGCTCGGCTCGAGGTGCTCGCGCTCCCAACCGATGCAGACCGTCTTGAGCTACTCATCTTCAGCGAGACGACGACGATCGGCGTAAGGCGGGTAGAGGTGAACCGGCGCGCGTTGCCGAGGGAGATCAGAACCGTTCAGGTGCTCGGTTCCCCGGTCGCGCTCAAGATTGTTAGACTGCCGAACGGAAGAGTGCGGGCGAAACCGGAGTTTTCCGACGTGCAGCGCGTGGCACAGCAGACAGGACGGTCGCTTCGGGATATATTCCAGCTCGCCGCTGACCTGGCGGAACGGGAGTAGAGGCCTGGGGGTAAGCAGCCCGGGCAAGTGCCCAGTATTCGATTGCCAAATGAGGAGAGTTTGATGCTCGCTACAGCGAAAAAGGCACTACTGCCCCTTGCGCTGTCCGCGGCGGTCACGGCGGTGGCTGGCGCTCAGCAGAAGGGAAAGGAGTGCGAAGTCGACGAGGGAAAGCCTGGCGAGGTAGCGAGGGCGATGCTCTCGCTGCAGGTAGCGCAGAGCGCGGCAAAGCCAGAAGACGCGGCGAAGCAACTTCGCAACGCGATCGGTTCGCTGGAGAAGGCGGACAAGACCAAGAACCCGGTCGGTGAGAACTTCGTGCTCGGCAAGACGCTGGTGATGTGGATGTCGCAGCCGAACATGCCGAACCTAACGACGCGCGGCGCGGTTGGCTTCACGACGAATCCAACGCAGCCACTCGACCTCGTCGTTGCAATCGATTCGGCGTTCTCGGCCGTGGAGAAGGCGATGCCGGAGTGCACGTCGCAGACGGCGGCTTGGCGGGCGCAGAAAGGCTGGGTGTCGATGATCAATGAGGCCATCCAGCAGTTGAATGCGGATCATGCCGACTCGGCCGAGGCGCTGGCGAAGCGTTCGCTCATTCTCAATCCAAACGCGCCGTACGGCTACATGGTGCTGGGTAATCTCGCACAGAAGAAGAATCAGCCACGACAGGCAATCGATTACTTCAAGCAGACCGTCGAAAAGTCGGGTGCGGACACGATCTACGCCGATCTCAGGCGGCAAACGATGCTGGCAGCCGCAAATCTCGCGACGACCGCGGCGGAAAATGCCACCGGCGCGGAAAAGGCCGCGTATCTGAGCGACGCGAAGTGGGGTTTCGAGACGCTCGCCCAGGATCCGAAGGCCGGCACCTACGCTGACCAGGCGCGCACTGGTCTCGCGACGCTCGCGTCGGCCAGCGGCGACACGGCGGCGGTGAAGGCCACCTACGCCCAGCAGCTCGCGAATCCATCGAGCTACTCGTTTCAACAACTACTCAACGCGGGCGTGACGGCGGCGCGGGCGCAGCAAACGGCCGACGCCACGACGCTATTCGAGGCCGCGTACAAGAAGAACCCCTATCATCGCGACGTGCTTTACAACCTCGCGATCATGTACCTGAACGGCAACAAATACGACAAGGTCGTTCCAATCGTGCGCGGGCTCGTGAGCGTGGATCCGTCCAACGGCGACAACTATCGGCTCTTCACGATCGCGTACGCGAACGAGCAGAAGGTCTTCAACGACAACATCAAGCGCTATAACGCGGCGGCGAAGAAGGCGAAGCTGCCGAAGGCGATCAAGGCGTACGAGGATTCGGCGAAGTTCAACTTCGACTCGGCGAAAGCCATGGCGGATTCGGCGCTGAAGTACAACACGATCGCCGAAGGCTTCCCGGTGAAGGTGACCTTCAACCAGTTCGCGACCGAAGAAGATAAGTCCACGCTTGGTGGCACGGTGAGCAATAGCTCGGACCAGACGCAGACCTACACGGTTAAGGTCGATTTTCTCGATGCTTCGGGAAAGACGGTCTCGTCGCAGACGGCGACAGTCGGTCCGGTTGCCGCAGGGCAGACGGGTCGATTCAGCGTGACCGGTAGCGGAGCCGGCATCGCCGCGTTCCGATACGCACCACTCGTCGATCCATCGACGATCAAACCGAAGGGCTGAGCAGGCGTAAGATTCAGCGGCGCCCACCAGTCGGTGGGCGCCTTTTGTGTTCAACGGCCGCGTGCGGTGGAGTGCAGAAGTCACTCAACTGCCTTGCCTTCGCTCGCCTGAGTTCCTACTTTACGTGAGCACTCGCGGCACGTGGTCGCGAGCGATGGACGCGCTGGGGGGAGATCGCGCAAGTGTGATCTTCCCCCATTGCACTGGTGGCCGGCGCTCATGGTACGTGTCAGCAGGGTTCGACCGGGAAGCATTGCCGAGGAGCTCGAGATCGCGCCGGGAACCGAATTGGTATCGGTGAACGGTCGTGAGATTCGCGACTTCCTCGACTGGGAATTTCTCGCCGCCGACGAGGAACTGGTGCTCGAGGCGCGTCTGCCCAACGGCGAAGACGTCGTCTATGAAATTGAGCGTCTCGATGGCGAAGCCATCGGTGTCGAGCTGGCGCCGCCGACTGTTCGGCGATGCGCGAACCGATGCGAGTTCTGCTTCATCGAAGGATTGCCGCAGGGCCTCCGCAAGAACCTCTACGTTCGCGACGACGACTATCGACTCTCGTTCGCATACGGCAATTTCGCAACGCTCTCGAATGTGAAGGAGCGCGATATCGAGCGCATCCTTGAGTATCGCCTGTCCCCGCTCTACGTCTCGGTGCACGCGACGCCGTGGGAAGCACGTAAGGTCTTGCTCAACAATCCGCGCGTGCCGGATATCGTCGCGCAGCTCTCGCGACTTGCTGCAGGCGGTATCCAGTTCCATTGCCAGATGGTGATCGTGCCGGGTCTGAATGATGGGGATGTTTTGGAGCAGTCGCTCACCGATCTCTGGTCGCTCGCCGACGCTGTGCTGAGCGTGGCGATCGTTCCGGTTGGGCTGACGCAATTCTCGCATTTGTATACGGGCACACCGATGGATGCCGCACGTGCGGAGGGCCTGCTTACGGTGACCGATCGGTGGGCGGGACGCGCCCGCGCCGATCGCGGCGCACGATGGGTATTCGGATCGGATGAGCTGTACCTGCTCGCCGGCCGTCCGCTCCCGGCGGCGGAGCACTACGGCGATTTCGCGCAGATCGAGAACGGCGTCGGCGCGGTGACTTCACTCCGCGATCGCGTGCGCGAGGGCCTAACGACTCTGCCCGACCTGACGGGGCGCCGCATTGGCGTTGTCACCGGAGTGTCGATGGCGCCCCTCATGCCCGAGCTCCTGGCGCAGCTCACTGCCGCGACTGGCGCGACATTCGAGCTCATTCCCCTGGAGAACTCGCTGTTTGGCCCAACGACGACGACGGCTGGACTGCTCGTCGGCGCCGACATGCGGCGGGCCCTGCGCGATCGTCACGATCTGGATCTCGCACTGATTCCCGCCGAATCGATCAACGACGACGGCGTTTTCCTCGACGACGATTCCTTCGTCGCGGTGCGAGAGGCGATGCCGATGCCGGTGTACCCGTCTTACGATTTCATCGACGCTCTCTCTGGCGAGGAGGGAGTACCGCACGCGCACACGCGTGAGGGTGACGCCGCGGCATGAAGGACGCTGGCATTCCCGTCGTCGCGCTACTCGGTCGCCCGAATGTTGGCAAGTCCGCGCTCTTTAACCGGATCGTCGGCCGCGAAACCGCGATCGTCTCCGAGGAAGCAGGCACTACACGCGATCGGCACTTCGCGCGGGCCGATTGGAACGGTCGTGCATTCTGGCTCGTGGACACCGGCGGCGTATCCGATGATCCCCAGCACCCGATGGACGTCGAGATTCGACGACAAGTGGAGCAGGCTGTCGGGGAAGCGGATCTGTTGCTGTTCATCGTCGATGCCATCGCCGGGGTACATCCGAGTGATGCGCATGTGGCCGACATGCTGCGGACGTCCGGAAAGCCGTGGGTGCTCGTCGCGAACAAAGTCGACAATCCACGCAGTGCGGACTTTTACGAGTTCTACTCGCTTGGCCTAGGCGACCCCGTTCCGGTATCGGCGAACAACGGCATGGGTTCGGGCGATTTGCTCGATGCCATCGTCGAGCACTTGCCGCCCGTTGCGGTCGAGGAGCAGGAGGCACTGAGTGTCGCCGTTATCGGACGACCGAATGTTGGAAAGTCATCGTTCGTGAATAGGTTGCTCGGCGAAGAGCGTCTCGTGGTGTCGGAGGTTGCCGGCACGACACGCGACGCGATCGATACGCCAATGCGGTACCACGGCCGAGACATCGTCTTCATCGACACCGCGGGTCTCCGTCGACAGAGCCGGGTCGGGGAAGGCATCGAGTTTTACTCCGCGTTGCGCACGCGACGCGCTATCGAGCGAGCCGAGATCTGTTTGCTCCTCGTGGAAGGAACCGAAACCGAGCTTCAGAACCAAGATCTCAAGATCGCCGCGCTGGCCTGGGAGTCTGGCCGTGGCCTGATCGTCATCGTGAACAAGTGGGACCTCGCGGAGCGGGACGATAAAGCAGCGTCACGGTTCGAGAAAAAGGCGCGCGAGAAGGCGCCGTACCTCAACTTCGTTCCGTTCCTCTTCACATCCGCCAAGACAGGCTTGCGCGTCACGCGAGTTCTCGATCTCATTTTCGCCGTCGACGAGGAGCGACAGAAGCGGATCGCGACGTCTGAAGTGAACGAGCGCCTCGGTGAGCTGATCGCGCGACTGCAGCCGCCGCAGGCTGCCGGGCGCGAGGTGCGATTGAACTATGCGACTCAGGTACAGACGTCGCCGCCGACCATCGCCGTATTCGGCAATCATCCGGAGCTCGTAGAGGAGCATTACGTGCGCTACCTGCATAACGGGTTTCGCGAGGCCTGGGGCTTCACCGGAAATCCGCTGCGAGTCTTGATGCGCCGCAAGGCGGGCTGAGGATGCACCCGCTTCTCGCCGTCGCCATCGGCTACGTCGCTGGGTCGATACCCTCGGCGTACATCGCCGGCAAGGCACGCGGTATCGATCTACGCAAGCATGGCTCGGGGAACCTTGGCGCGACGAACGTCATTCGTGTTCTCGGCACGAGGATTGGCCTCGTCGTTTTCGCATTCGACGTCGCCAAGGGAGCGTTGCCGGTGCTCCTTCTGCCCCGGTACACGGTCGCGCCGTGGCCGCCGGTGTGGATCGCGATTGCTTGCGGCGTGGCGGCCATCGTTGGGCATACGCGACCCATCTTCCTGCTTTTCCGTCGCGGAGGGAAGGGAGTGGCGACGGCGGCTGGTGTATTTCTGGCGCTGGCGCCAATTCAGACTTTGCTCATCCTGGTCGTGTTCGCCGTGGTTCTACTGACCAGTGGGTACGTCTCCGTCGGCTCGCTGATCTGCGCGTCCCTTCTGCCGGTGCTGATCGGCGTGACGCTCGGTCCCAAGTCGCCAATCTTCACAATCAGTGTGCTCGTTGCGCTCTTCGTATTTTGGACGCATCGCGCGAACATCGGCCGGTTGCGCCGCGGTGAGGAGCATCGCTTCGGCAAGCCTGGGACGGCGCCGTCACGCAGAATGGCGGCGGCGATTGCCATTGGACTGGTTGTCGTACTTGCCGTGTTCGTGGCGGCGCGGTTCGCGGCCTGATGCGCTGCGCCGTCATCGGAGCGGGTGCCTGGGGTACGGCACTCGCAGATCTTCTCGCGACCTCCGGTCATGACGTTCGGATCTGGGCATACGAGCCGGACGTCGCGCAGTCGATCAACGAGCGTCACGAGAATCCCCGCTTCTTGACTGGCGCGCGGCTCACGCCCGACCTCATCGCCACAAATGAGCAAGCGGTCGCACTCGACGACGCTCGTCTGGTGCTCTACGCGACCCCTTCGAACCATCTCCGGATGATCGCGCGAGCCGCGACCTCGTGCATTCGGAAAGATGCGATCCTTGCCGTGGCTTCGAAGGGCATCGAGCTCGGCTCGATGGCACTCATGACCGACGTCGTGGCAGCAGAAGTGCCCAAGCACGCCGTCGTTGCCCTGTCCGGCCCGAGCTTCGCCGCCGAAGTTGCCGCCCGACAACCGACAGCGGTGGTCGCGGCCTCCGATGACCCCGACGCGGCTCGCTTCGCCCAGGAGGTGATGAGCAGCGGCACGTTTCGCATCTACACGCACGACGATGTGGTGGGTGTAGAACTCGGCGGAGCGCTGAAGAATGTGATGGCAGTGGCGACGGGAATTCTCGAGGGAGTCGGCCTGGGGTTCAATTCGCGAGCGGCGCTGATAACGCGGGGCCTGGCGGAAATGACGCGGCTCGGCATGTCGCTCGGCGCGCACGCGTCGACATTCGCTGGCCTGGCCGGCATCGGTGACCTGGTACTCACCTGTACCGGAACACTCAGTCGCAATCGCTCGTTAGGTGTCGAAATCGGGCAGGGAAAAACGCTGGAGGAAGCTCGCTCAGGAAAGGAGACGGTCGCGGAGGGCGTCGTGACAACCGCGAGCGCTATCGAGCTTGCGGCACGCGAGGGCGTCGAGATGCCGATCGCCGAGATGGTCTATCGGATCCTGTTCGACCACTACCCGGCGCGCCTCGCAGCGCAGGAGCTCATGGCCCGCGAGTTACGGGCGGAGCAGGACGCATGAGCAGCGCGTCGGATCCAGTCCAGGAATTCTTCTCCATCGGCGAGGTATGCGAGCTCACGGGGCTCAAGGCTCACGTGCTTCGCTATTGGGAAAGCCAGTTCCGGTTTCTCAGCCCAGCGAAAAACCGCTCCGGCAATCGCGTGTATCAGCGCAAGGAGATCGAGCTTGTCCTGCTTGTCAAGCATTTGCTGTACACTGAGAAGTACACGATCGACGGTGCTCGGCAGAAACTGAACGATCATCGCAAGTCCGGCGATCTGCGACAGGTCTCGCGATCCGCCCTCGGCGTTGAGACGCTGTCTTCGCTCGAGGAGGAACTGCGCGGCCTCCTGCGATTGCTGGAGTCACCGACGGAATAGCGAGCATGCGCCTCCTGCTGACCAACGACGACGGCATCCTGGCGCAGGGGCTCGACTGTCTCGAGCAAGCGGCTCAGCCGCTCGGCGAGGTGACGGTCGTTGCGCCGGATCGCGAACAGAGCGCAACGAGCCATTCGCTGACGCTGCATCATCCTATACGTCCGGTTCGTCGAGGTGAGCGGCGCTGGCAGGTCGACGGCACGCCAACGGATTGCGTGATGCTCGCGGTCGAGACTCTGATGCCGGAGCGTCCCGACTACGTCCTGAGTGGCATCAATCACGGCCAGAACATGGGCGAGGACGTGCTGTATTCGGGCACGGTAGCAGCAGCGATGGAAGGTCTCGCGTTAGGCATTCCGTCGATCGCGATCTCCTTTGCCGGCGGTGACCTGCGCGCCGATCTCACGCATCTGTCGAAGCAAGTGCCGGTCCTCACGAAGTTGCTGCGGCGACTGACCTCGCTGCCGGCGTTTCCACCGAACACGCTGTTCAATGTCAATCTTCCGCCGATGGAGGGAGGCGGAGTGAAAGGCGTCCGGCTGACGCGCCTCGGGCGGCGTGTCTACTCGAACTCGATCACGCCCATGCGAGACCCGTGGGGTCGCGAGATCTTCTGGATCGGTGGAGGACACGCCAGTTGGACGGGCGACGAGGACTCCGATTTTCGCGCGATCGAGGAGGGTTACATTTCCGTCACTCCGCTGCAGCTCGATCTCACGCACTACAACGTTCTCGAAGAGGCAGCGACATGGTGGCGCGACCTGTAGACCAGGAGCTCCGCGGCGCGCGGCTCCGTCTCGTGGAGACGTTACGTGAGCGCGGGATCCGAGATCTCGCGGTGTTACGAGCCTTCGAGCAGACGGCTCGTCATCAATTCGTGCCGACGGGGCTGCGGCATCGGGCATACGAGGACAGCTCGCTGCCTATCGGGAACGGCCAGACTATCTCGCAGCCATCGATTCACGCTCGGTATCTAGAACTGCTGGCACTCAGTGGCCATGAACGGGTTCTGGAGGTCGGCACTGGGTCCGGGTACCAGACTGTGCTGCTCGCGCACCTCGTTGAGCAAGTTTTTACCATCGAGCGCATCCCCGCGCTGTATCAGCAAGCCCGTGAATCCATCAAGCGTGCTGCTGTGACGAACGTCTCGATGCTGCTTGGCGATGGAACGCTCGGGTGGCGCGAGTACGCCCCATACGACGCGATCCTCGTGAGCGCCGGTGCGCCCGCCGTTCCCGAGCCGCTGCTGGCACAGATCGCCGAGGGCGGTCGACTGCTCGTCCCCGTTGGAACGCGCGAGGAACAGCGACTCGTGATGTACCGCCGAATCAACGGGCAGGTCGAGCACAAGGAAGTGGCGCCCGTCCGATTCGTACCGCTCGTGGGCCATCATGGATGGGACCGCGAAGAAAGGCGGTGACCGGTGCTGCACGTGATGGTTTGCGGGCGAGTTCAGGGAGTGGGATTTCGTTGGTTCGTCCGCGAACGGGCGCGCGAGCTTCGGCTCAAAGGATGGGTGCGAAACACGCAGGACGGGTCGGTCGAGGTTGTCGCTGTCGGTGAGCCGGATGCCTTGCAGCAGCTTCGATCCGCACTCGGCGCAGGCCCGACGGGTGCGCACGTCGACCGCATTGAGGATCGGACGGACGGTCCGGCCGCCGCGGCAATGGACCCTTTCGGCATTCTCAAATGACCTCTGAACGCGTATTGGAATCCGACCTTCCGTCGCGGATTAGGGCCGCTATCCGCGATGTGCCCGACTTTCCCAAGCGCGGGATCGTCTTCAAGGACATAACGCCACTGCTCGCCGACGCTTCGTTGTTTCGCGCGACGACGGAAGCGATGGCGCGACCCTTCGAGCAGCAGGGAATCACGCACGTGGTCGCGATCGAGAGCCGTGGGTTCATCCTCGGTGCTCCGGTAGCTCAACTACTCGGCACAGGCTTCGTTCCGGTGCGAAAGGCAGGGAAGCTGCCTGCGAAGACGGAGGTCGAGGAATACGCGCTGGAGTACGGCACGGACCAGCTCGAAATGCACTCCGACGCGTGCGATTGGTCGCGGGCGCCGCGAGTTCTCATCGTCGATGACGTTCTGGCCACGGGCGGTACAGCCGACGCAACCCGTCGCCTCGTCGAACGCCTCGGTGGGCATGTGGCCGGCTTCAGCTTTCTGATGGCCTTAGGCTTTCTCTCGGGATTGGAACGCCTGCGCGGTCGCACGCTGAGCGCACTTGTTACCTACTGACGGCGGCATCGCGTGGAGCGAATGACCTCCCTCTATGCGAACCGGCGGGGTGAGGTATTCCTGGCTTGCTCGATGCCGATGTTGGGTTTAGGTGATGGGTGATACGTGCACGCGGAGTCCTTATATTCGATACGGTTCGAGGTCGCCGTTCGAGCTCGATGCGTTTCCAACGCCCCCGTAGCTCAGATGGATAGAGCAGCGGTTTCCTAAACCGTTGGCCGGGTGTTCGAGTCACCCCGGGGGCGCCTCCGTCAATCTCTAATCGGTCACTCAAAGAGGAATGCAGCAAATGGCTCCCAAGCCGAGCACAACGACGGCTCCGACTGCGACGCGTACGCCAGCTCAGAGCAAGCGCACGGGCGATTTCGATTTCATGGAGTGGTTTCAAGTCAACTCAAGGATCATCGTCGGTGCTGCTATCGTTATCGCGGTTGCCGGAATTGGCTACTGGTTCTACGTACGGTCGCAGCAGATCAAGACCGTGAACGCGGAACGCAGCCTGATGCAGGCCGAGCAGTCGCTCCAGTCCGGAAATACAGCGCTGGCGGCGAGCGATCTACAGCGGGTGGTCAGTCGCTATAAGGGGACCGGCGCGGGCACCCAGGCAGCGATGCTGTTGGCCCAAACAAACTTCAACGCCGGCAAATACCAGGAAGGGATCAAGGCACTGCAGGACGTATCCGGAAGGGCCGGCGGCAGCGAGGCGGCCGTCCAGAGCCTCATTGGCGACGGATATTCACAGATGAACAAGCCGACAGATGCGGCCAAAGCGTACGAGAAAGCGGCATCCGCGGCCGAATTCAACAACGAGCGGGCGTACTACAAGGCAAAGGCGGCGCGGTCGTATACAACGGCCGGAAACACCACCGATGCGAAGCGTCTCTGGACGGAGTTGTCGACGGACGAAAAAGCGCAGTCTGTTGCGGCCGAAGCGCGGGTACGACTGGCCGAGCTCGAGGCGAAACGCGCCGGCAAGTCCTGATCGATAAGAAGGTTTCCTGGAATAGCGGGAAGACGCGGCGCGGGGAGTGAACTTCTCGCGCCGTTCCCTTCGCTGCGTCATTATTTACGTATAAGATGTATTATGTAAACTTGATCTGTGAAGAAATGTGGAAAAAGTCGGCGAGTTCTCCACGTACATTTCCCACCTTCCTAAGCTGTTGTCGGGAAAAGCTCTCCGAGCTCGCCAACGAATACGATTCGGGCCTCGCCCGAAAGCGATGCGAAGCGCTGACCGTTCTGGAGCCTGTGCCGAACCCGAAGGACGCGGCCTGAACGCGTCTCCAACTCGACCGATTCGGAAGCAACGCCCCACGCGGCCAGCATCATCCCCGTCGCGACTGCGCCTGTGCCACATGCCAGGGTTTCTGCTTCGACGCCTCGCTCATAGGTCCGAATTCGCCAGCCATGGCTCGTCCGGGAAACGAAGTTCACATTTGCGCCCTGGGTGAGCTTCGGATGGTGCCGCAGCGTTCGGCCTCGCTGCTCGACCGAAGCGCGATCCACGTCCTCACACAGGATGACCAGGTGCGGCACACCAACTAACGCGAAGCCGATCCGCCTTTCGCCCGAGCTGGCTTCGGCATCGAACCTGTCCATTAGTTCGGTGATAGGCTGCAGGTCGATCTCGGGTTGCTCCTGCCGAAATCGAGCCGTGACGAGACCAGAATCGGTCGCGATCCCGAACTCGCTGTCCCGCTCGACGATACCAAGCTCCGCGGATAGTCTCGCGGCACACAAGGTGGCGTTCCCGCAGAGAGCCGCCAGAGAGCCATCGCTGTTGAGATACCGGATGGCAACCTGCCCGGCTCGGTTGGATCGCAGGAAGACAATCCCGTCCGCGCCGACACCTTGCCCGCGAGCGCAGATCGCCTGCACGACAGCGGGCTGCTCTAAAGACTCCACGGCCTCCGACCTGGCGTCTACAAAGACGAAGTCGTTTCCCGAGCCCGAAAGTTTGTAGAACGGGCGGCCCTTTTGGATCATGATCTCAGTCTCCTTCCGCCTAGCGAAAAGCGCCAGCCGGCTGAGGCACGTTAGACAATGCCCCGAAGCGCCCAGAATCGCAGACGCCAGACCATCCAGACCGCCTCTCGGATGATAGAACGCGACATCTTGCTCTGCCCCTCCGTGCGGTCTACGAAAACGATCGGTATCTCAACGATCTTGAAGTGCTTTCGCCACGCGCGAAAACTCATCTCGATCTGAAATGCGTAGCCGTTGGAGCGAACGTGGGACAGATCGATTGCTTCGAGCACTTTCCGCCGAAAGCATTTGAAGCCACCAGTAGCATCCCACACCGGCAGTCCAGTGACGATGCGTGCGTAGACGTTCGCGAAATAGCTCAGCAACAGCCGCTTGATTGGCCAGTTGACGACCGTGACCTTTCCGTTGCGATATCTCGAGCCAAGCACGAGGTCCGCGTCCTCGATGGCTCGCAGAAACTGCGGCAGATGCGCGGGATCGTGTGAGAAGTCCGCATCCATCTCGAAGACGAAATCGTAGTTCTCCTCCAGAGCCCAGCGAAATCCAGCAATATATGCGGTCCCGAGGCCCATCTTGCGTGGGCGCTTGATGATATGAACCCGTGTCTCATGTTGGATGAGAGAGTCGACAATGTCGCTGGTGCCGTCGGGAGATCCATCGTCGACCACGAGAATATCGAGGCGTGGATCCTGGTCCAGAATGGCTCCAATGATGCGCGTGATATTCTCGCGCTCATTGAAGGTGGGTACGATGACGAGCGCGCGATCGGCCACTAGCGAACGGGTTGGAGTTGGCGCAACCGAATGGCTCCCCCGTCGCGAAAGCGCGAACGTAACGGATTAAGCAGAAGCAGAAGCGGGTGGATTGCGGTTAGCGGATTAAATGCACGAGGCGAGGACCGATGAGGACCTCGCCCGCGATATCCACCCAGAAAATTGATACACTAAACCGGCAGCCGCCAGCGCCCGCTTGAGGCAGACACCGCACTCAGTGAATGATCGTCACGAAGCCTGCCTCGTTCGAGACGACGGCAGCGCTTCCCGTTCCGTCAAAGGCAACACGACGAGGGGCGCCCCCAACCGAAATCGAACCAACCTTCGAGCGTGAGCCACGGTCGACGATCCATATCATCCCCGACCCGGCGCCCGTGGCGTACAGTTGCTTACCGTCTGGGCTGAGTGTAAGGCCGAAGACGCCGCCACCCATCGGGATATCAGTGCGTATCGCGCCGCTGGCCGCATCGACGACGTGGATATTTCCGGAAGCCTCGTCGGCCACGTACAGTTCCCCGCCGTCCGGTGATACGGCGATGTCTTGTAGGACTCCTGTGAGTGCGATCGTTCGCGCCAGGCTGTTCGTGGTCGTATTGACCACGGAAATACCACCACCCATCGACGTGACGTATAGCGTCTTGCCGTCCGGCGAAAGAGCGAGACCGTTGGCTGCCGTACCGACGGCGACGGTGCTTTCGATGCCGTGACCGGGCAGCGAGATCACGCCAAGGCTACCCGAAGTGGCAGTCGCGTAAAGATGTTTCTCATCCAGCGACGCGAGTACGCGGAAGGTCGTGGAGGGACCACCGACGACGGCTGTAGAGGACTTCGTCCTGAGATCAAGAAACTGGACATCGTCGTCAAATTGATTCGTCACGGCAGCAGCGGTGCCACTGGCAAATACTGTAATGCCAGTCGGAACGCTGCCGACCTTGATCGAGTCGAGCACCCGCGCAGTGGAGATATCCAGCCGCACAACTTGCGCTGCGTCGAGCTGAGTCACTGTGGCGGTCGATCCCCAAAGTGCGATGCCGTACGGTCGGGCGCCTACAGGGACCGTTGCGGCGATGACGCCGGAAGGATGCGTCTTTCCATTTGTATTCTGTTTCGGCTCGGTGCCACTTGAACACGCGTCCAGGGCGATGAGCGCAACCGCTAAATGGAATGGTTTACGAGTTCTGAATGACATCTTGGCTCCTCGGCTCTGAGCCCGGCAGAACCGACCGTCGTGACGCATTGGCGCATCGGCGCTATAATATCTGCGCTTGTTTGTCGGCGACAGGGCTATTTCGTCCGATTCAGGCCTCTACGCGGCTTCTTGAGAAGTCTCAACTTGTGGAGCGTGTCGCTGGAGGAAATATGTCCTCATCCTCGAATTACGCCGTTCGTGCCGTGCTCTCGATTATGGCGGCCGCGGCAGGCTGCTCGCGTGGTTTACATCATCGATCGCGCATCAGGAACGGTTGACAAGACGGTCCCGGTGGGCGGCGCTCCGCGTCGGATTGCGTTCCTTCCCGATGGTCGTGCGCTCGTGGCAAATGAAGCCGGTTATGTGAGTCTCGCGCACTGAGCACCCTTCCCTGGCGCCAGCACACGCCGCGGTTGCTCAAGACCAAGCAGCGGCGGCGTGCTCGTTAGGTGGCCGGCTGCGCAACCAATTGACTGTTCTTCGAGCGCAGCACGCCTATGGCAATGAGGACTAATGCCGCGAGCATGGCGAGGATTGTTATCAGCTTACCCCGCTGATACGCGGGATCGTCGTAGCGAAGATCGACAGAACGCGCGCCGGCCGGAAGCTGCACACCTATCAGGTTGTAATCGACGCGATCGGTAGCGGCAGGTCGGCCATCCGCCGTTGCGCGCCAACCCGTGAAGTAGTTCTCTGAAACGACGAGTGCGGCCCCCGCCGGAGCAGGCGCCCCAAGTTGAAGTTGAATGCGTCCGGGCTCGTAGCTCTGTACATGGACAGGAGTAGTCAGCGGCTCGGGCAACGACTGGATCTGTTGGGCTGGAATGCGGGAGTTCGTGTCCAGAATGGCGACACGCTTGGGATCAAACTGCACTTTGCGGACGGCGTCCAGAGTCTGGTCGTCAGGCGCTTTCACGAAGACCGTCGCGAGCCATGCCAGTGGATTCTCGCCCGGGAGACGATACAGGTAGACCGGATTGCCCTGCGCGCTCTTGACCGGCCCGACCACCCTTTCCATCGGCGGGAGGCCAAGTGCCACCGTGAGCTCATGCAGAGCGTTCGAATCCGCATTGGTATAGAGAAACTGAACGTTCTCCTGGCGCCAGAACGCCGCACTGAGAAAGATCCTCGGGTCGTAATTGGTCGTACTGGACTTGCCAGCGAGCAGCTGATAGCGCCCGATTTCATTGCCGTGATAGCCGAGTGCCTGACGAACGTCGTGTACCATTAGGCCGTCACCGCCAAGCATGGCGTCTCGACCGACCTGAGGCCACTCGAACGTGAGCACGCGTGCAGGCTGAGGCTGCGACTTGACGTACTGGATCGCCGGATCGGGCGCGTACAGCACGGATGCCGGGGGTGAGAACATCCAGTACTGCTTTTCTACACTGAACAGATCGAGCGCAACGAGCGCAATGGCGCCGTAGGCCGCGGCGCGAATCGTCAGGCGCTGACGATCGAGTCCCCAAACGATGCCCGCGGCGAGTACGGTTACGAGGCACGCGCGCCAAGCACCCGCGATCAACGCGCCCTTGCCGCTGGCGATGAGCGCGTCGTATTGGTCGCCGGCGTACGAGGAGGCGATCACCTGCGCCATGTTCGTAAAGGCGCCGACGGATGCGAGCAGTGCGACAGCCACTCCGGCGATCACCCACGCGACCGCGTACCGCATCGAGATGCGCCGAGCGAGCAATGACTCGGTGCCCAACGCCGCCAGCATGGATGTCGAAAACGCGATGATGAACAACATCGTGCTCGGCGCACGGAAGAATTTCGTACCGGGGACGAGACTGTACACCAAATGATAGAACGGCGTGCTGCCGCCGAGTGCCCAGAGCACGCTGACGATGAAGCTGCCGATCCAAAACCAGCGGAAGCCGCGGCGTCCGCTCGTTAGGCCAGCGCCAGCGAGGAATAGCGTTGCGACTCCCAGGTATTCGCTATGCAGGTGAATGCCGTTGCGGCCCCAGTATTTCTCGAGGATGCCACTGAACTCCGGGAGATAGAAGTTGATCATCTCCTCGATTGGAAGGGAGTAGGAGGTGCCATACGCGTAATCGCGGCCGCCGGCACGCGGCGAAAAGGGCACGTACTCCATCACTGGAAGGTACTGCACGGCTCCCATGAGGCCGCCGAGGAGCACAGCGCCCAGCGCGTACCCAAGGCGACGAATCGCGACCGCGCGGTCGAGCTGAATGACGGTACCGTCGCTTGCTTCAACCTTGGCGAAGGCGATGTACAGAGAAAAGGCGCCGCAGCACAGCAGCATATACTGCAGGAGTTGCGGATGAGGACTCAGCACTGCTAGTCCGATCGCGAGTGCGAGTACGCCCCAACTCCACGCCTTTCCGTCGCGAATGCCGCGCACCAGCATCCAGAGCGCGAGGGGAAGCAACGCGCTGACATAGAGCTTTCCGTCGTGACCAGGTGAAACGTACGCCGCAATGGGACCGCTCATCATGTACGCCAAACCGCCGACTAGCGAAGACGCGAAGTCGAGGCCCCACGCTCGGAGGAAGCAAAATGTGAAAAAGCCAGCGAGGAAGACGTGAATGATGAAGGACCACGTCATCGCCACATCGGTTGGCAGTAGCGCGCGCAAAATGAAAGTTGGATAAAAAATGTCGCCGTGCATTGCCGCCACGTACGGCAAGCCGCCAAACAGATACGGATTCCAGAGTGGAATGCCGTGCCCGGCTTTGAGGGACATCGCGGCGAAATTGCGGACCGGGAAGCCACCGATGAACTGATCGCTCATCGGGTTCACGAGGAATTGCCCCATGAGCGCGGGAAGGCCGAGCGCGAGAGTGCAGACCGCGAGGATCAATGCCGCGAGCGCGAACTCGTGACGCGGTGCAATCGCGGGTGCGGCAACAATCTTGGCCGGGCGGCGCTGCTCCTTCATCCGCCGCGGCGCGGCAGCTCTGTGCGGCGATGCCATTTATTGGTTCTCTGGTGTGGCTGTTGCGGAAAGTAACGGCACTCCTCAGCGGCGGCGATGGCGCACGGCGTCCGCGTAGATTGACGCGTAACGGGCAGCAACGGCATCGGGACTGAACTTCGCAATCATCAGCGCACGTCCTTCTCTTCCGAGTCGCTTGCGCTCGGCTTGGTTTGTCAGAAGGTTGTCAAGAGCGGTTGCGAGCGCGGCGCTATCGCCGGGCGGCACGAGGATCCCGGTCTTGCCTGGCACGACGGCGTCGGGAACACCACCGGAATCGAAAGCGACGACCGGCGTCTCGCTGAGAAGCGACTCGATGGCCGTGAGGCCGAGCCCTTCGTCGAGCGCGGGAATGACGTGAAGTGCTGCGCCACGATAGCGCTCGGCGAGATCAGCCTGCGAGAGGAGCGGGAGCCAGTTGACGCGATCGGCGATGCCGAGCTGCTGCGCGAGCTCACGAAGATGAACGTCGTCAACCCGTCCAGCACCGACGACATCGACGTTCGGGGCCGTCTTCATGATCGCGAGCGCGCGCAGTAGATGTTGCAGCCCCTTCTGTTCCGTCAACTTGCCAATGAAGAGTAGCCGATTGTCGTCACGTGAGTTGCCGGGATGAAAGAGACCAGGAACGACGGGCATTGGCGCAACGATTGGATTGGCTTCCGGTGCCAGGTGCTTGGCCTCGCGGGCGAGCCAGGAGGAGACTGTCGTGAGCGCATCCGTGGTGCGTGCGACGAATCGAAATGCGCGCACTCCGCCCGCGACATCGCGCGCGAGGCGCACATCGGAGCCGTGAAGCGTCGTCACGAGCGGTCGACGGGCGACCGCGCGAAGGCCGGTACCGATTACGCCACCCGGAAACCACCAATGCGCGTGAACGAGATCGAACCGGCCGGCTTGCAGAAGACGCACGGACTTCGCGAAAGCAGCGGAGAGGAGGCCAACCATCGCAATCCGTCCGCTCCACGAGCCACGAACCTGCGCGCTCATCATTCCGCCGTACGCGAGTGTCTCCATACTGCGCGGCGCATAACGATAGCGATGAACGCGAATGCCCTCGATGACGTCGTTAGCTGTCAGGTCTGGTGCCGAGGGCGCCAGGACTTCGCTCTCAATGCCGTGGTCGCGGAGCGCGCTGGCGAGGCGAAGGATGAACGACCCGACCGGATCGTGCTCGTAGCGCGGATAGGCGTGTGCGATGAAGAGCGCACGCATTAGGCTGTTGCCGATGGTTGCTCGGCAGAGCGGGCCCCGATGGCATCCTCGAGAGCGAGCGCATATGACGATGGCTCCGTCGTGTGGAAGCGCACGGTGCCATCTCTTCCAATTGCGGTGGCGCGAGCGGCCCGGCGCGCCCGGCGCCAGGCAACGATCTGTTGGGTCGTGGCGAAGAACGGATGCATCTCGGCAAGCTGCTTCACGAGCGCTGCATACGCATCCGGAGCACTGGGGAAACCGAGCGCGGGCGTGAGATTCGGGTGCCAGATGCCGCACCATACGCCTTCGACTGTTCGCGTGGTCTCGGCCAGCTCCAGAGCGTCAGCTATCCACGCGGCTGGCGATTCGATCCCGCGGTACTTGCTCAACGCGCGATCCATCCAGTTGAATGGAATTTCGTCAATCTTCAGCGGCCCTTTATCGGCGTCGCTCCAGACCGGAAGGACGTCGGCGACACCGAGGCGGAAGCCGTTGCGATCGGCGAAGCCGAAGGTCGAATCGTGGTCGAATCCCGCCGCGGCCATGGCGCGTTGCGTGAGGCCCGGGCGCATTCGGAGGTAATGCTGCCGCACGCCGTTAGGCGCAGCCCCAGCAATGGCTCCAAGCCGTTCGCGTTGAGCGCGGAAGCGCGCCGCGTCGACGTACGTCTCGAAGCTGCCGTGCAACTCGACACCATGACCACCGCTGCCAATTGCTGAGATGATGCGTCGCGCCGCCGCCGATTCTGGAAGGTAGGTGAGATCACCCGAGCGCATTGTCGCGAAAGTCGGCGTTCCACACAGGATGAACCAGGTGGATTTCACATCGTACTCGCGTTCTGCGCCAAGCACGCTCAGGACGCCCTGCCACACCGGATTGGCCGCGACCGAGGCCGTTGCAGCGCGGGCGACGGAGGCGATGCGACCGAGATCTCCTTTACGGGCAAGCTCGAGGAGGCGCAATGCAGTGAAGACCGGCCATCGCGCGACAACATCGAGATCGTGGCTCAGTACGACGGCCCATCGGCGACCATCAGGCCAAGGGGCAAGAAAACGCACTGGCCGGCGTCCAGCGACAGCGGCAACGGCGCGTCGCAGCTCGACAGCGGCGAGGCTCACTACAGGGGAGCGCTCCTTCCCCGCGGCAACGAGCGCGTTGTCTTCCGGACGCACCCGACCAAATCGGTCGTAGCGCGTCGCGCACTGTTCTCGCTCGGCGCCGGCAATCGACGTAATCAGGCGAAGCACCGGCCGCGGCAGCTTCACCGCGCCGTCGCTTCGCTCGATATACCAGCGGTGAGCGAGACATGCCTCAACCGTCAGAGGTTCCTCGCCGTCGACGAGGCGAAGACGCACGGTGTCGCCGTTGCCGGCGAAGCGCAGGACGCGCGACAGATCGAGCAGCAGCTCGAGCCCGAATTGCTCGGCGGAGCTGCGGGGTTGAGATTCTGGGTCGAGCGCGAGCATCAGAGTGGCTCGCAAGCTGACCGCCAGCCGCATGGTGCGCAAGTCCGCGCGACGGGTTCGGAGAGCCCAACGCCGCACTTGACTCGTCAGCGCGTAGCGGCCCAGACTTCGCGCGATCCTCTCCCCACGGAATGATTCCGAAGAAGCGAATTCCCTTCAGGCATCTCATCGTCTTCGGTTGGATGCCAAGTACGCTCAAGGTGTGGGCGTATCGGCATCTGCTCGGCTACCGCGTTGGGCGCGGCGTGCACATGTCCTTCGGCGGCGTTGTCGTCGGTAAGAACGTCACCCTCGGCGATCACGTCGAAATTGGACTGCTCGCCGTGGTGATGGGTCGAACGATCGAGATCGGCCGTCACTCGAGCGTCGGTACGATGAGTTACGTCTCCTGTGAGAAGATCACAATCGGAGAGGATGCGCGCATTCGCGAGCAGGTTTACGTCGGCGGTCCGCAGCTCCCGGAGTCGAGTTTCACGCTCGGAAGCCGGACTATTGTGCTGCAGATGGCGTACATCAATCCAACGAAGCCGGTAACGATTGGCGACGACACCGGGATCGGTGGTCACTGTCTGATCTTCACTCACGGCGCCTGGCTGAACGCACTCGATGGGTATCCCGTGAACTATGAGGCGGTGACGTTAGGCAAAAGCGTGTGGCTGCCCTGGCGCGTCTTCATCATGCCGGGAACCACGATCGGCGACGGCTCCGTGATCGGCGCCAACTCGCTCGTACAGGGGACGATTCCGCCATGTAGCCTCGCTGTCGGATCGCCGGCGAAGGTCATACGCTCCGCGCCGGATTTCCCGCGGCGGCTTTCTGATGAGCAGCGCGCGGCCAAGGTCGCCGAGATGATGCGAGAGTTCGATCGTTATCTCGACTACGAGGACACCCGAATAGAGGTGAACGGAGCGGAGCGCTGCTATCGCCGCAAGGGTCGCCGGTGGCGACTCGTGTGGAGGCGCGGCGATGGGCAGGATGCGTCGCTCGACCGAGAGGACACACTCCTCACGGAAGTTGCGCTCGATGACTCGGAACAACGCTCCCTGACCGAACGCGGCGTGTACTGGCTGGATCTCGCGGGGAAGAGCCGGAGCGAGTCGGGAAACG
>DASXPH010000121.1:0-8207 GCA_036493735.1 Gemmatimonadaceae bacterium
GTCAGTGGAGCGTGGCGCGGCATCCTGTCGTTGCGCGCTGAATCCTTATCACGCGCCCCGCATCACGCGCCCCGCATCACGCGCCCCGCATCACGCACAGCGTCAGAGCAGCACCACAACCTCGAGCTGTGCCTCGCCCAGCTCCGCGGGCACATACGCGGCGATGTTTCGCGCGCGCGAGACTGCATCCCATTCCGGCCCGCTCTTCTGCAGCAGGAAATAATGGTAGTCGAGCTTCACCGGAACGGTGCTGGGCGGACTGGGGACGTACGTGAGCGCGAGGCCGGGAAGCGCCTGGCGGATGAGTCGATCGAGCTGGCCGGCGGCACTTACCTTCAGCAAGTTTGGAATGCGCTTCACGAGCTCGTTCGGCCGTCCCGACGCGCTGATCGCGAGGAAGAGCTGGGGGGCCGAAAGATATTTGTCCTGATCGAGCGCCGCCGCGTACACCGAGGGCTGAACGACCTTGAGCGGAATCGAGACCGTGTTCTCGGGGACGACCGTCTCGAGTAGCTCCCGCAACTGCGCGTCGAGCTTGCCGAAGCAAGCGCTCAGATCGTCGTGCTCGTAGCTGGGGAAGTCGCGCGGCTGGATGCGCATTGAGAATGTGCTCAACGCGCCGGCGAGCCCGAGCATCGTCTCGAAGAGGGCCGCCGGATGCCCCCGCCTTGTCTCGTGCAGGTGTCGTAGCGTGGGCAGGTAGCTGTTGATCGTGTAGAGAAGCCAGAAGCTGGCGACGTCGGCGATGCCGAAGTCGGCCAGACTCTGGTTCCGCTGCCGCCGCAGCCCGGAGAGATGGCTGCTCTTCGTGGACAGAATCTCGATCAGCCGCCGCGCGATCGCCATCAAATGCTCGCTCGCCTCCATGTCCACGAGCGGCGGAATGAACTGGGTGTCGAGCTGGTAGTCTCCGGTGACGGTCCGCGTTAGGCGCGCGGCGCGGAGCAGCGTGCTGCCCTCGGTCGATTCGCCCTCGAGCAGGACGCGCACGTTCTTCCGCGCGACCTGGATCGGACGCTCCGATCGGCCGGTCGTCTCGTCGCGACGCAGCAACTCCTCGGCCCGGTAGCGCGTGTCGCGATCGCGCTGCGCGGCGGAAACGTTGTGGCCGCCATAGCGGTACTCGGGAATCGCGAGGTACACCTCGAGGGTCGTCTGATCCGCACCGAACGCGCCCTCCAACTGTTTGGGCGGCGGAGACGGGTCCGACAGCGGCATGTCGAACAGCAAGCCGTCCGGAAAGATTCCCGCTGCGGCGGCGATGGCAAAGCTGCCGCCGGCCAGCGCTTCGCGATCGATCTCCAAACGACTGAATCCCCACGGCGAGAAGGCGAGCGTCGAGAGCTGAAACTCGAGCAGGTCTTCGAGGAAGCGGTCCTGAGTCTGGAAATGTTGTGGGCTGAGCAAAACGCCCTTTGTCCACAGCACTGGCTGCATCTGCCTCATGGCGCCCTAAGGTAGCGGAGGGTGCCGAGGTGTAAAGGATGAGCTGCCGGTCGCGTCGATGTTGCACCCGACGTTACATCGCCACAACTTGGCGAACGTCGGTGGTCTGTGATCGGTGGTCGGTGACTGACAGCTCACAGCTACCGTTCACCGCCCACCGACCACCCAGGAACGATGGCGATCTCCCAGAGCGCGTGGACGACGGACCCCTTTCGCCTCGGAACGACCGAGCAATTCGGTCGCGTCCGTGAGCTGCTCGTCCGCGCCGGGTTCGAGGAGACGCCGATCTGCGCGCGCGCGGGAATCGCCACGATTCACGATCTGCCGGTGGCCGATGATCGGACCGCCTTTCGCGACGCCACCGATGCGCAGGCCGTATTCGTTAGGCTCTTTCTGGACGGCGATCGTATTCCCTGGAGCGTCGTTCGGTCGATCCTCACTCCGCCCGACCTCGAGGCGCTCGAGGCGCTTGGACTGCTGCACGATGCGCAGGGCGAGCCCGGGCTCTGCGCCGCGACGGTCGCGATCTATCCAATAGAAGAGCTCTTCGTCGCGTCCGATCGACGACACGGCTTCGACAGCACCGCCAGCGTGCCACCGTCGGATCTCGTCTTTTCGCCGATGACGCGGGAGACGCAGCGATTCCTGCGGCTCATGCCGCGCGAGTCGTGCGACCACCTCCTCGACCTCTGCACCGGGACCGGCATCGCTGGGCTGGTCGCGGCGTCGAAGTTCGCTCGGCGCGTGACGCTCGTCGATGTCGCCAGCCGGTCGGTCCGATTCGCCGAGTTCAACGTCGCCCTCAACGCGCTCGACAACGTGCGCATCTTGCACGGCGACACGTATGAACCCGTCTCCGACGAACGCTTCGGTGTCATCATCGCGCATCCACCGTACGTCCCGGCGCTCCAGATGGCGTTCGTATTTCGTGATGCCGGTGAGGATGGCGAGCAGGTGACGCGAAAGGTCATCGCGGGGCTGGGCGAGCATCTCGAGCCCGGTGGTCAGTTCTTCTGTGAGTGTATGCTCACGGAGCGGGAGGGTGTCAGCCTCGACCAGCGAATCCGTGAGATGCTCGGCGGCGAGGGCACCGAGTTCGACATCGTGATCGGGCAGGGCCGCACCGTAGACCCGCTGCATTTCCTGGCTGACCAGGCAGACGCCGGGATAACGAGCTTCGACCTGCTGCCGCAATGGAGTGAGGTGCTCCAGCGTCAGAACATCGAGCAGCTGGTCTTCGTCTCGCTGCTGCTTCAGCGACGGGCGAATCGGCGACTGGTGGTGACGACTCGGCGTGCGCTGTCGCCGCTCACCAGCTCCGCGGACATGCAGTGGGTGCTGCGTTGGATGATCAGCACCTCCAACTGGGGTCTCGAGGAGACGCGGCGTTTGCTTGGCAGCAAACCGCGGACGCTGCCACGCACCGAGCTCCGGTCACGGTCGACGCTGAACGAAGGTCAGTGGTCGGTGGAGGAGTGCTTGCTGGTAACGCTGGCGCCGTTTGCGGTAGAGGCGGCGTGCCCGAACTGGTACGCGACCCTGCTGCAGTTCTGTGATGGACGAATGACCGCGCGTGAACATTTGCAGTACCTCCGCGATACGCACGCGGTGCCGGATACGGCGCCGGAGGATTTGTTCGCGTCGATGATCAAGCAGCTGGTCGACGCCGGTCTCGTGGAGATCGACGAATTCCGGTTGCCCGATGCGACGGCGATGCGAGAGACGATCGCCATGCGCGAGCGGACCACAGGCAGCGGCCCGGTGGAGAGGGCGGACTAGTGGCTGGTGGTTGGTGGCTGGTGATTGGTGGCTAGTGGTTGGTGAATTCGGACTGCGCCGCCGCATTTTGCACGAGTCACCGCCACCAACCACCAGCCACCATCTGTTGCACAGACGCTGCAGAGGCAACGACTTCGCTGCTGTCAAGGTTCCTTGACGGAGTGAAGGTCTGGCTACACATTGGCCCCGCTGGAAGAGCCACTTCGAGACGCGAGTTGTCCGCACAGCGTGCAGTCGCGACCCGACAATAAAGGTGCGCGATGGAGCGCTCAGTGGCACACCGGTGAACACGAAGGCAGCGCGCGGACATTACCCTCGGACGCGAAGGCTGCGCACCAATTCCCGCTACACGGAGCACACCATGGCTCGCGAGGGCACTCAGAAAAAGCTGGAGCGCGTCCGGCCGCCGCGCGTCAACATCAGCTACGACGTGGAGACTGGCGGTGCAATCGAGACGAAGGAGTTGCCCTTTCTGATGGGAGTGCTGGCTGATCTCAGCGGCAATCCGAAGGAAGCGCTGCCGCGTCTGAAGGATCGCAAGTTCGTCGAGGTGACGCCGGACAACTTCGACGCGGTGTTGAAGAGCATGCAGCCCCGCGTGCAGTTCACCGTGGGGAACAAACTGCAGCCGGAATCGGGTGGCAAGATCGGGGTCGACATCACGTTCGAGTCGCTGGACGACTTCAACCCCGAAGCCGTCGCGCGCAGCGTTGGTCCACTGAAGGAGCTTCTCGACCTGCGGACGAAGCTCGCGGATCTCCGCGGCAGTCTGCAGGGAAACGATAAGCTCGAAGAGATTCTTCAGAATACGCTGAACGACGCGGGCGCCATGAAGAAGCTCGAGTCGGAGGTTGGTCTCCAGGGAGGAACGGATGTCTGACACGCAGGCGCAGGGGCAGCCGCAGTCCACGTACGAGGCGTCCCAGGAGGTCAGCCTCCTCGATCAGATTGTCGATCAGGGACGGCTTGGCCGCGACGCGGCCGCGAAAGAGCGTGGCAAGGATCTGGTCAAGAATTTCGTCACCGAGGTGCTCAAGGGCACGGTGACGATCGCCGCCGATACCGAAGCGATGATCAACGCCCGCATCGCTCAGATCGACGAGCTGATCTCCACGCAGCTCAACGAGATCATGCACCACCCCGACTTCCAGCGCCTCGAGGGCAGCTGGCGCGGGCTGAAATATCTGCTGAATAACACCGAGACGAGCGACAAGCTGAAGATCAAGGTCATGAACGTCTCGAAGAAGGATCTCCTCAAGGATCTACAGAAGGCGCCGGAATTCGATCAGAGCGCGCTCTTCAAGAAGGTGTACGAGGAGGAATTCGGCGTCTTCGGCGGCACGCCATTCGGCGCGCTCGTTGGTGACTACGAGTTCGGCAAGGGCGGTCAGGACATCGAGCTGCTGGAGAAGCTGTCCCAGGTGGCGGCCGCGGCGCACGCGCCATTCATCGCCAACGCCAATCCGGACATGTTCAATCTGGAGAGCTACACCCAGTTGGACGCTCCGCGCGACATGGCGAAGATCTTCGACACCACCGAGTACGCGAAGTGGAAGAGCTTCCGTGCGAGCGACGATTCGCGCTACGTCGCCCTGGCGCTTCCGCGAATCCTCATCCGTCAGCCGTACGGCCGCGACACGGTTCCGGTCGAGGACTTCGATTATGAGGAGCGCGTAGACGGCACCGATCACTCGAAGTACTCGTGGGCTGGTGCGTCCTGGGCGTTGGCGTCGCGAATTACCCAGTCGTTCGCGGCCTACGGCTGGTGCGCGACGATTCGCGGGGTCGAAAGCGGCGGCCTGGTGGAAGGGTTGCCCGTGCACAACTTCAAGACCGAATCGGGCGACATCGCCATGAAGTGCCCGACTGAGACGCCGATCTCCGACCGTCGCGAGAAGGAGCTCGCCGACCTCGGATTCGTGCCGCTCGTGCACTGCAAAGGCACCGACTACGCGGCGTTCTTCAGCGTGCAATCAGCGCAGAAGCCGAAGGTCTACGACGCGGATGCGGCAACGGCCAACGCGCGCATCTCGGCGCAGCTGCCATACATCTTTGCCGTCTCGCGCTTCGCGCACTACCTCAAGGCCATGATGCGCGACAAGATTGGCGGCTACACGTCGCGTTCCGAGGTCGAGCGCTTCCTGAACAACTGGATCAACAACTACACGGTTGCCAACGATGATGTTGGGTTCGAGATGAAGGCGAAGAACCCACTCAAAGAAGCGCGTATCGAGGTCGTCGAGATTCCTGGCAAGCCAGGCGCGTACCGCGCCGTCGCGTTCCTGCGTCCGCACTTCCAGCTCGACGAGCTCACGATGTCGATGCGGCTCGTCGCGGATCTACCGGCGCCCGCGAAGTAGAGCGAGCCCAACCGAATTGGTGCGTCACGGGTGCAACAAAAGGCACAGTGCACCCGTGACCATCGATGCGGCACGCGCGAGCAGGGCGCGTTATCGTAACTGCGCGCAAACGGAAAAGGGCCCTCGGCCGAGCACGTCCCGTTCATCACCTCACCACGTTCGTCGCGGAGACTCCCATGGCAGCGGTTGACTATTTCCTCAAGATCGAAGGCATTGCTGGCGAATCGCAGGACTCGAAGCACAAGGGCGAAATCGATATCGAGAGCTGGAGCTGGGGTGAGACGAACCAGGGAACGCACGCGACCGGCGCCGGCGGCGGCGCTGGAAAGGTGTCGATGCAGGACTTCCACTTCGTCATGAAAGAGAGCAAGGCGTCCCCGCTGCTCATGCTCGCCTGCGCGCAGGGCCAGCACATCAAGGCCGCTCAGCTCACCTGTCGCAAGGCCGGAACCGAGCAGCAGGAATTCCTCACGATCAAGATGAGCGATCTGCTCGTGAGCTCCTTCCAGACCGGTGGCAGTGCGCACGGCGACATCGTGCCCGTCAATCAGGTAACGCTCAACTTCAGCAAGATCGAATACGAGTACAAGCCGCAGAAGGCGGATGGCTCGCTCGACTCGGCTTCGAAGGCGGGTTGGGATCTGAAGTCGAACAAGAAGGTCTGACGTTCCTCGCTCGTTGCCGGAGCAGTTTTCCGGCACGAGATCGCCGGCCGCCGTGTTGGCGGCCGGCTTTTGCTTCCGGGAGATGGGAATGACACCACGCGATCTCTTGCAGGCTGCCAAGTTGGATGAAGCCATCGACGCGCTGAGCGCCGAGCTGCGCGACAATCCAACGGACGCTCGCCGCCGCACCTTTCTGTTCGAGCTGCTGTGCTTCGCCGGCAAGTACGATCGCGCCGAGAAGCAGCTCGACGTCGTCGGCCAGGGAAGCAAAGACGCGGAAATGGGCGCCCTGCTCTATCACAGCGCGCTGCACGCCGAGCGAATGCGGCAGCAGATGTTCGAATCGGGCACCTTCCCCCTCACCGCATCGCCCAAGCCGGTTTCGGGAACGCTCAACGGCAAGCCGTTCACCACCCTCGTCGATGCCGATCCGCGCATCGGCGCACGCCTCGAGCTCTTCGCCGCCGGCCAGTACATGTGGATTCCCTTCGAGCAAATCGAGTCGATTCGCATGCTGCCCCCGCAGCGTCTTCGCGATCTGCTCTGGGCGCCGGCGATCGTTCGAACCGCCGAATCATTCAAGGGCATGGAGCTTGGCGAAGTCATGATCCCCGCGATTTCGCCGCTCACCTGGCAACATGCCGATGGTGCCATTCGACTCGGTCGCGTAACGCAGTGGCAAGTGCTCGGCGACGACAGGGAGGCGCCGATCGGGCAGAAGCTGCTTCTTGTCGACGACGAGGAGTTTCCAGTTCTCGAAGTGCGGGAGCTGACGGTCACGCCGGCCGCCGCACCTCTTGCAGACTGACTGACACATGCCGCTTCGCGACGAACTTCTCGCTCCCATTCCAGGCGCCCACCCCGGCGGCGTCGAGCTCCGCTACGACCCACTGTTCGACAAGATCAAGGAAGCGCGCCGTGAAGAGGAGGACATTCCTCAAGGCGAATGGCAGACGGCGCGAAAGACGGCGGACTGGGTGCAGGTCATCAAGCTGACCAAGGACGCGCTCACCACGAAGTCGAAGGACTTGCAGCTCGCCGTCTGGCTCGCCGAGGCAATGCTCAGACGGGAAGGCTTCGCGGGATTTCGGGGCGCGATCGATCTCATCGTCGGGTTGCTCGAGCAGCACTGGGATCATCTTTATCCAGAGATCGACGACGGCGACGCCGAGATGCGTGCCGCGCCCCTTGAGTGGTTAGGCATGAAGCTCGATCTGCCGGTGAAGCGCGTGCCGCTGAATCGGAGCGGCCATGACTGGCTCCAGCTCCAGGATTCGCGCGCGGTGCCAACCGAAGCCGACGCCAACGCGGATTCGTCGAAGGCCGAGACTCGTCAGGCGCTCATCGATGAGGGCAAGGTGACGCCGGAAGACGTCGAGCGCGGATTCCAGACGACGCCCAAAACCTGGTTCAAGGGCCTCGTCGCCGACATGGATGCGGCGCTCGAATCGTTACAGAATCTCGACGAGCTCTCCCAGGAGCGCTTCGGGGACGTCGCGCCGAGCTACTCGAAGCTGCGCGGCGCGATCGAGGAAGTGCATCGGTCGGCGAAGCAGATGCTCAAGCGAAAGCTCGAGCTCGAGCCGGACATCGGCGACAGCGACGCGCCCGCCGCGCTCGGGCACGACGCGGCACCCGTTGCGGTGCCGGCGAACGTCGTACTTCCGGGCTCGGTGTCGAGCACCGTCAGTGCGGTCAGTACGCCGCTGGCATCTCAGCCAACATCACGCGACGACGCGGCGAGTCGCATCGCGGCAGTGGCGAAATTTCTTCGGCAGAGTGACCCGACGAGTCCCGCGCCCTATCTCCTCCTGCGCGGCTTCCGTTGGGGCGAGCTGCGCGCATCGGGTCGTACGCCGGACCCGCGCCTGCTCGAGGCGCCGCTCACGCAAACTCGCACGCAACTCAAGTCGCTGCTCCTCGATTCCAAGTGGGACGCGCTGCTCGAGGCGTGCGA
>DASXPH010000122.1:0-55064 GCA_036493735.1 Gemmatimonadaceae bacterium
TGCGAATGTCAGTGGAGCAGGTTCCAGTGTCAGCGGAGCAGATTTCACGTCTCGCCGGACAGACTTCTCTGTAATCGGAACGGATTTCCTTGGAGGCAGACCACGCTTTCGCTTAAGCTGAACGAGTGCAGCAAAAGCGGAACGAGTGGTCGGGTACGCGGAACGCGCTATCAGATACGTGGAACGAGAATCTTGGTCAGCGAACCGCGGCGCGCGGTCGGTGGAACGGCCGCTTGGCATGCCAGCGCAGTGCTCACGTCGACCCATCCGGAGCGCAGCGCGAGCGGAACGCGCGTCAATGCGACCGAGCGGGGCGCACCAGCTCCCGGCACAGCGGTACACTCGACGAAACCGCGTCGCAATTAGCTGTTTCCCTCGCGTTCGGCTTTGGAAACGTCGTCGTGTTGAGACTTCGCTACAGAGAAGTTAGAAGGACCGGGTTTTTCAAGCTTTTGCAGTCGTCTCGTCGTGGGACGCGGAACAACCGTCGCTTATGTGGCACGCGTTCACGGTCAACAATTGCGGCTTGTCACCAGAAGGTACTGGCTTCAGCGCTCCGCAAGTGAGTAGTGAGCTTCGGATCCAGAGCGCGCTCATTCCCACGCGCCACTCATGGATCGGCATTCGAACGCTTTCGTTTCGTTTCCCCGAGCAATGTGATTGCTCTCATCACTCGGAACATACCGGTCGCCTATTTCACTTCGCTCGTCGCGAGCAACCGTTATGGACGCCCCGCCCGACTACTCCACAGCTCGTCGGAAAAATTGCGCTTTGCACGATACTCGTATAGCTCAATGACGCTGCACTTGTCGCATCCCGGCACAGACATTTCGTGACCGACTCGCGATATCGAGTACTGCGGCGGAAGGGTCGTCGCGAGGCATTCAGCATTTCACCAATCCGGAGGACCGAGTTTTTCATCGCCGAGCAGGACTTTTTTCGATGGCAACGAGACTTTTTCATCCGATGGTGCCATTTCGGTCGAGGCGCTTGGGATTTCGATTCTCTCGATTCTATTGTCTTTTGAGCGACGAGCTACATCGCGAGTTGCTCTGCCGGAGATAGTCGGTCCCGACCTCGATATTCGCTCAGGCGTTTGACAGTTAGCTCTCGCGAGGAGGAGTTGTTTCTCGCGCGTGAAGCGGCGCACGCACTGCGCAAGCGGCGACACGCACCGCTCGCTTCAATGCACCCAGGGTCCGGCAACTGCGCACGCGGGGCGAGCGCCGCCCCACCCGCGCCTTCTATAGTCAGCACGCCGCGCGAGTGCATCTACACCTCGGACGGCAAGCGGCCCACCCGACGCGAGCATCGCGACACCCCGATCCTGCGTGGCCGCACGTGACGCCTGGGCAGCCGCACGAAGCTCACGAGCCGATACACGTGACGCGAGGCGCCTGCCACGCGACGAGACTGGTCGCGCACTCCGTCTTGGGCGAGGCCGCACGCCAATCATTAGGCTCAGCACGGCGTTCGCCAGGATCCGCACGATGGTCATCAGGATCCGCACTCACCGTCACGCACTCCGCCACGCCCCACGTGTGTCGTGACACGAGTGGCGCTCGCCGACGCACCCAACGACTGACGCCGTGCACGCTCTCCGGAGCGGACCCACACGCGCCGCGCACACGCACACACGCTGCCGCAGCGATTCCGGCACGGAGATCGTGCCGAGGCCCACGTGCCATGTAAGGCTCCGCCACGCGGTGCGAGCGCCTTTGCACGCAGTGTGAGTAGCCTCGCACGCAGTGTGAGTAGCCTCGCACGCAGTGTAAGTAGCCTCGCACGCAGTGTAAGTGGCCTCCCACGCGGTGCAAGTTGCCCCCCACGCTGTGCGCGATGGTAAGCACGTTCTGCCGCTTTGCGCACCCGTGACGCGTCTTGAAGCCCACGCTTCGCGTGTCACGGACCACGGCGAGACTGAGCCGGCCCACATTCGGCGCGCGATTCACGCTGTTGCAATCTCGTGAAACTTGGCGATCGCGCTCCAGACACCGAGACCGGTTCCGCGCGCCATTTGTTCCAGCCCGACCATGTTGTGGGCGAGGAAGATGAGTACGGAGCCGTCATTGGGATCGGCCTGCCACCATCCGCCGTAAGCCCCTGCCCAGCCGATGGTGCCGACGCCGCCGCGACACTGCAGCGGATCCGCCTTCTCAGGCTCCATCACAACGGCCACGCCCATGCCGTAGCCATTACCCTCGGCGAACACGCGCCGTCCGAACATGCGCGTCGTGGCGCGTTGTTCGGCCGTCAGTTGATTCGACACCATCGAAGCGCGCGTCGCCGGACGGAGCAGCTCTGCTCCGGTGGAGCAATCACCAATCAGCATCCGAGCGAACGCGAGATAATCACCGAGCGTCGACCAGAGGCCGCCGCTGCCCGACTCGAATGTCATGACATCCGGCCGTTCGGCCACCGCATGACGACCCGGCGCTTCCGTCAACGCCGTCAAACGACCCTCGGCATCGAAACCGCAGAAGCCCGCGCGGCGATCTCGCTTCTCGTGTGGGACGGTGAAGCGGGTATCGCGCATTCCGAGCGGACCAAAGACTCGTCGCGTCAGCGCTTCGCCTAACGATCCACCATCGAGGCGTGCGATCAGGAATCCGAGAAGATCGGTCGAGACACCGTAGTGAAAACCGGCACCTGGTTGGTCGATCAGCGGCAACGTCGCGAGCCGCGCAATCCACTTGTCTGGCGTGAGTGGGTTGTCGATCTCGGGGCCGAGGGTCTCCGCGTAGGCGCGGCCGATCGGGCCGCGGTGAAACTCGCCATACGTCAGACCGGAGCGGTGCGTCAAAAGATCGCGGAAAGTGATCGGACGCTTCGCCTCGTCCGTCTCGTCGAGTGGACCGTTCGGCTCGCGCAGCACATGCATGTGAGCCAGCTCGGGTGCGCAGTCCGTGATGGGTTCGTCAAGATCGAAACGACCTTCGTCGAACAGCGTCAATGCGCCGACGGTCGTAACCGGTTTCGTCAGCGACGCAATGCGGAAGATCGTGTCGCGCTCAACGGGCAGCCCGGAGACGAGTTCACGCCGACCAACGGTCGCGATCTGGTTGATTGTTCCATTGCGCCAGACCAACGCGGCGGCGCCAGCTAGTTCCCCGGCCTCGACTGCTCGCCGGAGCACGTCGTGTATCGGTGTCTTCATCGTCATGAGCGTTGCACTCGCTGACCGTTGCTGCAGTAACGGCGCGCTGGCCACCCATGGGACATCGGGCTAAAACGAAAAAACCCTCGCAAGCGATGAGGCCCACAAGGGGTCGAGTCGATAGCAGGGGTGGGACTCGAACCCACGACCCCGGCATTATGAGTGCCGTGCTCTAACCACCTGAGCTACCCTGCCCCATTTTTCCTGTCCCTGAAACACAACAGACCGGCCCCGTGGGACCGGCCGTCGCGAATAGCGGGGGCGGGATTTGAACCCGCGACCTTCGGGTTATGAGCCCGACGAGCTACCAGGCTGCTCCACCCCGCGTCAGTGCACTGAAGTTACCCGGCACTAAATCGAAGTCAAGTCACTGGAAAGCACCACAAAAAAGCTCATTGCCGTTTGGCGTTCGTTGCGCTTCCGCTCGTATCGCTCGGCTCGGCGAAACGATACAGCAGCTCCTTGGTGCCCCGCACCAAACCGAAATCCTCGCGCGCGATGCGCTCCTGAAGCTTGGGATCGTGCTGCAATCGGTCGTAATACTTGCGCAACGAGTCGACGACGCGCGTCAACGAATCGATCGACGTGAGCATCTGCTCTCGCTCGCGGCGCAAATGAACGAGGTCGAGCGTGCTGTATTCGCCACCCTGTACCGCGAACACGAGCACGACAACGACTATCGCGGCCCGAACGAGCCTCAGGACGCCCGACGGCCGCGTCACTCCGCTTCCGCCGGCACTCGGCCCCCTGCCCTCTCGGCCAGCCAGTGAATGAAGTCGAGCGTCGGCGGAGCACCGCCGAGTGACCGGAGACGCGTCGCGCATTGCGCGCGATGTCCCTGGCTATGCAGGCACACCTGTGACATCACTTGAGCAACCGTGAAACGCACCTCGGGACGCCGCGGCCACGTCACCATGCTCGCGAGCTCGTTCTCGTCGACGCGCGCGAGCCACTCGCGCTCGAGCGCATGCGTCTCCGCGTATAACGCGTCCACGACGTTCAGCGAATCCGGACGCGCCGTCTCCTGCGATCGCACGAAGGGCCGATCGAGCAACAGGAACAACCAGAAGCGATTCGAGACGATGACATGATGCAGCAGCGTACGAAGCTCGACATCCTGCGCGGCAACAGGATGCTCGCGAATGACGCCAAATAGCGACGTGTTCGCGTAAATCTTGTGCTCGACGAGCTCCGTCAGCAGCTGCAGCACCGTCGCCTCACCTACAGCCCATACAACGCTCCGCCAGGGAACTCGGCCGCGCTGCCGAGTTGCTCCTCGATGCGCAATAGCTGGTTGTACTTCGCGACGCGGTCGGTGCGGCTCGCGGAGCCGGTCTTGATCTGGCCGACGCCGGTGCCGACCGCAAGGTCGGCGATGAAGGTGTCTTCCGTCTCGCCAGAGCGGTGCGAGATGACCGACAGATAGCCCGCCGCGCGCGCCATCTCGATCGCCTCGAGTGTCTCGCTCAGCGTGCCGATCTGATTGACCTTGATGAGAATCGCGTTCGCGACTCCGTTCTCGATGCCGCGCGCAAGACGCTCGGTGTTCGTGACGAAGATGTCGTCGCCGACGAGCTGGCAGCGCTCGCCGATGGCGGTCGTCAGTTTCGCCCAGCCGTCCCAATCATCCTCGGCGAGGCCGTCCTCGATCGACACAATGGGGTACTCGTCGAGCCAGCCCTTGTACAGCTCGATCATTCCTTCGGCGTCCTTCTTCCCTGCCCCGCTCTTCTTGAAGACGTAAGCGCCATCCTGATAGAGCTCGCTCGCGGCGACGTCGAGCGCGAGCGCGATCTGCTTGCCCGGCGCGTAGCCCGCGGCCTGAATGGCCTCGATGATGACATTGAGTGCTTCCTCATCATCGCGCAGGTCGGGCGCAAAGCCACCCTCGTCGCCGACGCCGGTGCTGAGCTTCCGCTTATTGAGGACTTTCTTCAACGAATGGAACACCTCGGCGCCCATGCGCAATGCATCACTGAACGTCTCGGCACCGACCGGAACGATCATAAATTCCTGGAAATCCACCGTGTTCGTCGCGTGCGCTCCCCCGTTGAGGATGTTCATCATCGGGACGGGCATCACCCGCGACAGCGGGCCGCCGAGGTAGCGATGGAGCGGCATGCCGAGGGAGAGCGCCGCGGCGCGCGCCGACGCGATCGAGACGGCGAGCAGCGCATTGGCGCCGAGCTTCGACTTGTTAGGCGTGCCGTCGAGCTCGAGCATCGCGGTGTCGATTCCCAATTGATCCGTGATCTCGCACCCCAGCAGCGCGGGCCTGATCGCCTCCTCGATGTTGCGGATGGCGTGCCTAACGCCTTTGCCGCCGTAGCGGTCGCTCTCGCCGTCGCGCAGCTCGATGGCTTCGTGCTCGCCCGTGCTCGCGCCGCTCGGCACAGCGGCCCGTCCCGTGGTGCCGTCGTCGAGGATGACGTCGGCTTCGACGGTGGGATTTCCGCGGCTGTCGAGGATTTCACGAGCGTGGATGTCGACGATCTGGGGCATGGATGAGGGGCTAGAGATTAAGGGCTAGGGGCTAGGGCCACGCTGGAGGTACGGGAGCGCGCGAGCAACGCACTACGCGCTTCGTTCACCGACTTCCGCAATCGGATACTCGTCGGTGCCGATCGAGTAGAGATCGCGCATGCTGTTCGCCATACGCGTCCAGACGCGCATCATCAATTCGGCGCGATCATCGTACGTGAGACCTTTGGTTTCGATAGGATCGAGGAAGTGCACGTCGATGTCGCCGCGGCGAACGAGGAAGGAGCCTTTCGCCATCACCTCGCGCGACCCATGGACGATCGTCGGGATGATCGGACACTGCGACGCGATGGCGAGAACGAACGGCCCCTTCTTGAAGGGACGAAGATGATAATCGTAGCCGCGTGTGCCTTCCGGGAAAACCACGATCGAGCGGCCACGCTCGACCTCCTTCGCGGCGAGTTTATAGGACTCGAACGCGGCCTTGCGATTGTCACGGTCAAGGAAGACGATGCCAGCGGCTTCGGCGCCATAGCCGAAAAGCGGAATCTTTCGCAGCTCGGATTTGGCGATGAAGCTGTACCGGGGCAGCTCGGCGGCGAGCACGAAGACATCGAACCAGCTCACGTGGTTCGAGATGTAGACGGCGCCCTTCTCGCTCGAGATGAGTTCGGGGTTGTGAAGCCTTGCCCGAGCCCCAGCCGCCCTGAGCACCGAACGCGCCCAGGTGCGCGTCGCCCAGGCGTAGATGCTGCGCGGGCCCTCCTTTCTTCCGAGCAGGCGAGCCACGATCACGACGGGAGCAAGCACGGCCGTCATGGTCAACCCGACGATGGCGACAAGAATGATTCGCATCATCGTGAAAGGTGATCGTACCCTCTGGGCTTCGCAACGCGCTCCATGCCCTGCCGAAAGATCACGCCCGCATTGGCCGCCGTCGCGCGGCCGATGGCGGTCAGGGGGATGCCGAACGCACGCTCGAACTCGCCGGTCTCCATAGGCGAGCTGGCGCCGACGATCAACTCGTACTCCTCTCCACTCGCCGCGGCGGCGATCGGTCCGTTGACTCCCTCCACCAGCGCCAACCCATCGAGGTCGACGTCGATGCCGACGCGACTCGCGGCAGCGAGCTGCTCGAGGTCCGCCGCCAGGCCATCGGAGATATCAATGGCGGCGGTCGCCCCGCGGTCGGCGAGCCAGCGCGCCTCACGGATCCGCGCAATCGGACGGGCAAAGCGCTCGCGGTGCAGATCGCTCAGGCGGTGGCCGCTGCGCCATGCCGCCAGCGCCGCCCCGGGCCCGCCGAGCCGGCCGGTGACGTACAGCAGATCGCCGGGGCTGAGGCCAGCGCGCGCCAATGGCGCAAAGGCATGGCCGAGCACGGTCGTCGTTAGGCTCAGGGTATCGGCGGCCGCGACGTTGCCCCCGACGATGACCGTGCCGGCAGTGGTGACGGCGTCCCCGATGCCATCGGCAAGCGCCTCGAGGTCGGCGCGCCGGTTTTCGGGAAGGGCGAGCGCCACGAGCACACCTAACGGCTGCGCGGCCATGGCCGCGAGGTCACTGAGCGCGGCCGTCACCGCGCGATAGCCAACCTCGTGCACGGTGAGCCACTCGGCGCGAAAATGGCGCTGCTCGATCGACGTGTCGACGCTGACGACGAGACCGTCACCGCGGGGCACCTGGACGATGGCCGCGTCGTCACCGATGCCGACGGCGCGATTGCCCCATCGGGCGATCATCGCGCGGATGGCGTCGAACTCCGCGCCGCCGGCAAGAGCGACCGGGCCGCGGTCGCTCGTCACGTCCCCTCTCCGACCGCCGGGAGCTCCAGCAGCACGGGGAAACGCCGCGGTGCCTGCTCGTTAGGCCATGCACCGGGCAGCGCGGTGAGAACGTCCGAGAGGTCGAGACCGCGAACGCGCGACCTGCGTCGGCCGCCGTGACGGAACGTATTGGCCCTGGTTGTCGAGAGCGCAGTCGAAGTACGCTCTCCCGCGAGCTCGGCCGCGCGTCCATGAATCCACGCCGCCATCGCCCCAGCGAGCAATGCGTCGTCGATCTGGGTCAGCAGCGTGCCGGCGATGCCGGAAAGCACGTCGCCGCTTCCCGCCACGGCGAGGATCGGCGTGCCGGCTGCGCTGACGAGCCTCGCGCCGTCTGGCGCGGTGACGACCGTCGGCAACCCCTTGAGGAGTACCGTCGCGCGCGTGCGCCTTGCCAGCTCGCCGCCGGCGTCAAAGCGGTTCTTCAGTACTTGCTCAACAGTGGTTCCGGCGAGCCGGCCGAACTCGGCGGGATGCGGCGTGAGGAGCACCGGACGCTCGCCGATGGCTGCGCCGAGTGCCTCGACCGCACCATCGAAGACGTTGAGCGCGTCGGCGTCGAGAAGAACGGGGCCGTGAAAGCGCGCGAGGACACGATCGACGAGGGCGCGTGATCCCTTGCCACGACCCAGACCCGGACCGATGACGACACCGTCGGCCCATGACACGATGTCACGATCGACTGATGCGTCGTCCGCCGGCCAGGTTGCGGCGAGCGCGAACGGTTCGGCGGCTTGCACGACAGCAAGGCTCTCTGGCGCCACGACGAGGCGCACCATCCCGGCCCCGCTGCGCTGTGCCGCCCGCGCGGCGAGGATCGAGGCGCCGGCCATCCCGGGCGCTCCGCCAACGATGACGAGCTTCTTTCGCGTTCCCTTGTGCGCGTCCGCGGGAATGGCCGGCACTCGCCGCCCGACCCATGCGGCGTCGATGATGACCGGGGCGCCGTCGTCGCGATCGGCATACGTGCCGAGCCCGATGTCGAGCACGACGATAGCGCCGCATGCCTGACGAGCGACGAGTTGGCCGCGCTTCGCCGACCCGAAGGTGAGGGTGAGATCGGCGACGACGGCGCCGTCGTCGTCACCGGTGGTGGCATCCACGCCCGTCGGCAGATCGATCGCGACGGTGAACGTGCCGCCACTCTGCGCGCTGTTGATGATCTCGACCGCTCGCGCGATGGCGCCGCGGGGCGCTCCGGAAGATCCCGTGCCCAGCAAGCCGTCGATGACGATCGACTCGGGCACCGTCGTCGAATCCAGCAAGTTCTCAACGCTGACGAACGGGAGCGCGAGGGCGCGTTCCGCAATGGCGTCCGGCGTCTTTGCCGGCGCGGCCTCGATGACGCGCACGCGTACGCCGGCGGTCGCGAGCGCGCGCGCGACGACCCACGCGTCGCCGCCGTTGTTGCCGGGCCCGGCAAATACGCAGACACCGGCGGCGAGGCGGCGTGGCTCACGAAGCGCCAGCTCGCCCGCGACCGCAGCGCCGGCGCGCTGCATGAGGGCACGCGACGGCACGCCGGCATCGATCGCCGCGCGGTCGCGCGCCGCGGATTGAGTGCTGTCGACGACGAAGACTGGCGGACGCTCGTCGATGTGTCCGCGCGCCGCTTCGCTATTTGTGTGACGTCCCGATCGTGCGTCCGTAACTCAACTCACCGTTGTCGATGCGCACGTTGAACCCACATTCGGGATTGCTGCACGCCCACGCTTTGTAGGTGATCGGGGCACCATCGCGACCGTAGTCGCTGAGTGGGAGTAAGACTCCCTCCTTGCACTTCCGGCAGCTCGGCAACTCGGTCGGCTTCTCCATTACCCCTCCCGTCCCAGTGGCGATCAATGGAGCATCGCCGGTCATCAGCAGCCACTAAACGGGCTGCACCCCACACCATGGATATTCGCGCTCGAACGACTCCTCGAAGTCGTAGACACCAATGAACTCTTCGCGCGTGTCCGTCGGTTGGCTCATGAGCAGCTCGAGATCGACGAGGGTGAAGACGACGTCACCGATATCCGCGGTCGACCGCACGCCCCAATGCTCCAGGACCATGCGCGCCAGCACACCGTAGTGCTCGAGCGCGAGCTCGCGACACGCGAGCGCCAACTCACGACCGGTGATGTGGCGTCGCTCGGTCAAGCGTTGCTGGCAGTACTCGAGGGCGGTGAGCACGAAGAGATACGCACGCTCATCGAAGCGCGACTCGCGCATGCGAATGCGGTCCATGATCCCATCGCGAAACGCCAGCTCCGCCACTGCCATTCCCTCGTCGAGTGTACCAACGACGCGAGCTTGCCTCGCGTCGAGTCAAAAGATGTGGGTTGGTCCCCGGGACCACAACCCTGCGCGCTCGCGCGCACAGGGTTGTTAATGCTATTCCCAAGGGGTCAAGAAAAAAGACCGACCTGACCACCCGTATGCCAGAAGACGATTGTCTGATTCTTGCGGAACCGGCCGGCCCGAATGTAGGCGAGAATCGCCGCGAAGGCCTTGGCGGTATAGGTGTGATCGACGAAAAGCGCTTCGGTCCGCGCGGCGATGGACTGCGCCTCCTGCGAGGCAGGCGTCGGTAACCCGTAGCCCTCGCCGACGAAGCTGTCGTCGGCAGTGACGTGCACGCCCCGCGCCAGCGCGTCGCCATCATCGCCAAGCATCGTACCCAGCCCCCCGACGATACGGCGCACCTCCGCCTCGATCGACGTTGCCGGATCGTCGGCACTGATGCCAATCACGCGCGTCGGCAAATCGTTCAGGGCGCAGCCGGCCGTGAGCCCTGCCTGGGTGCCGCCTGACGACGACGCGTGTACGATCGCATCTGGCACGATACCGGCAGGCAACTGCGCCATCATCTCGCCGACGGCGCGCGCGAACGCCGCGGCACCGAGTGGCGTCGATGCACCAAGTGGCACCTCGTACGGCTTGCGTCCTTCGCCGCGCAGTCGTGACGCGATCGCGCGCATCGTCGGGGCGCGGTCCTCGCGCGACGAGACGTAATGCAGCTCGGCGCCAAGCAGCGCGTCGAGCAGCGCGTTTGCGCGCGGCGTCTCCGGCGGCTGCCCATTGGCGACGAGCACGCAGCGCATGCCCAACCGCGCTGCAGTGGACGCCGTCGCCCGCATGTGGTTCGACTGCACACCGCCAACCGTGATCAATGTGTCGGCGCCGCCCACCCGCGCCTCGGCGGCAACGAGGCAGAGCTTGCGTATCTTGTTGCCGCCAAAGCCGAATGGAATCGCGTCGTCGCGCTTGACGAAAATCCGAGGTGCGTTCGAGCCGAGGGTCTCGCGAAGCCGATGCGCCTCGTCGAGGGCGGTTGGCGCGGTGACGAGCGGCTCGCTGGGAATTGCCGCGAGTCGGGAGAGCGCGTCCTTTCCCCTCACCTTCCCGCCGTGGCCGGCACCGGATAGAGAGGGAACGCGTTCGCGAGCTCGCGCACCTCGCCGCGAACCGCGTTGAGCACATTCTGATCTTCTGGAGCGCTCAGGACGCGATCGATGAAGTCGGCGATGCGCTGCATCTCTGGTTCCTTCATGCCGCGCGTCGTGACGGCGGGTGTTCCGATGCGAATGCCGCTCGTCACGAAGGGCGACTGTGTCTCCTTCGGCACCGTGTTCTTGTTGACGGTGATGGCGGCGTTGTCGAGCGCGTTCTGCGCGATCTTGCCCGTCAATCCCCTGTTGCGCAGGTCAACGAGTATGAGGTGATTGTCCGTACCGCCCGACACGATCTGGAAGCCACGACTCGCGAGCGCCGCAGCGAGTGCCTTCGCGTTGGCGACGATCTGCGTCGCGTAGCGCCTGAACGCGGGGTCGAGCGCTTCCCTGAAGCAGACTGCCTTGGCGGCAATCACGTGCTCGAGCGGTCCACCCTGCGAGCCGGGGAAGAGCGATTTGTCGATCGCCTTCGCGTGGTCGGCGCGACAGAGAATGAGTCCGCCACGCGGTCCCCGGAGTGTCTTGTGCGTCGTCGTCGTGACCACGTCGGCGTGGGGCACGGGCGACGGATGAACGCCGGCGGCGACGAGCCCGGCGAAGTGTGCCATGTCCACCATGAAGATCGCCCCGATCTCCTTCGCGATTTCCGCGAACGCCGCGAAATCGATGATGCGCGAATAGGCGCTGTAGCCCGCCAGCACCAGCTTCGGCTTGTGCTCGCGCGCCTTCTTGCGCATGTCGTCGTAGTTGAGCAAACCGTCATCGGTGACGCCGTACGAGATGGCCTTGAACAACATCCCGGAAAAATTCACCGGCGAGCCGTGGGTGAGATGGCCACCATTGGAGAGGTCCATCCCGAGGAAGGTGTCGCCCGGCTTCAGGAACGCGGTCATCGCCGCGTAGTTGGCCTGCGCGCCCGAATGGGGCTGGACGTTCGCGTGATCGGCACCGAAGAGCTCCTTTGCGCGATCGATCGCGAGCTGCTCGACTTCATCTACGACTTCGCAGCCGCCGTAGTAGCGTTTTCCGGGCAAGCCTTCGGCGTACTTGTTGGTCAGCGGCGATCCCATGGCCTCGAGCACCGCGGGCGAGACGAAGTTCTCGCTGGCGATGAGCTCGAGGCCTTCGTTCTGCCGCTGGATCTCCTTCTCGATGAGATCGCCGATCTCCGGGTCGGCGGCGCGCAACGCCTCCCCAGGTGGACAGCGATCCCAATTGGACCAATTCATCATTACCGCGTCTCCGTCGGTTGGTGTCGCTCGTTAGGCGATCCGGCAATGCTCACGTCATCACGCTCGATCTTCTCGACACGCCGCTCGTGGCGTCCGCCCTCGAACGGCGTGTCGAGCCACGTCTTGAGAATCTGGCGTGCCTGGTCCTCGGAAAGGAAGCGGGCCGGCAGCGCCAGGACATTCGCGTCGTTGTGCTTCCGCGCCAGCTCCGCAACCTCCGGAGACCACGCGACGGCCGCCCGCACATGCGGATACCTATTGGCAACGTAGCTCATCCCGAGCCCCGTGCCACAGAGAAGGATGCCGCGGTCGGCGACACCCTCCGAGACCTGCTGCGCGAGCGGATGTGCGTAGTCGGGGTAATCGGTGGACTGCTCGCTATTCGTCCCGAGGTCCTTTACGGCGTAGCCGGTTTCGCGAAGCCATCGCTCGAGCTTCTCCTTCAACTCGAACCCGGCGTGGTCGGAGGCGATAAGAATTTGTTCTGCCATCTGGGTCCTTTGGCCGTGGCGCGTGGCGGGTGGCGGGTGGCGCGCTCAAGACTTGAAGCTCCTAACTCTACGCGCCACGCATCACGCATCACGCGCCACTATTTGTTCGGCCATTGAGGCCATGTTCTGACCATCGCGTTCACAGCGTGAATGCGCTGCTCGGCAAGACGATCGGCCGCGAGATAGGTGGGGATGCGATCCTCCTTCGCGATCGCGAAGACACGGAGCACCGTATCGTAGATCTCGTCCGCCTTGCGGAAGGAGCGCGCCGAGGTCCAGCCGGCGAGCTCGCTGTAGACGTTGATCACGCCGCCCGCGTTGGCAACGTAGTCCGGCGTGTAGAGAATGCCGCGATCCTCCAACTCCTCGCCGTGACGCTCCTCGAGCAGCTGATTGTTCGCGGCCCCGGCGACAACTTCGACCTTGAGCTGCGGGATCGTCCTGTCATTGATGATCGCGCCTAACGCGCAGGGCGCAAAGACGTCCGCCTGCACGGCGTAGATCTCCTCGCTGACGACGGCGCGAGCGCCGAACTCGTTCGAGACACGCTTCACGCGCTCCGGATCGATGTCGGTGACGACGAGCTTCGCGCCCGCCTCGTGCAATTCTTTCGCAAGATAGTAACCGACGTGGCCGCAGCCTTGCAGCGCGACCGTCCGGTTCGACACGTCGTCGGAGTTCCAACGCTCCTTCGCCGCGGCCTGGATCGCGCGAAACACGCCGTGCGCGGTGACCGGCGAGGGATCGCCGGAACGTCCCGCCAGACCGGTGACGTAATCGGTCTCCATGTGAACGAAATCCATGTCGGCCGTGCTCGTGCCGACGTCCTCCGCGGTGATGTAGCGCCCGCCGAGGCTCTCGACAAAGCGGCCGTGAGCGCGGAAGAGCAGCTCGCGGTTGGTCGTCTTGTTGTCGCCGATGATGACCGATTTACCACCGCCGAGATTCAGGCCCGCGACGGCGTTCTTGTAGGTCATGCCGCGGGCGAGCCGCAGCGCGTCCACGATCGCCTCGTCGTCGGTGGCGTAATTCCAGAAGCGCGTTCCGCCTAACGCGGGACCGAGGACGGTACTGTGAATCGCGATGATGCCTCGATAGCCGGACGCGGCATCCTGGCAGAGGACGAGCTGTTCGTGCCCCATGCTGGCGATAGTCTCGAACAGCGGCATGCCCTGCATGGTTGCGGGATGAACAGGGCCTTCCAGAGTGGATGTTTCCATGGATTCTGATTTCTGCTGAATGTTGGGACTGGCCTAGCCCGTCGTCGTCACGCCCCTCTCGAGTACAATTCTCGCGCAATCACGATTCTCTGAATCTCGGACGTGCCTTCGTAAATCTCGGTCACCTTTGCATCGCGGAAGAGACGTTCCACCGGATAGTCCTTCACGTAGCCGTAGCCGCCGAAGATCTGAATCGCTTCCGACGTCGCCGCCATTGCCGTCTCGCTGGCGAAGAGCTTCGCCATCGCGCTGAACTGCCTCACGTGCTCGCCGCGATCCTTCGCCGTCGCCGCGGCGTGGAGGAGCGCTCGTCCGGCGCTCACCCGCGTCGCGATGTCGGCAAGCTTGAACTGAATGGCCTGGAATTCCTTGATCGGCTTGCCGAATTGTCGTCGCTCCGCCGCGTAGCGCGACGCATAACGTAGCGCGGCCTCAGAGATGCCGATGGCCTGCGCGGCAATGCCGAGTCGGCCATTGTCGAGCGACTGCATAGCATAAATGAAACCGCTGCCCTCGTCTCCGAGCAGGTTCGCGGCCGGCACGCGCAAGTTATCGAATACCAACTGCACCGTGGGGGACGACCGCAACCCCATCTTGTCTTCTTTCTTGCCGACGTGAAAACCGGGAAGATCCGGCGTGATGATGAAGGCGCTGATGCCGCGCGGACCGCGTCGATCGGATGGCGTGTCTGTGCGCGCCATCGCGAGGATGACGCCAGCCTGCGGTCCACTCGTGACCCACGCTTTCGTCCCGTTGAGCACCCAACACTCACCATCACGAACAGCCTGCGATCGCAGCGACGCGGCGTCCGACCCCGCGTCAGGCTCCGAGAGAGCGAACGCCCCGAGCAGCTCGCCGCGCGCCATCGGCTTGAGGAAGCGATTCTTCTGCGACTCACTTCCCCATCGCAGAATCATCTGTGTCGGCAGCGAGTTGTGGACGCTCATCATCACGGCGATCGACGCGTCCACCGTCGCGATCTCCTCGAGCGCGACGAGATAGGTGAGCGTGTCCAGCCCGAGACCGTCGTACTGCTCCGGGAGCATCATGCCGAGGAAGCCGAGGTCACCCAGTTTCCCCACCATGGTCGGATCGAACTGCTGCTCGCGATCCCATTCGTCCGTGAACGGCGCGATCTCGCGCTCGGCGAATTCGCGCGCCACACGCTGGATCTCGCGCTGTTCTTCGGTGAGGGGGGTAAGTGCCCAGGCCATGGTGTTTCGGTGGTTGGTGGCTGGTGACTCGTGGCTGGTGAGCTACCAGTCACCAGTCACCAACCACCAGTCACCATTCAGTAAGAATAGAATCCGCGCTTCGTCTTCTTTCCCAACCAGCCCGCCGCCACGTACTTCCTGAGTAACGGACAGGGACGATACTTCGGGTCACCCAGACCGTCTTGCAGCACCTCGAGAATGGCCAGACAGGTGTCGAGTCCAATGAGATCCGCGAGAGCGAGTGGACCCATCGGGTGATTCATTCCCAACTTCATTACGGTGTCGATGGCCTCGGCGCTGCCGACACCTTCCATGAGGCAGAACACCGCTTCGTTGATCATCGGCATCAACACCCGATTGGCCACGAAGCCTGGATAGTCCTGCACCTCCACCGGCTTCTTCCCGACCGCTTTGCTCAACTCGAGCACGCGATTGGTGGTCTCCGACGATGTCGCGAGGCCACGAATCACTTCGACGAGCTCCATCAGCGGCACGGGGTTCATGAAGTGCATGCCGATCACGAGCTCGGGGCGTCGGGTGCGCGCGGCAATCTCCGTTATCGAGATCGAGCTCGTGTTCGAGGCGAGAATGGCGTCGGCCTTCGCCTGTCGATCGAGATCGCCGAAGATCTTGAACTTGAGATCGCGGTTCTCGGTCACCGCTTCGATGACGAGCGAGGCATCCGCGATTGCATCCATCGTCGACGCCGTCTTGATGCGACCAAGGATCGGGTCCCTCTGATCCGCGGCGATTGTTCCTCTCTTGATCTGCCGATCGAGATTCGTGGCGATCGTTGCGCGGCCTTTCGCCAGCGCGTCGCTCGAGATGTCGATCATCGTCACGGCAAGCCCGCTCTGCGCGAACACGTGGGCAATGCCATTGCCCATCTGCCCCGCGCCCAGTACCGCAATTTTTTCAGTCGTCGTGGTCATTCGTTCGGAGGCTGTCGTCGGCCGGCGTTGCGCCGCGCATAAAGGTAGACGAGTGCGCCCAACATCCCGAGCCCGCCGGCCGCGCCGCCTTCCGGTCCCCAGGGACCGCCCGTCACCCAGTCGGGGCCGGCATCGACGACGCGGTAGCCCGGCGACTCGAGGGGAAGGCCGCTCACCGCGGTGTGAAAGAGCACCGCCATCGTCCAGTTCCAGGCGAAATGTGCCATCCAGGCGGCGTAGAGGCTTCGCGTAAAGATGACGACGACGCCGAGAAAGATTCCGGCGAGCACGACGAGAATGACTGACTCGGCAGTCGCCCCCGGATTCCTGAGATGGAGCAGGCCGAAGATGACACTCATCGCAACGAGGGCAGTCTGCCACCCGAACGCGTCTCGCAACACGGCAAAGACGTACCCACGCGTCGCAAGCTCTTCGTAGAGCGCCGCCGGAAGCAGAACCATCGAGACCCGCACGCTCGCTGCCGCAAGCGAGCCGTGCACGCTGGGCAGCGATCGCATCCAACCCACGCCGAGCAACAGCAGGGTCGGGATTCCAATAGCTACGGCACCAAGAAGGAAGCCCCGCGCAAGTAGCGCGGGGCGTGCGGCGTTACGGTCCAGCCAGGCGTCGGACCAGGGGCGCTTGTCGATGTAGCGGAGCGAGATGGCCGTCCCACCGAGAAATGCCGCTACCAGAACCCAGCCGTCCGTCGAAACACGAAGATGGACGAACGAGAAGAACGCCGCGAGAAGCGGTGCCAGCAACAGTGACGCCACGAGGCCGCAGAAGTACGTTGCGGCCAGAAAGACGAGAATTCGCCATGGCGCGCGGAGTCGTCCACTGGAGGCGAAGACCCACGCGCGCGCATTCACTTCTGCCGCGGCTCAGCGCGTCGTGAATCGCCGCTCGGCAATGAGGGCGGCGACGAACGCCTTCACGACATCGAGCAACGCGAACGGCGTTAGGCCAATCGCGAGCGCGCGCGCGACGCTCGCGTTGAGCAGTGACAGCTCCGCGACGCCGCCAAGAAGGATCACCGCGGATCCAGCGGTCGCCGCGAGCCAGCGGCCGAGAAGAGACGGAGCACGACGCGCGAGCGCGCCCGCGACGAAGGCCGCGGCGGGATATGCGATGAGATAGCCGCCCGTGGGCCCGAAGAAGCGCGCGATGCCCGGCGCGCCAATTGGCGCGAATACGGGCAACCCGGCCGCGCCCGCGACGAGGTAGAGCACCATGCTCGCCGCGCCCGCGATCGGACCGAGCATCAATCCGGCGAGGACGACGACGAGCGGCTGCAAGGTGATCGGCACCGGCGTGAACGGCAGCGGAATCGCGACCTGCGACGCGGCGGCGAGAATGAACGCAAAGCCGACGACACCGAAGATCGTGAGCCGAGCGCCACGGGTCTGGCGAATGGGAGTTGAGAGAGTGCTCATGGAAATGGTAGAGGGCAGAGGGCTGTGGGCAGAGAGTGCACGGCGACAAGAGCAGGAACGCGCGCCACCACTCAATCGACGCGCTCCACGCTCAGAGCCACAGCATCGCCACCACCCAAGCAGAGGGTCGCGAGGCCGGTGCGCGCGCCGCGGTCACGCATAGCATACAGTAACGTGGTCAGCACGCGCGCGCCGCTGGCGCCGATTGGATGACCGAGGGCGATTGCGCCACCGTTGACGTTGACGCGATTCCAGTCCCAGCCGAGCTCCTGGCCATCGGCGAGCGCCTGCGAGGCGAACGCCTCGTTGGCCTCGATGAGATCGTAGTCCTCGATCCGAGTGCCCGACTTCTTCATGAGATTGCGCACGGCGAAAATCGGGGCGAAGAAGAGATCTTCGGGATTCGTAGCACCGGTGGCGTATCCCGTTATACGCGCGAGAATCGGCAAGTCGTGCGCGCGCGCGAACTCCTCGCTCGCGACCACCGTGGCCGCGCCACCGTCGTTCAGGCTCGATGCATTGCCCGCCGTGACGGTGAGCTGATCGGCTGCCGTCCCCTGCTGTGGGAAAGCGGGGCGCAGACGGCCGAGTGAATCGCGCGTCGTGTCCTTGCGCGGTCCCTCGTCGGTGTCGACGACTGTCGGCCCCTTGCGTCCAGCCACGGTGACCGGTGCAATCTCATCCTTGAACTTGCCGCTCTCCACCGCTGCAATGGCGCGCCGGTGGGACTCGACCGCGAACTCGTCTTGCATGTCGCGCGTGAGGTGTGCCTTACGAGCCGTGTATTCGGCGTGCCCACCCATGTGGACGTCGCAGAATGCGCACCACAGACCGTCTTTGATCATGCCGTCGACCATCTGCTGGTCGCCGAGCTTCACGCCGTTGCGCATGCCATAGACGTAGTATGGCGCGTTGGACATCGATTCCTGTCCACCGGCAACCACCACCTCGGCATCGCCGGCACGGATCGATTGCGCCGCAAGCATTACTGCCTTGAGTCCCGAGCCGCAAACTTTGTTGATGGTGAGTGCGGAGACGGTCGCGGGGAGTCCGGCCTTCAGCGCTGCCTGACGAGCCGGCGCCTGGCCGACACCGCCCTGGATGACGTTCCCCATGACGACTTCATCGATCTCGTCGACGGGGACACGGGAACGCTCGACAGCGGCGCGAATGGCAGCGGCGCCGAGCTCCGGCGCCGAGAGGCTCGAAAGGCCGCCAAGGAACTTGCCGATTGGCGTTCGGGCGGCGGAGAGAATGACGGCGTTTGTCATGTTATTCAAGCTAATGCGGGAACGAAGCGGGTAGAACGTGGTCAGTGAACAGTGGTCGGTGATCGGTGGTCGGTAGCTATCAGCTGTGAGCTGTCAGTTCACCGATCACCGTTCACCGATCACCGAGGTCGCCAAGCGACCGCGTCGACGACTCCTTCCTCACGCGATCGATGAACTCAGTCACGGGAACTATCTCCTGTTTCTTCCCCGCCCCGCGCGATCGAACCGCCACCGTCCCGGCCTCGGCCTCACGTTTACCGACCACTGCCATGTACGGCACCTTCATCACTTCGGCGTCGCGAATGCGATAGTTGAGCGTTTCGGAACGATCGTCGAGCGCTGCCCGCAATCCGGCCGCACGCATCTGCGCCGCGATCTTTGCCGCGACCTCCTTCACGTCATCCGAGATCGGCAGCACACGCACCTGCTCGGGCGCGAGCCACACCGGGAACGCGCCAGCAAAATGCTCGATGAGAATGGCGATGAACCGCTCCAGCGATCCACTCACCGCCCGGTGAATCACGACCGGGACATGCTCGGCGTTGTCTTCGCCGACGTAGCGCAACTGAAATCGCTCCGGGGCGTTGTAGTCGAGCTGGATGGTCCCGAGCTGCCAGGCGCGACCTAACGAGTCAGTGACGTCGAAATCCACCTTCGGTCCATAGAACGCGCCGTCGCCCGGCTTGAGCTCGTAGGGCTTTCCCGTCGACTCCAGCGCCGCGCGCAGCGCACCCTCGGCGCGATCCCACAACGCGTCGTCGCCAAGACGGACAGGGGGCCGTGTTGCAAAACGGATGGCTGCTTTCAAACCGAAGGTCTCGTAGTAGCCAAGTATGAAATCCATCAGAAACTTCACCTCCTGCGCGATCTGGTCCTCGCGCAGGAAGACATGGCAGTCGTCCTGCTGGAACTGCCGAACGCGAGTGAGCCCCGAGAGCGCGCCGGTGACTTCGTTGCGGTGGAGCACGTCGAAGGTGACGTAGCGGAGCGGCAGCTCGCGGTACGAGTGCCGCTTCGAGAGATAGAGCACGTAATGCGAGGGACAGTTCATCGGCTTGAGGGACATGTCGTGCTCGCCCGACTCGGTGTCGAGAACGAGAAACATGTTCTCGCGATACTTGCCCCAGTGCCCCGATTTTTCCCACAACATTTTGTTGTAGAGCAACGGTGTTTTGATTTCTTGAAACTGGCCCTGCTGTCGCTCGCGAATGAAATCGACGAGGGTGTTGTACAGGAAGGTGCCGCGCTCGGTCCAAAAGATCGCGCCGGGCGAGACGGGACTCATCAGGAACAGGTCCAGCTCGCGCCCGAGCTTCCGATGATCGCGGCGCTTCGCCTCCTCGATGCGGAAGAGATATGCCTCGAGCTCCTCCTGCTTCCACCACGCGGTTCCATAGATCCGCTGCAGCTGCTGCCGCTTCTCGTCGCCCCGCCAGTACGCAGAGGCCACGGAGGTCAGCTTGACGGCTTTCACGTACGAGGTATCCGGCACGTGCGGTCCGCGACACAGGTCCACGAACGGCCCGTCGGTGTAGGTCGAGATCACCTCGCCTTCACCGAGTTCGCTCAGCCGCTCGAGCTTGAGTGGGTCGTCGACGAACACTTTCTGCGCTTCGGCTCGCGATACCTCGGCGCGCACGAACGGATACTTCTCCGCGGCCACCTTCTTCATCTCGGCCTCGAATGCGGCGAGATCTTCCGGGGTGAAGGGCTTGTCGACCTCGAAGTCGTAGTAGAAGCCGTCCTCGATCGCAGGACCGAAGCCGATTTTCGCCCCGGGACGCAACCGGCGCACAGCCGTCGCGAGCACGTGCGCGGCGGAATGTCGCAGGACGTCGAGCGACCGTGGATCATTTCGTGTTAACACACGAAATGATCCATTCGATCTGAGTGGAGTGATCAAATCCTGGATCTGACCGTCGACCTCGACCGCGATCGCGTCGCGCAGCAAACGCTCGCCGATCGTACGCACGACGTCGCGCGGCAGGGTGCCCGAGGCAACCGTCCTTCTCGAGCCATCGGGCAGCGTGAGGGTGATGGTCTCGGCGCGTTCCATGATGTCGGTCATTGGCTGGTGGCTGGTGACTGGTGACTGGTGACTGGTGACTACCAAGCCCCAACCACCAGTCGCCAATAACTAAAGAGGTGTCGCCGCGGCGACACCTCGTAGGCGTGCGGGCGACGGCAATTGGTCAGAGCAATGGCGTCATCAGTCGCGTGTAGCGGAAAAAGAGCACGAGACCGACAATCAATGCCACGGCCACAGTGGTCCACAGCACGACGCGTATGAGCGACGTCCGCTCCGCTTTCGCGGAACCCGAGCTGCTCATTTGGGGGTCGGTCATGGGTACGTTGACGCGCTGTGATGAGATCGGTAGGTGGCCTTTTTCTTGCACCGCTGTCGCCATACGGCTTCGCGTAAGTTATCATTGCCCAACTACCTCCGCTACAGGGACAGCGCACGATGTCACCATTCCGCTATCGTGACGATGAGTCGTCGACTGGCACGATCGTAGGCGTCCTGGTCGGTGCACTTGCAGGCTTCGCCGCCGGAATGTTCGTCGCGCAACGCGTCGGTGGATTTGGCGGCCTCACGTCGCGTATCCGCGAGCGCGCTGGCGCCCGATTCGGCCTGCGAGAAACCGAGGAGCCGGACGAGGAACTCGAGGACTACGAGGAGGACGAGGTCGAGCCCGAGGAGTACGACGAGTCGCTCGAGGAGCGTGTGCTCGAGGCGTTCCGCAACGATCCCATACTCAGTGAGCGCGCCGTCGACATCGGGTCGATTGGCGACGGGATCATCGAGCTCGCCGGGTGGGTAGAGACGGAAGAGGAAGCCGAGCACGCGGTGACGCTCGCGCGCGGTGTCCCGGACGTGGATACGGTCGTCAATCGCATGTCGATCGGCGACGAGGAACAGCGCTTTCGTGACGCGGCGCGCCGTGTCGAAGAGGGCGACCCCTCGCTGACCGAAACGCGCTGGGAAGGACGCACGGTCGGTACGGGTCGTCGTCGCCAAGGCACATCACACGACGCGGATCGCCATGCCGATCCAAAGGTCCCGCTGGAGAATCGCTGGATGAGCAAGGAAGTGGAGCTGCGCAACGCCGCCGAAGACGTGGAAGGCATCGCCGAGCGTCGCCGATCCTCGGCGAAGCGCGCGACGCGTGGCGATCGCACGGGCGGCGCGCCCGTCGCTCCAACCGGGGTACCCAAGGCGGATCACGTCGCGCAGCCACGCGAAGCGGACGTAGGAAGCGCACGCGTAGATGCGGCCCGCGAGACCGGCGGAGAGCGCACGAGCTTCGGCGACACCGGTCGCCAATAGCCAGGACACTCCCTCACGACATCAGCGAGCCGCAGCGATGCGGCTCGCTTTAGTTTTATGCCTGTCCAAAACCACTATGTCCGAACTTCCAGATAGATACGACCCGGCCAAGACCGAGCCGGAAGTGTACGCGGAGTGGCTGGAGCACGATTGCTTCGGCGCCGACGCGTCGCGCTCGTCGCGGCTCGGCGGCGACCGCACGCCGTACACCATCGTGATGCCGCCGCCTAACGTGACCGGTATTCTCCACGTCGGCCACGGGTTGAACAACACTGTTCAGGATGTGCTCATCCGCTGGGCGCGAATGCGCGGCACCGAAGCGTTGTGGGCGCCGGGCACCGACCACGCCGGCATCGCGACGCAGAACGTCGTCGAGCGGCTCATCGCGCAGGAGGGCAAGACGCGCTTCGACCTCGGGCGCGACGCCTTCGTGCGGCGCACCGAGGCGTTCGTCGAGGAAAAGGGAGGTGTGATTCTGAAGCAGTTGCGCGCCATCGGCGCTAGTGCCGACTGGAAGCGAACGGCATACACACTCTCTCCTGAGCTGTCGCGCGCGGTGCGTGAGGCGTTCGTGCGGCTGTACGAGCGCGGCCTGATCTACAAGGGTCATCGCGTGATCCACTGGTGCCCCCGCTGCCTAACGTCGCTCAGCGACGAGGAGGCGGAGTTCCAGGACGAGCCGGGCTCGCTCTATCGAATCGCCTATCCACTCTCCAGCGATCCGTCGCGCAGCGTGACGATCGCGACGACTCGCCCCGAGACGATGCTCGCCGACGTCGCCGTGGCGGTGAACCCGAAGGACGATCGCTACAGAGCGCTCGTCGGCAAGACCGTCCGGCTGCCGATCGTGCACATCGACATTCCGATCATCGCCGATGACTATGCTGATCCGGAATTCGGTACCGGGGTCGTCAAGATCACGCCGGCGCACGACGCGAACGATTTCGAAGTTGGCAAACGGCACAACCTCTCCGCCCCGGTGGTGATCGACGAGACCGGCAAGATGGTCGAGGAGCGCGACGCGTCCGGTCGCGTGCCAGCGGTGCTGCAGGGAGTCGACCGGTTCGAGGCGCGGGAGCGCATCGTCGCGATGCTGCGCGACGAGGGCGCGCTGAAGGGCATCGAGGCACACCAGCATGCCGTCAGACACTGCTATCGCTGCGACACGGTGGTCGAGCCGCGCCTTTCCGACCAGTGGTTCGTGAAGATGGCGCCGCTCGCCGAACCGGCGCTCGCCGCTGTGCGCGCGGGAGCGATTCGCATTCTCCCCGAACGCTGGGAAGCGGTGTACGTCCACTGGCTGGAGAACATCCGGGACTGGAACATCTCGCGGCAGCTCTGGTGGGGACATCGCATCCCTGTCTGGTACTGCGACGACTGTGATCCGCCGCAGAACGTGATCGTGAGTCGCGACGACATCACACAATGTCCGTACTGTGACGGGCCGGTGCGACAGGACGAGGACGTCCTCGACACCTGGTTCTCATCCTGGCTCTGGCCGATGTCCACCCTGGGCTGGCCTAACGACCAATCCCGCGATCTCAAGGCGTTCTATCCCACTGACGTGCTCGTGACCGCTCCGGAGATTCTCTTCTTCTGGGTGGCGCGCATGATCATGGCCGGTTACGCCTTCCTCGGCCGCGCGCCGTATCACTCGGTGTACCTGCACGGCACGGCTCGCGATACGCAGCACCGGCGGATGTCGAAGTCGCTCGGAAACGGCGTCGACCCACTGGACGTGGTGGCGCTCTTCGGCGCGGACGCGTTCCGCTGGACACTGATCGCGGGCCTGGGTCTCGGCGCCGACGTGATCCTGGATCCGGCGGATCTGGAAAAGTCGTTCGCGCCGGGACGGAACTTCGCGACGAAGCTCTGGAACATCGGACGCTTTCTGCTGTCCAACCTTGGCGACGAGCCGGTGCGGCCGCTCGCCGAGCTCGATCCGAAGCAGTTCTCGCTCGCCGACGCGTGGATCCTGGAGCGGCTGGATACGGCCCTGGCAGAGTGCGACGGCGCGCTCGGGCCGTTACAACCCACGAAGGCCTCGGACACAGTGGACGGACGCGTGTGGCGCACCGACGAGCGTTATGCGGGACTGCGGTTGAACGAGTATGCGGAGTCGGCACGGCGCTTCGCGTGGAACGAGCTTGCCGACTGGTATCTCGAGTCCGTGAAGGGGCGGCTCGCGCGCGACGCCGAGTCTGACGATCGCGAGGTCGCGCGGGCGGTGTTGCTGCACGTCTTCGATGCCGCGCTCCGGCTGCTACATCCTGTCGTGCCGTTCATTACCGAAGCGCTCTGGCAAAAGCTCCCGGGCCGCGCTGCGGGCGAGTACCTCGTGCGCGCGAGCTGGCCGCGCATAACGGCTCGGGCCGGCGCTCGCGCTGGGGAGGAGTTCGAGCTCGTGCGCGAGGCAGTCCTTGCTGTCCGGCAGATTCGTGGCGATTACAATGTTGCGCCAGGCAAGACGCTCGACGTGAGCATACTCGTATCGGGCGATCGTCGCATTTACGAGGAGAACGCGCCGACCATCGGGCGCCTCGCGCGAGCCCGCGTCACCGTGGCGTCCGGCGGCGCTCCAGAAGGCGCGGCGCATGCCGTGCTCCGTGGCGGCAGCGAGGTGGTCGTGCCGCTCGCGGGTCTCATCGACGTGGACAAGGAATGCCAGCGGCTGCGGACGGAGCTCGAGCAGCTCGCGAAGCAGATCGTCTCGCGCGAGCAACGGCTGGCGAATCCGAAGTACGTCGAGCGCGCGCCGGAGCACGTCGTGAAGAGCGACCGCGCCACCCTCGACGAGATGATCTCGAAACGGGGCCAGCTCACGGAAAAAGTGCGAGCGTTATGCGGCGCGTGACGCGAGCGTCAGTAGTCGCGCTCGCGGCGGCCGCGGTCGTCGGCTGCGCGAATCGGGGACTCCAGCCGCCCGGTGGTCCAGTGGACAAGACTCCGCCACGGGTCGAGAAGGTGACGCCCGAGTCGGGTAGCGTGAGTCAGCGCCCCGGCTCGGTGGAGTTCGTGTTCAGCCGCGTGATCAACGATCAAACCGCGCGCGGCGATATCAGTCAGTATTTCCTCATCTCGCCGATGGACGGTGACCCGCATGTCAACTGGCACCGCTACTACATCGACGTGCGGCCGCGGCGCGGGTTCAAGCCCAACACGGCGTATTCCATCACCCTCTTGCCGGGCCTGTCGGACGTGCGCGGCAATGCGATGACGGAGGGGGCGTCGACGGTATTCACGACGGGGTCGGCGCTACCGCGCTTCGGCATTCTTGGCTCGATCTTCGATTGGGCCGCCGAGCGCCCGGCGGCGGGCGCCATCGTCAAGGCGATCTACCGGCCAGAGGGCTCGCGCCGGGACAGCACCGTGTTCGTCAGCATCGCCGACTCGTTAGGCCAGTACTCCGTCGGCCCGCTGGATGCCGGCCGCTACACGCTGCTCGGATTCATGGACCGCAACAACAACCGCGCCCTGGATTCGGGCGAGCAATGGGACAGTACGACGGTGCTCATCACGACGTCGCGGCCCGTCATCGCCCTCCTCGCCATCGCACGCGACACCTTTCCGCCGCACATCACCGGGGTGTCACGCGAGGACAGCGTGACACTGCGGGTCAGCTTCGATCGGGGCATCGACCCGGCGCAGCCAATCACCGCCGGCCTGTTCCGGCTGCAGCGCTCGGACTCGACTGAGATTCCGATCGCGAGCGTCATCGGCGCGAAAGCAGCAGCGGACAGCGCGCGACGCGACACCACGAACCGCCGTGACACGACAACCCGCCGAGATACGACAACACGTCGGGATACGACGGGCGCGCCGCAACGGCCTGGCGCACCGGGGTCGGTCGTGCCCTTGCCGATCCCCGGTCAGCGGCCGACCGCGCCGCCGCCGAGCGGCAGAGCACTGTCCCCCATCGCGCCGCCATTGCCCCGTCCTCCCCGCCCTGCACCGGAGAGCAATTTCCTGTTGAAGGTCGCGCCGGGATCACTCGAGCCTGGCGCGACGTATCGGGTCACCGCGCGCGGTCTTCGCAGCATCGTCGGCCATTCCGCTCCGAGCACTCGCACGGTCACGATTCCGAAGCCGCCACCACCGACAGCGCGCGACACGACGAAACGTGATACGACGAAGACGCCGCCGAAAAAGCCGTGAGTTGGGCAGAGGGTGAAAAAACGCGGACAAGCAGATCCCTCGTCGCTGCGCTGCTCAGGATGACAACCGCGGGTCTGGAGGCGTGCTTGTCATCACGAGCACAGCGAGGGATCTGCTTCTCGCTGCCGCTCGAAGCAGACGTCATGTGTGGTGTCGCTCGCGCGTGGCGCTCGCTCCTGCCGCCCACGCCGTTTTCACCCCTCTGCCCTCTGCCCTCCACCCTCTACCCAACTTCATCGATATCCCAGTCCAAACGACAAACTGAAATACGAAAATCGTCGCTGAGTACTGCCGAGGAAGCCGCCGCTCTCCGATGGGAGATGGTATCGCAGGCTGATGATGCCGCCGGTCGCGTACCAGGCCGAGAACGCGAGTCCAATTTCCGGCGTGATCACGGCATTCCAGTTCGTCCGTCGTCGCTCAGCGAGGCCGAGCTGAAAGAGCTGCTCCGTGTATTGAATTCCACCGCCGCCGCCGATGAACCAGCGCGGGTCGTCTGGCGCGGCACTCGGGTACCAGTGGGCCGTGAACATCACGGGGATCGCCAACAGGTGCCGGTAGGAGTCTCCGGTTACCGCCCCGCCCGGAAAGTCGAAGGTGCCCGATTCACGATGATAGAACTCGTTGAACCCGAGCAGCGCGCCGATGGAGGTATGCGGATGATCCATCCACCGTCCCTCCCAGATCGCGCCACTGAAGCTCGTCGCGGGCATGAAGTCGCGCGTGTTCCCTGTGGGAACCGCGACGCTCCATTCGAGCGCGGAGAGATAGCGATGCTCCTGTGCGCCGAGTGGAATTGCCGCGAGCGCAATGAGGAGCAGCGATTCACGCAGAGCTTGCATCATTGGCGCTCCAGGTACGGTGACTGAGTGAACGCCTGATCGATTCCGATGAGCGCCCCCTGCAGACTCGACTGAGTGAGAACGCCGTTCACCGCGCCAGCCCAGAGGATCGGCACTCGACGTTTCGAGGTATCGCCGTGACGCGTATCCAGCATCACGATCGCCAGAGTGCCGGTCTCGTACGTAAAGGTCACCGCGTTGCCGGGATATCCCCACGCCCAGTCCGGACCATAGCCTGGCCACCCGCCCCACCACCCCCAGCCACCCCACCAATTACTGTACGCGACGCCGGTGTTAGTCGTCTCGAACACCACCGTGAGCACCACGACGTCTGGCACCTCCGGCGGTACGTTGGTGAGCTCCTGCCAACCCAACGCGGTCAGATTCTGACGGATGCTCGCTAGGATTTGCGCATCGCCCAGATGCCCGATCACCGCGACGCCGGTGTCTCGTCGGGCATGGACGACGGTGTCCGGGAGCGCAAAAGTTCGCGCCTGGCGAAGCGCCGGCGATTGGCTGTCGACGAGCGTTGTCACCGAAGCCAATTGCGTGACGGACGTGACAATCTGGTCGGGATAGCAGCTCATCCCGGCGACGATGCACACGACCAGAATGAGCCGGATCGCTGGTACGCGCATGATTGGATATTGTCCGGCGCGCGCAGCATGCTCTGTTGGACGTTGGTTGCACCGCGCTCGACCGTCTATTATCCGTCACGCGTTCGCGACTCGCGGTCGGCACAGCCACAACGCTCATGAGCAGAGCACGTCCCGCTGTTACAGCAGAAGGCGATCGCGTCGATCCCCGGCGAGCACTGCCGAGTGTCAACGCCTTGCTCGAGCTGCCGAAGATGCGTCAGCTGTTGGAGCAGGCGCCCAGGGCGGTGGTGGTCAACGCAATTCGCGCCGCGCTCGACGATGCGCGCGCTGGCGCGAGCCCGCCAGCCGACGACGACGCATGGATCGCTGACATCGAGTACCAACTGACGCGCATTGTTCGCCCCTCCCTTCGGCCGGTGATCAATGCGACCGGCGTTGTGCTGCACACGAACCTCGGTCGCGCGCCCTTGGCTGATGCCGCCATCCACGCCATGACGGTCATCGCCGGTGGCTATTCGAATCTCGAGTACGATCTGGACGCCGGGACGCGGGGTTCCCGTTATGCACACTGCGCCTCGCTCCTGCGCGAGCTCACCGGCGCGGAGGACGCGCTCGTCGTGAACAACGGAGCGGCAGCGCTCGTTCTCGCGCTCAACACGCTCGCCATGGGCCGCGGCGCGGTGATCTCGCGCGGCGAGCTCGTCGAGATCGGCGGAAGCTTCCGCATTCCGGAGATCATGGAACGCAGCGGGGCACAGCTCGTCGAGGTTGGCACGACCAATCGCACGCACGTCGACGATTACCGGCGCGCGTTAGGCGCCACGGCAGCGCCCGCGGTGATTCTCAAGGTGCACCGCAGCAACTTCGCGATCGAGGGTTTCGTCGCCGAAGCGAGTGTCGCCGATCTGCGGCCGATCGCGGCGGAGCTCGATGTTCCCATCGTACACGATCTGGGAAGCGGTTTACTCATTCCGCTCGATGCATTCGGTCTCACGGGCGAGCCGACGGCGCGCGACGCCCTGTTCGCCGGTGCGACGCTCGTGACAATGAGCGGCGACAAGCTGCTTGGCGGTCCGCAGGCGGGCATCGTCATCGGCGAGCAATCGATGATCGCCGCGCTGCGGCGAAACCCGCTTGCTCGATCCTATCGCGTCGACAAGCTCACCCTCGCCGCGCTCGAGGCGACGCTTGGCTTGTATCGCGATCCAGCGCGCGCGATGCAGGAGATTCCGACGCTCGCGATGCTCGGCGCTCCCGCGGAGAGCCTACGCCGCCGGGCCCTCGCCTTACGCGAGTCACTTGGAGAGCTGCACAATCTGGTACATGTCGCCGAGAGCGAGGCGAGCGTCGGCGGGGGCGCCTTCCCCACCGCTCGCATTCCATCCATCGCCCTCGTCATCCAGGCCGAAGCGACCAATCTCGAGCGGCGCCTGCGACTCGGCGAGCCTGCCGTGATCGGGCGACTGGGCGACGGTAAGTTGCTCCTCGATCTGCGCTCCGTGCCGCCGCGAGACGACGCGACTCTCTCTGCCGCCCTGCGCGCGGCTCTGCTCGTGCCTACGTGACGGACGAACGTCCGCGCGCCGCCGCCTTTCTCGATCGCGACGGTACGATCATCGATGACGCCCATTACATCGCGCAGCCCGAGCTGGTGCGCCTGCGACCGGAAGCGGGTGAGGCGATCGCGCGGCTGAATCGAGCCGGTATTCCCGTGATCGTCGTTACGAATCAATCGGGAATCGCCCGCGGCATGCTGACCATCGCCGATTACGAGCGCGTCGCCGCTCGCATGAGCGAGCTGCTCGCAACGCACGGCGCGCATATCGACGCGACCTACATGTGTCCGCATCATGCGGATTTCGGCGGTGATTGCGACTGCCGGAAACCAGGGACCCTGCTGTTCCGGCGTGCGGCAACGGAGCACGGCCTCGATCTCGAGCATTCGACCTTCATCGGTGATCGGTGGCGCGACGTGAAGCCGGGTATCGACCTCGGCGGGCGCCCGATCCTGATTGTGGACGAGAAGACACGGCGCGACGAGCGCACCGTGGCTGAACGCGCGGGCGTCGAGACCGTGCTGTCGCTGTCGGAGGCCGTGGAGAAGCTGATAAGGGGTAGCGAGTAGTGGGTAGTGAGTGGAGGGTAGAGGGTGAAAATGGAACGAAGGCCGACGGCTTAGGCGTCGGCCTTCCTTGTTCAACCCACAATCCTCTACCGCAACCCTCTACCCACAACCCTCTACCCGCAACCCTCTACCCCTTAGTTTCCGCCCCGTGACACGAACGCGCATCGGGGTTCTGGCGTCGGGTGGCGGAACGAACCTGCAGGCGATCCTCGACTATCTGGATGAACTGGGCGAGCGTCGCTGCGGGGACGTTGCGGTCGTCGCCAGCGATCGGGCGGAGGCTGGAGCGCTCGCCCGGGCCCGCTCTCGGGAGATTCCTTCGGCGGTGCTCGCGACGCCGCGACGAGCCGAGGGCGTGTCGCTCGGCCCGCTGCTCGACGGACACGGCGTGGAGCTCGTCGTCCTCGCCGGCTATCTGCGGCGCGTTCCCGACGAGGTCGTGACTCGTTATGCGGGCCGGATGGTGAACGTGCATCCCGCGTTGCTCCCGGCCTTTGGCGGCGCGGGCATGTACGGCATGCGCGTCCACGACGCCGTGCTCGCCTCCGGCGCAACCGTGAGCGGCGCGACGGTGCATTTCGTGGACGAGGAATACGACCGCGGCCCGATCATCGCGCAGTGGCCAGTGCCCGTGCTCTCGGGCGACGACAGCCACGCGCTCGCGGCGCGTGTGCTACGCGTCGAGCACGTGCTCTATCCGCGCGTCGTGAACGCCGTGGCGGGTGGCCGGATCACGCTCGAACGCTGCCGGGCTGGCCACCGAATTGCCCGATCGGCCAACGCCGAGTTTATCATGTTTTCACCAAAGGACGCTTGCCTTGTCGAAGCCATCGATCGCGCGCTGGATCTCTGAGCTCTCCCCGGCCCTCCTGCTCGCCGCCGGCGCGGTCATCTCGCCGGCGCGTGCCCAGGATTCCATCCCGTATGCGCGCGCCCTGACGACGTGGATCGCTCTGCCGGCGATGTCGGGTTACGAAGATCAGGCCACCTCGCGGATACTGTCGGCGACACGCGGCTTCACCAAGGATGCGCAGGGCAATCTCGTTAGGCGGACGGGCTCCGGATCGCCACGGCGAGTGCTCGCGTGCGGCATCGACGAAGCCGGCTACGCGGTCAGCGAGATCACCGAGGACGGTTACCTCCGCGTCCGCGCCGCGGGGAACGAGCGTCGGAGCGCACTCTGGGATCAATTTCACGAAGGGCAGCGCTTGTATATCGTCGGGCACGAGGGCGACGTCGCGCGCTACGTGCCCGGCGTATTCGCGGTGCGAAGCACGCATCTCTGGCGGCGCCGGCCCACCGATGATGCGCTGACGACGGCGGACAGCCTCTGGCTGGACATCGGAGCGAAGTCGCGCGCCGAGGTCGCCCGCCTCGGTATTCGAGTGCTCGACCCAGTCCATCGCGAATGGCCGGCGTGGACTTTCGGCGAGTACGTGTCCGGCCCGGCGGCCGGCAATCGTGCCGCGTGCGCGGCGATCGTCGCCGCGAGTCAGGCCCCACCACCGAAAACGGGGGAGACGGACTTCGTCGTCAGTGTACAGAGTCGATTCAACTTCGCGGGGCTGAGCGCCGTGCTCGCGCGCTTCGGCGCCGTGGACTCGCTCATCGTCATCGACGACCAGCTCGCGCACGCCGGACCGGTGCTCGCGACGCCACGGACGACTCCCTGGAGCGCGCTCCCGCACGTCCGCGTTGCAACGGCACTGGCGGCGACACCGCATACGCGCTGGCCGGGCACACTGGCTGAAACGATCAGTGAGGCGGATCTGCGGGCGCTCTTCTCGACGGTCGCGAAGCTCGGCGGTTTGCAGGGCTTGCCCGAACCCGTCAGACTGGCGCGCGTGTGGGCGCCGCCGCCGACCTCGGTCCTGCACGACAGTCTTTCTCGTTATGCGGACGTGCTCAGCCGACTCACCGACAGCTACGGCGTCTCCGGTCACGAAGCGCCGGTGCGCGACGCCATTCGAGAATCGCTGCCGGCATGGGCGCGCGATTCGGTCAGGACGGACAGCGCCGGTAATCTCGTGCTCGCACTCGGCCCTGACCGCGATACGATCGCCATCGTCGCACACATGGACGAGATCGGATTCGAAGTCTCGCACATCGCGCACGACGGCACGGTCTCCCTGCGCACGCGCGGCGGCTTCTACGGCTCGTTGTGGGAAGGTCAGACCGCGCTGCTCCACCGCGACGATGACAAGGTTCCGTCGCGCGACGCGCGCTCCTGCGGCGCGGCGCGTGAAGGACCGCTGCGCGGCATCTTCATTCCACGCGACAGTGCTTCGCGGCAGCAGCCAACGCTTCTCACGGCTTGGTTCGGCATGGATTCCGCGGCGCTCGTCGGCGCCGGCGTGAAAATCGGCTCGTCGGTCACGAGCTACAAGTGCTCGGCGCGCCTCTCGACGACACGCTTCACCGCCCGCTCCATCGACGACCGGGCCGGCAGCACAGCGCTCATTCTGGCGCTGGAGTCGCTCGATCGCGCGCGGCTCGAAGGCAAGGTGATCTTCGCGTGGAGCGTGCGCGAGGAAACGGGGCTCGAGGGCGCGAAGGTGCTCGCCGAGCAACTCGGCAGGAACGTCAGCCGGGTGTACGCGATCGACACCTTCGTCTCCAGTGATTCGCCACTCGAGAGCTCGCGCTTCGCGTTGGCGCGCATCGGGGACGGCGCGGTCGTGAGGGCGCTCGACAACTCGAGCGTATCGCCACCCAGCGACGTCGACCGCCTAACGCGCATCGCGCGCATCGGACACATCCCGTTGCTGGTTGGGACCACCAATGGCGGGAATGACGGATCGGAGCTGGTGCGCTACGGGGCGCTCGACGACGCGATCGGATGGCCGTCGCGCTACAGCCATTCGCCCGTCGAGCTGCTCGACCTTCGCGACATTCGATCGCTGGCGCGGCTGATCGCGATCCTGGCAACGAGCGAACGCTGATGCGCGCCCTTCTCTCCGTATCCGACAAGACTGGCATCGTCGACCTCGCGCGTGGGTTGGCCGCGCTGGGATGGGAATTGATCTCGACCGGCGGCACTGCTCGGGCGCTGCGCGACGCTGGACTCGCGCCTCGCGACATCAGCGACGTGACTGGATTCGCGGAGATGCTCGATGGCCGCGTGAAGACATTGCATCCGGCGGTGCACGGAGGATTGCTCGCTCGTCGCGACAAGCCCGAGCACATGCAGGCGCTGGCGCAGCACAACATCCTCCCGATCGATCTCGTCGCCGTGAATCTCTATCCCTTCCGCGCGACGGCGGCGCGCAGCGGCGTGACGCAGGAAGAAGTGATCGAGCAGATCGACATCGGCGGCCCGAGCATGATCCGTTCGGCGGCAAAGAACTTCGACGCGGTGACCGTTGTCGTCGAGCCGCGCGATTATCAGCGCGTGCTGCTCGCGCTGCAAGCGAAGGACGACGACCTCGATCTGCGCCGCACGCTCGCCGAAAAAGCATTCGCCCACACGGCCGCGTACGACGCGGCCATCGCGTCCTGGTTCGCGCAGCAACGCCACGACAAGTTCCCGGAGACGGTTACCCTCTCCGTGACGCGTCAGCAGAAGCTCCGCTATGGCGAGAATCCCGATCAGCCCGCGGCGTTCTACGTCGATTTCCCGGGCGCCGGACTCGCGTCGCTCGTGCAACGCGGCGGAAAGGAGCTCTCGTTCAACAACCTGCTCGATCTCGAGGGCGCGCTGCTGACCGTCGATCCCTATGCCGGCGAGACGGCGTGCGCGATCATCAAGCATACGACGCCGTGCGGACTGGCCGTCGGATCGAGCGCCCTCGACGCTTATCGCAAGGCGCTGGCGTGTGATCCGGTGTCGGCGTTCGGTTCGGTGATCGCGTTCACCGTGCCCGTCGAGGACGCCGCGACAGCGGATGCCGTATCGAGCCTGTTCGTCGAATGCATCGTCGCGCCGTCCTTCAGCGAGGAGGCCGTGGAGATCCTCGGCCGCAAGAAAAATCTGCGCGTGCTCGAGGGTCGCGCGACATGGCCGTCCAACAGTCTCGATTACAAGCGCGTGCGTGGCGGCGTGCTCGTGCAGGAGAGGCCACAGACCGTCATTGATGACCAGGGCTGGAAACTAGTCTCGACGCGCGAGCCAACGATTGAAGAAAAACGCGACCTGCTGTTCGTATGGCGTGCGGTCGCGGCCGTAAAGTCGAATGCGATCGTGCTCGCCCGCGATAGCGCGACGATTGGCATCGGCGCGGGCCAGATGTCACGCGTCGACGCGGCATTCCTCGCCGTGCACAAGGCTCAACAGCAGGGACACGAAACGAAAGGCGCCGTGCTCGGCTCCGACGCGTATTTCCCCTTCCGCGACGGCGTGGACCAGGCAGCGGACGCTGGCGTCACCGCCATCGTACAACCCGGCGGCTCGATCCGCGACGCCGAAGTCATCGCCGCAGCGAACGAACGGGGCATTGCAATGGTATTCACGGGCAAGAGACAATTCAGGCATTAGCGCCCGTCTGACATTTCCCTGACTGGTCTCACTGTACTATCTCGTTTCTGGTACTCATCTTTCATCGTCTTACCTTAGCCGCCCGCCGACCCGGCGGGCGTGTTGTGTGAGTACGCAATAAATCCCCATGGCGACCTCGACCATCGCTCAACGTTCGGCCCGCGCTGAGGGCCGTGAGCCTTCGCTGGATCTCGACTACCGACCGTCGTACATCGCGGCCGGAATCGTCACGCTCTGCGTTTTCGTGCTGTATGTCGTGACCCTCGCGCCCTCCACGGCGATGTGGGACACCAGCGAGTACATCGCGGCGGCGTATACGCTCGGACTACCACATCCTCCGGGCAACCCACTGTTCGTCCTCCTCGGGCGCGTCTTCTCGATCATCCCGCTCTTCGGGCCGAACGTGGCGACGCGAATCAACGTGCTGGCCGCCATGTGCAGCGCGGTGTCCGCGGGCATGTGGTTTCTCGTCACCGAGCGCGTGCTCGTCGGCTGGTTCCCGGAGCGCTGGCAGCGCATCACCGGCGGCGTGCTCGCCGCGATGATCGGCGCGACCGCGTTCACGGTGTGGAATCAGTCGGTCGTGAACGAGAAGGTGTACACTGTCTCACTCGTCGGCATCGCGATCATCTCCTGGTTGATGATTCGCTGGTCGGACGAACCGGATGGGCGAAAAGCCGACCGCATTCTCGTCCTCGTCGCCTATCTCCTCGGGTTGGGCTACGCGAATCACATGGGCGGCATGCTCGCTGCGCCGGCGGCGGCTGTCGCGGTGCTCGTGCGTCGTCCGCGAACGCTGATCCGCTGGAAGCTCCTGCTTGCCTGCGCAGGCGCGCTGGTTCTCGGTGTGACGCCATTCGCGATTCAGCCGATTCGGGCGGCGTGGAATCCACCACTCGATGAAGGCGAGCCGACCGCGTGTCGTCACGGCCTCGAATTCGGATGCACGTTCTCGAAGGGCACGTACGACGCGTTCATGTACAACTTCAATCGCGGTCAGTACGGCAAGCCCGGTCTCGACGAGCGTCAGGCCTGTCCGCCGGGCGCGCCAGTGCCCTGCTCCTTCGCGGAGTCGATCGGACCGCAGGTCGACATGTGGTGGTTCTACTTCAAGTGGCAGTGGCTGCGCGATCCGCAGCTCCAGAACCAGGTATGGCAAGGCGTGTTGGGTGGTCTGTTCCTCGTACTTGGATTGTTCGGCGCGTGGGTGCACTACCAGCGAGACCGGCGGAGCTTCTGGTATTTCGCGTCGTACATGCTCACGGTGACGCTGATCCTCGTCTGGTACCTGAACTTCAAGTACGGATCGTCGCAATCGCCGGAGCTCGGCGACACGGTGCCGCGCGAGGTCCGCGACCGTGACTACTTCTTCATCTGGAGCTTCTCGCCGTGGGGTGTCTGGGCGGCGTTAGGCCTGATGTACATCTGGGAGAATCTCGCGGCGCTCTTCGGGACGACCGAGACGCGCTACGCGCGCGAAACGGTCGTGCTGCCGAGTCAGGGGAGCTTGATCAAGACGACGCCGATTCTCCTCATCGCCGCGATTCCGCTGTTCACGAACATGCGCACCGCGCCCCGGCGCGGTCAGACGTACACGCGCGATTTCGCGCACGATCTGCTCAATTCGGTCGAGCCGTACGCCGTGCTCGTGACCGTCGGCGACAACGATACTTTCCCTCTCTGGTACGCGCAGGAGGTCGAGGGCATTCGCAAAGATGTGGTTGTCGCGAATACGTCGCTGCTCAATACCGATTGGTACACGCGGCAGTTGATTCGCAGGCCGATCTTCACGTACGATGCGGCGAAGGGGCCGGCGGTGTACCGTAACCAGCAATGGACGACGCCAGCCGGGCCGCCCCTCAAGATGTCGCTCGACGAGGCCGATTCCGTCCCGCCATACTGGCAGATCGACAAGCCGATGGTGTTCAAGGCCGGATGTCATCCGGAGCCTAACGCGACGTGCGACATCCAGGCGGTGATTCCGCCGCATCTGCTCCAACGCGCCGACCTGTTCGTGCTACGCATGATCCAGGACGCGTGGCCGCAGCGGCCGATCTACTTCAGCCGCACCTCCGGCGGCTATGCGCGCGAGCTCGGCCTCGGCGATCACGTGCTGACTCAGGGATTGGCGGCGAAGGTGTTCGTGCCACCGAAGGCTTCCACGCGTGACACGATGAATGTCTCCGGTGATGGCTGGATGGACGTGAAGCGAACCGCGGAGCTCTGGAACAACGACTTCCTTGGGCCAAAGTCCGTGATTCGCGCCGGCGACTGGATCGATCAACCATCGGTCGGCATTCCGTATCTCTACGTGGCAACTGGACTCGAGCTGGCCGAAGCGCTGCGGTCACGTGGCGACATCCCACAGGCCACTCAAGTGTGGACCACCGCAAAGCAGGTCGCGACTGCGGTGCATCTCGAGCGACTGGTCGGCGATCAGCCAACCCCCGCGGCCGAGCAGGCGCCCCTCGTGCCTAGCGAGTCAGCGCAGGGCGTGCAGTTGCCGGTGAAGCCGCCGCCGGCGCAGAAGACCCAGGATCAGGCCAAGCCGAAAGCCGTCAAGAAATAGCTATTCGGAAAAACGAACGGCGAGGGAGCTGATAGCGCGCCAGGGCGCACACCAGCTCCCTGTTTGCTTTGGGAACTCCAAGAACGGCACCGTCGTTCTACCTCACATCATGTCGCCCCTCGATCGCTACACGTGCGAGCAGGTTTTCCGTCGGATCGACGATTATCTCGACCGAGAGCTCGCGCCGCACGAGGTGGCGCAGGTGCGAGCGCATCTCGAGACGTGCGCGACATGCACGGAAGAATACGCATTCGAGGAAGGCGTGCTGCAGACTTTGAAAGCAAAACTGCGTCGAGTCTCGATACCGCCGAGTCTGCGACAGAACGTCGCGCGCCGACTGCATGAGCTGTGAGTTTATTGGCTACCCTCCGAGCTCTATCATGACCAACCTCACGAAGCGCACGCACTGGGTCGTCCGCATCACGCATTGGATCAACGTCATCGCGTTGCCGCTGATGGTCGCGAGTGGGCTCCGCATCTTCAACGCGTACCCTGGCTTCGCGCGCAAAGGCGAGAGCTTCTGCTGCTATCCCTTCGAGGGAAAGCCCATTCCGGCGGCACTCACCTTCGGTGGCTGGCTGGCCGGCGCACGGCACTGGCACTTCGCGGTGATGTGGGTGCTCGTGGTCAACGCCCTCGTCTACCTCGGGTTTCTTTACCTTCATGGCGAATGGCGCGAGCTCGCTCCGCGGCGCGGTGACGTGCGGCGCGCGTGGCAGATGATCGAATTCTATGGCTTTGCCATCAAGGAGCATCCGCATCAGGGCAAGCACAACGCGCTGCAGAAGGCCGCGTATTTCGCGATGCCGATCGTCGCCGCGATTATCGTGTTGAGCGGAATCGCGATCTGGAAGCCCGTGCAATTGCACTGGCTGACGATGATCTTCGGCGGGTACGTGTGGGCGCGCTACGTCCATTTCATGGCGATGATTCTGCTCGTCTTGCTCGTGCTCGGACACGTCTTTATGGTCTTCGCGGTCGATCCCTATGCGATGCGATCCATGATTACGGGATGGTACGACGAGGATCTCGCTCCCGAGGCGCGCAACGCCCGGCCATTCTATCATCTGCTGCCGCGGCGCCGATCGCCTGGCGATCGTTCGCCGCCGGCTGTGACGGGGAACGGATGATGACACAACGAGTTCGTGATGAGCGTTCACTCATCGACCGCCGTCGCTTCCTCGCGTTGGCGGCGACGGGCACCGTCGCGGCGCTGGTCGGCTGCGACTCCTTCGGCTCGCGCCGGCTGGAGCCCGCGCTCGCCGCCGCAGAGCGCGGCAACGAGAAAGTAGAGCGCTTGCTCTTCCGCCATCGATCGGAGGATCGGATTCCCGGCGGCGCTCGGCTCTCCGGCAACGCCTTTCCGCAATACTATGTATCCGATACGGTGCCGATGTGGGATGAAGCGACGAGCGGTGTGTGGCGGCTCGAGGTGAGTGGTGCCGTTAGGCAGCCGCTGAGCCTCGGTCTCGAGGATCTGGTGAAGATGCCACGTGTCGCGCAGAGCGTCGACCATTTCTGCGTCGAGGGATGGACGGCGCGCGCCCAGTGGATCGGGGTTCGCGTCAGTGATCTGGCGCGCGCCGCGGGCATTACCGATGACGCGCAGTACGTCGATTTCCAATCGTTCGACTCCGACTACCATGAGAGTTGGGACATGGCGAGCGCGATGCATCCTCAGACGCTCGTCGCTTACGCCATGGACGGCCGCTACCTCGGCGCGGGCCACGGCGCTCCCGCCCGGGTGCATTCCCCCGTGAAGCTCGGCTACAAGAATACCAAGTATCTCACGAAGGTCGTCTTCATGCCGCGGCGAAACGGCGGCTACTGGACCGATCGCGGCTACGAGTGGTACGCCGGCACGTGACGTAGTGGTGCGTGGCGCGTGATGCGTGACGCGGCCATCGCTCCAGACGCCACGGTTTCGCCAGCCTCGCCCTGCGACCCTTCCGTTGCCACGCTTTCGGTGCTACGGTTGTCGCCGCGTTCGGCCACATCACCTGGTGAGCACGTGAGCGAGCACCTCGACATGACGACGACGCTCTCCGCGACCCCGGTCGACGGCGACCCGTTCATCCCCGACGCCTACGCGGGGAAATCCCTGCCCCGCGAATCGTTCGCGAATCTCGCCCTCGCCGGCGCGGATTTTCGCGGCAGCGATCTGTCGATGACCGACTTCCGCGGCGCCCAGCTCGCCAACGCGAACTTCGAGGGCGCGGACCTGAGCGGGGCGCAGTTTCACGGCGCGGACGTCCGCGGCGCGCTCTTCACCGACGCCCGCCTGCTTTACGCCAATTTCTCCGACGCTCGGCTCGACGACGCTGCCTTCGTTCGCGCGTTCATGCATCACGCCGACCTGTCGAGGGCGTCCGCCCAGAGTGCGCGATTCACCTGGTCGCGGCTGATGCATGCGACGCTTCGCGGAGCGCGCTGTGCCGGCGCCGATTTCACCGGCGCGTGCCTCCGCTTTGCCGATTGTCGCGGCGCGGACCTCTCGTATGCGACGCTGGAGTTCGCCGACGCGGCGACCATCAAGCTCGTGGGTGCGGTCCTGCGCGACGCGTTGCTACTTGGCGCCAACCTCGATTGCGCGTCAGTCGCCGGCGCCGACTTCAGCGGTGCCATTCTCGGTCGCACCGTTATCACGAATTGCGCCGACCTCGATCGGGTCGCCGGTCTGGTAACCGTCTCACACGTCGCGCCATCGGCACTCGATGTCGATACCTTCCGGCGGTTGCGCGAGACGCTCCCCGCGGCCTTCTTCGCCGGCATCGGCATTCATGTCGAGCCCTCCGCGCCCTGACGATCGAAGCTCCATCGGGCCAGCCGATGGTTCAACCGCGGCGCCAGCGCCCGATCGCATCACCGACGTCGAGTTCGAGGCGCTGTTGATGGATCACCTCGCGCCCTCCTACCGGCTGGCGCTCCGGCTCACCGGCAGTTCAGAAGATGCTGAAGACCTGGTGCAGGAGGCCGCACTCCGTGCTTTTCGTTTCCGCCACACCTTTCAGAAGGGCACCAGCTTCAAATCCTGGTTCTATCGCATCGTCGTGAATCAGTTCTACACGAGCACGCGTCGCAAGCGCCATACGAGCACGACGTCGCTCGATTCACTCGCCGATGCAACCGACATCTTTCTCTTCGCCCGCAGCGCGGATGCCGGCCTTCTCCGTCCCGATGCCGATCCGTCGGCGAACGTGGTCTCGAGAATGGCCGAGAACGATGTTGCCCGCGCCCTGGCGGCGCTGCCTGACGAGTTCCGCGCCGTGGCGACGCTGTATTTCATGGAGGACATGTCGTACAACGAGATCGCCGAGATTCTCGACGTGCCCATCGGCACCGTGCGATCGCGACTCCACCGAGCGCGCCACATGCTTCAGAAGCAGTTGTGGACGGTCGCCGAGGAGCTGGGCATCGTGCCCAGCGCGTCCGGCGCTGGAGCACCGGACGCATGACACTCGACCGCTACACCTGCCTCGAGACGGTCCGCCGCCTCGATGACTATCTCGACCGTGAGCTGAACATCGCCGAGCGGCACGAAGTGGAACGTCACCTTGAGACCTGCGATCGCTGCCTCCACCGTTTCCGCTTCGAGGCGGGCGTGCTGGAAGAGCTCAAAGCGAAGCTGCGACGCGTGAATCCGCCGGAGACTCTCGCGTCGCGTCTGCGCGACGCGTTGAGGACAGAGGGCAATGGGTAGAGGGTGGGGGGTAGAGGGTTGCGGGTAGTGGGTTGCGGGTAGTGGGTTGCGGGTTGAGGGTAGGGGTAGAGAGGATGGAGGATGGAGAGTGAGAAAGGCCGACGGGTTTGCCGTCGGCCTTCCTTGTTCCAACCCTCTACCCGCCACCTCAACCCGCAACCCGCTACCCTCTGCCCGCTGACGCCCGCACGCGTGGGCGAACGATATCGCGCGCGTCGGGCACGAACTCGTCGATGAAGCTGTCGAGCGCCGCGATGACGCGCTCGACTGGAAGGCCCTCGATCGTCAACTCTTCGTCCCCGAAGACGTTGCGTCCCGGGGTGCGATACGGCACCCAGATGTGATACTCGGCGCGCCGGCGCAGGAGCGTGAGCGTCGGGAGGGCGAACGCCGACGCGACATGCGCCACAGCCGTATCCGGCGTCACGACGAGATCGGCGCTGGCGACCAGCGCGAAGAGCTCGCGTACTCCGGGGATCACCGGCGTCGCGTGGGCAAGCGCAGCGAGCCGCTCGACGCTCGACCGTTCCGCGGCGAGCCCGAGGACGACGATTGCGGCGTTAGGCACCCGACGCCGGAGGTGCACGAGCAAACGCGAGAAGCGGTCGTCCGGCCATCGGCGCTCCGGATGGCCAGCCGAGAGATTGACGAGAATGCGCGGGCCCTCGGCGTCGATGGCGCGCCAGCGGAACTCCGCCGCGCTGCGCTCAGAAGTCGTGAGTGCGATCACCGGCCTCCAGTCGCCGTCGGCCGCGCCGAGACCGAATGGCGATGCGAGGCGCGCCAGGTGATCCACGTGATGCTCGGAGTAACGCGTCGCCGGCGGCGCCACCGGCACGTTGTACGCGCACTCGTTAGGCCTACCGGCGCTCCCGATACGCCACCGCGCCCGCGAGGCGATCATGAGCTTCGTGGTGTAGGAGCTCACCGAAGGTCGCCAGACCAGACCGTCGATGACCGCGTCATAACGGCCCTGCTTCAACCGCCGCGCGAGTGCGAGCAGACCGGGCTTCTTTCCGCGCTCATGAAGAATCACGTCGCGCACGAAGGAGAGATTCTCGAGCGCGGGCGCGTTGGGGGGCATGGTCAGCACGTCGATGGTGATGCTCGGGTGCGCGCGGGCAATTTCGCGCAGAATGCCCGAGCACATGATCATGTCGCCCAGCTTGTCGTAGCGAATGAAGAGCAGGTTGTGAGGTTGTGCACTCCACTCGGGCAACGGACCGCCATCACCGGCCATGGTCGCCAGCGCGAAGCGGAGCCACCGCGCCCGAAGCACTGGTTCGATTCGGCGTATGGCGCGAGGAATCAGGGGCGTGAGCGGATGCGGCATGAAGGTCCGACGAGCGTTTGAAAACGTCGCAACGCGCCGCTTCGCGCGCCATCGACAAGCGCGAAGCCAAAAACGCGCCATCGATGGGGACACCCTAATGCGTCCCTACCCTAATCTTGGGTCTGCTAAGAACATTTTGCGAGTTCGGCGTGCTGAACGCTTGGTCGCCCACACACCTATGCTTTCGCGCTCGTTAGGCATCGGGAGATCCATCCCCGCGCCATGTCCAGCTCGGCTCGCGTGAGGCTGTGGCCGCCTGTCTCCCAGTGGAGCGTCACATCCGCGCCGGAGTCGCGAAGCATCGCAGCCAACCGTTCGGCCTCGGCCGGCGGCGCGATCGGATCGGCACGGCCGGCGCCGATGAAGACCGAGGTTCCAACCAACTGCGGCTTGGCTTCCGGGCTGAATGGCGCCATCGGGCTGAAAAGCACGGCGCCGCGCAGGAGACCCGGCCGACGCAACAGCAGACTCGCGGCGATGTTTGCACCATTCGAGAATCCCACGGCGACGATTCCATCCGCCTCCAGCTGATAGGTCGCGATCGCCGCCTCTATGAATTGCGCGAGCTCCTCGGTGCGTCGCGCCAGATCTTCCTGGTCGAAGACGCCTTCGGCGAGCCGTCGGAAGAAGCGAGGTGCTCCCCGCTCCAGCACCTTGCCGCGCGGACTGAGCATCCCCGCACCGGGCAGCAGCTCGCGTCCGACGGGGATGAGATCTTCCTCATCGCCGCCCGTGCCGTGTAACAAGAGTAGCGTCGTACCACCAGCCAGCTCGGCGCGAGAGTCAGGGGGTACATACCGATGGACGAAACCGAGCGCGTCCCCACTCACGTCTTCGGGACCGTCGGCGTTGGCGAACATTGTCGCCGCTGCTGCTGGCACGCCGAGATGAATTGGCGGGAGCACGGCCTCGATCTCGGCTCGATGCGGCTCGTACTGCGGCGGCAGCATCAACCGCTCGCCAAGACGGTCGACGGGTTCGTCGATGGCGAAGCCAGGCGGGTTCGTCGCGAGCTCGAAGAGCACGCCGCCCGGCTCGCGGAAGTAGACGGAATGGAAGTAATTGCGATCGATCACCGGTGTCGGTTGCAGCCCGGCCGCGGTGACCTCTCGGCGGAGGTCGAGCTCCGCGTCGTCGCCAGGCACGCGGAAGGCGACATGGTGGACCGTGCCTGCCCCACCCACGCCGCGCCCGAAGTCACCGATCGCGCGCACGTCGACGATCGCCCCCGGCCCGCCGTCGCCGGCTTCGAAGCGGCGCGTCGAGCCATCCTCGCGCACGGCGCGAAAGCCGAGCGTGTCGGTGAGTATCTGCTCACTGGCGGCGGCGCCGTCGAGCCACAGCGTCACGCCGTGAAAGCCGTGAATCGCGACGTCGCGCGAAATACCGGGCGCGCCGCCCCACGCCGGCCTCGATTCCGCGGCGGCGTGTCCGACGATCTCGAGCATCAGGCCGTCCGGGTCGACGAAGCTGATGACCTGCTCAGACTCGGAGCCGGTCGGTCCTCGCCTCGTCGGTCCCTGATACTTGATGCCATGCCTAACGAGCCGCTCGATCCAGAAGCCGATCGCGCTCGGCAACACGGCAAAGGAGGTCACGGCCAGCTGTCCCGATCCGACGCGTCCACGGCGCGCGCCGGGCCAGGGGAAGAAGGTGATGATGCTTCCAGGCGTGCCGACCTCGTCGCCGTAGTAGAGATGGTACGTCTGCGCATCGTCGAAGTTGACGGTGCGCTTGACGAGGCGGAGACCGAGCACGCCGGCGTAGAAGTCGACGTTGCGCTGGGGATCGCTGGCGATCGCGGTGACGTGGTGGATTCCGAGGACTTGGCTCACGATGTCGACTCCGCAGGAGTGGCTTTTTAGGAAGTGTAGCGAGCCACGCCAGTTGCCCTCCAGCGCGCGTTGGGCGCAGCCGTGGAATCGGTTGCGTCGGCTACACGAGCGCGTGATCTTTCAGGCCTCGGAGGGCTAGACCTAATTGGTAAGGCAGCAGTCTTGAAAACTGCCGCGCGCAAGCGCTTCGGGGTTCGAGTCCCCGGCCCTCCGCTTCAGTCGGTTTGTTTAGCGGTGCAGTCCCTCCGCACGCTCCTTGACCGCAACCGCGAGCGTGTGTTCCCACTTCCCCGTTGTCGGGCAACCCTGCCAGCCGTCGCCGTTCCAGCGAAAGTAGAGGGGCGTGAACTCGACCGACGAACTCGCCGAATCGCCCCGCACGAGGATCGAGAGCCACACGACGTCTGGATCCAGGCGCTCGCAGGTGGCAACGCCGGCGCGCTGATCGGTGCTCCACTTCTCGAGCTTCACCATGTCGGTCTGAATGACGCCGGAGCCGGCCGAAGCTCGCGGTGGCGGCACGCCCCAATCGTGCACGAGCAATTCGACGAGCGAATCCCAGGTGTGGGCGTACGAGGCGTTCACCGCAACCGGCACCGGCGTCGGCACTGGCTGCGCGCGGAATTGCGGATTGGGGCTGGGTCCGCATGCGGCGACGAGAGCGCCAGCGAGAAGGACACTGCACTGACGCACGGTCATGAACGGCTCCGCTCGGATGGATTGACGTTTAGTTAATGCGTATCGCGCCCGATCAGGGTGAGAGAGAGGACTTTGGGCTTAGTGCAGCTGGCGGGCCGCGATCGGCCGACGTTCTCGACCAGCTTCAATCGGCGCGCAAGGCGACCACAGCTGGCACTCGTGTCGCTCGCAATGCGGGGACGAGCGCGGCGAGAATCGCGGAGCCGGTCAACACGCCTAACGCGATGGCCACTGCGGCGGGATCGGCGGGCGGAACATCCGTCAGTTGGGCGCGCAGAAAAACTGCACCGAGTAGCGCGGCAGGCAAACCAAATGCGACGCCGACCGCGACCAGCCGCATGCCGTCAGCCAGGATCAGGCGAAGCACGTTGCCACGAGTGGCGCCGAGGGCGGTCCGAACGCCGATCTCCGACACGCGCCGGCCGACCGCGTATGTCATCACACCATAGAGTCCGATCGCGGCCAGCAGTAACGCGACGACGCCAAACACCACGGCGACGAGCGTCAACAGCCACTGCTCGTGAAGCGAATCGCGCATCAGTGTCGTCAGCGGCGACGCGTCGGCGATCGGGAGCTCGGGATCGATCGCGGCGATCGCCTGGCGCACGGCGCGAATCGCGGACGCGGGTTCGCCAGTTGTCCGGACCTCGAGAACGACCGACGGCTGGTCGAGGTCGCTCACCTGCTGAACGTACGGTACGTACGCCCGGCGAGCTGGCTGCCTGACGAGCGAATGATCGTTCACGTCGTCGACGACGCCGACGACCGTCGTCGGGACACCCTCGTCGAAGTAGATGACTTTCCCTATCGCCTCGCCGCCGAAATAGAATCGCTCGGCGGCGCGATTGATGACCGCGACGCTGGGCGCGCCCGGCCGATCATGCGCATCGATGTCGCGGCCGCGAAGAAGTCGCGCACCGATACCGGCGACATAACTCGGTCCCACGAGGTCGTACGACAGAACGCTGTCTTCACTCGCATGGCCTTCGAACCCCGGAATGGCGACGTACGCCGTACCATCGCGTCGGGCAAAGAGACCGTTTTGTGAATACGAAACGGCACGAACGCCCGGCACGGCCGCCACACGTTCGGTGAGCTGACCGACGAAGGTTACGAGCCGGTCGCCATGATATCCTCGCCGCCGCACGTCGAGATCGATGACGAGCAGGTGATCACGATCCAGCCCGGCCTCGTGCGACTGAAGGCGCAGCAGGTTATGCGTCAGCAACGCCGCGCCGACGAGGACTATCAGTGAGAGCATGACCTGCAGGGGTACGAGCGAGCGGCCGATCGGCACCCGTCGCGACCGCCCAACGATTGTCGTCACGGAACCGGGCCCCCTTGCGCGCAACGCGTCAGCCACGTCGGCGCGCGAGGCCCGCAACGCCGGTATCAGACCGAAGAGTAGAACCGCGCTCGTCGCGACACCGACAACGAAGAGGAGAAAGGAGACGCTCATTCGCGCTGCATCGGCGGGCAGTACGTGCGCGAATTCAAGAAGCGCCCGGCTTCCCGACCAACCCGCCAGCGCGCCCGGAATGGCGCCGAGCAGGGCCAGAATCGTGCTCTCGGTGAGTAGTTGCCGAATGATACGGTGGCGACTGGCGCCTAACGCGAGGCGCAGCGCCATTTCCCGTTGTCGGCCGACCGCGCGGGCAAGCAGAAGATTGGCGATGTTCGTGCAGACGAGAAGGAGCACGAGGACCACGCCGAAAGCCAGCGTCTCCAGTGCCGCCGCGTACTCGTACCGCGCTGCAGAAAACCCGCGCGCGCCGGAGAGAATGACGGTGGGTGCCTTGCGAGCGGCGATCCGCTCCGCCAACCCTCCGGCACTCGCGAGCAACATCTCATGGATCAAGGTCGTGAAGCCCACGCGCGCTTGGGCGAGAGTGACATCCGGCGCGCGCCGGCCAAGCAGCAGCAGCCATTGCGTCGTGCGACTCTCGATCGGCGCGTCGTGCGGGAGTACCAGTGGTTGCGTCGCGATGGGGAGCCACAGATCCGTCGGCCGCTCGGCGATCTCACCACGAAAGCCATGCTCAGCGACGCCGATGATCGTTAGGCGCTGGCCATTGATCAGCAGCTGCCGGCCGACGCCTGTCTCATCGCCGAAGCGCCGATATCGGTAGTCTTCGCTTATCACGACGACTGGCGGCGCTCCGATCTGATCGTCCGAGGGTTCCAACACGCGACCGCGCCACGCGCCAACGCCGAGCACGTCGAAATAGTTACCGGAGACGAAGCGCCCACTGGGCCGTTCGAGCGCCGCGGTCGCGTCGAGCCTCACGTCCAATCGTCCCGTAGCGCCCGTGGCGGCGAGACCGGTGACAAGATGATTGTGATCGCGCAGGTCTCGATACAGCGGCAGGGAAAAAAGATCGCCCCGAGGCGCGCCGCCGTTGTGTGCGTCGATCGCCGTTGGCTTGCCAATCGCGACGAGCTGTTCGGGCGCGCGCACCGGTAGGGTGCGCAGCACCAGCGCGTCCACGAGGCTGAAGATCGCGGCGTTGGCGCCGATGCCGACGGCGAGGGTGAGGACCGCGGTCAGCGTGAACGCGAGATCGCGCCGGAGTGTGCGAAGTACATACCGCGTGTCGCGCGCAACCTCCTGCAGCCAGGCGTTGCGGCGCGCATCGCGGACGGCTTCGGTGACCTGGGTCGTGCCGCCCATCTCGAGGAGCGCGCTCCGCCGGGCCGCCTCGAGCGTCATCCCGGCACGCAACCGCTCGTCGATCAGGAGCTGGAGGTGGGCACGCAGCTCCGCATCGAGATCAGTGTCCGATGATATAGACATCCGATATGAACCATAGGATCGCTCCTATCGGATGTCAATATGAGATCGCCGCTATGGTCCGCGCTTCGTCCACACGGCGATCACCGCGCAGGGACTCCCGCCCGACGTGAACTCCGCAGGAATACTGCCGGAGCTCGTGTACACCTCGATCGCCTGCACATCGCGCGGCGGCAGCTGCTCCAGATATTCATTCATGCCGCGTGGATCGGTCGCACTTCGACTGAAGTTCTGGAACTTCGTTACGCGGTCACCATCGATCCACAATTCGGCGTACTCGCCCCATAGCTTCGGGCTACCGTAACACCGATTGAAGTACACACCATTTTGAGAGACGAACATACCTTTGATCGGCTCGAACATCGTCTTGATGTCGCGTGGATTGAGGGAGTCGATCTGCTCGCTGGTGATGAAGGTCCCCCATCCGCGCGCGCCGCGCTCATAGATGGCCTCGAAGCCATGCGGGACGCGGAGTGCGCGCCCATGGACCACGATTTCCGATAACAACGCCGGCACGTGTTCCATATAGATGTCGAGCCGCACCGAGTCGCCGGCAACGAACGTTACAGATCGTCTTATCGGCTTGTATCGGAAGGACCGCACCTCGATCTCGTGCACCCCCGCCGGCACACTGGCGATGCGATATCGGCCCCGGCCATCGGACCGGTCGTCGAGGGTCGTCCCGACGATCTGAATGCCGGCATTGGCGATCGCGCCGCTGTCCACAACATCAAGGACCCGCCCAATTAGAATGGCGGCGTTAGGCGATGGCGACTGGCCGGGCAATCGACCGCCGAATGACACGAACGCAGCGACGAGAAGACATTGTCGCATGGCGCCCTCCCGATGTCAGCGTTTAACATACCATTCTGCATCCCTAGTGCGCTGCGGATTTGAGCAACCCACGGCGCGGCGGGGACCTTACGGCAGCCTGAAGATGCTGACCTGGGGCGACAACACCGCGGCCACTGGCGTTCCCGCCGTTGTGGACTGGAACTGCACCGTCACCGTGGTCTGCCCTGACGTCGTGTCCAATCGATAGAATGACATCGTGCCCGGCACCATGCTCGCGTTGATCGTTCCGCTGAGAGGCGTGACGAGGATCGGAAAGGCGCGCGGTACGTCGCTGCTTCGCTGCGACGTGTCGAACAGTCGCTGATACATCCGCCGCAGATTCCGGATCGCGAACTTGTTCCGCGCTGGAATGGACGATTTCGGAGTGCCCGGCAGGCTATCGGTGTACAGCGCGAGGCTGAAGTCGCCGAAGAGCCCCTCGAACGGCTCGTTCGCCGCCGAGGCGATGTTGGCGGTTCCGGTGAGCGTTGTCTGAACGAGTGTCTTGTAAATCCCGGTTCCCTTCACGTCGCCGAGCCATCGCATCAATAGCCAGTCGCCGCCACGCCAGGCGATGCCTCCGTCGGCGTCCGAATGCAGCGTGACCGTGGCCGTGTCCGTCTTGAGCAAATACGAATAGGAGCTGAAGAGCAGCCCGTTGATGAATCCCTGCGACGAATCGGGGAAGAGCTGCGCCGGGCTCGTGCGGCCGCTCGGCGGCGGAAACTTGTTCTCGTAGTACAGCGACCCGAGCTCCTCGGCGACGATGCTCAACCCTTCGTCCAGCCATCCCTTCTCCTGCGAGCCGCCGCGGACGACGACGTGCTGCGAGAAGTTGATCAGGTGCTGCAGCTCATGGAGAAAAGTGGCGGGCGTCTCGGCGAGAAGATCGGACACCGTGTGCGCACAGCTCGCCGTCGAATCCGGATCGGGGACGAGCCCATAGAAGATCTCGCCACGATTCGAGCTCGTGTCGGTCGAGGCCAGGTCGATTCCGTCGAAGAAGCCGCCGACGAATCCTTGCGTCTGACAGGTGGAGGCGGGCGTGAGCGCGTTCACCACCGGCGACAGGAGCATGATCAGATGGCCGTTCTGATCGATGTCACTGGGCGTGCCGAAGGTGTTGATGTCCAGCGGATAGAGCGTCTGGTCGAATAGTTGGCCGAATGCCTGCAACTGATCGGAGCTGAAGCCGTTGGCCGGCGACAGCGTATCGACGTAGATGAGGACATTGGTACCGACGTATTCCAGGCGCGCACCGACCGCCCTGAACTGCACCGGGCTCTCTGATGAGAGAACGTGAAATCGCGAGATGGTGCCGACCGGCGGCACCATCGTGCGGGCGATCGCCGTCGCCGGCGACAATCGATGCCAAGCGCCGCTCGCGAGGTTGCGACGCGCCTGTTCCAGTAGCATGCCGTCGAGCTGACGCTGCCTGGCAAGTCGCGTGGCGTGAGGCGGCTGATGGGTGCCCGCGATCGGGGGAGCGACATCGAGCGAAGGACCGTAAGCGGAGGCGATGCTCGCCGACGCACCGCCCGCAACTCCTATGGTATAGCCGGTCGGGCGATTCACCGCGTTGCCCGTCGCGTACTGCGGGACGATCAGGTAACTCGCGCCGCCCCCCTGCAGCGTGATGTCCGTCCCGGCGCTGCACGAGATGGTCGCCGCCTGCAGGACCCTGAGTTGGAGTGTGCCGCCGCTCCCGCACGGCTTGGAATTGCTCGGGTTGGTGATGCCTTTGTCGCCACTCCCACCGCACGCACCGATTCCCAGCGCGATCATCGAGAACGCGGCCACGAGCCGCGGAAGTCTCCGACTGCTCACGATCATGTCCCTCTCCGCAGAGTACCAATCGGGCGTGGCAATGAGCGAGCCACATGCCAGGTGAGTCGCCGCGTTCGGCGGCTAACACTGCATCAAGCCCGATTGGCCTTGCTCCGGTTCCAGCCAAGATACAAGCCGGAGCCGCGGGACGCTCGCTACCAGCGAACGCGCACCTTGAGCAGCTTGGCGATTCCCTCGGGAGGGACCGCTTTGGAGAAGTGGAACCCCTGGGCGAACTCACATCCCATGTCGCGTAGAAGCCGCAGCTGATCCTCGGTCTCAACCCCTTCAGCGATGGGAGTGAAGCCAAGGCTCCGCACGAGGGCGACGATGCTCTTCACGAGCTTGAGCGGGCGATCGCCGGCGTCGAGATGGCCGATGAACGAACGATCGATCTTGATGCCATCGATCGCCAGCCGATCGAGGTAGCCTAACGACGAGTGGCCACTTCCGAAGTCGTCCATGAATAACCGGACGCCGAGATTACTCAGCTCGTTCAGGGCGTGGAGTGATGGCTCGAGGTTCTCGACGAGGAGATTCTCGGTGACTTCGAGGGTCAGCCGCTTGGGGTCGAAGCGGAGCGCGCGGAGGACGTCAGCGACCTGCTTGGCAAGCCCTCCCTCGGCGAGCTGACGCACAGAAAGGTTGACCCACACCGACTGTGGCGCGTCGTCACCATGATCGCGTGACCAGGCGAGGCATTGGCGGCACGACTGCTCCAGCACCCAGCGGCTGATGTCGGTGATGAGCCCCGTCTCCTCCGCGACATGAATGAAATCGGCCGGCCCGACGATTCCGCGCTCCGGATGCTCCCAGCGCAGCAGTGCCTCGACGGCGACGATACGACCGGTATCGAGCGAGACGACGGGTTGGTAGTAAACTCTAAACTGATCGCGCTCGAGCGCGCGCCGCAGATCCGTCTCCAGTCGGAGGCGGCGCACCGCCTCCTCGTGCATGCGCGGATCGAACACCTGGAAGCGCGCTCTCCCCTGCTCCTTCGCGCGGTACAGCGCGAGGTCGGCGCTGCGCAGCATGTGTTGCGGGTGGTCCTCGCCGTCGCCACGGACGGCGATGCCGAGACTCACGGACGTGTAGGCTTCGTCCTCGCCGATACGGATGGGCGTCTGCAACGACGCCTGAAGTCGCTCGGCGACGCGGGCGGCGTCGCTCGGCTCGCGAATGTTTTCCAGCAGCAGCGCGAACTCGTCGCCGCCCAACCGGGCCAGCATGTCGAATGAGCGCAGGCAGCCGGTAAATCGACGCGACACCTCGAGCAGCATCTCGTCGCCAGCGACGTGGCCGAAGCTGTCGTTGATCGCCTTGAAGTTGTCGAGGTCCAGGAACAGCACCCCGAAACACTCGTCGAGATTCCGGCGCGCGCGCTCGACCGCGATCCTCAAGCGCTCCACGAAAAAGGCGCGATTCGGCAAACCGGTGAGCCGGTCATGCAGGGCATCGTGCCGCAGCTGCTGCTCGATTCGCTCAGCCTCGGCAGTGCGGCGCTGCAACTCGACCTCGGTCAGGGCAGAAACGGCGATCTCGCGAAAGAGCCGGACCTCCTCGTCGGTCCAGTCGCGTGGCGTCTCGTCCACGGCGCAGAAGATGGCCGTCGCCTCGCCATCCGCCGAAACGAGGCGCATCCCGAGAAAACCGGCGACGCCGAAGTCGCGAGCGGTCGCGGCTACGCCGGGTGAGCTATCCTGGCGCGCATCGCTGAGGGCCATGGGATGCTCGGACATGAGCAGCCGGCCCGACAGTCCGGAACGAAAGAGCGTCCCGGGATCGTGCGCCAGCCAGCGGGGAATCACGGGTCCGCCCGAGAAGCAACGCCGGTCGCTGCCAAGGAGGGCCACGAAAGCCGTCGGTACTCGCAACACGGCGGCGGACAATCCAGTAACGCGCTCGAGGGCAGCCGCAAGCGCGCCGTCGAGGGTAGGAATGGCGCGCCCCTCGCTCGGCAAGGCGAATGGCGCGAGCGTGGGGGCATCGACCACGGGTTCGCGGATCATTGCCAAGAGGACTGACGCTCGCGCTTGATCGTAACGTTTGAAGGCTCCGCCGGTTGCTGGCTCGGCCCGGCGACGATTAGATTGCTCGCTCGGCCCGGTGGGCCGTTTTCGTTGTCTCCGCGACGTCTGTTGTCGCGATGGGAGAGGTGGCCGAGAGGCTGAAGGCGGCGGTTTGCTAAACCGTTATACGGGTTAACGCCTGTATCGAGGGTTCGAATCCCTCCCTCTCCGTAGAAGAGTAATAAGCCAGGAGAGGCCCCACGCGCTTAAGCGCGTCAGGGCCTCTCTTGGCTTACTACTCTTCTACGGAGAGGGAGGCTCGCGGCTCGCTTGCGCTCGCAGCGACGGGCGCAGGGGCGCGTCATCGCGCCCCTGCGCCTAGTCTCATTTGGAGTCGCGTGCGCTACTCGCGCCCGCCGGGGCAGATTTTATTTAGAGAAGCCGAGGGCAGTCCCCGGCCTGGGCGCTGTTCGACCCTCTGCCCTCTCCCTCTCCCCACCACCCTCTGCCCTCTACCGGTTTGACACATCGCCTTCGATTCGCTCCCTCGCCGACCGGCTATCTCCACGTTGGTGGCGCGCGGACGGCGCTCTTCAACTGGCTGTTCGCGAAGCATTATGGCGGTCAGTTCCTGCTCCGCGTCGAAGATACCGATCGCGCGCGCAGCACGGAGGCCAGCACCCGAGCGATCTTCGACGGGCTCGAGTGGCTCGGACTGCTGTGGGACGAGGAGGTCGTCTATCAGGGAGCGAATCTCGAGCGGCACCGAGCGGACGCGCGACGGTTACTCGAGGTCGGCGCCGCGTATCGCTGCTTCTGCACGCCTGACGAGATCGACGCGAGACGTCGCGAGGCCGAGCAGCGTGGTGACGCGTTCAAGTACGACCGGCGATGCGATCGGCTTCCGGCCGATGAGGTCGCGCGCCGCGTGGCCGCGGGCATGCCGCACGTCGTGCGTTTCCGCGTTCCCGACGGTGAGACGTCGTGGGACGACCTCGTGCATGGCGTGATCACCTTCCCGAACAAGGACGTCGAAGACTTCGTCGTTCTCCGCTCCGACGCGACCCCGATCTACAACATGGCCGTGGTCTCGGACGACATTGCGATGCGAATCACACTCGTTATGCGAGGCGACGATCACATCTCCAACACGCCGAAGCAGATCATGCTGTACAACGCGCTCGGTGCGACGCTGCCGCGCTTCGCTCACCTGCCGATGATCCACGGGCTCGACGGCAAGAAGCTCAGCAAGCGCCACGGCGCAACCGCGGTTGGTGATTATCGTCACCTAGGGATCCTGCCACAGGCGATGCTGAACTTCCTCGCACTGCTCGGCTGGTCTCCGGGCAACGACATCGAAGTGATGACGGTGCCGCAGATGATCGAGCTCTTCTCCGTCGAGGGGTTGTCGAAGAAGGCCGCGATCTTCGATCCGAAAAAGCTCGAGTGGATGAACGGACAACATTTGAGTCTGCTTCCGAGTGAGTCGCTCGCGCCGCTCGTCAGCGACGCGCTCGTCGAAGCGGGGCTCGTTACGCGCGACGAGATAAACGTACGTCGCGTTTGGTTGATCTCGCTCATCGATTTGCTGAAGCTGCGCTCGCGCACCATCGACGACATTGTGCGGCAAGCGGCGCCGTACCTCGCCGAGCACGTGAGTTACGACGCTGATGCAATCGCGAAACAGTGGAAGGATCGTGCGGCGACAGTGGAGTTGTTGTTGAGTGTGCGCGACACTTTGACATCAGTAAACACTTGGGAGCCGCACCAAATTGAAGATGGTCTGCGCGCAGAAGCGGAGCGACGCGGCATTGGCGCTGGCAAAATGTTTCAACCGTTGCGCGTCGCGCTCACCGGGCTGACCGTGAGCGCGGGCATCTTCGATGTGCTGATACTGCTCGGTCGCCAGCGCTCGCTCGAGCGCATCGACGACGCAGTGAATTTCTTGCGCGCGTAACGATATCGCACGCGGAAGCGTTGACCCTCTAGAGTGCGGTAGCGTACATTCCCCTGCCGCACAACGCGTTACCTATCGCGCTTCGGGGACCACACTTTCGCAGAGCAGGCTCATGACGGAGCCATTGACCCAGTTGGAACGACGCGTCTATCACTACCTGATAGACTTCCTCGCCGAAAACACGTACCAACCGAGCATTAGAGAGATTGCTAAACGGTTTCGTATTAAGTCAACAAAGACCGTTTCGGATTTATTGCATGCTCTCGAAAGCAAAGGCTATATCCAGCGCGACGAATCACGCTCGCGCGGCGTGCGGCTGCTCGGTTTCGCCGCTGCCGGCCAGACTCAGCCGGTGCCGTACTACGGCCGAATTCACGCGGGTGAGCCGTCGCTGCTGCCCGAACATCGTAAGTATTTCATAACTATCGATCGCCGGTTCGTGCCTAGCGAGGATGTCTTCTTCGTGAAGATCAAAGGCGACAGCATGGTCGGACGTGGCGTGCTCGACGGCGACTTCGTGATGGTGACGCCCTCGGCTCGCGCGAAGGATGGCGATATGGTCGCGGCGCGGATCGGCGAGGAGGCGACGGTGAAGACGCTGACGCACCGCGGCGGAACGATCGTGCTGGAGCCGGCAAATGCCTCGGAGCGCTCCATCGAGGTCGGCCCGAGATCCGATTTCGCGGTTCTCGGCGTCGTCTGCGGTGTGTTTCGCCCGTTCTACGAGCAGGAGCCGCCGCCCACCTTCGCGGAGGAAGAACCCCAGCAGATCAGCTAGCGATCGCTGCCCTTTCCGTCCGCGACCGTCTTGTCCTTGTCCTTGTCGCGACGCTCCTTCTCCTTCCGCTCGCGAATGCGGCGTACGGCGTCGCGGAACTCATCTTCACTCACTGCCTGCTGCGCGTGCAACTGGAGGTCATTGTACATCCACGCGCGATTGCGGGCTTCGACGGGCGATTGCCCGCTGCCGATCTTCAGCGGCAGCGCGGCGAGCACGGCGTTCGGAATCGTGAACTTTCCGAGCCTGATGCCGCCTGGATCCCAGCCCCACTTCTGACCGTCGGCCGTCGTGTGCGTCCAATCGCCGGGCTGACGTCCAGGATGTTCGGCCGCGTATTTCGCTGAATCGAAGTAGACGCCGAACGCGGCCTGCACCGCGGAATCCGCGAGCTCGGCCTGCGTTTTCGGCGTCGGCACATAGGGAGATGGCGCAAGCGGAATACGAGCGTCCGGTGCCGCCGGCTCGACGCCGGTCGCGATGCCGGCGGCCGCGCCGCCGGTACCACCCGGCTT
>DASXPH010000123.1:0-9177 GCA_036493735.1 Gemmatimonadaceae bacterium
GGCCGGCCGCGAGAGCGGCCGGCCGGCTTTCTTATCGAGTTGCAATCAGACCGGGAACAGCATCTCGCGATACTTCGGCAGCGGCCAGAGCTCGTCGTCGACGCTGACTTCGATCGTGTCACACGCCGAGCGAACCGCTGCCATCGCATCCGCGCCCTCGTGGGTGAGGAATGCAGCCTGCTTCTCGAGCTCCTCGTGCATTCCCTCGGCCTTGTCAATTGCTTTGCCGAGCGTCGAGCGAGCCGACTGCAGATCCTGAATCAACTTCCCCACCTTGTTCGCCGGCTCGACTTGCGGGATCACCGTGATGCCCGCCGCCTTGGCGCTTGCGGCGGCTTGCGCGAGTCCCCCGACGTACTGCAGCGCCGCCGGCAACACCATCGTATCGACCGTCTCGAGGAGCGTGTGCAGCTCGATGAGCATGTCCTTGACGTACCGCTCGAGACGCACGTGATAGCGTGACTCGAGCTCCGCGTCGGTGAAGATGGCGAGCTTCGTGAGAAGCTGCTGCGACTGCTTGGACGTGAGTTGCTCGAGCGCCTCGGGCGTGCGACGGAGATTCGGCAGGCCACGCTTTGCGGCTTCCTTCACCCACGCTTCGGAGTAGTTGTTCCCCTCGAAACGGATCGCTGCCGTCTCCTTGAAGATCCGACGAACGATCTTGAGTACGGCGTCGTCAACCTTCTTTGTCTTCTTCAGCTCTGCCTTGAGCTCCGCCGTGATGTCGCCGATGGTCTCGGCCACGGCCGCGTTGAGCAGGACAATCGGAAACGCGATCGACTGCGACGAGCCAACCGCGCGAAATTCGAACTTGTTGCCCGTGAAGGCAAATGGTGAAGTGCGATTCCGATCGGTTGTGTCGCGCTCGATCTCCGGCAGCCGCGCGACGCCCAGCTTGATCATCTCCTGATCGGCGCTGTTCGTGACCTTGCCCTCGGCGATCGTCTCGATGACGTGCGTGAGCATGTCGCCCATGAAAACCGAGATGATCGCGGGCGGTGCTTCGTTGGCGCCCAGGCGATGCTCGTTGCCGGAGGTGGCAATGCCGGAGCGGAGGAGCCCGGCGTGCTTGTGGACGGCCTTGAGCACCGCGGCGAGGAAGACGAGGAACCGGATATTCTGGTGCGGCGTCTGGCCAGGCTTTAGCAAGTTATAACCGTCGAGCTCCGGGTGGTCGGCCGCGATCGACATCGACCAGTTGCAGTGCTTTCCAGATCCGTTGATTCCCGCAAACGGCTTCTCGTGTAAGAGCGCCTGGAGGTTGTGCCGCAGCGCGACACGGCGAAGGGTCGCCATCACGAGCTGGTTGTGATCGACGGCGACGTCCGTCTCCTCGAAGCGGGGCGCCATCTCGAACTGACTTGGCGCCACTTCGTTGTGCCGGGTCACGATCGGAACGCCGAGTTTATAGAGCTCGTATTCGACTTCGGCGATGCAGGCCTGGATGCGCTCGGGAATGCCCCCGAAGTAATGGTCCTCGAGCTGCTGGCCGCGCGGCGGCGGCGCACCCAGAAGCGTGCGGCCGGCCATAACGAGATCGGGCCGCAATGCAAAATGTCCCCGATCGATCAGGAAGTACTCCTGCTCCGGTCCAAGGGTGGTATAAACGCGATGGACGCCCTTATCGCCGAGGAGCTCGAGCAACGCGATGGCGCGGTCGCTGAGCGCGTCGGTGCTGCGGAGCAGGGGAGTGAGCTCGTCGAGCGCCTCGCCGTTGTAGCCGATGAACACTGACGGAATGCACAGCGTCTTCACGCCGGCCCACTCGGCGATGAATACCGGGCTTGCCGGATTCCACGCCGTGTAACCGCGCGCTTCCCACGTGGCGCGCAGACCGCCGGACGGGAAGCTCGACGCGTCCGGCTCGCTCTGAATGAGCTGCGACGCACTGAACGACTCCATCGGCTGCCCGTCGTCGAAGGACAGGAAGGCGTCGTGCTTCTCGGCGGTGAGACCCGTCTGTGGTTGAAACCAATGCGTGAAATGAGTGGCGCCGCGCGAGATGGCCCAATCGCGAATGACCGCGGCGACCTTCGGCGCGATTTCGACGTCCAGCTTTTTGCCGAGACGAATCGCTGCCAGAAGCTTCGTGTATGCCTCGCGCGGGAGCTTGTCGCGCATCTGGCGCGCGCCGAGGGTGTTGATACCGAAGTACTCGGAGATGCGAGCACCGGTCATGGTTGTGCCATTGCCGTTTGGAGATCCGCCGTTCGAGGCAGCAGAGCCGTTTCCTCGAGCGGTACGCGAGGAAATCTCGCGATTCACTTCCTGACGGGTATGGTTGGTGGACACGGGCATGTTCGGCAGGGCCTCACGGGAATGGGAACAGATTCCAGCTGAGAGGCAATGTACGACGATCTGTGCGAAATTGGCAATTCTTTCTGAGCAAAATCAGGCATCCCGACGATCGACTGGGCTGATTTGACCTGCTGTTCTGCGAAAATTGCAGGAAATATGTAGCACAGGAGCAACGTTTCAGGCTGGCTCCGGCTCGGGAATGCGTTCGATCGCGCCAAGGCGTCGGAGGCTCGGGATCCTGGCCGCGACGATTCCCACCACCGACAGCGAAGCGACTCCACCAAGGACCACGGACGTCACTGTCCCTAATAGACGGGCTGCGACTCCGGACTCGAAGGCACCAAGCTCGTTGGACGAGCCAATGAAGATTGCATTCACGGAGGAGACTCTCCCGAGCAGGTGCTCCGGCGTCAGCACCTGAAGCAACGTCGATCGCACGACGACGCTCACGTTATCCGCCATGCCACTAATCGCAAGCAGACCGAGCGAGAGGACAAAGCTGCGCGACAGCCCGAAGCCGATGATGCAGAGGGCGAAGATGGCGACGGCGCTCAGCAGCGCGCGACCTGCCCGCTGGAATGGCCGGCGGTGCGCCAGATAGATCGACATGACCATCGCTCCGGCCGCCGGGGCAGCGCGCAACACTCCCAATCCCTGCGGACCGGCGTGCAGAATCTGATCGGCGAACACGGGAAGCAACGCCTCGGCACCGCCGAGCAGGACGGAGAACAGGTCCAGCGTCATCGCCCCGAGGAGCACCGGCTCGCGAATGACGAACTGGATACCGGTGCGGAGACTCTCACCTACCGAAGTCTCGATCGCGCGCGTTCCGCGAGGCTGGTAGGCGATCGCGGCGAAGGCGAACAGCGCTACGACCATCAGACTCGCGTCCACCCCGTACGCGAACGAGGGCGACGTGAATCCGTAAAGCAGGCCGCCGAGCGCCGGTCCGGCGACCGCGCCGGTCTGCCAGGTGGAACTGCGCCACGCCACCGCGTTCGGGTAGAGCTCGCGCGGCACGATCTCGGCGCCGAGCGCCTGACGTGCCGGCTGCAGAAAGCTGCGCGCGATACCGCTGAGAAAGATGACCGCGAAAAAGGGCCAGATGCGCCGGTAGCTCGCGCTCCCCATGTGTCCCGTCCCGGTAAGGCTGAGACCGAGCAAGGCAAGCGAGCAGCAGACGAGCACGGCCAGCGACGCGAGGGAGATGGCGCGCCGGTTCTGACGATCCGCCACGTGACCGGCAAAGAGCGCGACGCCGATGTAGGGAAGGGCTTCGGCGAGACCGATGAGGCCTAACGAGAGCGGGTCGCGCGTGACGTCGTAGATCTGCCAGGAAACGACGACGCCCTGGATCTGGGCGGCGAGCGTCATCGTGAAGGTGCTGAGGATGAACCAGCGGTAGCTCGGTATGCGGAGCGAAGCGTATGGGTCGTGCGGCTGGCTCGATGAGTCGTCCACGTCAGTCGGAGGGTGAAATCAGGCGAGGTGGCTGCCTGGGCCACGCGCGAAGTTTAACCCCCGTCTCATCCTCCGCGCCCTCCGTGCACTCAGCGGCCTCCGCGCTCCAGTCCTCCGCGAATTCCGCGTCCTCCGCGTCAATAATCAGCGTCGAGCGAAAGCGGCCTCTAGTTGTTCGGCGTGCGCGACGTGCGCGGCGATGATCGGTCGTGAGGACGCCAACGTCTCGCGGAGATCGGCGCTTCGCGCGCGGGGCAGCAGTACGTCGTCGATCATCGAGAGCATTGCCCGATGGCGATCGAGCTCCATCGCGACATAGGTGCTGTCGAAGACGCGGCCAGTCAGGGCGTGCAGCGAGTCGCGCTGGAGCGTCGAGAGATCACGAAGATCGCGCGCCGCGTCGTCCTCGGCTGGAATGATGTCATGATCGGCGGAGAGAGCCCGGATGGAGGCGACGATCTGAGTGTGGTCGGTCAGCATGCGGCGGGCGAACGCCTTCACGTCCTCGTTGGTCGTGGTCGTGTAGGCCATGCGGGCAAAGCCCAGGTCGACGTCATTGCTCATCAGGAATCGGCCGACCATGCGTGCATCGCTCGTGAACACGCTCGTTCGACTCATCGGCTCCGCCGCGCTCGCGCGAGACCACGCGTGCAGCTTCTGAGACTTGGCGGGAGCGGCGGCAGCTTCGCCCTCCTGTCTCACGATCGGCTGAGTGTCCGGGACAATTCTGGCCGGGGACTTGTCCGGGGCGGCCTGCTTGGCGAGCCACTCGCGGGAATGAAAGTGACAAGCGCCAACCAGGGAGGCGGCGATCGCGAGGAGGAGGAGGCGCTTCATGGCGGCAGGGTGTTAGGCGTGGCCCAAGCGTACGGACTCGGCTTTATGACGAGAGAGATTCTACTCGCGTAAAAAGAGAGGCCGCACTGTACATTTCCGACGTGTCTATTTCGGTCGGATTTGTGTGAAAACGCCTGGATTGGGAGAAGTCGCATGACGGAAGTGAAGATCGATTTCGACGCCGCGGGCGGCGTCGATCTGAGCCGGCTCGAGCGAAGCCTGACTCTGCACGGCGAACGGATCGCCGAGGGCCGGTACCGAGTTACCGGTGGGGGTCACGAGCACTGGGTGGATCTGTACACGACGTCGCATCCCCGGTGTGATTGCGGCGACCACCTGTGGCGCGAACGGATCTGCAAGCACATCCTCGCCGCGCTGCTGCGTGAAGGGAACGAGCGGGTGGTGTCGGCTCTGCCGGCGTTGCTGGCGCGGGTGCGAGCGGCCTGATTTCCGCCGCAGCGAAGCACCGTTCGGGTTACGTGAAGCCGCGGTCGTGTTGTCTAACAGCTGATCGAGTAGAGACTTAGTTCCGTTCGGGTCGTGTCAAGCTCCGTTCGGGTCGTGTCAAGCTCCGTTCGTGTAGTGACATGCGGCCTTCGCCTGCCAACAAATCAGGTTGACTGTCAACTTTGTCGCGTTCATGTGCGACGGAGCTCCGTTCGTGTCGTACTTTGTCACGTTGCACTTGCTCGGAGGAGCCTTCGCCTTCGCTGGTGCGCGTTTCGCCTCAGGAAACGCCGCTTTCGCTTTCGGTTTTTCGAGCTTTGCGTCGTGCAGCGAGGCCTTCGCCATCGATGTTGTCGCGAACGTTTGATCTTTTGGCAGGGCGCACTGCCGATTTGAACAGCGGCGCTTTGGTTTTGCCGCGTTCGTGTTCAGAGGAGCAGCGTTTGCCTTCGAACATGAAACGTTCGCCTTCGATCATGGAACTTTCGCCTTTTTTGTCGGAGGCGCGGCGGAAGGGAGTGGTCGCGTAGTGGCGAGTGGTCGATCGACGACGCGACGGAAGCGGCCGTTCGACATCGACGTCGTGATGCAGCGCATTCGGGAGACGATCGCCTCGAGCGGTGTTGCCGATGCCGCCATGTTCGCGCTGGCGTCGGAGGGCTACACTAGCCTCTTCCAGCAGCTGGTCGCGTGCGTCATCTCCATCCGAACCTACGATGAGACGATGCTCACGTGCGCGCGGCGGCTGTTCGCGCGAGCACGCACGCCAGCGGCGGTGGCGGCGCTTCCAGTCCGCTCGATCGATTCGCTCATTCGGGAGTCGGCCTTTCACTCATCGAAGGCGGGGCAGATCCGCGAGATCGCGCGCCGCACCGTCGACGAATTCGGCGGCGAGCTCCCCTGCAGCTTCGAGGTGCTCACGTCGTTCAAAGGAGTGGGGCCGAAGTGCGCGAACCTGGCGCTGGGCATCGCCTGCGGCGAGTCACGCATCGGCGTCGACGTGCATGTGTGGCGAGTAACGAATCGATGGGGTTACATCGCGGCCCCGACACCCGAGCAGGCGATGCGAGCGCTGGAGCGCAAGCTGCCGAAGCCTTACTGGGTGGAGATCAATCGATTGCTCGTGCCCTTCGGAAAGCACGTGTGCACGGGGCGGCGACCGAAATGCTCGACGTGCCCGGTGCTGGAGTACTGCAAGCAAGTGGGCGTTACATCGAGGGGCTAGGGTTTAGGGGCTAGGGGCTAGGGCCGACGGCGACCATCTCTGCGCGTGGCCCTAGCCCCTAGCCCCTAGCCCCTAGGTCTCATGCGCCGGTGCCGGGTGTTCATCCTCGAGCATCTGCGGAGCGTTGCGGCGCGCATACAGTTGGATCGCTTCGAGTGTCGCCATGCAGAAGCCGGCCCATGCGACGCCGACAATGACACCCGCGATTACGTCCGATGGGTAGTGGACGCCGAGGTAAAGGCGGCTGAGGCAGATGATTGCGATGACCAATACCGCCACGATCGTGATGGCGAGCCGTGCGATATGCGTTCGCTGCAGACGTCCCGCGAGGTAAGCAACGGTACTGTAGACCACCGTCGCACTCATCGCGTGGCCCGAGGGAAATGAGTAGAACGTCGCGGTCGTTACCCACGGGATGATGTCGGGCCGCGGCCGGCTGAAGCCGAATTTCAGCAGGTTGTTGAGCAGCACGCCGCCAGCCGTCGAAACGAGCAGCAGAATCGCCGAGTGTTTGTGCTTGTTCAGCCAGAGGAACAGCGCGGCAACACCGACGACCATGAAGACCACAGAGCTCGTGCCGAGCGAGGTGATGTCGAGCATGAAAGCGTCGAGCGGCTTCGTGCGCTGCTGGCCAAGCCAGGTGAGCACCGCGTCGTCGAAGGCCTGCGTTCCTCCAGAGGAGACATGACCGGCGAGCGCGGCAAAGGCCCAAGTGCCGGCAATGGCGATGAGCGCCCCGCTCAGGAGAAAGATGCCGAACGTGGCGTATGCGTTTTCCGCGTGGCGGCCGATGAAGCGGAGGACGACGAAGATGACGTCCCAGAACCGCCGGAGGTGGTGCCGAGTGTCAGGCCCGACCTGGCCTGGGTGTCGTCGCTCGTGTGATGGAGAGCTCATCGAGCAGACGTCGATTCAAAAGCCGCGCCGAGATCATCGGCGCGCGCCGCTCACGGCTCCCGACAGGCAAAGCTTCCGGCGTCATCGGTGTTGCCCGTGCCGGTGTACGTCGGGCGCTTCGGGTAAGCACAAATCGGCCGGGTGCGCGTGGTCTTGCCGCCGCGCCCGTGCGTCGAAGCAATGAGCTGCTCCGGCGCGTGCGCCTGCTCCGTCCAGTCGACGATTGCGCCCATCCAATCGACATCGGATGGTCCATTGCCGCCGGCACAATGCAGGACACCCGGCAGGGGGAAGAGCCGAACGTAGTCACGCGCCGCGCGGTCACGCGCGAGCACCTTCTCGTAGTAATCGATCGTGGCGAGTGGATTCAGGGCGGGATCGGCCCAGCCGTGGAAGAGGATCAGCTTTCCACCGTGGGCGGCAAACGGGCGCAGGTCGGTTTCCGTCGCGTCGCCTAACGGCGTCACCCGTCTGCTCTCGGGAAAGAGGGTGCCGCGGTAGGTGCTGTAATTCCACGTGGAGTCGCCGAAAAGGAGGTATTTGGCCCCTTCGGTCATGAACGCCATCTGCAGGCTCGGCTGATGTGCGCTCCGGAGAAAGGCCGAGTCGTTGCCGACGATCCAGGTCGACCAACCACCCGGCGAGCTCTCACCACCGAATGGCTGGCCCGGGTATACAACGCGACCCTTCTCGTCTGTCGCGGGTGCGTAGATGCGTGCGATGGCCGAGAGTTGGGCGGCGGTGAGGCAGTCGCTTCCTGGACTGCCGGTCGGGCAAGCGCGAATGGAGCTCAGGCGAAATTTGCAGTCGCGCGGATCGGTGAGGATGCCGTCGCGCACGCCGTCGATCGCATCGCACGCCTCGAGGATCTTGCCGGCGAGAAGGTCGAGGTTCTCGCGGGTGATGACCGGATGCGCGTAGTACGCGGGCGTCGGGAAATCTTCGCGGACATTCTTGAGGAAGACGCCAGACATCAAGCTCAGGTGAGCCGCCGGCGCGCCGGCAACGACGCCGTCGAAGTCATCCGGGTAGCGTTGGACTTCGATGAGCGCCTGCCGACCGCCATTCGAGCAGCCGAAGAAATACGAATAGCGCGGATCGCTGCCGTAGAAGGCGCGAGCGAGTGCCTTCGCCACCTCGACCGTGCGATGGACGGCGACCGATCCGTAGTTCACCTGTCGCTCGGGCTGGTCGAGCGCCCAGCGGGCTGTGATTCCACTCGCCTCGTGGCCAGTGTTGGTGGAAACGGTGACGTAGCCATTCCGGGTTTGCTGGAACACCTGGCTCTCGATGGACCCGGCGAAGCCGCCGTTACCGCCCATCAGCAGTCGCTGATTCCACCGGTAGGGAAGCATGACGGTGAACGCGATCTCGCGGCCGATGATGCCCGACACATGGCAGTGGGGCGTGCTTACGCTGTCGGGGTGCGACAACGAATCCGCGGCGTCGGAGACTACAGTAAGGCGCACATCAGGGAGTCGGAGCGTCTTGATGCCGGCGCAGGCGAGGGAAGGATCGAATCCTTGCGGCGTCTGCGCGCTCGCGGCCAGCGGAGCCGACAGGGCGAAAAGCATCGCCGTCAAAGCGACCCAAAGATGGCTCGAACGTCTCATCAGACCCCCAGTTTCCTCGCGCCTAACGAATCGCATACTGTTCCGAGCCGGCGCCTAACGACCGACGAGGGCAGGCCCGCCCGGAGGGAAAGGAGAAACAGGACGCCCGAAAGTAGCCTCCTTTCCCGGCGGCCGAGAGCTCCTGATGAGCAGATGAGGCTTGAGCAGGACGGAGTCGGGGCTGTAGCTTTACCGTTCTCTCGTCCGTCAAGCAGCTGGACGAGTGACGGCGCGGTAGCCAAGTGGTAAGGCAGCGGTCTGCAAAACCGCTATTCGCGGGTTCGATTCCCGCCCGCGCCTCTTTGGAAATTGAGAATGGGAAGTGATTTACGCGCTTGCCTCCTATCGCGGAGGCGGCGCGTTTCCCTTTGCTGGCACATCTGCTGGCGCCTTTGCGCT
>DASXPH010000124.1:0-15550 GCA_036493735.1 Gemmatimonadaceae bacterium
GCGTCGCCGCCGCCGTTATCTTCAGCCGGCGACCGCTCCCGCTGGCGAACAGGACGCGCGCCTCGTCGCGCCGAACACAAAAAGACACTGCTCGTTCGTTTTCGACTGCAGCTTCGTGGATCAGATCACCAACTTTGCGCGACCGACAAGGAGAGCCAACGTGAATATCGCCGTCCAACTGGAGCCAGCGAACGGTACGCCCCCTGAAGTCGAGTACAAGTGGGACGCCGACACCGACATTCTCTCGGCACAGCTGAAAACGCGCGGCACCGATGACGGTATGTCCGGCTCCGTCGAGGTCGAAGGCAACGATGGCTCCTGGATCATCCTCGACGTCGCCGAAGGCCGTATCAATGGTGTCGAGGTCGCCGTCTGGCCCGACGTGCGTAAGCTGCCGACGTTGGCACCGCCGAATCAGATCGAGGATGCGCGCGTCCTCCTGCCGTCGCGACGCTCGCAGCCCAACATCGCTGCCGTCGAAGTCGACACGCCCCTCGTCGCAGAAGCCGACAGCAGCGAGCGGGTGATTCATTTCCGCCTCGGCAAGAATCGTGAGGCACGTACGGTTCGTGTCGGGCGCGATTTTCTGCTCGACGTCGATCGCCAGAGTCAGATCGCGGGGCTCTGGCTATTGAACGTTCCACCATTCCCGGATGGCATGGCGCGCCTCGACGAGCTCTGAGATTCGTGATCACCACCATCGTCCTGATTCGCGTTGAGCCGCCGATGATTCCCAAGGCGGCTCACATGCTCGCGGGGGTCGACGGCGTTACCGAGGTGTATTCCGTGTCCGGCGAATGGGACCTCGTCGCAATCGTGCGCGTGGCACAGTACGACGACATAGCCAAGGTCGTCACCGAGGTGTTTCCCACCGTACCGGGCATTCAGCGTACGCAAACGTTGACGGCCTTTCGCGCTTACTCGAAAAACGATCTGCAGCAGGCGTGGGATATTGGAGTGGAGTGATTCTGTCATCCCGAGGAGCGAAGCGACGAGGGATCTGCTTTGTCCGACAAAACTGGCGAATACATCTCGGCGCTCTTCGCGCCTGAAGACAGCCTCCTCGTCTCGCTGCGCGAGGAGGCGGATCGAACCGGTCTGCCGCCGATCGCCGTGTCGGCGGACGAAGGGCGGCTTTTGCAAGTTCTACTCACCTCCATCGGCGCGCGGCGGGTGCTCGAAGTCGGCACCCTCGGGGGCTATTCGGCCATCTGGATGGCGCGGGCACTGCCTGACGATGGCGAGCTTCTGTCGATCGAGATCGAACAGAAACACGCCGAGTTTGCGCGACGATACTTCGAGCGCGCCGGATTGAGCAGCAAGGTCGAAGTCCGCGTCGGCCGGGCGTTGGATGTGTTGCCCAGCCTCGACGGCGAACGCTTCGATGCGGTATTCATCGACGCCGACAAGGAGCCGATGCCCACCTATCTCGATTGGGCACTCAGGCTTCTGAGGCCAGGCGGCCTCGTGATCGCCGACAACACTCTCTGGGGCGGCAAGGTCTTCGACGACGCGGAAAACGATGAGAAAACGCGCGCCGTGCGGGAGTTCAATCGCAAGATGGCCACGGATCCAAGAGTCCTCTCGATTCTCGTGCCAACGCACGATGGGGTGGCAATAGGAGTCGTGCGCGCGTAGATCGACTTGGGCCGTTTGGCAAGTCTCCGGGACGAGAGGTCGAGAGGGGGTGCACGGCGGCTTCATGCCCAATTTGGAATGCCAACAACCGTGCACCCAGTGCGCCACGAGGCGCACATTCCAAATTGGGCATGGAGCCGCCTAGCACCCCCTCTCGACCTCGCGGCGGTAGTGGCACGCGCGGCTTCCCTCCCACCTCGCGTGCCCTTAGTCTGCATTCCGATGACAGTCGTCTTGCGCGCCACGATGGACCAGAGCTTGGTCGCTCTGCAGCGGCAGCTGCGCGCGCTCGCGCCGGACATCGAGCTCCTCACGGATGGCGAGCAACCACTCGAGCGCAATACCCCCGACGCGCGCCCTCCTCGGCTGGTCGGCGCCGAAGTAATCGAGGGCGGCGGGATGCGGGCGCGACGAGTGTTCGGTGATCCAGTCGTTGCCTTCGTCGCGTTTCTGGACGGCACCCAGACGAGCCAAGTTGTCGCATACGTGGACGGCGTGCCGATCGTGCACGGAACCGTCGCGGCAGCGGTGCGTATCCGGCGCAACCGGCGCCTAACGACCTGGCAGCGGCCAGTCGTGCGTCGCCGGTTGTATGGGCCACGGCGCGCCCTCAGCGGCGAGCATGAACGCGTGCTGAGCAGCCTCGGGATCGACCTTGTCGACACCGCGGCAGCGTCGGGAGACGCGTCGTCGCATCCATTCATCCTTCGCGATCAGGCGGTCCATCGCATCCAGGAGGACCGCGAGCAGGCGGAGCGTGAGCTCGCCGAGCGATGGTGTCATCTCGAACACGAGCCGCTGTTCATCGACGGCGGCATCAGTGGGAGTGAGAAGGTCGCGGTCGCTGCCTGTACAGTGGGCGTCGTGAAGAGTCATCGGACACTGTATGCCGAGGGCGAAGCGTTGCAAACCATTTTCGCGCTGCGGCGCGCCGAGCGGTCGAGCGTGTTCCGGGTGACGTCCCCAAAACGTATTCCCGTGGCGAGCTGGTATCTGCGGCTGCGTGATCCTGTGGGGCACGATCCGATGTGGGGACTCGTGCGCGTCGAGATCGCGAATCCCGCGCGCATCGAGGAGCACGACGTCGGCACGCGCGCGGACACCGTCTCGCGCTGGATCCTCGCCGAGGCCGCGCCGCTGGCGATGCCGGACGCGCGCTGGGACAAGATGGTCTATGGTATTCGGGATTGCGAAGAGTTTCTCCGTGCCGTGACATGACAACAGTTACTCCACTGGGACGCGTCGTCGCGACGGAGCGGCGACCCAACACCCCTCACGAGTTTCATTTCTGGACGGGACTCGACTCACCCGTCGGCGTTGGCACGATCGTGCGCGTCGAGGGGAAATACACGATCAACGGTCAGATCACGCGCGTGTACGGTGTCGTCGTCGAGGGCTTCAGCTATTCGGATCTGCAGTCGCCGCTCCACGACGTCCTCGGCCACGACGGCAGCCCGTCGTCGGCCTCGTTAGCGTCTACTGAACGCGCGGAGATCCGGCTCTACACGGCGGCCGTGCTGCGCCAGCTGCCCGACGAGCCACTGCAGCCGGTGCCGTTAGGCGACGTCTACCTCGCCGACGACGCGGATATCGCCGTTGCGTTGCGCATGGACGGCTATCTCGCCGAGGGCGCCCGCACCGGAATTCCCATCGGCGTCTACCACGCCGGTGGCACCGACGCGCCCATCTACCTCGATGCGGATTTCCTCATCGGCCCCGAGGCAGCGCACCTGAACATCACCGGCGTTTCCGGACTCGCCACGAAGACGAGCGCGATCGAATGGATCCTGTCGTCCATATTCACGCATTTCCCGGAGAAAAAAGGCTCCGTTGCCGCCGTCTGCTTCAACGTCAAAGGACCGGATCTCTGCTTCCTGGACATGGAAGGCGAGATCGACGAACGCGATCGGCTGCTCTACGACAAGTGCGGCGTGCCTCAGGAGCCATTCGAGAACGTCCAGTACTTCGCGCCGTACAAGTCCGATGGCGTCTCGCTCAACACGCTTCGCTCGAACGAGGCGCTGCTGCATAACGTGATACCCCTCACCTGGGGGCTGCGCGAGGTGCTTCAATACGCGGAGGTTCTGCTCAACAAAGATGACGTGGATGCCAAAGCCGACGCATTGATCGACTTCATCCGAGAGCGCATCGTCGACCGCGATTTTAGCGACGAACACATGCTGCCAGGAAAGCGATATCGTGTTCGTTCCTTCGCGGAGCTCGAACAATGGTTCAAGGACCTGCTCGTCGCGATGGAGCAGCGCGGCAACGAGAGCTGGCGCACCCATCACATCGCGACCATTCGCAAGGTGCGCAACCGCCTCTCCAACATCTCGACACGTTGCGCCGGCCTCGTCACCGATGACGGCAATGTCGGTGATCTGCCGTTCGGGAGCTTTCAGGATCGCACGGTGTATGTCATCGACGTCGCCTCACTCGAAGAGGACGCGCAGGATCTGGTTTTCGCGCGAATCGTCACCAAGCTGCGCGAGCACCTGGAGAAGCGGGACCTTGGCGTCAAACACGTCATCGTCTTCGTGGACGAGCTCAACAAGTATGCGCCTAGCGATGGTCAGGACACCTATGTCCGGAAGATGCTGCTCGATCTTGCCGAACGGGGGCGCTATCTCGGACTCGTGCTGTTCAGCGCTCAGCAGTTTCGCTCGCAGGTGCACCGGCGCGTCGTCGGCAATTCAGGGACGGCGCTCTATGGCCGCATGGACGCGGACGAGCTGGCGACGCCGGGATATTCGGTGCTGAGTCCCGCCGTGAAGACCAAGCTCGCAACGCTCGAGAAGGGACAGCTCATGGTGCGGCATCCGCACTTCACACAACCGATCTTCGTGCGCTTCCCGCGGCCCGCGATCTTGCGCGGTCGCGACGGCGCCGAGCGCTACCCGCAGACGCAGGACGTAACGCTCGAGGCGGCGATCCTGCGCGCGCTGCGTCCCCTCGACGCAACGATCAGCCTGAATTGGGTGAAGGACATCACCGACACGCACGACCGTGAGGACGTGATTCGCGCGCGCAATGCCACGCTGCTCGAGCGGCCGGCCGACGTGAAGCGTTTCTTCAAGTCGCAGCTCGCGCGCATCGTGCCGCCGACCGCCGTCAGCCGTCCAGCGTTGGTCACGCCTCTCCGCACCGCGCCGGCTGACGATCCGTACGGACTCTGATCTCGTTATGCGCGCGCGTTTTCGTCGATCTCAGCTCGCACTCGGCGCGGCCATGCTTCTCGTGCGCGCTCTTGGTGCCGAAGCCCAGGGTGTGCTGTTGCAGATCCGGCCGCGCGTCGGCGATACGCTCCACCTCCGGCTTGACCAGCAGACGGAGCTCACCGGTACGCGGCGACTCGGTGGCTCCGAGACGGTAACGACGCTGACGTCCACGATGCGCGTCTACTCGCGCGCCATCGTGGAGAAGAGCGTGCCAATGGCGACCTACGTGCGCGCCGTCACCGATTCGATTCGCCTCACGACCACCGACGCGCGCGCGAGGGCCCTGGAAGAGGCGGCGCGAGAGTCGTTCGAAGGCCGAGCCATAGTGCTCCGCATCGCTCCCGATGGGACGGTCTCGCTCGCCGACAGCAGCGCCGCCGGCGTCTCCCGCGACGTCGCCCAAGCGGTGTCGTTGATGCCCGCGGCATTTCCGCGTGGGCCGGTCGAAGTCGGTTTCAGCTGGAGCCGCGACATGCCGCTCCCTGGCGCGGGTCACATCACCGCTGGCGCGTCGAGCGCGGGTGCGTGGCTGCACACGAAGTTCCGCCTCGACTCTCTGTCGAAACGTGGGACGATTGCCTACGTCTCGATGCATGGAGAGATGACCCCGGATCCCGACGCGCTACGCGATTCGGGCACGACTCCGGTGCTCGACAACGGCATTGTGAGCGGGACGATGATCGTGGACCGCGCGCGTGGCTGGCTCACCGAGTCACAGTTCACGATCGTCGCACATTCGACCATTCACCTGCCCGGTAGCGACGACACGGTTATGCGTTTCGAGACGCGCGTCACCCAGCACATGAAAACCGTCGAAAGCCGGCCATAGAAGTCATCTTCGGGATATATTCTGGCCGGGACTCGAGGGCCGCGTCCCCGCCCATTGCACCCGCAGAATGCGTCTCGTCCACCTTTCGGACCTGCACCTCGGCTTTCGACAGTACCAGCGTCTCACACCCGGTGGCATCAACCAGCGGGAAGCGGATGTTGCGCGCTCCTTTCAGTCGGCCATCGGTCGCACGATCGAGCTGCGACCCGAGCTCGTCCTGGTTGGCGGCGACGTCTTCCATAACGTTCGGCCGACGAATCCGGCGATCGTCCACGCCTTTCTGCAGTTCAGTCGGTTGCGGGCGGCACTCCCCCAAACGACCGTCGTCATGGTCGCGGGCAATCACGACACGCCACGCGCGGCCGAGACCGGCAGCATTCTGCGACTATTCCGTGAACTCGGGATTCACGTCGCCTACGCGGACGCAGAGCGCTTTCATTTCGCCGATCTGAATCTGTCGGTGCTCGCTGTACCCGACGTGCCCGGTAAGCGGCCGGCGTTCACCCCCGATCCGCAGGCGCGCTACAACGTTCTGCTTCTCCACGGCGAGGTGCAGGGGATGCTTCCCGCGCACGCCGCGTCCGCTGACCGCGCCGCGCTCGAGATTCCACTCTCGGAGCTTGGCGCCGCGATGTGGGATTACGTCGCCCTCGGCCACTACCACGTGTACCGGCAGATCGAGCCGAACGCGTACTATTCCGGCTCGCTCGATTATACGAGCGCGAACACCTGGGGCGAGTTGTTCGAGGAGCGTGCGGCCGGCGTGCCCGGCAAGGGCATCATCGAGCGGAATCTCGAGAGCGGTGCGCAGACCTTCCATCCGCTGCCGCCGTCGCGGCCCATCATCGACCTGCCGCCGATCTCGGCGCGTGGCCTGACAGTAGCCGAGGTGGACGAGCGCATCCTGGCGTCGGTGAATGGCTGCCGCGGCGGCATCGAGGACAAGATCGTGCGGCTCATCGTGCGCGATCTGCCGCGTCACATCGCGCGCGATCTGGACCACAAGGCGCTGCGCGAGCTCAAGAGGCGTGCGCTGCACTTCCATCTCGATACCCGCCGGCCCGAGATGGTGCGTCTCGCGGGCCACGGCGCGCCAGGCAAGCGGCCATCGCTCGCCGATGTCGTGCGCGAGAAGCTCATGAGCCGCGTGCTGGAGAGCGACATCGACCGGAAGGAGCTGGTCGCGTTAGGCTTGCGCTATCTCGCCGAAGCCGAGAGTACCGTCGGCGCGGCCCCCCTCGGCGCCGAGCCGCCGTCGGAGACGAGCGGGTGACGTCGTGCATCTGAATTCGCTCCGGCTCTGCAACTTCCGCCAGCACGCCGACACGCGGATGGTCTTCGATGCCGGCCTCACCGGAATCATTGGACCGAACGGCGCGGGCAAATCCACGATCCTGGAAGGGATCGCCTGGGCGTTGTACGGCACGCCAGCGGCGCGAGGCACACGCGATTCGATTCGTTTCAATCGCGCTGGGGCACGTTCCCAGGTCCGGGTGGAGCTGGACTTCGAGCTCGGCGGACATCGCTACCTCGTCTCGCGCGGCCTCACGAACGCCGAGCTGTTTCTCGACGGCGCGAGCACGCCGATCGCCAACACGATCACCGGCGTCACCGAGCTGCTGCGGCGGCGGCTCGGCATGTCGCTCGACGAGTTCTTCAATACCTACTTCACCGGGCAGAAAGAGCTGAGCGTGATGGCGGCCATGGGGCCGTCCGAGCGCGCCCAGTTCCTCTCGCGCGTATTGGGCTACGAGAAGCTGCGTACCGCGCAGGCGCTCGTGCGCGAGCGGCGGCGCATCATCCTCGCCGAGGCAGCGGGATTGCGCGCGGGAATGCCCGATCCCGACAGCGTCGCGCGAATGCTTGGCGACGCAAGGGCTCGCGTGGAGGTCGCCGAGTCACGTGCGCGCGATTCGAGCGAGCGGCGCGCAAAGGCTCGTGAGATTCTCGATTTCGTCACACCGCGCTGGGAGATGCTCCAGCGGGAGCGCGAGCGGCTGCAGGCACTTCTTGCCGAGCTTCGCGTATCCGAAAGCGAGGCAGCTGGCCTGGGCCGCGACAGCGAGCGCCTCGACCGCGAGCTCGCCGACGTCGCCACGGCACGGGTGGAGCTCGAGCGCATTCGCGTCGAGATCGCACCGTTAGGCGAGATCGTATCGGCGCTGCACGAGATGGACCGACTGTACGCCGAAGAGGGGCGTCGCCGCACGCTCCTCGAGAGCGCTCGAGCGCTCGCCGAGGATCTGGGGCGTCTGCGCGAGCGGCGCGCGAAGATCGAAGCCGCGCCCGGTCTCGAGGAACAGGTGACCGCCGAGCTGGCCGAGAAGCGTCACGAGCTCCAACGCACCGAGGACGAGCTCGAGGCCAAGCGTACCGACTGGGTGCGCGATCGTCAGGAGGCGGAGACCAAGCTCGACGCCCTGCGCCGGCAGCACGCCGAACTGAAGGAGCAGCGCGAGCGGCTCGTCGCCGCCGGCGAGAACGGCATCTGTCCGACGTGCGCTCGCCCGTTAGGCGATCACTATCGCTCGGTACTCGACCTCATCGACGATCAGCTCAACACCGCCGTCGTGGACGGCAGCTATTACCGCAAGCGCCTCGATCAACTCGTCGAGATGCCTCCGCCGGTGAAGGCGCTGGGCGAGCAGCGGCGCGTCGCGCTGGATACCGTGGGAAAGCTCGAGCGACGGCTCGCCCGCGTCCAGAGTGCCGTCCAGGAGCTGGCGCAGATCGGGCGCGAGATCGTTCAGAAGGAGGATCGGGATCGCGGCCTCCGTGACGACCTGGCGAGGATTCCGGTCGGCTACGATCAGGGCCGACACGAGCAGCTGCGGCGGGACCTCGAGCGTCTCCAGCCGCTCGACGCCCGCGCCGCGCGGCTGGGGGCGCAGGTGGAGCGGGAAGGGCAACTCCGCCGCGAGCGCGAACGCGTGACCCAGGCCACCGACCTAACGAGCCGTCGCATGTCGGAGCTGCAGCGACAGCGGCAAGCGATCCAGTTCTCGGAGCAGTCGTGGGACGCGATGCGCGCCGAGTACGAGCGTGCCGCGACGGAGCTGCGAGCGGCCGAATTGGCTTCGGTCGGGGCCGACGCGGAAGCCGCGGCCGCCCAGGGCGCCCTCGCCACCGCGCTCCAGGCCCAGCGCGACCTCGCCCGCTCGCAGGCCCAGCTCGACGAGTTGAATCGCGACAAACGCATGCACGACGAGCTCGATCGCGCCTATTCGGACATGCGGACCGATCTCAATGTCCAGCTCCGGCCCGAGATCTCCGAGCTGGCCAGCTCCTTCCTGACGGAGCTCACCGACGCGCGCTACTCCGAGCTCGAGCTGGACGACCAGTACAACGTCCTCGTCCTCGAGGAGGGGATTCCGAAGCCAGTCATCTCCGGTGGCGAGGAGGACCTTGCGAATCTGGTCCTTCGGCTCGCCATTTCACAGATGATCGCGGAGCGCGCTGGCCAGAGCTTCTCACTACTGATCCTCGACGAGATCTTCGGATCACTCGACGAGTCGCGGCGTCACAACGTTGTCGAGCTGCTTCGGCGGCTGCAGGATCGGTTCGAGCAGGTCATACTCATCACTCATATCGAATCCGTGCGCGAAGGACTCGATCGCGTCATCACCGTGCGCTACGACGACGAGACGGGCGCGTCGCGCGTCGAACAGGAGCCCGCGCTCGCCGCACCCACCCTCGACGACGAGGCCCAGCTCACGATGGGAGCCGCCGACTGATGGTCGCGACACGTACCTGGCGTCCCTCGCATTCGGTGGACGGACCGTTCCGCGCGCGGCTCGACGACATCTCGGACCTCAACCAGGTCTTCAGCGATGCGTTCACGGAGCGCTATCGCCGCGACGGCATGGTCGGCGTGCGCGTGCCCTATCTCAACCCAGCGGTGTGGCGTTATGCGATCGACGATGCGGACGCCGGCGCCATGCTCTGGCGCGACGACCGTGGTCATGTCGCCGCGTTCAACATGGTGCACCGATCGGGCACCGAGGGCTGGATGGGCCCACTCGCCGTCCGCACCGAGTATCAGGGTACGGGACTCGGCAAGGAGATCGTCTCGCGCGGCGTCGAGTGGCTGAAGCAGAGCGGCGCGAGTGTGATCGGCCTCGAGACGATGCCGCGCACGATGGATAACATCGGCTTCTACTCGCGCCTCGGCTTCGTGCCCGGTCGCCTGACGCTGACGACGACGCTCGACGCCGCGCTCTCCGATCGCCCGGCGATGCTCCTCGCGCGCCGGTCGGCCCACGAAAAGGAATCGACGCTCGCGGAGTGCAAGGCGCTTCTCGACAGCCTCGCGCCGGGCTACGACTACACGCGGGAGATCCAGCTCACCGACGACCTCTCGTTAGGTGACACCGTCATTCTGCGCGCCCCGGATGGCACGCTGGACGGCTTCGCCCTCGCGCACACGGTGCCGCTCGTCGAAGGCCGTGCCCGCGAGGAGCTACGCGTGTTGAAGCTCGTGCTTCGCCACGAGGAGCAGTTCCCCGAGATGGCCCGTTCGCTCTGCGACTTTGCCCGCCGCAGCGGCACCCGCCGCGTTGCCTTACGAGTCCAGGGCGAGTACCAGACGACGTATCAGCGGTTGATCTCGATGGGCGCGCGCGTGCGCTGGACGGACCTCCGCATGGCCCTCAGCGGCCACGATGAGGAACGGCCGCGCAAGGCGTTAGTTTTGTCGAATTGGGAGATCTGAAGGGACTAGGCATCCCAGACCGACAAAAAGAGGTCACAGAATGCACGGAAGGGCACAGAATGCACAGTACTGCAAACTGCTTTGGGGTTTGACGGGAGAGATGTTCTCTCCCCGCTTGCCCCAAAGAGCCTTGCATCCATTTTTTTGCCGATGCAGTACCGTGTACTCTGTGCTCATCTGTGCATTCAGTGACCGCCTTTCACGGGTCTGGGATGCTTCCATGCGACGCGCTCATTCTCCTCTCATCGCAATTAACGGATCGGTTCGGGCTGCCCGCCGCGCTGACCAGTAGCTGGCGAGGATGGCCGTAGCGAGGAACAGCACCGGCACGACGACGAACGTACCGACATCGGTCGCTGTTGTCTGAAAGAGCATCGAGCGGATGATCCGTGCCGCTCCAACCGCGCCGGCGACGCCGAGCAGACCGCCGGCGAGAACGAACCCGAGCCCGCTCCGCATAACGAGCACGATTATTCCGCGCGGTGTGGCGCCGAGCGCGATCCTCACGCCCAGCTCGCGCGTCCGCTGCACGACGCTGTAGCTCACCGTGCCATACAGTCCCACCGTCGCCAGTAGCAGCGCACAGAACGCGAATCCCGTCACGACGAACGTCACGAACCGTCGCTGCGAGTCGATCGCGTCGAGGCCGACCGCCGACACACTCGGCTTCCCGAAGAAGATGAGTGCTGGCTCTGCCGCTCGAATCGCGCGGTCCACCGCCGGCAGCGCCCGCGTTGCATTCTCGGCGCGCACGACGAAATGCATCCAGGGCCACACCTCCAACGTGTACGGAAGGTAGATCTCCGACGACAGTTCGTCCTCGGGGCCGCCTTCACGAACGTTGGCGATCACGCCGATCACCGGGAGCGTCATCGGCTGGCCGAAATCGGCGCGCCCCTGTGACGCCCGGCGTACCGTGACGCGTTTGCCTAACGGGTCAGAGCCCGGCCACAGCTCCTTCGCCAGCTTCTCACTCACGACGAAGCCGACCGGCGACCGCATGTCGTCGTCGGTGAACCAGCGCCCAGTTACCATCGGGATGCGCATCGTTTTGCGATAGTCCGTCGACACGGGATGGTACGCCGCGGTCTTCTCGGCGCGTCCGCCCGACGAGGCATCACTCTCGACCTTCACGGGGAGTAGCGCGCCACCCGCGGCTGCGGCGGTCGTCACACCCGGCACGCTGCGCAGCGCATCGAGGATGCGTGCATACAAGGCCGCGGCCTCGGCCGGTGATTCGTAGCGATGTCGCGGCGGAGAGATCGCGAAATCGATCGTGTCGCGGGAGTCGTAGCCGAGCGGAACGTCGAGCATCCGGCGGAAGCTCTGGAGAAGGAGACCCGCGCCCATGAGCAGCGTGAGCGCGAGCGCGAATTGCAGCGCGACGAGGACGTTGCGCGCGCGCGTCTCCCTGCGGCCGCCAACCGCGGCGGCAGCTCCGGCGCGCATTCGCTCCATCACCCGCGCCGTGCCAGCCTGCATCGCCGGCAGAACGCCGACGAGCAGTGCCGTCGCCAACGACGCGAGCACGGCGAACATCGCCACCCGGCTGTCCACGGCGAGCTCCGATGCGAATGGCACGCGCTCCGTCGCCGCGCTCCGCATGTAACCGACCAGTAGCGCAGCCAGCGACAATCCCAGCCCGCCGGCGACGACCGCGACGATGAGGATCTCGGTGAGCAGCTGCCGGGCGATGCGTCCGCGCCCGGCGCCTAACGCGAACCGCACCGCGAGCTCGCGCGATCGCGAGCTCGCCCGCACGAGAAAGAGATTCGCGACGTTGGCGCACGCCAGCAGGAGCACCAGGCCGACGGCGCTCGTGATCAGGGTGATCGTCTGGCGGATACCGCCAAACAGCTCGTCGGCGATCGGCCTGAGCCCAACCGCGCTCCAATGTGCCTGCTCCACCGGATACTCCGTCGCGAGCCGCTGGGAAATCGTGTGCATCACCGCCGCGGCGCGCGCCGAATCGACGCCAGCCCGCAGGCGTAGGATGGCGCGACTGTCGACATGGAGCCCGCGCAACTTGAGCGCGGCGTGCGTGGCGTCGAAGACGGCGATCGGCTGCCAGATTGCAGGCCCGAGCAGGAATCCGGCGTCACCGAAATTCGGATACGCGAATCCGTGCGGCATTACGCCGATCACCGTCGTCGGAACGCTGTCCACGCTCACGAGCTTTCCAATCGTCCTCGGGTCGCCGCCGAACTGCTTGACGAAGTAGTCGTAGGAGAGGATCGCGACATTGGGCCCGCCGGCCTGCTCCTCGTCGGCGGTGAAGCCGCGTCCGAGCAGCGGCTTGGTGCCGAGCAGCGCGAAGAAGCCGGGCGTGACGTAAGCGGCGATGCCCCGCTCCGGCCCGTTAGGCAGGGGCAGGGTCACTCCGTCGCCGCGTACGAATGCCATACCCTGGATCGCGCTGGACACTGCGGCGCTCTGCGCCTGCCAGTCGCGGAAGGTTGGATAAGACGGCACCCGGAAGCCGCCGTCGTCGCTCCGTTCGTAGACCGTCTGCAGCAGCTCCGGGTGGGCATACGGAAGTCCGCGCCAGACGACCGTATCCAGAACGCTGAACGCCGCCGTCGTGCAGCCGATGCCGACCGCCAGGGTGAGCACAGCGACGATGGAGAAGGCTGGCGAACGGAGCAGCGTCCGCGCTCCGTAGCGGAGGTCCTGCGACGTCGATTCGAGTATGTGTTGGCTCATGCGATCATTCTGATGGCAACCCAAGGACGATTCCAGTTCTGAAAGCCAGAGCCCTGTCAGGGAACTCGCACACTTCGCTGACAAAGTCGGGTAATCTCCGACGCGCTGTCAGGGCGGAGAGCTAATCATTCCAAGACTCTCCCGACACAATTCGCGCTGTCGAAATGCGATTCTCGCTTACCATCCTTTCCCTGCGAGAATACGCCATGTCGGACCATAGAAAATCTCTTGGTGAGGAGACCCCACTCGTCAAGGTAGCCAGCCGCCGCCGCTTTCTGCGCGATAGCGCAATCGCGGCCGCCGTCGCTGGGACCGTCGCGGCATGCCGGAAAGCGGAGGGTGCCGCCAACGCGGTCGTCGCCGCCGGCCACGAGCACGGCGGCCCGCCACCTGCGCTGGCGCCGAGCGCGCGTGAGAAAGCCGACGCGATGGACAAGATGCACGAGTCGGTGATGAAGGCATTCCCGGCGAAGACGGTCGGGAAGGGCAATCAGCCGCTGCAGCCGTGGCTCGACAAGGGTGTAAAGGTATTCGAGCTCACGGCGCGCGAGATCCAATGGGAGGTGGCGCCGGGTCAGCGCGTGGCCGCGATGGCGTACAACGAACAGGTACCCGGCCCGATGATCCGCGTCCGCGAGGGTGACCGTGTGCGCGTCGTGCTGAAGAACGAGCTCACCGAGTCGACGGCGATCCACTTCCACGGCCTCGAGACCGCTAACGAGGTAGACGGCGTCCCGTTCATCACCCAACCGCCGGTGAAACCCGGCGAGACGCACGTGTATGAGTTCGTCGTTCCCAATTCCGGGTCTCACATGTACCACTCGCACCACAACTCGACCAAGCAGGTGGGGCTTGGCCTATTGGGCGCGTTCATCGTGGAGCCGAAGCGTCCGCGCGAGATCGAGAAGGCGGACCGCGACTATTTGTTTGTTCTCAATGACGGCCTGCATGGTTACACCTTTAACGGCAAGAGCTTTCCTGCAACCGAACCGCTTGTCGCAAAGGTCGGCGAGAAGATTCGCATTCGCTACATGAACGAAGGGATGATGATCCATCCCATGCACTTGCACGGTCTGCACATGACGGTCATCGACAAGGACGGCTGGCCGCAGCCGCAGCCCTGGCGATGCGACACACTGAACGTCGCGCCCGGCGAACGCTGGGACGTGATCGTCGACTGCACACGTCCTGGGACGTGGGCCTTCCACTGCCACATCCTGCCGCACGCCGAGTCGGATCACGGCATGTTCGGGATGGTGACGGCGCTGGTGGTGAGCAAGGCGTGAGGCGTTGGGCGTGGTGCGTGATGGTAAGGATCTGCGCCTAACGCCTCACGCTCTGCGCGTCTCCGCCGTCCATCTAGATGGACATTTCATGTCTATTTGTAAATTTTGTACTGCGTGGCCTTGACACGTACTCGTTAGGCGAATCGGCACTGTCGATCGACGGCCGCTGGTCCATGGTGGCCTGGCGGCCGTCGTGAGCCGACGCATTCGCCGCCGCGAGCGGCCGAGATCACGATTATCCCTTGCGCAAAAAGTGTATAAGTAGGGGAGCACGACTCGCAATCGCCGTTGCATCTTGCGCGAAGGGTCGAATTTTGGATCTAGATATATAGAAAGATCGATGAACGAAGTTTCAGTCGGACAGGGTAGCAGTCCGTTGATCACGGCTCTCTCGCGCGGCTGACGCAACAACGCCCGCATCGATCGGGTGAAGCGAAGTTCGGTCCGGTCCGGACACCCACGGCCATCGGCAACTGCGCGGCGCACCACAGGAACTGGAGTCCGAAGCGCCGCAATCGCACCTCGGCCCGCGACGACTGAAGCGTGGAGCGCAGCAACTCCGCCGTGCACCTCACGCACCGCGAGGCGTTTCGCAGGAACTCGAGTAAGTGTCGCAGCAACCGCAACGCGCATCACAGCCATTCCATCGCGTACAGCGGCAACTGCCACGCCAACACGGACAACTGCCACGCGTATCGCCGTAAAGGCAGCGCGTTCCGCCGCAAGTACAACGCGTTCTGATGTAACTACAATGCGTCTCGCTGCAACTGCAACGCCAAACGCAACAAGTGTCGCGCATTCCGCAGCAAGTCTCGCGCGAATAGCAGCAACTGTAACGCGCATTGCGGGAACTCCATCCCGCATCGCCCTAACTCCGACGCGAACACGGACAACTGCAGCGCGTATCCCCGCATGTGTAACGCGTACCGCCGCCACGGCAACGCGAACACGAACAAGTGCCACGCGTGCCGCCGTAACTGCAACGTGTATCGCCGTAACTGCCACGCGTATCGCCGTAACTGCAACGCGTATCGCCGTAACTGCAACGCGTATCGCTGTAACTGCAACGCGTATCGCTGTAACTGCCACGCGTATCGCCGCAACTGCCACGCGTATCGCCGTAACTGCATCGCGTAGCGGTGTAACTCCCACGCATTCCGCAGCA
>DASXPH010000125.1:0-14868 GCA_036493735.1 Gemmatimonadaceae bacterium
GGAAGGCGAGCTCGGGAAGTATCGCCTGGACCTCGGTGAGGGCTATCTCCTCCACGGCACGCCCGACAAGGAATCGATCGGCTTCGCCGCTACTCATGGGTGCGTCCGACTTCGCGACGAGGACATCGAGTGGCTGTACACCTACGTCCCCGTCGGCACGAAGGTATTCATCTACTGAGCGTTGGGCGTTGGGCGATGGGCGATGGAATTGAACGAAGCGTTGATATGGTGATGAGTGTTTGAGTAACTCACACGATATCAACGCTTCGTTCATTATTAGCCACGCATCACGCATCACGCATCACGCATCACGCTCAACGCCTACTGTCGAACGATCTGCCCTCGAATCTCGCCACCGCCAAAGCTCGGCGTGCTGTGGACGTTGACGTAGGCCATGCCAGCATTCATCGCCTTGAGCAGTGAATCGCCGGTGATCGAGAGGCCAGTGACCGTGCCACCGGACATGTTGACCGTTCCGCTTGCCGTGCCCGCGGCATTCCCGTTCGTGAAGGCTGTGGTCGCTCCGGCAAACGTGGCGAAGTTCAGCACGACATTGGCCGTAGTGTTGGCATCCGCCTGCGCGTGGATGTGCGCCCCGCTGCTGCTTCCGCTCAACCCACTGTACGTCAGCGTGTAGGTCATGACGTTCGTCTGGGTGTTGAGGACGCCCTTCCACGTGCCGGTTGCCGTCGAGTTCGTGGGAGTGGGCCGCTCGTTCGCGCCAGTCAGGTTCGCGACGAAGGTGATGCTGTTGTTCGGTTGGGTGGACTTGCTACTTCCACAAGCCGTTAGGATTCCGGCGCCGAGCAATGTGATTGCCCGCGCCAGTATGCGCTTGTTCATGGTGCGTCTCCTCCTCTCTGGGTAGGCGGTGAGGATCAGGTGCGCCGGGGGCGGCGCCATCGTCCCGCGTCAGGCATCCGGATGTATCCGGGCTTTCCAAAACGGGTTCCGATGCTCATCGTGATGATCCTGCGGATGCAACGCCGAGTTGCACCCTCCTCGGGATGTCAGCGATGAAGAGCGCTCTGATTCATTGCGCGGTCGAGATGTGCGCGATGGGATTGGCCCTGGCCATCGCGCGTGACGCCGGCGCCCAGACGGTGACCGGGCGCGTTCGATTGAAGGGCGAGGGCTCGCCCGTTGCCGGCGCCATCGTCGCCCTGGTCGATTCCACCGGCCGTGCCGTTGTCGCCAGGCTCGCGAACGACTCCGGCGTGTTCGTTCTCACGGCACCATTCCCCGGCACGTACACGTTACGCGTCGAGCGCGTCGGCTTTCGCGTGACGACGTCTCCGCGCTTTCTCGTGCGGCAGGACGCGCCGACGGAGGTTCCCGTGATGGTCGCGGGCGACGCGGTCGCCCTGCGGGCCGTGACGGTGAACGCCGACCGGCGATGTCTCGTCCGGCCCCAGGAAGGATTAGCGACTGCTCAACTCTGGGAGGAGGCTCGCAAGGCGCTCGATGCGACCCAGCTCACCCAGCTCGCCCAGGCAGCGGCGAGGACGGGCCGCGATTCGCGCCGCTTCGCGGTTCGCGTCCGCTCCTTCAAGCGCGACCTCGAGCCCACCACCCTTGCGCCGCAGCGCAATCAGGAGGTCGAGCGCGAGGGCGAGTCGGTCACACCATTTGTGAGCCTCGAGCCCGAGAAGCTCGCGCGTGATGGGTACATGACGGGCGACGTCGAATCGGGTGGCACCTTCTACGCTCCCGATGCGACGGTCCTGCTCTCGGATCGTTTCCTCGATACACACTGCTTCCGGCCGCAAGCACCGGAGCGCGGACGGCGCGATGACCTCATTGGTCTCGCTTTCGAGCCCGTCAAGATTGATCGGACAACACGACGGGTCGATGTCCACGGCGTGCTCTGGCTCGATCGCGCGACCGCGGAGCTGCGCTACATGGAGTTCGGCTTCTCGAATCTCCCATTCGAGGCGAGTGCTGCCCAGGCTGGCGGCCGGCTCGAGTTTCGACCCCTGCCCGACGGCCGGTGGATCGTCTGGCGCTGGTACATTCGCATGCCGCGCCTCGAGCGATACCGGAACACCTTGAATGGTCAGCTGGGTGAGTGGCAGCTGAGGATCACCGGTATACAGGAAGAAGGGGGCGAGCTGCTCGAGGTGAGACCATCAGGTTCCGTGAGGCAGACCGTCGCCACCCTGTATGGAACGATCATCGATAGCGTGAAGGGCCGGCCCTTGAGCAACGCGCGGGTTTTCATCTCCGGGACCTCGTTCGCCACGACGACCGATTCGGCCGGCGCCTACACACTGGAGAGGCTCCCACCAGGAATCTACCTGGTGAGCATCATGAGTCCCGTCATTGATAGTTTGCTCATCGATGCACCCATGCGCGACATCTCGCTGAACGCCGGCGAGCGGAAGCAGGTCGATTTCGGGGTTCCGAGCTTTCGAACGCTGTCGAACACGCTGTGCGGCGCGCCCGCGCCCGACTCGAGCTCCGTCATAGTTGGCACCGTGCGGCGGGATGACGGCGCGAAAGCGTTGGGTAGCCAGGTTCGCGTGGAGTGGAGCGACTTCACCAAGCCGGCCTCGGACCAGCTGCGAATCGCGCAAGCAGGCCTCGAAACGATGTCCGCGGCCGGGAGATACGCGTTGTGCGCGATCCCCCGTGACAAACTCCTCACACTCCAGGCGAGAAGCGACAAGGGCCGGACGTCGGTTGCCCAGCCGGCGACGCACGCCGGCGAGGTGCGGCGCGTCGATCTGACGCTGCGCGCGCCCTGATCGAGGTATCTGACGGCGCCGCGATCCGAGTGGCTCAGCGGTTAGGCGTCGGGCTGGCGTTGCCACCGTCCACCACGAAACGCCACTCGCCACCGGCCAGCCTCTTCCAGATCGTCAGGTACTTGCCGAAACGCTGGACCACGGATCCGTTGGAGCCTCGACCCGTGAAGACGTACTCGCCGACGGTGAAGCCAAGGTCGCCGGAGTCCGCCGCGTCGGCGTACACCGGCCGCCAATTGAGCGTACCACCCGCTCGCTGCTGCTCGTCGTACAGCGCGCGAACCGCGTCGGTGCCGATGACGATCTCCGAACCCGAGAAGACCACTCCCTGCGGCGCAACGTACGAGGCGAAGGCGATCCCCGTGCCCTGCAGATCCGCCGCGAGCGCAAAGGCACTGTCGGCTTCCCTCACGCGGCGCACGGCGTCGGCACGTCTCCCGCGTGCGGTCGCGAGCGCCGGCGGGATTTCGGCGGTTGGGATGGTCGCGTTGGCGGGGACCGATGGAGCGCCGACCTCGGCGTATGCACTCAAGCGCCATATGCCATCTCGCCCCCGCCGCCAGAAAGCGAGATAGCGATCGCTGCGCACCGTCGGCGCGCCGTCCGCGTTAGGCACAGCCGTCGTCGCCACGCCGAAGGAATAGCCACCCGCTCCATCGCTCGAAACACCGCCGCCCAGTGGCCGCCACTGATACGTTGCGTGATCCGGCGAAGGGGTTGCCGTGATGACGGCGAGCGCGGCCGACCGGCCAGAGAGAATTGGCGCGCCGCCGCGCAGATAGATGACTCCACTGTCCAGCCACGCGGCGGCCGCCGCCCCGAGACCGAGCTTCGTCGCGGCGTCGCCGCGCGCCGCGTCAGCGGCGAGAAGGGAATCCCGCGCCGGCGAGCGCAGAGGAGCCGGCGGCTGTTCGCCGCGATGCGAAAAACACGCGCTGCCGCTCGCGAGAAGGAACGCGATCGCAAACGCTCTCGAACCCTTGTGTCGACGATCGTGCTTCGTTCCGTAGCTATTCATGATTGGCATGTTCGTAACTACATCGCCCTTCGTCCGTCGGCCGTCGTCTCGTTATCGAAGTGGTGGCGTCGCGCTCGGCGGATGCCGCTGATGAGTCGCCTGCTCGTAGCCGTAGGCGAGTCGAATCAGCGTTGGCTCACTCCACGCGCGTCCGAAGAGCGTCATCCCTGCGGGCAACGTGCCACGCGTATACCCCATCGGTACGGTGATCGCCGGCCAGCCCGTGCTGGGCGAGAACAGCTGGCTATTGTCACCCGCCGGCGTGTTCAGGTCCCCGATGAGCCGCGGTGGGTTGCTCCAGGTTGGATAGATCAACGCATCGAGCTTCGCGCTGTCCATCGCGCGCAGCACCATCGCGCGAAACCCATCGCGAAACTGATCGCGATCCTTGCAGCCCGGATTCTGCTCTGGGGACTGATCCACCGCCTGCGCGAGCTCCAATCGCTTCTGAATCGAAGGATGATAGCGGCCGGATTTGATGATCTCCTCGAGCGATTTTACCGGCGTCCGGTTTCCCGTGTTCGCGATCCACCGCTCGAGATCGTACTTGAACGGGTTGCACTGGCCTCGGTGTGCCGCGAAGAGCGAATCGAGCCCGGGCAGCGGGACAGAATCGATCACCGTCGCCCCCGCGAGTCGCAATTCGGCAACGGCGCGAGCGAAGACGTCGCGGATCTCCGGATCGAGCGTTGGTCGCTCGTAGGCCTGACGCAGGATCCCGATGCGCGCTCCGCGAAGTCCGTCGCGCACGAGCGACGCGCTGTAATTGGGAATCGGACGGTTTCGCGACGCGACGGTCGCCGAGTCCGCGGGATCGTAGCCGACGATCACCTGAAAGACAGCAACGGCATCGGCGACGGTGCGCGCCATCGGCCCGGCGATGTCCGCCGAAAGATTGAGTGGGACGATGCCGGCTCGACTCGTTAGGCCCATCGTCGACCGAATACCGACCAGCGCCTGGTGCGAAGAGGGACCGCGAATCGAGTTGCCGGTGTCGGTCCCGAGACCGACCTCGCCGAGATCCGCCGACACGGCCGCCGCCGTGCCCCCGCTCGACCCCGCCGTTACCCGATCGAGCGCGTACGGGTTCTTCGTGTAGCCGGGCAGGATGGAATTGACCGTCTCGTACGGGCTGAACGCGAACTCCGCCATGTTGGACTTCGCGAGGATAATCGCGCCCGCCTCGCGCAGACGGCGTACCTGAAAGGCGTCCTTGTTCGAGACGAAGCCCTGCATCGAGAGCGAGCCCGCCGTCGTCGGCAGATCGACCGTCTCGAAGTTGTCCTTCACGATCACTGGAATGCAGTGCAGTGGGCCGGTCAATCCGTCGCGCCGAAAGCGCGCATCGAGCGAGTCGGCCACGCGCAACGCCGCTGGATTGACGACGACGATCGCATTCAACGCCGGCCCATTCTTGTCATAGGCGTCGATTCGCCGAAGGTACTGCTCGACGAGCCCGTGACAGGTGAGCCGCCCCGCCTGCATCGCCGCATGAACGTCGGCAATGCTGGTCTCTTCCACCCGAAACGGCTCCGCGGCAGATGCCTGCCCGGGGAGCGTTGCTGAAACTGTCGCGAGCAGCAGCGACGCGATTGTGATTGAATTGACTTTCATCATGTCTAGTCCGTCGCCCGTCGCCCGTCGCCCCTATCTCAACAGCCCTAGCGCCGCCTCGTACATGCGAGTCCACGCCGTGCGTGCCGGCGTCACCTCGTTGGTAGTGTTGAAGGCCGCGATCACCGCCGCGCCGTTCGCGGGATTAAAGAAGAGGAACGACCGAAATCCAGCCTGGCTACCGGTGTGCCCGAGAATCGTCGTCTGACCGCGGTGCACGACGAAGAACGATAGCGCCATCGAGTCCGATGCCGTCGCGCTCTCGCTCATTGGATGCAGCGGATGCCACATGCTCATGAGCGTTGCACGCGGAAGCACGACGTCGTAGCGACGGCGCGTCGAGTCATCATGCGCGGCGCCGGTGAGATACGCGGTGTATGTCGCGAGGTCCGAGAGCGGCGCGTTCCATCCCCCGTTCGGGATGGTGATACCCGGATCGAAGTCGCGTCCATTCGCTATTTCCTGGATGGTCCCGCTCGAATCGCGGACGATCGTGTAGTTGTTCGAGCGGGCAGCAGCCAGATAGTATGGCGTGGCGCCGAAATAACTGTGGCCGAGAGCGAGGGGCGCGAAGATGTTCTTCTGCACGTAGCTCTCCCACGGATCGCCGCTCAGCTGCTCGATCACTCGCGCCAGGTAGATGAAGCCAGGATTGGAGTAGGAGTATCGCGATCCGGGGCGGAAGTGCAGCTCCTGATACGGCATCATCGCCACGAGCTGATTCCACGTCGTCGGCTCGAATGGCTCCCACGGCTTGCCACTCGTGTACGGCCAGGTGGGATTCTGGAAACCGGCCGAATGCGAGAGGAGCATCCGCAGCGTGATGCTATCGATCATTCCATACGGATCGTGCACCTGGCGGAGCTCGGGTACATATCGCGTGATCTTCTCGTCGAGCGACAGACCGCGACGGTCGTGCAGCTGCATGACCGAGATCGCCGTTAGCGTTTTTGTAATCGAGCCCCAGTGGAAGATCGTGTTGCCGTCGACGCGCTGCTTTGCCGCACGATCGGCCCAACCAACGTCGTGCCGGTCGAGGACGCGACCGTCGCGCATCACGAGCACACTCCCGCCAACCACACGATCGCTGTCGGCGTAGGCATCGAACAGTCGCAGGAAGCCGCTCCAGTCATCCGGAAGCGCGATGCGAGGCGAGCCGTCCGCCGCGGGCCGGCGCGGCGCGGGTTGCGAGGCGAGCACAGACGGCATCGCCAGCGCGCAGAGGGCAGAAATGATTTTCGTTCTCATGCCCGGATTGTCGAGCCTCGGCGCGCTCCCTGCAAGGGACGTCGGGCCGGAATCCGTCGGACAGGTGATATGCCTCGTGTCATCAACACCACGCGTCGCCCCTCGTTCGTTCTTCTGACCCTGGCCGGTTTCTGCTCCCTCGGCGGATGCGGCGACCAATGGGACGCGGCTGCGCATTCCACCGACGCACGCTCCACGCGAGTCGGAGCCATTGTCGATTTTCACGAGCCGGAATCGGTGAAATACGATCCTGACCAGGACGTGTATTTCGTCACGAACATGAATGGCTACGGCTCGGTGAAGGACAACAATGGCTACATCAGTCGGGTGAATGCGGCGAACATCAACGACATCCAGACGTTCGTGCAGGGCGGAGCGCATGGCGTGACCCTCAACGCGCCGAAAGGCACGGCGATTCACGGCGATACGCTCTGGGTTTGCGACATCGACGTGCTCCGTGGCTTTGATCGTCACGGCGGTGCGCCGCTCGCCTCGATCGACCTCTCACCTCAGGGCGCCGTTCTACTCAACGATGTCGCTGTCGGTGCTGACGGCACACTGCACGTCACCGATACCGGCATTCACATGACCGACAAGGGCGTGTTGTACGTCGGCGGCGACAGGGTATTCGTCATCGGACCTGACCATTCCGTACGCGTCGAGGCAGCGGGCGCGCAGCTCGACAGGCCAAACGGGATCACGTGGGACAGCAAAGGAAAACGCTGGCTCTACGTCTCCTTCGATCCCTTCCACAGCCGACTCTACGCCTACCATGAAGGCGATACGACGCGAGCAGTGCTCGACAGCGGCAAGGGAAAATGGGACGGCGTCGAAGTACTGAATGATGGAAGGATCCTCGTCTCGAGTTGGTCCGACTCCACTGTGCATCTCCTGACAGACGGTCACGACGAGCGCCTCGTGCGCGACGTCCCCGCTCCGGCGGACATCGGTGTCGATACGAAGCGGGGGCTCGTCCTCGTGCCGCTCGGCGTCATGAGCCGCGTGGAGTTGTGGACGATTCCGGCCCGTTAGGCATTAAAGACCTCTAAACACGCGGCACCATTCGATCACGCGCGTGACCTGGATCACAATCGCGATTCTCTCCTGATGAGCGAGCGAGTGGAACTGGGTTTGCTCTCGTGCCCGGCATGGCTTACAGGGAGTTCTTCGATTCCAGGGGTCGGTCCTGGCGCGTGTGGAGCACGTTGCCGTCGGCGGGGCCGCGGCTGCATGGTGGCTTCGATCAGGGCTGGCTGACCTTCGAATGCATCGCCTCGGACAGAACGGCCGCCCTCAGGCGCCTGGCTCCGATCCCGTCCGACTGGGAGACCGCCTCCGATGAGAAGCTCGAGCGGATGTGCCAGTCCGCCGGGGTCGCAGGCCGCCCGACCATTTCACGCCAGCGCGACCCCTCGCCCGAGTCGGCTGAACGATAGTCCCGAGCCCGCCGGCGGACGTCCATCTCCCGTACCCCGCCCCGGGGCACCACCCGTTCGGGAATACTTTCCCGGCTGGAGCACTCTACCTACAATAAGTCCGCTCCACACGGGATACGCCCATCGCTACCTCATTATCCGACCGCCAGGCTCACTTCGACGCGCTGGTGCTGCCGCATCTGGATCGTTTGCTCGCGTTCGCTTCCCGAAGGACGAACATGCGGGCAGACGCCGAGGATGCCGTTCAGGAGGCGTGCGGCCGGGCCTGGCTCGGTCTCGACGACCTTCGAGACCCCACGCGCGTTCGCGCCTGGCTCTACCGCATCCTGCGCAGTGTCCTCAGCGAATCCGACGAGCGATCGGCGCGGCGGCGGCAGCTGGTGTCGATCACCCGTTTGGAGGAAGCCCACGACGAGCTCGTCTCGAGCGATGGGGACGTGGTCTTCGAGGAGGTGGCGGCACGGCTGACGGGCGAAGAGGTGCATGCCGCGCTGCAGCAGCTCCCCGATGATTTCGCCACCGTCGTCGAGCTGCACGACATCGACGGCTTCAAGTATCAGGAAATCGCGGACATCGTGGGCGTTCCGATCGGGACGGTGATGAGCCGGATCTCGCGCGGTCGCCGGCTGCTCGCGGGAGCAGTGATGGCGGCGCGATCCGGCGCGCGGGATATGAGCACGATTCACGATCGGCGCGCCGCGCGGCGCGGCGGGTCAGGGACGACTGGCGGAGGTCTTCGATGACGGACTGGACTCCTCTAACGCAGGGTTCCGAGGACCCGGCCGAACGCGCGGCGCGAGAAAGTCAGCACCGGGTTTTGATCGATCTTCTGGGCGCCTATGCGGATCGCGAGCTGCCTCCCGAAACGAGGTCCCAGATCGATGCCCATCTCGTTGGCTGCGTCAGCTGCCGCCGGGAGCTCGCGATTCACAATTCGATGCGTCGCCGTCTGGAGTTGGAGCCACCCGTCGCGGCGCCGCCCGCGTTGCGCGAGCGGATCATTGCCGCCATCGCGGCGACTCCCGTTCCGATCACGACGACCGCACCGGTCTCCAATCGATTCGCGTTCCTGCGCCGGCCGTTGGTCCTCGTGGCGCTTGCCGTCGCCGCGATTGCCGTGACGATGTCGGCCACGTCGTTCGTTAGGCATCGGACTGAAGCCAGCGCCGTTGCGCCGCTCGCGACCTCGGTTGCCTCGGTGCCGCTCCTCCGCGACGTCCTCACGGACTATCGGCGTGTCGTCGCCGGCGACTTGCCGGGCCGCGCCCGCGATCTCGACGCGGTGCGCAACGCGGTGGCGTTTCCTGTCGAGCCGCTGGACGACCCAACCGTTAGGCTGCTCGCGGCTTGGAACACGAATCTCAACGGCGATCCGGCGGTGGTGCTCGCGTACCGCTGGAACGATCGCATCGTACTGCAATATGTCGTTTCGGAAGAGCGCTTCTTCCAGCACCCGGCTTTGCGACGGGCCGTCGCGGGCGGAGGCGTCCTGACCGCGCGGGATGGCATTCAGAGCATCGTCGCGTGGCCCACATCGTCGGCGGGCACGCTGCTGATTGCCGATGTTCCACTGTCGCAACTCCGCGCACTCGGTAGCGCGGCACTACTGGCCGGAAAGGCGGCACGCGGTGCACCTTAGAGGCGGGATAGCGCGTCGCGCGATCCCGCTCTCCGAGCGCCGTCGCGCCGCATCCCCGTCCTGTGAGCCTTCGCACCGCCGCCGCCTTTCTCGTCGCGTTGACCCTTGTTGTCTCAGTGCCAGGAGCTGCGCAGAGCCCACCCACGGACTCGGCGCGCCGCACTGTGGACACGCTCTCGCTCGACTCCCTGGCGGCGAGACTGGCGCGCGCCGAAGCCGCGATTGCGATTCTGCGACAACAGATCGCCGACGAGGCGGAGAGCGCGGCGCACACGCGCTCGCGCTTTCACCTCGAGCTGTCGGCCCAGATTCTCATGAACGCGTTCGCGACATCGGGACGCGTCAATAACATCGACGTGCCCCTCACTGTACTGGTGCCGCCGCCCCCTGCGTCAGGGCCGCCGACGAACTCCGCCTTCGGCGTGACGCTGCGGCAGACGCGACTCGGCGCTGCGACCTCGATCGACAACGTGCTCGGAGGCACGTTCGCGGGCGACATCGACGTCGATTTTTTCGGCGGCGTGCAGACGGCGTCGGGTGATCGACGATTGTTTCCCGAGCCACGGATGCGCACGGCCCGCGCCCGGCTCGTGTGGCCAAAGACGGAGATCATGTTCGGATCGGACATGCCCCTCATCTCCGGCCTCAATCCGTTGAGTCTCGCCGCGATTGGTAGTCCCGATTTCTCCGGCGCCGGCAATTTGTGGAACTGGCTCGGGCAGGCGCGCCTCACCCAGACCATCGCTTCGTTAGGCAGCGGTTCGCACAGCGTCACCTGGGCGATTCAGGGCGCGGTGATGACGCCATACGCCGCTCAGGTCGCACCGAACGATCCCGACCTCGTCGATCTCGGCGAGCGGTCGACGCGCCCCGCTTTCGAGGCGCGCCTGCGAACGCGGTGGGGGTCGTTAGGCAGTGGTACCGTCTCCGACGCGCTGCTCGGATCGACTGGCGGTGAGATCGGACTCGGCGTCCATCGGGGTTGGGTCGCGACGAGCCCGGGAGTTCTTCAGGACTCGCGCGCGCTGGCGATCGACGCGCACATCGTCCTCCTGCCGCGCCTCGAGATTCGCGGAGAAGGCTACACGGGACAGTTGCTGCGCGGACTCGGCGGCGGCGCCATCGGTCAGAATTTTGGCGCGCTCCCCGTCAACGCGCCGCCGAATACCTTCGGCCCGGCAATCCGTGACGCCGCGGGTTGGGCGCAGATCAACGTCCAGCCGCTGGAGTCGCTCATCAGCGGCGTGGGATGCGGCGTGGACGTGACGAATCCGGACGATGCCGCGACGCGCCTCCAGAACACCGTCTGCGCCGCGCACGTCGACTGGCGCCCCACGCAGCCGCTCGTCTTCGGCATCGAGTATCGCCAGTTGGGCACCCGATACTCCACTGGCACCTTTGGCGCCCACCACCTCAATTTCATTTTCGGCTTCGAGCTTTAGCAGATGCGAATCGTTGGACGAGTACTTGCCGCCGCCGGCATGCTTCTGAGCATTTCTTCATTCTCCCCGGCGCAGGGGACTGTGACGGGCACTCTGTCGCTCGAGCAGCGCTCCGGCGCCGAGCGAGGAGACATTCGTACCGCGGTCGTGTATCTGGAGCCGCGCGAGCGCGCGATTCCAGTGAACGACGTGCCGTCGATGCGGTCGCGTGTCATCGAGATGCACGGCCGCGAATTCCGGCCGCACGTCACCATCGTGCAGGCCGGCGGAAGCGTCGCGTTTCCGAACGAAGATCCGTTCAGCCACAACGTGTTCTCGAACGTCGATCTGGGTCCGTTCGACCTCGGCTTGTATCGACGCGGCGCAACGCGCAGCGCGACCTTCGCACGAGTCGGCGTCTACCCGATCTACTGCAACATCCACTCGATGATGGTGAGCTTCGTCGTCGCGGTGCCCTCCACTTGGGCGGCGCAGCCGGATGAGGCGGGCCACTTCGTGCTGCACGGCGTGCCCGCTGGACGGTACATCATTCACGCCTGGCACGAGCACGGAGCGCGCGAGGTCACGCGAGAGATCGTCGTGCCCGGCACCGGTATGGACGAGCTGCAGCTCGTGATCGACGCGCGCACATATGTCGAGGCGCCACACCTCAACAAGTTCGGCCGACCGTACGCGCTCATTCGCGATGACCGATACTGAGTCGCTCGGCGACGGCACTCGCCGGGGCCTGCTCACGGCTGGAGGAATGGCCGGTCGTGTCTTCCTGAGCACGGCGGCGATCGTCTGTGCCGTGCTGTTCGCGGCGCTCATCGTCGCGTCGTACTCGGCGCGTCGCGCGACACGTGAAGCCGAGCGACGAGGACTCGAGCAAGCCGCCGATCTCACAGCGCAGCTGCTGGCTGGTCGAGGACGCAGTCTCGCCGGCGGCGCGCGCGTCTTCGTTCAAGGACCTTCCTTCCGCGCCCTCGTCGCCGAGCGTCAGCACGACGACATTCTCGATCAGGCACTCGAGGCGACATCGCAGCTGGGCGCCGATTGGGTATTCATCACCGACGAGCAGGGCAACCTGCTCGCGAAGAGCGACGAGCCGGGCGTTCAGGGCCAGTCCATGGCCTCCATTCCGCTCGTCGAGGGTGCATTGGAAGGCCGCACGACTTTCGGCTTCGGCATCTCTCGCGACAGCCTGCTCTTCCAGACGGTCGCGGTCCCGATCGTCGTGCCCGGCGCCGCCCCCGTCGGTGTTCTCGTCGCGACGAAGCTCGTCGACCGGCAAATGGCACTGGACGTTCGGGCGGCGACCGCCGCCGACATCGTCTTCTACGCCATCGATTCCCACGGCAAGCCGCACGTCGTTGCCACCTCGCTCGACAGCGCGCGCCAGGCGGCGACGACCCTTCCCGCGCCATCGCCTAACGACTCGACACTGGCGACGGCGGGAGCGCGGGCGGCGCGCACGGCAATGATCGGCGGCGCGCCTTTCGCACTGCAGGGCGCGGCGCTCACGACGGCCGGCGGCGACGTCGTCGGTGGTTTCGTCGTCGCCCGTCCGGAGAGTGAAACCTCGGCGCAGTTGGCGGGCATCAGGCGCTCGCTGTTCATCGCCGGCGTGCTCGGGCTCGGGCTCGCACTCGCCGCCGCCTGGAGCTCGGCGCGACGCGTCACCCGTCCGACTCGTGCGCTCGCCGCGGCGGCGGCGCGCGCCCTCGACGGTGAGTACGACGACGCCGCGCGCATGGCGCTCGATGCCACGTCCCGTTCACCCTCGGCCGAAGTCAAAGCCCTCGGGGCCGCGCTCACCGCATTCTTGCAAGAGCTGCGCGAGAAGCAGGCACTTGGCGCGCTGCTCGACCGCTCCGCGCCGGCGGAGCTGACGCCTAACGACTCGCGGCCGGCGAGCGGCGACGAGCGCCCGCGCATCGGTGCCACGCGTGGCGGCGCGCCGCGAACGCGAACCGCCCTCGCGCCGCGGCTCACGACGAGCTCCGGCACGTTGACCCTTCCGGCCGGCGTGCTCGCGGCCGGCTTCGTGCTCGCCGAACGCTACGAGATCGAGGACGTGCTTGGCGTTGGCGGCACCGGCATCGTTTACCGCGCGCTCGACCGAACGCTCGACGACGTCATCGCCATCAAGGTCTTACGCCCGGAGCTCGTCACCGACGATCCTCGTGCCCGTGAGGAGCTGAAGCAGGAGCTCCGCCTAACGCGGCGCGTCTCGCATCGCAACATCGTCCGCACGTACGACTTTGGGGTTAGCCGCGGGATGCCCTTTCTCACGATGGAGTACGTGGAGGGAACGTCGCTCGCCGCCGTGCTCGCGCGGCGCGGAGCGCTCTCCCCCGACATCGTGCTCGCGCTCGCGAAGCAGCTCATGCGCGCGCTCGACGCGGCCCACGACCAGGACATCATGCACGGCGATTTGAAGCCCGCGAACGTCCTCCTCGCGAGCGAGGGATTCCTGAAGGTCGCCGACTTCGGCGTCGCGACGCTCGTGCGTCGACCGGGACCGCTCACCAGCGCCGGAGCAGCCGACGACGCCCCAATGCCGCCGCGTCTCGCCGGCGCGGTCGTCGGCACACCCGAGTACATGGCCCCCGAGCTCCTCCTCGGCGGCGCGCCCGACGTGCTCACCGACCTCTATTCGGCGGGCATGGTGCTCCACGAGTGTCTCACGGGCTCGACCCCCTTCCAGGGCGACACCCCGCGCGGCTTCCTCGCGCAAAAGCTGGACACGCCGCGAGAGACGCGAGTTCCGTCTCGGTCACGAAGCGCCGAGGCGCCCCGGACGCTCACGGCGGTGATCGCGACGATGGTCGACCCCGAGCCCACGGACCGCCCGTCGTCCGCAGCCGCCGTCGCGGCGCTCCTCGCTCGAATCGGGTAAAGCGGGCCTCTGCCCATCGCCCGTCGCCCGTCGCCCGTCGCCCGACGGCGAATCCCAACAAAAGCCATCGAGTGCGGGAATAGTTCCGCGGCTCGTCCCGTCAGCGAAGTCAGGGTGTGCTTCCCAAGCCGAGGCGACCGTGACTGACCTGCTGCATCCAGAGAAAGCCGCACGCGACGGCGAATTCGAGCGCGAGGCGTTGCCGTGGATCGACGACGTCTACCGATTCGCCCTCTCGTTGACGCATGACTCGGTGGACGCCGAGGACGTTGTCCAGGACACCTTCCTCCGCGCCTACAAATCCTGGCACACGTACGTACCGGGCAGCGACTGCCGGCGATGGCTCTTCACTATCTGCCGAAACGTGTTCCTCCGCTCCCTCGAGCGGCGCTCGCCAATGGTGGAAATCGGTGATAGCGAGGGGGACCCGCTGGCGAACGGTGCGACCTTCCGCGAGGCATCGCGGGACAACACCGACGATCTCGTCACGCGACTGGACCTAGGCCCGGCGATTGCTCGCGCCCTGGCAAAGCTTCCCGAGCCCTTTCAGTCCACGCTCGTCCTGGTGGACGTCCAAGACCAACCGTACGAGACGGCGGCGACGATCCTTGGCATCCCGGTGGGAACCGTTCGCTCCCGTCTCTTCCGTGGCCGGCGGTTGATGCAAGAGATGCTCATGACCCACGCGCGCGACGCAGGATACGCCGTGTAGCGTGGCGCGTGAGGCGTGAGGCGTGGCGCGTGAGGCGTGAGGCGTGAGGCGTGGCGCGTGAGGCGTGGCGCGTGGCGCGTGAGGCGTGGCGCGTGAAAGCGTACGCGCTCAACGCTCAACTCGCCACGCTC
>DASXPH010000126.1:0-4103 GCA_036493735.1 Gemmatimonadaceae bacterium
CGGCCGGTGATGACCATCCTGTTGATGGTCGGGATCGCCGTGTTCGGTGTCGTCGCGTACCGGCGACTGCCGATCAGCGATCTGCCGACGGTGGATTATCCGACGATCAACGTGAATGCCTCGCTGCCTGGCGCGAGCCCGGAGACGATGGCGTCCGCGGTCGCGACGCCGCTCGAGAAGCAGTTCTCGACGATCGCCGGCATCGACAACATGACCTCCTCGTCGAGCCTCGGCTCGACGTCCATCACGCTGCAGTTCACGCTCGACCGCGACATCGACGCCGCCGCACAGGACGTCCAGGCGGCTATTGCCAAGACGCTCCGCCAATTGCCGCTCGGCATTCAGCCACCGTCGTATCAGAAGTCGAATCCCGCGGCGGCGCCGATTCAACTCTTTGCGCTCACGTCGCAGACAGCGCCGCTCACGCAGCTCGACGAGACGGGCGAAACGCTGATCGGTCAGCGTCTCTCGACCGTCGATGGCGTCGCTCAGGTCGCCGTGTACGGATCCGCGAAATACGCCGTGCGCATCCAGGTGGATCCGATCGCGCTCGCGTATCGAAAGATCGGCATCGACGAGGTCGCGACCGCGGTCACTTCGCAGAGCGTCAACCGGCCCACCGGTGTGCTGTGGGGACCGACGACAGCGTACACGGTTCAGGCGTCCGGCCAGCTCTCCGACGCGAAGCAGTTTCGCACGATGACGGTGTTGTATCGCAATGGCGCGGCCGTGCAGCTGGGCGCGCTCGGTCAGGTGCTGGACGACATCGAGAACAATCGCAACGCGAGCTGGTTCAACGGCCAGCGCTCGATCGTGCTCGCCGTGCAGCGGCAGCCCGGCTCGAACACCGTCGCCGTCGCGCAGCGCGTGCTCGCGACGCTGGATTCGCTGCGGCCAACGCTGCCAGGTGGTGTCCAGGTCCACACGCTGTTCGATCGATCGGTGGGCATCGAGCAGTCGGTGCGAGACGTGAAGTTCACACTGCTGCTGACGCTGGGGCTCGTCGTCGCGGTGATTTTTCTTTTTCTGCGCAACGTCTGGGCAACAGTGATACCGAGTCTTGCCTTACCAATGTCCATCTTGGGCACTTTTCCAGTCATGTACGTGCTGGGCTACAGTCTCGACAACCTCTCGTTGATGGCCCTCACCCTGGCGGTGGGGTTCGTTGTCGATGACGCCATCGTCATGCTCGAGAATATCGTTAGGCATCTCGAGATGGGGAAGGCGCCGCTGGAGGCGGCGATCGATGGAGCGGGCGAGGTCGGCTTCACGATCATTTCGATGACGGTCTCGCTCACAGCCGTGTTCATTCCCCTGCTCTTTCTCTCGGGGATCATCGGCCGGTTGTTCCGTGAGTTCGCCGTGACGATCGCGGTGGCGATCCTGGTATCCGGCGTCGTGTCGCTGACCTTCACGCCGATGCTGTCGAGCCGCTTTTTGCGAGCGGAGTCGAAGCAGAAGCATGGCCGGCTCTATCAGACCACCGAGCGGGGCTACGATTGGTTGCTCGATCAGTACAAGTGGACGCTCGACTGGTCGATGCGCCGTCGCGGTCTGATGATGATATTCTCATTATTGATCCTGGTTGGCACCGCAGTGCTGTTCGAGCTCGTTCCGAAGGGCTTCATCCCCGACGAGGACACGGGGCAGATCAGCGCGTCGACGGAAGCCGCGCAGGGGGCCTCGTTCACGGATATGGTTCGGCGCCAGCAGATGGTGGCGGCGATCGTCCAGCGCGACACGAATGTTGGCGGCTTCATGTCGACGGCCGGCGGCGGTGGCGGCTCGTCGGCGTCCAACACCGGGCGCCTCTTCATCACACTCAAGCCGCGGGGTCAGCGGTTGCCAGCCGATCAGGTGGTGGCCGAGCTGCGCGCCAAGCTCTCGCGCGTTCCGGGAATCACGGCGTACCCGTCGATGCCGCCGGCGATTCAGATCGGCGGCCGGCAATCGAAGAGTCAGTATCAGTTCACGATGCAGGGCTCCGATATCGCGACGCTGTACCCCGGGGCGCAGAAGCTCGTGAACGCCGCGAAACAATCGTCGCTCCTGCAGGACGTGACGAGCGATCTCCAGCTCAACAATCCGCAGGTCACGGTCGCGATCGATCGCACCCGCGCGGCGGCGTTCGGCGTCACCGCCGACCAGATCGAGACGGCGCTCTACGACGCCTACGGCTCGCGGCAGGTCTCGCAGATCTACACGCCGAGTAATGAGTACAGCGTCATCATGGAAGTGATGCCGCAGTACCAGCTCGACATTCGCGCACTGGGGCTGCTGTACGTTCGCTCACAGACGGGTGCGCTCGTGCCGCTCAACGCCGTTGCCTCGCTCCAGCGATCGACCGGTGCGGTGCAGGTCAACCACTCGGGGCAGATGCCGTCGGTGACGCTGTCGTTCAACCTGACGCCTGGTACGTCGTTAGGCGCGGCGACGGCGGAGGTCCAGCGGCTGGCGACGCAGACGCTGCCGTCGGGGATCTCGACCGCCTTTTCGGGTACGGCGCAGGTGTTCCAATCGACGCAGGCGGGGCTGATGGTGCTGGTCGTCCTCGCCGTATTCGTGATCTATATGATTTTGGGCGTTTTGTACGAGAGCTTCATCCATCCTCTCACAATCCTTTCGGGTCTACCATTCGCGGCGTTTGGCGCGCTGCTGGCGCTGTGGCTCTTTCACGTGGAGTTGAGCGTCTACGCCTTCGTGGGCATTATCCTGCTGATCGGGATCGTGAAGAAGAACGCGATCATGATGGTGGACTTCGCGCAGGAGTTCGAGCATCAGGAGCAGGGGACGGCCGAGCGCGCGATCGTCGAGGCGGCGCACGTTCGCTTCCGTCCGATCATGATGACGACGGTCGCGGCGCTGGTGGGGACGCTGCCGATCGCGCTGGGCCGGGGCGCCGGCGCCGAGACGAGGCAGCCGTTAGGCATCGCGGTCGTTGGCGGGTTGGCGTTCTCACAGTTGATCACGCTCTACATCACGCCGGTGGTGTACACGTACCTGGACGGGTGGAACAAGAGGGTGGAGGGGAGGTTGTGGAAAAGAGGGACGCGGGGCGCGGGACGCGGGGCGCGGGATGCGCAGGGTCCGGTGCCGCCTAGGGAGCTTGCCCCGGGTAGCGGGTGAAGACGGAAGGGCGCGGTGTTCCAAAGAGCGCGGAGTCCAAAGAGCGCGGAGTTCCAAAGAGCGCGAGGTTCCAAACGGCGCCGGGTTCCAAAGGGCGTTCCGAGAGGCGCCACGCACCACGCACCACGCGTCACGCGCTACGCGCTACGCATCCCGCGCCCCGCATCCCGCTATTTCGGCGTCCAGTGCTGCTCTGCCCGAAATAATCCATCGACTATTCCGATCTGGTAGGCGACCACCAGCCCGAACGCGAGACTGATGAGCCCTGACGCCAGGCGCAGGCTGCGCTGGAGGCGAGCGAACTGGCTGCCGCCGAGCACGAAGGGGACGCTGATGGCGGCGGTGATGAGCATCATGCCGGCGATGGTGCCGATGCCGAAGATGAGTAGATACGCAACGGACCAGAGGGGCGTTTTGATTGCGGCGAGGACGAGCAGCGCGACGGCCGCGGAGCCGGCGAGGCCGTGCACGATGCCGACGACCAACGGGCGGACGAGTCGATAGCTCGCGACGCGGCTGAGTCGTCGATCGATTTGCGCGAGGGGTGTCGCGTCATCCGGGTGAGGGTGCGCGTCGGGCGCGTGGCCGTGCGGATGGGTGTGGACGTAATCGCCGTGGCTGTGGGCGTGGGAGTGGACGTGCACCGGCACCTGGGTCGCGCGCTGCCGTCGAAGCCAGCGCAGCGTGCCGATGAGATTCGCGACGCCGAGCACGATCAGCATGATCGCCACGGCCATCTCCATCGCGAGCCCGAGTCGCGGGGGAATGACCCACTTGAAGAGGATGATGCAGCTGCCGACGAGCAGGATCGTCAGCGTGTGACCGAGCCCCCACGCCGCGCCGACGAGTGCCGCGCCCCGCACGTTCCGCTGGCCGGACACGATGGTCGTGACAGCGACGACGTGGTCCGGGTCGGTGGCGTGGCGCATGCCGAGCATGAAGCCTAACGAGAGAATGGCGAGAAGATCCATTGGCGA
>DASXPH010000127.1:0-8875 GCA_036493735.1 Gemmatimonadaceae bacterium
TGACATTCGAATTCTGAAAGACAATCCTGACGTGGATCGAGTCGGCTCCGTCGAGGACACCTTTGAAGTACCTCTTCGTCGGATCGTCTTGCTCGTAGTGGCTATATGCCCCTTCAATCTTCGACGGCAAGCCTGACTCAATCGCCGCCTTGAGCTGCTCGATTGGGCGCTGTAACTCAGGCGCAGCCATTGTCCTTGCGACTGGTGTTGTCTGCGCGAAGAGAGACGGAGAAGCGAAAAGGACGGCCAATAGAGCGAATCGCATGATGCCGGCTGAACAGAGAATTTGAAATCCCGTATCATTCAACTCGTCGAGTCGAACGTCACGACCTGTTGAACGTCGCCGAGCGTTCGCTGATTCGAACCGTCCTCCGCTGACGCGACTGCCGTGCCGACGGCGAAAAACTCAATCGCGTTCGCGCCCCAGCCCCAGGTCGATTCCTCCACGCGCGCTCCGACGATCCCGACGCCGCCATGCGACATCGCATCGGCTTGCATGCGCTCGAGCGCCAGCTCGCGCGCGGCGTAAGTGGCCTCGGTGTAGACGGTCATCTCCTGATTGCGTCCGACCTGCTTGAGCGCTTGCATGAAGCCCAGATGCGCGATGTGGTACACACACGCGCCCATCGCGAGCGTCACCGGGCGGTAGCCGCCGCGCACGAGTTTCCAGAGATCCTGCCCGCTGAGATCCGAGGTGAATGGGCGATTGTCCTTCGTGCGATAGCTGCCCGTCCGCTCACGATGCCGTACGGCCGTGCCGATCGCCTGAAACTCGAGCACGTCCTCGTCGACCGCGTACTTCGAGAAGATCAGTCGCACGCCGACGATACCGTCGGCGCCGAGCAGGTCGGCTTCTTCTTCCATGCGCGTCATCGCGAGCTCGCGCGCCTCGTACATCGCGTGCGTCAGCACGGGGAGCTCCTGGCTGACGCTCCACTTCTGCCATTGGAAGCCCACATGATAGATCGAGGAGCCGAGGACGAGACCAAGGGCCTGGAATCCGGCCTGCTCCACGAGGAGGAATTCATCAACTGAGAGATCGCTCGTGAAGAACCGCGGGCGTTCGCCCTCGCCGCGCATAGTGCGCAATCGCGTGGCGGCGCCGGGCGGGAGACTGGAAGTCGAGCCAGGAGTGTATTGTGCCATGACGGTGGTTTCGCTGGAGGATTAGAGGTTGGATCGTAGCCACGAATCCAGCGCCGAGCGTCCGCGTTCGCTGCGTCTCAATTCGGCGTCGATCGCGACGCTCAACTCGGCGATGAATGTGTCGATCTCGAGCGGGTCGTTGCGGATGGCGACACCGCGGACAATCTGCTGGCGGCGCGCTTCGAAGGAGCCGCCGCGTGTGCGCTCCAGCACGAACGCTCGATCGCTCAGCGGAATGCGAACTGATTTTATGGTGCGCCCGAACAGTGATCGCTTGACGTCTACGTCGGGCATCACGCCGACGAATAGTGCGATCAGCTCCTCGAGCATCTCGCCGAGATCTTCGCGACTCCGCTTCGCGAGCACCGCGGCGACGCTCATCGAGTCGGTGGACGTCTTTGGATCAGTCATCGTACGGGAAGCAGGTTGGTGGCAGGCCAATCAAAGGTAAACTATTCTGGCTGGTTCCTCCTATGGATACCGTTGCGCTAAGCCGACGGGCCTCCGCGCCCCTGGTGTCTTATCTGCGTGGACACGACGCCAATTCCCTCGCTCAATAAATGAGTAGTTGGTCCTTTCCTGCCGGCAGTGGTTCATCGCCACGTGAATCTGATGCGTACTCCGACTGGTGCGGGGCGAAGGGAACAATTGCGCGCATCACCTTTTCCAAGCCTACTGCATGTACGTACCGATTCTGTGGCGACTGCTGGCGCACTCTCCGAGAAGACAGGCGGGCGATCCTCGCGTCCATTACGGCACGCCGCGGTGAGCAAGAGCCTGCTCCATCCAGTCGTATCCAACGGTTCGCGGAATCGCGGTCGTGGGATGACGTCGCCGATTTTGTCGCTTTACTTGGCACATGCGAAGATGACGACGTTCTAGCCGAAAAAGCGCAGGGCATTATGGAGATGGAGCCGGACATGGAAGGGCCCATGCCACCTCCTGTAGCAGAGTTCATCAAGAAGCACTACAGGCCAGCGGAGAGTTGAAGCTCAATGGTGTAGTAGGGTGGCTCGTCCAACTATTCCGTTCGCGCACTGGTCTCTCTGCCGCAGGCTGCAACTCCGGGCAGCTCATCCAGTTCACGGCGCGTCATCACTCGATCGCCGGTGAACACTGCGCGAAGCTGCCGCAGGTTCTTGATGTCGACGAGCGGATCGGCATCGAGGAGTACCAGGTCAGCGACCTTGCCTGGCTGGATAGTACCGAGGGAGTCAGCGAGATGCATAACGACTGCAGGCTCGAGCGTCGCAGCGCGTAGTGCCGCGGCGGTCGTCAGACCACCGTCGCGGACCAGCAGCTCCAGTTCCTCGAGCAGGCTGAAGCCGGGAAGTTCGAGGGGGAGGCCATAGTCGGTTCCGGCCAGCAGCGGAACACCCGCCGTTGTCATTTCACGAATCTCGCTCGTTAGGGTCCGATACTGAGCTCCGAAATCGAGAGGCGTGCCAATCTTGTTGACCTTCAGCAGCTCGAGCCAGTCGCTTCCCACCGAGTCCGAGATGCAGCTTGCATCACCGAGCGCGCGGCTGCGCGCCACGAAGGCGACGACCTCGCTGTCTGGTCGGCCATGAAGAGCGATGAGTGTTGGCGTGATGGCTGTTCCATTGCGCGCAAATCGCTCGAACAAGCCTCGTCGATCGGCGGGCGACAGGCGTTCGAGCTCGGATCCCTCCTGAGTTTCAGGCGCGCCAAAGAACCCGTGCTCGATGGTGCGATAGCCGGAGTCTGAGGCATCGCGGAGCGAGACGTTGGTGGGTGGATGACCGACGACGTCGAGCCCGCGTCGGCGTGCTTCGCGTAGGAGGGTGAAGAAGGTGACGGCGTCGGGTTCCGTTCGCACCTTGACGAAGTCGCCATGGAGACGCTGCACTGAATCCAGCGCGTCGTAGACATCGAAGAACGCACGAAGACCAATGCGCAGTGCGAGGCTGGCGCGCACGCTGACCGCTGAGGCAGGAAGTAGATCCAGAACCGCTTGTCGCCATTTGGCACTCTCGAGAATGGTGCCGGCTAACCGAATGCGAGGTCCGAGGAGCAGACCGGCAACAATGCTGTCGCGCCACGCGACGACGGGTGCTTCAGGGCTGCCCATGTCGCGAATGCTCGTCACGCCCGCGGCGATGAAGGTGCCGAGGGCTCGGCGGTCGTGGCTGTCGAGGTGGACGTGCATGTCCCAGAGGCCGGGAATCAGGAACTTCTCATGGCCATCGATGATGCGAGCGACGCCCTTCAACGGCACCGCTGCCGCAGGCGCCACCTCGACGATGTGATTGCCAGCAATGAGCACGGTACGGTCACGTCGCCAGCTGCCGCGCTCGATGTCGAGTACGGAGACGTGCGTGATCGCAGGGTCAGGAGGAGCCGGTACAATTTTGCGCGGCGCCGTGGCCAGAAGCACGAGCGCAAATGGAAGGAGACGGTTCATTGTTCGCGAGCCGGCGGAGGAACCCATGGACTGCCAACGCGGCTTGGTGCGAAACACTCACGCTGTACACGATCCGCACGATCCTTCTCAGTCATTCGCGTACATGGCCTGGCACTCTCCGATGGCTTGGCGCACAGATCGAGTTAACGAGCTGCACCGGATTACGGAAGGCATAGGAATGATGATTCCCATGGTGGCGCCGCGTGCCGCAGCCGCCAATGGAACCGTCGCGCTTCCGTCATGCGGGAGACTCGCCGAACGATCAGTCCCGGAGCGCGTCTCCGGCTGAACATTAGATTAGAGGAGTCTCATAATCGCCCAGCAGTGCAGACGCATTCTGGGTCGTCGTTCCAGGTCGGTGCCGTCTCGATGCCTGCAATGATGCCGGCGCGGATATAACGTCGGCCGTCGACGGACGCGAGCAGAAAGACGTCGCCGATAGCGGGTAAGACGCCAGCACGCCACGCTGCTCCGCGAATTCCGCGAGCTTCTCCATGTGCTCGACCGCGGGAGCGGCCACGAGCACGTCCGATCGCTGAGATCTAAGTGCGACCAGAAGCCAGCAAAGTGCACGAAGCGAAGGCTGGCATCCGCGCACGTCGTATCGACTGACGCGCGATTTTCGACTGCATCCTGTGCTTTCTGCTGATGCTCCCATGACGCGAGAGCCGTTGCCGTCGAGGCAACGAGATGTGGCTTGAGCGGCGGTATTAGAGGCGACCTCCAGGAAAAAGTTGAGCGAAAACAGCAGTGAGGCCCCGACGCGCGGGTTCTCGTCTCGCTGCGATGTGTCTATAGAGACGCTGCCATTCTGAAAACTCAGTAATCGGCGCCCGATTTCGTTACAAGAGTCCTTTAGGCGAAACTCGCTCTTGCGCTGACGAGTCGATTTTCCGTCTAGAGGTGTAGGGGCGAAAAGCAATCAACGCCGAAGTGGCAGCTAGCGCCGGCTCGAGGAGCTCGATCGCCTGAAAGTGGACGCAAGCTGACAACGAGTCGAGGACAGATGACATGAGACAAGGACAGGCGACATGAGGTGCCGGCAAGCTCCCGTGAGGTGCCGGCAAACTCCCGTGAGGTGCCGGCAAGCTCCCGTGAGGTGTTGGCAAGGCGACGTGAGGTCTCGGCAAGGTGACATGAGTGTATGGTCAGGCGACGTGAGGTCGAGGGAAGGCGGCGTGAGGTCGCGGCAAGGTGATGTGAGGCGCAGGACAGACGACGTGAGCGAATGGTCACGTCATTGGAGGTGCTGGCAAGCTGGCCTGAGCACGCGGCAAGCTCGCGTGAGGTGCCGGCAAGATGACGTGAGTGCGCGGCGAGATACCGTTAGTGCGCGGCGAGATCGCGTGAGGACGCGGCGAGATGACGTGAGCACGTGGCAACGTGACGTGAGGTCGCAGCAAGCTCACGTGAGTGCGTGGCAAGGTCACGTGAGAACGTGGCAAGGTGACGTAAGTGCTTGGCAAGATGACGTGAGTCTGCGGCAAGATGACATGAGGGCGTGGCAAGGTCACGTGAGGTCGCAGCAAGATCACGTGAGAACGTGGCAAGGTGACATGAGGCGAAGTCTACCGAAGAAATGCCAAAGACAGCCTAACGGGGTGCCGCTGCGATGGACGAATGCTCTGGCTTGTTTCGAGCGTTCCAGGGCCGATTGAGTCCCTCGTGCGGAAGCGCGCTGAGGTTACACTCAATCGATAAACCGATCACTGTCGATCGCTGCGCGCACCGTGTCGCCGCGCATGGCGATGACGATGATGCTCTCCGGCATGGCTTCGACGCCTTCCTCGACCGTGTCACAGACCACCTGGCTCGCGCGCCGCAGTTGGCCGGCGGGACCCCTGTCGGAAACAGGTCCGATGCTATCGCCGGTAATCAGGATTGGCCTAGAATCTCCTGACGGTGGCGCTGCGGACGTGCAAGCAGCCGAGCATATCGCTAACGCCAGTGCGATCGGTCTATTGAGTGCCACTCGACCACGTGATGACAAGGTGAACGGGCCCATTCTGTGCGCGGCAGGACAGCGCCTTGCGGAAGCTTTATCAACATCAGCATCAGGATCAACCTACGGTGGGTAGGGTGCTCCTTCTTTTTAACGTCGTCAATGTCGTGTGGGGAATGGTCGTTCCGGCGAGTCCGCGTCCTCGTCGTTGGGATTACTTTGGGTTCGCCTGGGGCGTTTGGATTGTGGTGGTAATACTCGGGTCAGGGTTGGCGTCAATATGAGATCTCCTCTACCGGCAGCAATTCCATGATACGCTCCTCTGGGCTGTCTTGTTGTGCGTCGGCCTGCTTCACTGGCTACATCGCAAGAAGTTCTGGACTCGATTCTCAGTGACTCCTTCCACGGGACCATCGGGGCGGGTATCCTTCGCCAGACCCGGGTCACCTTCGACTACGCGCATGGCAAAGTGCACCTTGCACGCATTGCGCCGGCCGTCGCCGGGGACAGCGTCGATGCCAGTGGACTGATCTTCGAGCATCGCGACTCGGCAAGCGGGCGATGGTTCGTTCAGGAGCTCGTCCCCGACAGCCCGGCCGAGGCCGCGGGCCTCCGTATAGGTGACGAGCTCATTGAGCTCGACGGGCAACCGGTATCGTCGTTGGGCGACGTACGCGAGCGACTCCGGCAGTCCGGCACCACATGCGTTCTCGTCGTTAGGCGAGGACAAGAAACGATCCAGGTCGTACTTCAGCTCAGAGCGCTCGTGTAGAACAGCAACCCCTTATTTCGCCCATTGTGAAGTGATCGAACATTGCATACTCCCGAAGGGATGACGACACCTTCCAATTTCACTGGTACATGGCGGGCGGATCTGGCGGCGAGCAAGCTTCGCGGCCCAGCGCCTAACGCGGTAGTGGCTTCGATACGTCACGCCGAGTCGGAGCTGGGCGTCGTCATGACGATCATCGCCGGAGACGACACGCCGGCGCGGATGGCGTTCGACGTGCGGACGACAGGCGAAGCCAGCATGAACACCGTTCTCGGATCTGAATGGATCAGCCGCTCGCGGTGGGTCGGCCGCGAGTTGTTGATCGAATCGGATGTCGACCACGCCGGCCGGAAGATGCATTTCCGCGACTACTGGTCGATTTCGGACGATGGTCAGCGTCTGATCATGGAACACCGAGGAGATGACCTCGACGGGCAGATCACCGTGCTCGATCGCCTCCAAAGCACCGATGAAATGAGCTGGCAGCGATTCTACACGGGGACGCGGACTGATCTCAGCCCGACCGATCGATTCTACCACGGCACACGAGCCGAGCTGAAACCCGGCGACCTCATCGCACCCGGTTATCCGGCCAACTTTGGCAGGTTGGATCGAGTGACGACCTATGTGTACTTCGCTGCCACCTTGGACGCCGGTGTTTGGGGAGCGGAGCTCGCCCGCGGTGAAGGCTGTAGCAGAATCTACATGGTCGAACCGACCGGGCCGTTTACGGATGATCCGAATCTCACCGACAAGCGATTCCCGGGAAATCCCACCAAATCCTATCTCTCACGAGCTGCGCTGCGAGTCTTGAGCGAATGCACCGAGTGGCAGGGGCATCCACCCGAAGTGCTCCAGCATATGAAGGAGCACATTGCTCGGCTCAAGGAACTGGGTGTTGAGCCACTCGATGACTGACGCCGGCGCCATATCGATTTGCCACCCACTGGCTGCGGCGGTTTACATGTGAAGTGTCACTTACGTTACACCCTGCAGAGCACCTGGAGCATTTCGAGGAAGCGTGCGGCTTCTTATGCTGTCCCGACACCGATCCAGTGAGGACACCATGGAAGCCGACCGACGTCGCATTGAGCTCACGAAGGAGCAGCATCACGATCAGGTGAGGGCGGCCTCAGAGCAGCAGGAAATGTCCGCGGTCGAGTTGAACGTCGAGCAACTCGAAGAGCGCGTCGCCCCAACATCTCTGACTTTTCAGTCGATCGAGCGGACGTACGTCCCGCAAAAGCCTGACGGGTCGGGTTTGTAATCCCACGTCCAAATAGACTAGCGGTGCATGGGCGCGGTCTCTATTCGTGCGGCTCTTCAGGAGGAGCGATGAGATCTGTTCTCGCCGCAATACAACGGACGCTAATCCTGGGCGCACTGATCAGTCACGCACTCGCCTGCACGAGCGCGAGAACTACGTCCACTCCTGCTCCGTGTCCAGCATTGCAGGTGGATACAGCGGGATGGTCCGAGTTCACCGCTGGTCGCGTATTCCGAATGCGCTTGCCAGCGAGATCCAGAGAAGAGCCGGTTCACTGTTTCGACACGGCTTGCGGGAGAATCATTACTGATCGGGGACATATCGACTGGAGCCTCGAGTTCGGCTCACATCCAATCGACAGCGCCCCGCTCGGTACCTACGCAATACGCGTCCAGCGTTGTATCGAAGACATCTATGGACGCCGCGCACTCCTCGTGACCGGTCAGTATTCGAAGGATCACTCGGCCCTTCAAGGCCATTACTTTGCAGTCGCAGGCTTTCCGCGCGGGAATACCATGCTCGAACTCATGATGGAAAGCCCTTCGCCGGAGGTTGTGGCCGAGTTCCTCACTGCGGTCCGCCGTTCAGATTCCATAGGCGCATCGCGGACTTCCTGTGACGCGGCGATCGCCTCGGATCGTTCTACCTCGCGCATGACGAGGTTCTGCCACGTCGTTGCATGCTACGTCGGATCTGCTCGAGCGGCGGTAGTTGGCGTCGCTCTCGCCTTCGCGTCGCGCGCTTCAGCGCAGCAGGCTGCGCCTGTCTTTCAGTTACAGGTCGATAACGACCTCTTTGCCGTTCGCGGTGGCGGGGCCCCGCCTGATTATGACTACACGCACGGGACCCATCTCTCCTTTTCCTGGAACGGTGGGGCTTTAGCGCTCGCTCAAGAGATCTACACGCCCCGTCATAACGCGCCGTCGCCTCTTCCCGGTGATCGTCCGTATGCCGCGTGGCTCTTCGGCGAGTATGGCTACCACACCTTGCACGGACCCTGGTTCGGTAGATTCGCCATGCGCGGAGGAGTCACCGGCCCGCCTGCACTTGGTGAGCAAGTTCAGAACGGCATCCACCGGCTGTTGGGCAACCACCTGGAGCTGGGATGGGCCCATCAGCTGCCGACGCGCGCCACCATCGACGCACGCGCGGACGAAACACGGCTTCTGGCAACGACGGCTGGCGCCGGACCGTCGCGACTCTTCGAGGCGAGCGTCGGCGGCACCGTGGGAACGATGCAACGCTCACTGCGCGCCGGCGTGCAAACGTATCTTGGCTTCGGCTCGGTGCATTCACCGACTGCCGATGCGCCGCTTGTCGCTC
>DASXPH010000128.1:0-4911 GCA_036493735.1 Gemmatimonadaceae bacterium
CTCGGCGCTTCACCACGCTCGGTGTTCCTGCTCGTCATGCGACAGGGCGCAACGCTCGCTCTCATCGGTGCGGCTTTGGGCCTGGGGCTCGCCTATTTCTCCGGCCAGGTGATCTCGAATCGCGTCTACGCGATCCGCGCATCGGATCCGTTGATTTTGATGCTGGCGGCGTTGCTGATCACCGCGATCACATTTCTGGCGACGACGATTCCGGCGCTGCGCGCGGCACGGGTGAATCCAGCCAACGCCTTACAGTCGCAATAGAGTGCGCCCTGTCCGAGTCGTTTGTCTTGTTAGACTGCCTCGGGAAAGCCCAGAGCTTTTGTACGCGAATTACGCGAATCTTGAGCGAATCCAACCGAGTGGCGTAGCGGCTCTGTAGCACTGCGCATTGCTGTCGATCCTACTTCAAAAATCTCAACGGACAGCCGCGACGCAACCGTCATGCGCACCGGTTGGATTCGCTTCAAATTCGCGTGATTAGCGTCCCTACAGCCGTCCAAGCCTGAACTGCGGCCCTTCGCTATGAAAACCAGAGTAGCAGCGGCCCTACTGTGTGCCTGCATCACGGCGCTCGAACCGTCGCGCGGGCAGGCGGTCACCCAAATCGTGATCGACGCGGATCGCGCGCGCGACACCATCAGCCGCCACATCTACGGCCAGTTCGCCGAGCATCTGGGACGCGGCATCTACGACGGTGTATGGACCAGAGAAGGGAATGGCACGTGGCACATTCGTGACGACGTGGTCGCGGCGCTCCGACGCATCCAGGTGCCTAACGTGCGGTGGCCCGGTGGCTGTTTCGCCGACTACTACCACTGGCGCGACGGCATCGGCCCCGCGGCAAAGCGGCCGCGGATGGTGAATACGATCTGGGGAAACGTCGTCGAGGACAACAGCTTCGGCACGGACGAATACATCGAGCTCGTCACGCGCATTGGTGCCGAGCCGTTCGTCGTCGGCAACGTCGGCACCGGCTCGCCGCGCGAGATGGCCGAATGGTGGGAGTACCTCAATCACCCTGGCGGCAGCAGTATCGCGGACGAGCGGAAGGCAAACGGCCATGCCGCACCATACAATGTGCGCCGCTTCGGTGTCGGTAACGAGAGTTGGGGTTGCGGTGGCGCGATGCGCCCCGAGTTCTACGCCGACCAGTATCGCCGGTTTGCGGAGTTCTTACGTCCCTTCAACGACTCGACGCGCCCCTTTCGTATCGCGACGGGACCGAACGTCGACGATTACAACTGGACCGACGTCGTGATGCGCGAAGCCGGTCGCATGATCGATGGGCTGGACCTGCATTACTACACGGTCGTTGGTCCGTGGGCGCGCAAAGGTTCGGCGACCCAGTTCAGCGAACGCGAATGGTTCCTCGCCATCAAGGGCGCGCGGCGGATGGAGGAGCTGGTCACCCGTCACGCGTCGATCATGGATAAGTACGACCCACGGAAGCGCATCGCGCTGATCGTCGGCGAATGGGGCATGTGGCATGACGTCGAGCCGGGCACGAACCCCGGCTTTCTGTACCAACAGAACACCCTGCGGGATGCACTCGTCGCCGCGGTCACCCTCGACGTCTTCAACAACCACGCCGATCGTGTGCGCGGCGCCAACATCGCGCAGATGGTCAACGTGCTGCAGTCGATGATTCTCACGCGTGGTCCGCAGATGCTGCTGACGCCGACGTATCATGTCTTCGACCTGTACACGGTCCACCACGACGCGCTGTTGTTGCCGGTCGCGATCGCGAACGCGGGTTACTATGTGTTCGGCACCGATTCCCTCCCGGCAGTCAGCGCGACCGTCTCGCGAGACCGCCGTGGTGTGGTGCACGTGACGATGAGCAACGTGGATCCGAACCAGCCGCGAACCGTCGTCGTCGAGCTGCGCGGCGTGAGCGCGACCAGCGCTACCGGGCGCATTCTCACCGCGCCGGCGATCAACAGCTACAACTCGTTCGAGCAACCCGACGTCGTGCACCCGACGGCGTTCACGGGCGCGCGTGTCGAGAAGGGAAGCCTGACGGTGACGCTGCCGCCGAAGTCGGTGATCGTGCTCGAGCTGCGATGAGTGCGTGGTGCGTGGCGCGTGAAGCGTGAAGCGTTAGTAGGGAACGAAGCGTCGATGGTGATGATCTTTTGGCCGTGCAGGCAACCGGCGATTCGCTCCGAATTCACGCGCCACGCTCCACGCGTCGCGCCTAACGACGAGTCAGCGATCCCAAAGCGTCCGATTATTCAAGTCTAATTGTCTGAGCTTGCTCATCACGGCATTCGTTCGTGACCTGCGTCATGTAGAGGGACGTTGCGCTGACGCGCCGTGTGAGTCGCACAAGAGTAGGACCACGTCTCCAACAAGGAGGCAGCTATGCGCGGCTCACTGGTCGTGCTCGCATTGGCACTCTCGCCGTTGATGACGTCCGTGGCGGGGGCACAAGCCCCATCCACGAGCGACGGCTCGAGACCAATGTGCCAGAAGGATCCGGGAAATCCGTCACCCACGGGCGAGGAGAATCGCACGAAGAAGTGCCCACCACCACCTCCGCCCGCCGGCAAAGTGACGATCTCGGGTATCGTGTTTTTCGATCTTCCGCCGTACGACGGGACCTTCGATCCCGAAAACGAGCTGGGGATCGCGGGGTGGACCGTCGTGCTCACCGGTCCGACAGGTCAGCAGACGTACAACACCGCCACCGATCCGAACAATCCTGGCGCGTTCGTCTTTGCGGATCTGCCCTCCGGTGTGACGTACACCCTGTGTGTGCAGCCCGCATTCGGCTGGACACAGACGTCGCCCGCGAGCGGTGCGACATGCACCAGTAGCGTCGGCAATAGCTGGGGCTACGCGATCGTGGTTCCAGCGCTCACCAGCGACGGTCAAGTTGCAAATCAGAACTTCGGCTTCTTCGCCAACTAGTTGTCATTCCGTCGTGGATTAATCGAATGGGCTCGGCGCTGACGCCGAGCCCATTCGCGTTTTCTCCCGACATGGTCACCGCCCTTGGCGGCGATACAGATAGGTATGCGTCTCCGTACCGTCAGCGGTCGCGATGGTCAGGAGCACACCATCGGCCGCAATGCCGCCGATGTAGGTGGTGGCGGCGCCGTATGGGTCATTCGATTCCGCGGACGTGTCACTCAGCGTCAGCAACGACCCGTCCGCTGTCCATTGTCCCCCTTCCATTCGATCCTCGCGAGCGAAGGCCCGGCCATTCCAGATGGAATCGCTCTCCGAAAGCACGAAATAACCGCTCGGATCGAGCGTCAGACTGCCCGACAGCACCCATCGCGAACGGCTCGAATACTCGGGTTGTGCCGGTAGCGCGTCCTCATCCACGGACTCAAGGGCGTAGCTACTCGCCTGCGTGTTCGCCTCGGTGGCCGTCACGCTGCTGGCGCAAGCGGCGCAGCACAAAGTCGCGAATGCTATGAGATGGCGCATCGGTCGGTGGATGCCGGTCTCCGCAGGTGCTGGGCCATCGCTGTAATTTGGGGATCGGAACCTCAACGCCGAGACATCATGCGTGAGCTCGAGTACGCCGTGCGTCGACTCCGGAACAGCCCGACGTTCACGGCTGCCGTACTTCTGGTGCTGGCCATACTGATCGGCGCAACGGCGTCCGTCTTCGCGCTCGTCGACGGCGTCGTCTTCAAGCCGTTCGACGTGAACGACCCCTCGCGCCTTCTCGTCGTGTGGGAGAGCAGCTCGGCGCGACACATGCCCCAGTTTGCGGTCGCCGCGGCGAACTACCTCGATTGGGAAAAACAGAACACCACGTTCACGGATCTGGCCGCAGTCGCTTACGAGCATTACACCCTGCGCACGAGGGAAGGGTCTCCGGAACGCGTCATCGGCGCCGCCGTGACGCCTAACTATTTCCGGATGCTGGGCCTGCGACCAATCGTCGGGCGCATTCCTTCTTCCGACAGCGATGCGACCGAGATCCTCATCAGCGACGGATACTGGCGAAGGTCCTTCGGGGGAAGCCCAGCCGTAATTGGACAGGTCGTGGATCTCGATGACAATCCAAAGACCATCGTTGGCGTGGTCCCGCCGGGAGCGTCACTCATCTACGATGTCTATAATACGCTTCAGTTCACCCCGGCTGAGCGTGCCGATCGTGATCGGCACTACCTGGCGGTCATTGGCCGCGTCAGGGCGGGCGTTACGCCGACAGCGGCACAGCAGAATCTCGCAACGATTGCTGCGCGATTGTCCACCGCATTTCCCACGACGAATCGTGACTGGAGCGTGCAGGTGGTGCCGCTCCTGGATCAGATCGTGGGCAAGGTGCGACCGGCGCTCGTGCTCTTGCTCGTTGCTGGCCTCTGTGTTCTCCTCGTTGGCGCGGCGAACCTGACGAACCTTTTCCTCGTCCGCGGCGACGCGCGGTCTTACGATCTGGCCGTGAAGTCCGCACTCGGTGCAACGAGAGCACGCCTCGTGACCGAGCTCGCCGCCGAATCGGTGATTCTCGCATTGCTCGGTGGAGCGCTCGGCTTCGCTCTTTCGCTCACCGGGGTGCGCGTCGTGAAATTGCTGGCGCCGGCGAATCTGCCGCGACTCGACAGCGTTTCGGTCGACGCGGGCACGGTTCTCTTCTGCCTCGCCGCCGCCGGCACGATGATCCTGCTCTTTGGACTCGTCCCGGCCCACCGACTCTCCGCCGCCGACGCCTCCACACTCGTTAGGGAGGGCGCCCGCACGGGGCGATCGCGGAGGCGCGTCCGTCTACAGGACACGCTCGTGGTCGCGCAAGTATTCGTCAGTGTTCTCCTGTTGACGACGGCGCTCCTCTTTCTCCAGGCGTTCGATCATTTCCGGCGACTGGACGAAGGCTTCCGCCCGGACGGCGTGCTCACCGCCGAGATCAGCGTGCCGCGCTCACGCTACGCCACGCCGGAGCAGCAG
>DASXPH010000129.1:0-10444 GCA_036493735.1 Gemmatimonadaceae bacterium
CGCCTAGCACCCCCCGATCACCAGCACTTCCGGATGCATGAAGCCGCCTAGCACCCCCAATCGCCAGCTCTTAGGCGCCACGGCAGGTAACTACTCGCAACATCAATGCAAACTGATCCGCTCTGGTACAAAGACGCCATCATCTATCAGACCCACGTCAAGTCGTTCAAGGATTCGAACGCGGACGGCTACGGTGATTTTCGTGGGTTGATCGAAGGGCTCGACTACATCCAGCAGCTCGGCGCGACGTGCGTCTGGCTGCTGCCATTCTATCCGTCGCCGCTGCGCGATGACGGCTACGATATCTCGTCCTACGAGTCGATCAACCCGACGTACGGCACGATCGAGGATTTCCAGAGCTTCCTCGACGCGGCACACGAGCGCGGGCTCAAAGTCATCACGGAGCTCGTCATCAACCACACCTCCGACCAGCACCCCTGGTTCCAGCGCGCGCGCCGTGCGCCCAAGGATTCGCGCGAGCGCAACTGGTATGTGTGGAGTGACGACCCGAACAAGTACTCGGGGGCGCGCATCATCTTCACCGATACCGAGACCTCCAACTGGACGTGGGATCCCGTCGCGCAACAGTTCTTCTGGCATCGCTTCTTCAGCCACCAGCCCGATTTGAATTTTGATAATCCCGAAGTGCTCGAAGCGGTGAAAAACGTGATGCGCTTCTGGCTGAAGATGGGCGTGGATGGGCTGCGGCTGGACGCGATTCCCTACATCATCGAGCGCGACGGCACGAATTGCGAGAATTTGCCGGAGACGCATCTCGTCCTGAAGGACTTGCGACGCGCGCTCGACGCGGAGTTCCAGAACAGGATCTTTCTCGCCGAGGCGAATCAGTGGCCGCCGGACGTCCGTCCGTATTTCGGCAATTCCGACGAATGCCACATGGCGTTCCACTTCCCGGTGATGCCGCGCATGTACATGGCGTTGCGCAAGGAAGACCGGACGCCGATGGTCGAGATCATGCGCCAGACGCCGGAGATACCTAACGATTGCCAGTGGGCGATCTTCCTCCGCAACCACGACGAGCTCACGCTCGAGATGGTGACGGACGAGGAGCGCGACTACATGTACAAGGAGTACGCGCGCGACGTGCGGATGCGGATCAACGTCGGCATTCGCCGCCGGCTCGCGCCGCTGCTCGACAACGGCCGCCGCCAGATCGAGATCATGAACGCGCTGCTGATGTCGATGCCGGGCACGCCGATCATCTACTACGGTGACGAGATCGGCATGGGCGACAACGTCTACCTCGGCGATCGCAATGGTGTGCGGACGCCGATGCACTGGTCCACCGACCGCAACGCCGGCTTCTCCGATGCCGACAGCGCCGCGCTGTACAGTCCCGTCATCGTCGATCCGCCGTACGGATATCAGGGCGTGAACGTGACGGCCCAGGAGCGCACGTCGACGTCGCTGCTGCGGTGGATGCGCCGCCTGATCGCCGTGCGTCGCGAGTTCAAGGCGTTCGGCCGCGGCACCTGGGAGCCGCTGCACCCGGACAATCGTCGCGTGTTGGTCTTTCTGCGACGCTACAAGGACGAGCTGATTCTGTGCGTGAACAATCTCTCACGCTTCGCGCAGTTCGTGGAGTTGGACCTGCGCGAGTTTCGCGGCATGGTTCCCGTTGAGCTTTATAGCAAGAACAGCTTTCCCCCGATCGGCGACCTGCCGTACCTGCTGACGATGGGTCCGCACAACTTTCTCTGGTTCCGAATGATGCCGCCGGACCAGGCGAAGCAATACACCGGACGTGGGTAGCGGGATGCGGGATGCGCCACGCGCCACGCCGAACGCGTCACTCGCCACGCTCCACGTCGAGAAGCTCGAGGATGCGCTTACCACGAAAGCCCTCGCACAGCTCTCCACCGATGCGCTCATCGCGTTTCTGACACCGCGGCGGTGGTTTGGGGCCAAGGCCGGCAAGCCATCGTCGGCGCGCGTGCGCGACGCGATCCGTCTGCCGTGGGACAATGGCTTGTACGCGATCGCACGACTCGAGGTCGAGAGCGCGACCGGGGAATCGCGGCTGTATCAGCTGCCGTTATGCGTGCGGGGCGTCGACGAGATCGGCGATGGGCCGCCGAACAGCACCATTGCGCGTGTCGTCGCCGGACAGACGGAAGGCTTGCTCTTCGACGCCGTCGATGACGGCGGATTTCTCCGCGCCCTCGCCGACGCCTTCGCTCGCGGGGGGTCGTTCGGCGGTGACGGCGCGCGCTGGGTCGTCGAGCCGCTGAGCGCGAAGGCGTTCGTCGTGCCGCCTAACGCGGAGCTGCGCGTCGGGTCGGCCGAGCAGAGCAATACGTCGCTCATCATCGGCGAGCAGGCGATACTCAAATTGTTTAGAAGACTCGAACAGGGGGAGAACCCCGATGTCGAGCTGACGCGCTTTCTCACCATCGACGCCAAGTTCCCGCACACGCCCACGCTGCTGGGCGTCATCCGTTTCGAGGAGGGGGACGCGAGAAGCGTCGCCGGCATGCTCCAGGAATTCTTGCCGAAGTCGGTGGACGCGTGGTCGTACGCGCTCGAGCGCGGCAAGTCGTATTTCCAGGCGGCGAAAGACAAGGACGTGGCCAACGCCTTCGTCTCCGACGCGGAACGACTGGGCGGCGTGACGCGTGCGATGCACGAGGCGTTGGCCACCGGCCGCACGCCAAACCTCGCGCCGGAGCCAGTCGATGACGACGAGCTGGAGCGATGGGCATCGCGCGCCAAAGATTGGGTGCGAGATGGCCTGGCGCTCCTCCAGCGGCAGCTCCGCGCCGGCGCGCTACCCAAGCCCCGCGCGGCCGAAGCCGAAGCGCTCGCGTCGCGCACCGAGCGCTACCTCGGCGTCGTTGATGAGATCGTAAACAGCGTGCAGGGTGACGCGGGTCTCGCGACGCGCATTCACGGCGACTATCACCTCGGTCAGGTGCTCCGCACGGCGCGCGACGATTTCATGATCATCGACTTCGAGGGCGAGCCGGCGCGATCGCTCGCCGAGCGTCAGGAGAAAGCGAGTCCACTGCGCGACGTCGCCGGAATGCTGCGCTCGTTCGCCTACGCCGCGGCGACGCTCGGAATGGACGCGCGCTCGCTCGACCTCGCTACCCGCGAGCTCCGGATCGGACGCTGGGAGCGCGACATTCGCGAAGCGTTCCTCCGCGGCTACCTGCGCGCGAGCGGCAACGCTCCCACTGGCCGCGGCATTCTTCCGTCCGATGCCGCGCATACCCGCGCGCTGATTCGGCTCTTCGAGACGGAAAAGGCGTTTTATGAACTGATGTACGAATTGAATAATCGGCCGGACTGGGTGTGGATTCCGATGCGAGGGATAGCGAAGCTGCTGTAGTGGGCGATGGGCGATGGGCGATGGGCTGAGCGTCGTAAGTCCCCATCGCCCATCGTCCACCGCAAGGCGCAGTTGTTGCTCAGGTCACATTCCCCATGGCTAAACTGTGGCAACTGCAGCGCGGCGCGACGGTGATTCAGAACGAGGGCGTTCGCTTCTCCGTCTGGGCGCCGCGCGCATGGCGCGTTCGCGTCCGCCTCACGAGTGCGGACGAAGGCGAGTATGAGCTTGCGCGCCAGGATAACGGCGTGTTCGAGCTCGTCGTGCCGGACGCGGCCGCCGGTGCCGAGTACGGATTCGTACTCGACGATGGCGACAAGCTGATTCCCGATCCGGTGAGTCGCTTTCAGCCGCATGGCGTTCATGGTCCGTCGAGCGTCGTGGATCCGAATGCGTTTCGATGGAGCGACGCAGGCTGGCGCGGTGTGCCGATGCGCGATCTCGTCATCTACGAGCTGCACGTCGGGACTTTCACGCCGGAGAGCACCTTTCGCGCTGTGATACCCTTTCTGCGCGGTCTGCGGCGGGAGCTTGGTGTCACCGCGATCGAGATCATGCCGGTGGCGCAATTCCCCGGCGCGCGCAATTGGGGATACGACGGTGTCGAGCTCTACGCCGTGCAGAACACGTACGGCGGACCGGACGGACTCAAGGAGCTCGTGAACGCCGCGCACGCCGAAGGACTCGGCGTCATCCTCGACGTCGTGTATAACCACCTTGGTCCCGAGGGGAATTATCTCCCGCTGTACGGTCCGTATTTCACAGACAAATACAAGACGCCGTGGGGCCCGGCGCTCAATTACGACGACGCCGACAGCGACGAGGTGCGTCGTTACATAGTCGACAATGCGCTGTACTGGGTGGCTGAGTATCACGTCGACGGCCTGCGACTCGACGCGGTCCACGGCATCTTCGATTTCAGCGCGACGCATCTGGTGCAGGAAATCGCCGAAGCGGTGCATGCCCAGGCCGAACAGCTTGGCCGACAAGTATTGGTGATCGGCGAGAGTGATCTCAACGATCCGAAGCTCATCCGGCCGATTGAGCAGTTCGGCTACGGCCTCGACGGCCAGTGGAGCGACGACTTCCATCATGCCGTCCACGCGCTGCTCACCGAGGAGACACTCGGCTATTACGCGGACTTCGGGAGAGTGGACAAGGTTGTGGCGTCACTTCGCGAGCCATTCGTCTACAGTGGCACGTTCTCGGCACACCGACGGCGCCGTCATGGCGGGAGCTCGGAGGGATTGCCGCGCGAGAAGTTCGTCGTCGCGATTCAGAACCATGATCAGGTCGGCAATCGGGCGGGTGGCGATCGGTTGTCGACGATCCTCGAGCCCGATCAGCTGCGGTTGGCGGCAGCGTTGCTCCTGTTGTCGCCGTACGTTCCGGTCCTGTTCATGGGAGAGGAATACGGCGAGACGAATCCGTTCCAGTATTTCGTGAGTCACGGCGATCGCGATCTCGTGGAGGCGGTGCGCGCGGGTCGGCGACGCGAGTTTGAATCCTTCGGTTGGGGCGAGGCGGTGCCCGACCCGCAATCGGAGGAGACCTTCCGGCATTCGATGCTCGATCGCTCACGTGCGGCGGAGCCCGAGCACGCGGCGATCTTCGCGCTCTATCGCGATCTCCTGACGCTGCGCGAGGAGGAGCCGATGCTCCGTCCCGACGGCGCCGATCTCTCGCTGGAAGAGCGCGACGGCTGCATCAAGCTGCTGCGCCGCACCCGCGGCTCGCGCGACAATTCGCGACACGCGCTGCTGACGATCTTCAACTGCACCGCCGAATCGCGCGATGTCGCGCTGCCGGAGGGTCGCTGGATGTTGCGCCTAACGACCGATGCGACCGGCTACGGCGGTGAAGGACGGCTCGCGGAGGACGTGTCGCGCGAGCCGGTCGCCGTGGCTACTGGCGAGAAAGCCTGGAACAAAAGCGAGTCGTTAGGCGGCAATGTCCAGCTTTCGGACGCACCGCGGCGTCTCCTGAAGCCTGAAGCTGATGTGAAGTCGTCGGTGACGATGCCTCCATGGGCCGCAGCACTCTACATCCGAGAGTAACCAGCCACTAACCACCACCCACCAATCACCAAATTGCGCGTCTGGCCTGGACAACCCTACCCACTCGGTGCGACGTGGGACGGCGAAGGGGTGAACTTCGCCATCTTCTCCGAGAATGCGACCGCCGTCGAGCTCTGTCTCTTCCATCACGAGGACGACGCGACCGAGGCAGCGAAGGTTCAAGTTCGTGAACACACCGATCAGGTGTGGCACTGCTACCTGCCCGATGTGCGCCCTGGCCAGTACTACGGCTATCGCGTGCACGGGCCGTACAAGCCCGAGGAGGGCCACCGCTTCAATCCAGCAAAGCTGCTCATCGATCCGTACGCGAAAGCCATTACCGGATCGATCAAGTGGAGCAACGCGCTATTCGCCTACAAGGTCGGAGGGTCGAAGGAGGATCTCGAGCCCGAGCCCGACAACAGCGCCGGGGGCGTGCCGAAATCCGTCGTCATCGACAACGCCTTCACCTGGGAGGGAGATCGACATCCCAAGACACAGTGGAATCGCACGGTGATCTACGAGTGTCACGTCAAAGGGATGACGATCAAGCATCCGGACATTCCGGAGAATCTGCGCGGCACCTTTCTCGGCTTATGCGCCGATCCGATGATCGACTACTTCAAGCAGCTGGGCGTGACCGCGGTGGAGCTGCTGCCGGTGCACCAGTTCGTCGTCGATCGGCATCTGCCGGAGAAGGGCCTCACGAATTACTGGGGCTACAACTCCATCGGCTTCTTCGCCCCCGACGTGCGCTACGCAACGCGCGGACTCGGCAATCAGGTCTACGAGTTCAAGTCGATGGTGAAGACGTTCCACTCGGCCGGGATCGAAGTCATCCTCGACGTCGTGTACAACCACACAGGGGAAGGAAATCATCTGGGTCCGACGTTGTCGTTAAAGGGCATCGACAACGTTGCTTATTATCGCCTGGAAGAAAACAAGCGCTTCTACACCGACTATACCGGCACCGGCAACAGTCTGAACATGCGGCACCCGCGCACGATCCAGCTGATCATGGACTCGCTGCGCTATTGGGTGAACGAGATGCACGTGGACGGCTTCCGCTTCGATCTCGCCCCGGTGCTCGCGCGCGAGCTCCACGAAGTGGACCGCCTGTCGGCGTTCTTCGACATTATCCATCAGGACCCGACGCTCGCGACGATCAAGCTCATCGCCGAGCCGTGGGATGTGGGCCCCGGTGGTTATCAAGTTGGTAACTTTCCCATTCGCTGGGCGGAGTGGAACGGCAAGTATCGGGACGCGCTGCGCCGCTTCTGGCGCGGCGACGCGGGCGTGGTTCCCGAGCTCGCGTCGCGGCTCACCGGGTCGAGCGACATCTACCAGTGGAGTGGGCGCGACGCGTACGCCAGCGTCAACTTCATCGTCGCCCACGACGGCTACACGATGTACGACCTCGTGAGCTACGAGCAGAAGCATAACGACGCCAACGGGGAGAACAATCAGGACGGACACAACGACAATCTCAGCCGCAACTGGGGCGTGGAGGGCGACACCGACGATCAGAAGATCCTCAACACGCGATACCGGGTGATGAAGAGCATGCTCGCGTCGCTCGCCTTCTCGCAGGGCGTCCCGATGATCGCGCACGGCGACGAGCTGGCGCGCACGCAGCTGGGGAACAACAACGCCTACTCGCAGGACAACGAGATCACCTGGATCGACTGGACGAGCCTCGACGAGCGGGATCGCGATCTGCTGCAGTTCGTGGAACGGGTGATCGCGATTCGGCAGTCCAACCCCGTGTTGCGCCGGCGCCATTTCTTCCGCGGAAAGGACCCTAACTCAGCGTCCGGCAAGGACGTGATGTGGGTGCGCTCCGACGGTCAGGAGATGCAGCAGGGCGATTGGCAGAACCCCAACAATCATTTGTTGGGAATGCTGATCAGTGGCGAGGCGACCGACGAAGTGGACGATAGGGGTCGCCCAATTCACGGGGACACGTTATTGCTCATCTTGAATGGGGGCGAAATGGACTGTCGCTTTGCGCTGCCCCATGTGCAGGAGGAGGGGTTCTGGATCATGCTGCTCGACAGCGCGCACTCCGAACGAGAGCACCACGCTCCTCCAGACGGCACATCGGTGATGGTGGCCGCGCACTCGCTGGCGTTGCTGCGGCATGGCACGGAACGCCGATTCGGTTCACCGGAAGGCGAGCCCGCCGTGCCCGCTGCGAACGGTGGTCAGTGATCACCGGCTGAGGAGGTCAGATGAGTCCGGAACGCAATGACGACGAGAACGACCGCGAGAATGAACGGCCACGGCCGAAGACCACGAAAGCTGGAAAAACCAGACCCAGTGCACGACAACAAGCAACAGCAGCCGAGAGCGAGCCGACTGCTCGGGCGGAGAACGCCGAGCGGGGGGAGCCTGGCGACGAGCAAGAGGCGGGCGGTGCATCGACGGCCCAGCGGCCGCGGCGCGCGTCGGTCAAGCGCGCCACCACGCGTGGCGGTGCTGGCGGCGCGACGCCAGGCAAGTCCGCGCCGGCGCCGCTGCCACTCGATCCTCAGGATGAGCTGCCGCCGCATGGCGACGCGCTCGTGACGCACGAGACCGGGCAGCCGGCGGAGAGATCGCCGGAGAAGCCGGTGCGCGGGGGCGGGGGCGGCGGCGGGAAGCCGCGCGGCCGCGCGGCGCCGAAAGGTCCATCGCTCGAATCACTGCTGCCTAACGCGAGCGACCTGGGACGGCTGCTCGCGGGCGAGCACGCGCAGCCGCACGACGTCCTTGGCGCCCACGCGTTCTCGCTCGGTGGCGTGCAGGGCGTCGTCATCCGCGCGCTGATGCCGAACGCGACGGCGGTCGAGGCGGTGCTCGAGGACGGCCGCGTCGTGCCACTCGACGTCTCCGTCGCTGGTTTAACGAACCTGTATTGCGGCTTCATTGCGAACGCGACGCTGCCGTTGAGGTATCGGCTACGATTTCATTTCGCCGATGGGGCAATCTGGGAGCGCGACGATGCCTATCGTTTTCTCCCGACACTCGGCGACGTCGACCTCCATCTGTTCGGAGAGGGCACTCACCGGCGATTGTGGGAGAAGCTCGGCGCGCATCTGCGGACGATGGACGGCGTGGAGGGGGTGAGCCTCGCCGTCTGGGCGCCTAACGCGAGACGGGTGAGCGTCGTCGGCGATTTCTGCGGCTGGGACGGACGCATCTTCCCGATGCGGTCGATGGGCGCGTCGGGCGTGTTCGAGTTGTTTGTGCCGGAGATCAAGCCAGGCGCGCTTTATAAGTACGAGATGCTCACCGCGGACGGTTTGATTCGTGTCAAGACCGATCCGTTCGCGTTCAAGCTCGAACAGTCGCCGGGAACCGCGTCGATCGTGCAGGCGGAAGGTGGGTATGAATGGGGCGACGGTTCGTGGATGGATCGCCGCGCGAACAAGGGACACTGGGATGTGCTCCACGAGCCAGTGCTCATATATGAGGTTCACCTAGGCTCCTGGGCGAGGATACCAGAGGAAGGGAACCGCCCGCTGAGCTATCGCGAGATCGCGCCGCGGCTGGCCGAACATGTGAGCCGCCACGGTTTCACGCACGTGGAGCTGCTCCCGATCATGGAGCATCCGTTCTACGGATCGTGGGGCTATCAGGTGAGCGGCTACTACGCGCCGACATCACGTTATGGCACGCCCGACGATTTCCGCTTTTTGGTCGACACACTACACCAGTACGGCATCGGTGTCATTCTCGATTGGGTGCCGGCGCATTTTCCAAAGGACGACTACGCGTTGCGCCGTTTTGATGGTACGGCGCTCTATGAACACGCCGATCCGCGGCTTGGTGAGCATCCCGATTGGGGAACGCTGATCTTCAATTACGGCAGAAACGAAGTTCGGAATTTTCTGGTCGCGAATGCGCTCTTCTGGCTCGAGGAGTATCACGCCGACGGTCTGCGTGTGGACGCCGTCGCGTCGATGCTCTATCTCGACTACAGCCGCAAGGCCGGCGAGTGGATGCGCAATCGCTTTGGCGGACGGGAGAACCTCGAGGCGATCGAGTTCCTGAAGCAGTTCAACGAGACGATCCGCACCGAAATGCCGGGGTGCTTCACCGTCGCCGAGGAATCGACGGCGTGGCCTAACGTGACGAAGCCGGTGTCGGAAGGTGGCCTCGGATTCGTGTTCAAGTGGAACATGGGCTGGATGCACGATACCCTGGAGTACTTCGCGAAGAATCCGGTGTATCGCATCCATCACCACGATCAGTTGACGTTCGCGATGATGTACGAGTACAGCGAGCACTTCATCATGCCGCTGTCGCACGACGAGGTCGTGCACCTGAAAGGCTCGCTGTACAGCAAGATGCCGGGCGACCACTGGCAGAAGCTCGCGAACCTGCGGCTGCTGCTGACGTACATGCTGACGCGGCCGGGTAAGAAGTTGCTGTTCATGGGCACCGAGATCGCCACACCTAACGAGTGGAACCACGACACGAGCCTCGACTGGCACCTGCTGCAGCAGTCCGATCGGCATGCCTTCTCGAACTTCATGAGCCGCCTCGGCACCCTTTACCGGGAAGCGCCGGAGTTCTGGCGCGAGGATCCGAGCTGGGAGGGCTTCTGCTGGGTGGACGTCGCCGACCGCGCGAACTCCGTGATCTCATACGTTCGACGAGCCGGCGATCGCCACGCGGTCGTGGTGCTGAATCTCACGCCAGTGCCGCGCGAGTTCTATCGCGTGGGCGTCCCGGATGCCGGGACGTACACGAAGCTGCTGTCGAGCGACGACTCGGAGTGGGGTGGCAGCGGCTACAGCTCGTTCGAGGCGCTCCAGACCGAGCCGTCGGCCTTTCACGGCTACCCGCAATCGGTGTCGCTGAGTTTGCCGCCCCTGGCCGCAGTCGTGATCGGCCCGAGGGGCTAGTGGAGTGTATTGGAAATGATGAGAGCAGGGCACGTTGGCTGCTGTGCGCCATCTGACGAGCAGTCGATCGGGGGTGCACGGCGGCACTCAGGCCAAATTTGGAATGAGCGCATCGGAGCACCTCGGGTGCATCAATGCTCGCA
>DASXPH010000130.1:0-81390 GCA_036493735.1 Gemmatimonadaceae bacterium
CGGCGAACAGCCGACGGGCTTCGTCTAAACGATGGTCGGGGCGACTGGATTTGAACCAGCGACCTCCTGCTCCCGAAGCAGGCGCTCTACCGGGCTAAGCTACGCCCCGCCGAACCGGCGCATGATCGCGTCGTCAGACGCGCCCGGAAGGACTCGAACCTCCAACCTTCTGATCCGTAGTCAGATGCTCTATCCAATTGAGCTACGGGCGCCGACTTCACGAGCGACCGCCGAAGCGGCGCACGAATGCATGGCAACGCACTCGAGCCGCGTCACCGTGCAGTCACCGAAAGTACCCGACGCTAGAAGGACAGTCAAGTTCAGCGCGCTCGACAATTCGGGTTATGGTTGGGCACGCTCACCATCTCGTGTGAAACGGGCACTTCAGTCGCTCACACCACTTGTGCCAGTTCGGCGAAGAGTAGGGCGGTGAGCGCACCGCTCGAGGGAGTTCACATTGTGAGTCGCGCCACCGCGAAAAGAAAAAGCCGCAGCGACATTCGCTGCGGCGCATGGGCGGTACAAGACTCGAACTTGTGACCTCCACGATGTCAACGTGGCGCTCTAACCAACTGAGCTAACCGCCCTCGCTGGACACATGTCCGTTCGCGACTACCCACTTCCACACGCGAGAGCGGGAAACGGGACTCGAACCCGCGACCCCAACCTTGGCAAGGTTGTGCTCTACCAACTGAGCTATTCCCGCAAAACTCCTTACACCATGGATCGGAACAGCGACAGCGTCCGCACCTGCTCCGAACCAAGCGAGTTTCGGTGCTGCGACCGCGGCGCTGGACAGATCCGCGGCGATGGAGGCGAGGGGAATCGAACCCCTGACCTCGTGAATGCCATTCACGCGCTCTCCCAACTGAGCTACGCCCCCCGAAGACGGCCGCGTGCGGATGCGAAAAAGGCTACCGTTCGGAACCGCGAAGTATAGCCGTGTGTATATCGCGTGTCAACGAAATGGGACTAGCGAAATCGTCTACGGCCAGTATTTTGCAGCGCCTTCGAGGTCGTCGCCGATCTCGAAAGGCACCCGCTGATCCTTTGCGATCGCGGATGCTAACCGTAGAGATGCGACGCATGCAAGGCAATCGTCGCCGCTCATAGATGCCTACCTCGACTGCGCCGAAAGCGCGAGGCCAAGCACCAATGACAGAACTAAAGCGTCGTCGCCGCCGCGCGGCTCCCGCGGGAATCGCTCCGAGCGAACCGGAGCGCGATATCCTCGATCAGTACCTTTATGAAGTCAGCACTTATCCGCTGCTCAAGGGCACCGAGGAGATTGATCTCGCGCGGAAAATTCGCGCTGGCGACCCGGACGCTCTCCAGGAGTTGGTGAAGCGCAATCTGCGCTTCGTCATTTCCGTCGCGAAGAAATATCAGAACCGCGGCCTTCCTCTCATCGATCTCATCGGCGAAGGGAATGTCGGGCTCCTTACGGCTGCTCGGAAGTTCGATCCCGACCAGGGCGTGAAGTTCATTTCGTATGCGGTGTGGTGGATTCGTCAGGCAATTCTCTCGGCGCTCGCACGTCAGGGCCGAACCGTCCGCGTTCCCCTGAATCGGACCGCCGATCTCTCGCGCATCATCAAGGCATCTGAGATTCTGCGTCAGAAGCTGAATCGTGAGCCGAGTCCTGAAGAGCTCTCTCAGCTGACGGGCCTTTCCGCCGATGTCGTACAGTCACTCGCCGCGCTCAACACGAGCGACGTTCGTCTGGATGCCCCGATGGATCCGGAAGGTGATCGATCGCTCATCGAGCGGTTCGTCGCGGACGAGATGCCGGATACAGAGGAAGAGGCGATGAACCGATTCCTCAACGACGAGATCGAGCAGGCACTGGGTACACTGCCGCCTCGTGACGCGAAGGTGTTGCGATTGTATTTCGGTCTGGAGGGTGGCCGGGAGCACACACTCGAGGAGATCGGGTCGATGCTCGGGGTCACGCGCGAGCGCGTGCGTCAGCTACGCGATCGCGCGCTCAAGCGACTGCGCGAGGGTGACGTCGGTCGAGCGCTCGGCAGCTTCGCCGCGTAAGATCTGTAGGGAAGAGAGGGCCGGCCACTCAGCCGGCCCTTTTCTTTTGCTCGAACGCGCTTGTGACTAGAGGCCTAGCGAGAGCAGTCATGCCTCGGTCAGATTTCGCGTCCCCCCCTTGCTGCTACGGCCGCGGTCGTCTCCTCAATGATTCGTCTCGTCGACGTCTACAAATCGTTCGGACCCAAGCGCGTCCTAGAAGGGTTCACGCTCGATGTCGCCGAAGGCGAGACGATGGTCATCATCGGCTATTCGGGTACCGGGAAGTCGGTCGCGATCAAGCACATTGTTGGACTGCTCGAACCGGATCGCGGCCAAGTCTGGGTCGACGACCGTGAAGTGCCCCGGCTTCCGCGACGTGAGCTCTACGAACTGCGCTCTCATATCGGGTACGTCTTCCAGTTCGCGGCGCTGTTCGACTCCATGCCCATTGGCGAAAACGTCGCGATGGGGTTGCGCAAGCAGCAGCACCTCGAGGAATCCGAGATCGGACGCAGGGTGAGCGAAGCGCTGGATCTGGTCGATCTTCCTGGCGTGGAATCGCGGTTTCCGGCGGAGCTCTCCGGTGGAATGCGGAAGCGCGTCGGCATCGCGCGCGCCATTGCGCTTCGTCCCAAATACATCCTGTACGACGAGCCGACGACCGGGCTGGATCCGGTGACGAGCGCCGTGATCGACGAGCTGATGGTGCGCATGCGGGAGCGGTTGGGGGTAACGAGTGTCGTGATCACTCACGATATGCGGAGTGCCTACACCGTCGGCAGCCGCATCGCGATGCTGTATCAGGGTCGCGTCCAGCAGGTCGGCACGGTCGACGAGATTCGGTCGACGAAGGATCCGATCGTTAGGCAGTTCATCGAAGGCCGCCCGTCGCTCGATCCAGAAGCTCCGACGAATGGCGCGACCGCGGGCGCACGGGCGCTCAACGACCGTCCATGAAGGGCGGGCGGGCGAAGGAGGAAACCTCCGCGGGGGGTGTCGTTTACCGCGTTGTGAACGGGGCGCCGCTGTATTTGCTGATTCGCGACAGCTATCGAAACTGGGGTTTTCCGAAGGGCCATGTGGAGCAAGGGGAGCTTCCCGACAACGCTGCCTTACGAGAAGTCTCCGAGGAGACGGGATTGTCCCATCTGGCAATGCGCGGCCTCATCGAGACCATCGATTGGCATTTTCGCTTTCGCGGCAGATTGATTCACAAGGTCTGTCACTTCTATCTCATGGAGACGGGCGAATCGACCACATCCCCGCAACGTGCCGAGGGAATCACGGCGTGTCGCTGGCTTTCGTTCGGTGCGGCCGAGGAGCTCGTCTCCTACGCCAATGCGCGCGACGTGCTCCGCAAGGCGCAAGCGCTCCTTCCAGCCAGCACGACGTCCTCCTCATCCTCAAATTGAGAACGCGCCGACGTGAGTGAACGGCCCGCCGCGCTGAGCACGCCGTCGATCCTGATCTACGCGCAACAGGAACGCGCGCGTGCGATAGCGCGCTCGCTGTTCCCGCGTCGCCGAAACCGAGTTTTGCTGACACGGTCTGCCGCGGCATTCGAGCAGGCTTTTCGCGATGCACTCGTAGATGCCGCTGTGGTGGCGGTGGCCACCGGCCCGGCGGCGGGCGAAGAATCGCGACGCGTGACGCGGCTTGCCAGCGACTTTCCGAGCGTGCCCTTTTTTGGCCTGCTGTCGCTTCGCGCCTCGGATGCTGGTGCGCTGTCGCAGTGCGTGACGCACGACTTTGCTGACATTATCGTGGAGGGCGTGGACGATTCGGTGGCGCGGGACATGGTGTATCGCGAATCGTTCACAGCGCGTTTCGCGCGCGCGCTTCACGATCCACCTTCGGCCCTGTGTCTCTGTTCTCCACTCCAGATAATGACCTGGCGCTACGTCATCGCGACTGCGGGCCGGGGTGTGCGAACTGACTCGCTCGCGAAACTTCTTCGCGTAACTCGCGAGCACTTGAGCAGGACGTTCGCCGCTGAGGGCGGCCCGAACCTAAAGCGCGTGATCGACCTCGTACGCCTTCTCGCCGCGGCAGAGCTGGCCAAGAATCCCGGCTACGATGTACGTGACGTCGCTGCCGTGTTAGGCTTCGCGTCGCCGTCGCATCTTTCGACTACATCGCAGCGTATCGTCGGAACGAAGCCTGCTTCGCTCTCACGCCTGCGAGCGGTCGATCTGATCGATCGGTTCAGCCGAGGGCACGGAAGAAGTCGACAGCAATAAACGCTGGCGCCTAATTCCGGCAGTTCAACCAATTAGGTAACCGGCGTTCTCGCCGGAGACAGGTCTTCTTCCTCAGAAGAGCGCTGCCGCTCGAGGTAGACCATATACCCCGCCAGGAGCCTGGCCACGTGGTGGGTTCGCTTCAATAGATCTCCATGCGCCGCAAGGGACAGGAGGTCAGCATGTCGAAGGATAGCGAGCTGTGTCTCGAGCCTCAGCAAGTCTCGTTTGGCGGCGCGATAGAGCTGACGTTGCTCCGGTGCGGTATAGCGGCCATAACCCTCGGCGATGTGACCGGCGATGGCGATGGCTGTAACGATGATGGCGTCGGTAGCGGTTTTCGTTTCTCGCCGCGCGCTATGTTTGACGACGCGCAGCACCTCGCCGCCGAGCGCGACTGCCTCTTGCCAGACTTTCAGGTCCCTCAGACTTCCCGCCATGATGGGAAGGATGGGGACAACATTGCCGTCAGGTGGTATCCTATGCGCGCAACCGGTAGCGAAAGCCCGCCTGTCGCTCGGACTGGAGAACAAGGGCCGTCTTGCAAGAATTCCAGCTTGTGATATTTTTCACAAGCCCTTCCTTTCCTCGACTGCCGGCTGATTCCGGACCTTCCGTATGGCAACCGACACGACGCTTCGCCCCGGTGAGATCAAAGACATTTTGCTTCGCGAAATCGAAGCAGCCGACCTGCATGAATTGGATGTCGAGGAGGTCGGCACCGTACTCGAGGTGAAAGACGGCATCGCGCGCATCTATGGCCTGCAGAAGGCGATGGCGGGCGAGATGCTCGCGGTCCGGTCGTCGGAGACGGGCAACTCCGTCACGGCGCTCGCGCTGAATCTCGAGGAGGACAACATCGGCGCGGTCATCCTCGGTGACTATCTGCAGCTGAAGGAAGGCGACGAAGTTCGTCGCACGTCTCGCGTCCTCGAGGTGCCGGTCGGTCCATCACTCGTCGGTCGAGTTGTAGACGCGCTCGGCAGACCGATCGACGGTCAGGGCGACATCGACACGTCCATCACGAGAAAGGTCGAATCCCCGGCACCGGGCATCATCGTTAGGCAGCCGGTCAAGGAGCCGCTCCAGACCGGTTTGAAGGCCATCGATTCGATGATCCCGATCGGCCGTGGCCAGCGCGAGCTCATCATCGGTGATCGCGGCACCGGCAAGACCGCAGTCGCGATCGATACGATCATCAATCAGAAGGGGCAGGGTGTCATCTGCGTCTATGTCGCGATCGGCCAGAAGGCGTCCACAGTGGCGTCAGTGGTGGAGCGACTGCGCGGGGCCGGTGCGATGGAGTACACGATCGTCGTGGTGGCATCAGCATCGGATCCGGCACCGATGCAATACATTGCGCCCTACACCGGCTGCTCGATGGCCGAATATTTCATGTACAACGACGGCCGGCCGACGCTCTGTGTCTACGACGATCTGTCCAAGCAAGCCGCGGCCTATCGCCAGCTGTCGCTCGTGTTGCGCCGTCCGCCGGGACGCGAGGCCTATCCGGGTGACGTGTTCTACCTCCACTCGCGACTCCTGGAGCGCGCGGCCAAGCTGCGGGAAGACGCGGGTGTTGTCGATGGTTCGAACATATTGAAGCCGGGCGGTTCGCTGACGGCGCTGCCGATCATCGAGACGCAGGCCGGCGACGTGTCGGCCTACATTCCAACGAACGTCATTTCGATTACGGACGGACAGATCTTCCTCGAGGCCGATCTGTTCTTTGCCGGCGTGCGCCCCGCGATCAACGTCGGCATTTCAGTCTCGCGCGTGGGCGGCTCGGCACAGATCAAAGCGATGCGAAAGGTGGCGGGACGCCTTCGTCTCGACCTGGCGCAGTACCGTGAGCTGGAAGCCTTCGCCGCCTTTGCGTCCGACCTCGACGCCGCGACGAAGCGCCAGCTGGATCGTGGCGCCCGGACGGTGGAGGTGCTGAAGCAGGGCCAGTATCAGCCGATGCCGGTCGAACAGCAGGTCATGATCATCTACGCGGTGACGAATGGCTTCCTCGACGACGTGCCGACGCAGGAGGTTCGAAACTGGGAGCGCGGGTTCTTGGAGTTTATGGGCGCGAGCTTCCCGCAGGTTGGCGATGGGCTGCGTCAGGGGAGGGATTTGACCAAGGAGATCGAAGGCGATCTGCGGCGGGGCATCGAGGCGTTCAAGAAGACCTTCGGCAGCCGGCAGGGACGGCCGACGGTCGAAGCAGCAGTTCGTTAGGCACGTCTTCGGTCACGGCGAACAGGCCCCCACGAGATCCCAGGCATGGCAAAGGGACGCGAGCTGAAAGGCCGCATCAAATCGGTCGAGAACACGCGGAAGATCACGCGGACGATGGAGATGGTCGCGGCGTCGAAGATGAAGCGGGCAATGGACCGCGTCATCGCGGCGCGACCATACGCCAATTCGTTAGGCGAGATGATGTCGCGGCTGTACTCGCCGGAGCTGGCCGAGCGATTTCCGCTGCTCCGTCAACCGGTGCAGACCCGACGCGCGGCGGTGTTGTTGATCACCGGAAATCGCGGTCTCTCTGGCGCGTTCAACGCGAACCTGATTCGCGAGAGCCGCAACCTGCTTGCGCAGCTGGAACGAAGCGGCATCGAGGTCGAGCTGCACGTCGTCGGCCGCAAGGGACTCGGCTATTATCGCTACGTCGGCCGCGAGGTCGCTTCGAGTCGCACTGACATCGGCGATCGGCCATCCGCGCAGGACGCATCCCAGCTCGTCGATGGATTGATGGATGCATTCGCGAACGGCCGACTCGACGCCGTGTACATCGTGCACGCTCACTTCAGATCGGCGATCTCGACTCCGCCAACGACGGAAAAGATTCTGCCTGTCGCGCCGCCTGAATCCGGCGAAGGAAAGGGCAAGCAGCACGATTATCTGCTGTTTCCATCGGCGGAGGAGATTCTGTCCGCGCTCCTTCCCGCGTACGTGCGCAACATGGTGTATCGGGCTCTCGTCGAGAACACGGCAGCCTTCTACAGCGCGCAGCGCACGGCCATGAAGAACGCGACGGACAACGCCAGCGACATGCTCAATATTCTGCGGCGGACGTACAACCGCGCGCGGCAAGCAAACATTACTCAAGAAATAGCGGAGATCGTCGGCGGGGCCGCAGCGCTGCAGGGCTAAGCCCGACGGCACGAGGCGCAGCAACACGATCAGCATACTTACGGAGCCATCATGGCCGCGACAACGGCGATTAAGAATATCGGCAGGATCGTTCAGGTCATCGGACCGGTGCTCGACGTGGAGTTCGAGGCCGAGCATCTCCCCGAGCTCTACAACGCGCTCGACATCTCCGGCAAGGCGGCGACGGGCGAGGATATTCACGTCATTGTCGAGGTGCAGCAGCATATCGGTCGCAATCAGGTGCGTGCCGTGGCCATGTCCTCGACCGACGGCGTAGAGCGAGGGTTCGAGGTCGTTGACACGGGCGGGCCCATCACGGTCCCGGTAGGCGAGGAAGCGTTAGGCAGGATCCTGAATGTCGTCGGCCAGCCAGTGGACAACGGTCCGGCGATTCCGAAGGACGCGCCACGCTGGCCGATTCATCGGAAGCGGCCAGATTTCGTGAACCTCGAGCCGAAGACGGAGATCTTCGAGACAGGCATCAAGGTCATCGACCTGATCGCGCCCTTCGTGAAGGGTGGAAAGATCGGCCTGTTTGGGGGCGCGGGCGTCGGCAAGACCGTCGTCATTCAGGAATTGATCAACAACGTCGCCAAGGGCCACGGCGGTAAGTCCGTGTTCTGCGGCGTCGGTGAGCGCACGCGCGAGGGGAATGACCTGTATCTCGAGTTCAAAGAAGCAAACATCCTGAATCAGGTCGCGCTCATCTACGGTCAGATGAACGAGCCGCCAGGCGCGCGGCTGCGCGTCGGCCTCACGGGACTGACAGTCGCGGAGTACTTCCGCGACACCGAAGGCGCGGACGTTCTCGTCTTCATCGACAACATCTTCCGTTTCACGCAAGCGGGCTCGGAAGTGTCGGCGCTGCTTGGGCGGATGCCGAGTGCGGTCGGTTATCAGCCGACGCTGGCCACGGAGATGGGCGATCTGCAGGAGCGCATCACGTCGACTCGGACGGGTTCGATCACCTCTGTCCAGGCCATCTATGTTCCCGCGGACGACATCACGGATCCGGCGCCGGCTACGGCGTTCGCGCACCTCGACGCGACGGTGGTGCTGTCGCGCGCGATCACGGAGCTGGGCATTTACCCCGCGGTGGATCCGTTGTCGTCGTCGTCGCGTATTCTCGATCCGCAGTTCATCGGTGAGCGCCACTATCGCGTCGCCACCGAAGTGCAGCGAATCCTGCAGCGCTATAAGGAGCTCCAGGACATCATCGCGATCCTTGGCATGGACGAGTTATCGGAAGAGGACAAGCGCATCGTCGCGCGTGCGCGGCGTGTGCAGCGGTTCATGTCGCAGCCGTTCGCGGTGGCGCAGCAATTCACGGGTATCGTGGGTAAGTACGTGAAGCTCGAGGACACCGTCTCATCGTTCGAGCGGCTGGTCTCCGGGGAGTTCGACAATCTGCCAGAGCAGGCGTTCTTCATGGCCGGTGGCATCGAGGACGTTGCGGAAAACGCGAAGCGGTTGGCGCAAAGTTAAGGAATCGCTCATTATGCTCACCGTAACGGTCATCTCACCGGAGGCCGTGCTGTTCGAAGGCACGGCGGACTCCGTCGTCGCGCCGGCATACGATGGGGAGGTCGGCATACTCACCGGTCACGCACCGATGATGACGCTCCTCGGCAAAGGCACGCTGCGGGTGGGTGGCGGCGGCGAGGGGCGTCAATTCGCTATCGAAGGAGGGTTCTTGCAAGTAGTCGAGAACCAGGTGCGCGTCGTCACAGAACGGGCACGAGCGGCCTGACGAACCGAAATTGAGGAATTGCTCCTGACAGGCTCCGACCACGAGTCGGGCCTTTTTGTTTTGAACTGCGTTCGCTTCGGGTCGGGCCGGCTGTCGACCTCACGCCACATCTTCCCAGGATCTGTACCAGGAACTATCATCGGCGCCGCCGGATCATTCCGGCAATTGGAGTGACCGTCCGCCCAATCGGACGGTTCATACCTGTGTTCGGCGCCTTACATAGTGTCCGCATGTCCGGGTGAAGGCTTCGTTTGGCCCCTTCGTCCGGCGATCGTCCACAAGATCCGGAGGTTTGAGGAGATGGCATCTCGTCTGGGCCGCGCTGTAGCGGTCGCACTGATTGGCATCTTGCCAGGAACGGTGCTCGCTCAGCAGTCGGTCACGATCAGTGGTCGTGTTACCTCGGACGCTGGCGCGCCGCTGCCCGGCGCCAACGTCTACATCGAAGGAATGAACATCGGCGCCCTTACAGGGGATCAGGGCCGATATTCGTTCACCCTGCCGCCCGCAAGAGCGACGGGTCAGCGCGTAACGCTGACCGCGCGAGCACTGGGTTTTCGATCCCTTTCCCATCCGATCACCTTGAGTGGGGGAACGATCGATCAGGATTTCGTGCTCGGCACGAACCCACTGCGACTTGGCGAAGTCGTCGTAACGGGCGCGGGTACGCAGACATCAGTCGAGAAGCTCGGCAACACGATCAACACGGTCCACAGCGACGACATCGTCCGTAGCAACGAGAACGGGAATATCGTCGAAGCGCTCGCGGCTAAGGCGCCGAACGTGCAGGTCACGGAAGCCGCCGGCGATCCAGGTTCATCGGCGTCGATCCGCATTCGCGGATCGAAGACGATTACGGGGACCGGCCAGCCGCTGTTCGTCGTCGACGGCATTCCGATCGACAATTCGACTATCTCGACCGGAAGCTCGATCCAGAGCGGAACGGCAATCCCGAACCGGGCGTCGGACATCAATCCCGACGACATCGAGTCGATCGAAATCCTGAAGGGTGCCGCGTCGGGCGCCATCTATGGTGCGCGCGCTGGCCAGGGCGTCATCCTCATCACGACGAAGAAAGGCACACCGGGCACGACGCACTACACGCTGCGGAGCTCGGAGACGATTGACAAGGCGTCGACAGACTATCCGCTCCAGACGAAATACGGTCAAGGCTCGGGTTGGGCTTCCACGATTTGTACAACATCCGACTGTTTCGTCGGCTCGACAACGGCAGCATCCAGCTTTGGACCGTTGATTAGCGGCCCCTCGTATAATCACGCGAACGAACTGTTCACGACGGGCAATCAGTCAGACAACAACCTTTCGGTCTCGGGGGGAAGTGAACGGACGCAGTTCTTCCTGTCCGGATCGGAGTACAACGGACAAGGGATCATCGTCGGCCCCAACGATGACTATCAGCGATACACCGCGCGCCTCAACGCATCGCACCAGTTGACGACGGCGCTGAAAATTGGCGCGAACGTCTCGTACATCGACACGCGCGGGAGCTTCATTCAGAAGGGATCGAACACGTCAGGCTTGCTGCTCGGTGGCCTGCGAACGCCACCGGACTTCAACAATCTGCCGTATTTGGATCCAACGACCGGACTGCAGCGATCGTTCCGATTCCCGCATCCGTCGCCAAACTCGGTCATCACGACCCGCGGCTACGACAATCCCTTCTTCGACATCTACCAGCAGACGAATACGGCGAACAGCAACCGCGTCATCGGGAACGTACAAGCCGACTGGCTGCCGCTGTCGTGGTTGGCGTTCAAGTACACGTTAGGCGCCGACAACAACGGCGAGACGCGACTGCAGGCAATTCCGAAGACGAGCTCGACGCTCGCGACCGGCCAAGTGCTGTCGTATCAGTTCAATCAGCTGCAAATCGATCACAACCTGACGGGAACGGCAACGTGGACGTTGAATCAGAACTTCGACGGTACGTTCGTACTTGGTCAGAATCTGAACTCGCGTCGCTTCCAGCAGGAGTTTGTTCAGGGCAACACCCTCATGGCGGATCGCCCGTACAAGCTTTCTAACACCCTGCAGCAAACGGCGATCACCGATGCCGAGACGGACGTTCACACCGAGGGGTATTTCGGCCAGGGAACGTTCGACATGTTCAATCAGCTGTACCTGACGTTAGGCTTGCGCAATGACGGATCGTCGACGTTCAGCGACAACAGCCGACGCAATTGGTTCCCCAAGGCGAGCCTCGCGTGGACGTTCACGGACCGCCTGAACCGCATCGGCCTGAACAAGTACATCTCGTTCGGTAAGCTGCGCGCCGCATACGGCGAAGTGGGCCAGGAGCCGAGTGCCTACGCGCTGCTTTCGGTGCTCAACGCTGGCGCCACCTTTAGCGACGGCGGCTGGGGCACGCAGGTGACGGCGACGCAGAACAGCACCGCTGCCCTGTTCTCGTCGGGCACGAAGGGCCAGCCGAGCATCAAGCCGGAGCGTACCTCGGAGTTCGAGGGCGGTATGGACCTCGGCTTGTTCGGCGACCGCGCCGACGCGGGAATCACGTACTACAACGACCTCTCGCGCGACGTCCTCTTTTTTACGCCGCTCGCCGCCTCGACAGGATTCACGACGCAGCTTCGCAACTCCGGTAAAATCCGGAATCGCGGTTGGGAAGCCACGTTCAACATGCGGCCCATTCAGCGCCCGAATCTCGGCTGGGAAATCGGACTTCAGTACGCGCAGAACGACAACAAGGTCCTCCAACTCATCGGCGCGCAGTTCGTGAACCAGGGTGGCTCCTTTGCTGGTGCATCCGGCGTCGCGTACGTGGGTGGCCGCGTTGGCGCGCTCCAGGGCAACGACTATATCCGCTGCGGACGAGGCGATATCTCGTTGGGTGAAAACCGTGCGGGCGTGACGCTGGCGGGTGTCCAGTCGGCGTGCCAGGGCGCAAAGAACGGTGCGTTGTACCTCGCCCCTGACGGGTTCCCGGTCGTGGACGGCACGCTGCGTCAGATCAGCGATCCACAGCCGCGGTGGACAGGAAGTGTGAACAACTCGATCCGCTACAAGAAGTTCCGCCTAACGGGCCTCGTCGACATCAAGGAGGGCGGTCAGATCTGGAACGGCACCAAGGGCGCGCTCTACTTCTTCGGAACGCACCTCGACACCCAAGACGCGCGCGAACATCAGGTCGTCTTCGGGCAGACGTGGCAGAAGGGTGCTGTCGTTGGTCCGGGTGCGGGCACCTCGGTGTGGCTCGTCTGTCCCGCGTCACAGCCGACCAACTGCAATCCTTCGGGCACGGGAACGGGCACGTCGCCGATCTCGAACTGGTTCCAGGGCAATGGCGGCGGCTTCGGGACGGTGGGCACGTACTTCATCGAAGACGGCAGCTACGTGAAGCTTCGCGAGCTCTCGCTCTCGTATCTGTTCGACCAGCCGTGGGTGAGCGGCCGCACGGGACTCTCGAGCATTGAAGTAAAGCTTGCCGCCCGCAACCTGCACACTTGGACCAAGTACACGGGTTGGGATCCGGAAACGAACCTCGCCGGCGCCGAAGTGCCGATCACGGGCGTCGACTTCTTCAACAACCCGCAGACGCGCTCGTTCATTCTCACAGCGACGCTCAACCGCTAAGCCGGAGTGCATACTAGATGAGGTACTCGCAGAAACTCATTGGAGGCTTGCTCCTCGCTGTTTCCGTCGCGGGGTGCAAGGACTGGCTGACGGGACCGGGCCTAACGATCAACCCCAACCAGCCGGTGACGGCGAGCAAGGAGCAGCTCTTCGCCGCCGTTGCCACGTCGCAGGAATCGCAGGAGGAGGGCAATCTTGCGCGCTGGACCGCGATGTTCACGCAGCAAATGGCGGGTGTCGGACGACAGCACGCCACCTTCCAGATTTACAGCATTACAGAAGCGGATGTGTCGGGCTATTTCAACCGCACGTATACCGGCGGCGGACTGCTGGACATTCGTCAGGCCGAGGCGCTGGCAAAACAGCAGGGCGACTCGACCTTCGCCGGCGTCGCCATGGTTTATGAAGCTCTAATGATGGGCAGAGCGGCATCGATCTGGGGCGACATTCCGTATTCCGAGGCAGTCGGCAGCATCGATACACCGAAGCTCGATTCGCAGGAGCAGGTGTACGCCGCGGTTCAGGCGAAGCTCGATACGGCGATCGCTTGGATTCCCAAGACCGGCGGAACGAACGTCGGACCGCTTGCCGCGGATCTCGTTTATGGAGTGCCTGCAAGTGGGCAACGGGCTAAGTGGGTTGCGGCGGCGTACACGCTCAAGGCGCGCTACTACATGCACTGGGTCGAGCCACAGCTCGTCGGTGGATCATCGCTGGCGCTCGCGCAAGTCGCTTGTGGCGGGGACTGTCTTCAGAAGACTGTCGCCGCGGCAACGAATGGAATCACGAGTTCGGCGAACGATTTCCGGACCTACCACTCGACCAATTCGACAGAATGGAATTTCTGGTATCAGTTCCTAGTCGTCGCCCGAACTGGTGACGTTGCAGCGAGCGGGACACTGATCGACACCTTGAAAGGTCGACGAGCAGCAGGCGATCAGCGCGTGATGGCCTACTACGATTCGACTTTATTCAATGGGACGTATGACTTCCGAGGGGCGGACCGGAGCGGGCACGTCACGCCAAGCACAACCCCGCTCTCGGTACTGAGCGCGACTCGCCTCGCGCAGAACTTCAGGCAGCCCATCATCACGGCTGCCGAAAACGAGGATCTGCTCGCCGAAGCACAATCTCGTCTCGGAAACGATGCGGCGGCGCTGACTGCGCTGAATGCCGGGAAGGCAGCGTCGGCTGCGTCGACGGGTGTAGCAGTTCCACCGGCTGTGGGCCTGACGGGAGCAGCACTGCTACGCGAGATCAAGATGGAGGAATGGATCGCCGAGTTCCAAAACATCGAGGCGTGGAGCGGCTACAAGCGCAATTGTGTTCCGCCACTCACGCCGGCGGGATCGGCGACGGACGTCCCAGGCCGTCTCCTGTACGGGTCGGGCGAGCGTAACGCCAACCCCAACATCCCGGCTCCGGCAAACCAGCCAGCGCGGAACAAGAACGATCCGAAGCCCTGTAGCGATCCGACGCATCCGTAGTTCAGGCCAAACATTCGAATACTTCATGCGACCGGTGTCGCTACTCGCCGAGTAGCGACACCGGTTCGTTTCACCGATGGACAGGAACGATCGAGAGACAATGAAAGGCCGACGTAACAGACGAAGACGTAAGGTCATCGTCGCATGCATTTCAGCCTTCAATCTTGGATGCTATACGGCGGTGCCGATCGGCGGTGAATCCGCCCGAACGGGAACACGCATCTCCGTGGAGCTGACCGACGCTGGGACGGTGGATATAGCGAGCCAGGTGGGACCGCGCATTCACCTGCTCGTCGGCGACGTGGCTTCCGTGTCCGATAGCACAGTCGTTCTGTCGATGAAATCGGCGACCGACGTGCGCGGAATAGAATCGCTCTGGCAGGGTGAACAGGTCACCGTCAAGCGGAGCGACATCGCGTCAGTCGGCGAGCGCCGTCTTTCACCGGGGCGAACGGCTGTCTTCTCGGCGATACTTGTCGCCGGAGCATATCTAGTGGCGCGGGCGTTCCAAATTATCGGCGGTGGAGAAGATCATCGGGGCGATATCCCCGTCACGCAGTAGTTCGTCCCACCGAGGGTTGAACGCTCACTGGCGAGAGCCGAAGCGGTGACGGCCCCTGGCGCACGATGCTTGCCTAGGGAGGCAGCAATCTCTCCAGGAGCAGACATGCGGCGAATCGGTTCCACTCACGGTGGCGTGGCGTTGAGCTGTCTGCTCACTGTTGCCCTCTCCCAATTGGGCCACGGACAGTTGCCGAACGCTCCGGTGCTCCAGAACGCCTTTGTGAATCCCGGCATCACGGCTGCTCTCAATTTCAGCAACTTGAGTGGCGCGTCATCATACGCTGGTGCGGCCGCCTGGGCCCCCGGATCTGCTCGATTCCAAGTCAGTGCGGGCCTTGGCGCGCAGACCCACTCAGGCGAACCCACGCGGACGGTTTACGGAGCGCGCGTCAACGTTCCATTCGTTGGAGCAACGAGCAGCTTCGGATTCAGTGCATTCGTCGGCTACGGGCTCCTGTCTGGTGGGGGGAGCCTCGACAGCTCGGAGGCGAAGAGTCTGGTCCCGCTCGGTGTGACGGCGGGATTCCGGAGGCCGATCGGGACAAGCCACGGCTTCTCGGTATATGGCTCGCCGATCTACGAGATCGTGACCCGCGGCGGCGGTGCAAGCAACGTCAATGTGTTTCGTGGCGCCATCGGTTTGGATGTGGGCATCACCTCCTCCATCGGTCTCACCTTTGGACTGGAGTTCGGAGGATCGGAGCCAACAGGCTCCGGGAAGCCGTCGGGAACCGCATTTGGCGGCGCAATCTCTTACGCCTTCAGTGCAGGCCGGTAGCTGGCTTGCATTTTGCCCACGTTGGTCCTGAGCGCGCCCTCGCCGAGAACCCATTGAATTCGAATGACATGCAGGACACCGACTTGCCACCGATCCTGGTGGTCGACGATAATCACGACAACGCCGAGATCATCCGTCAGTATCTCGAGATCCGCGGTTATCCGATCACCGTCGCGCACAACGGCGATGAAGCGCTCGCTCTGTTCGAGACGGTAAAACCAGCTCTCGTTTTGCTCGATGTGATGATGCCCGGACGAGACGGCTGGGAAGTCTGTCGCATCATGAAGCAACACCCAACGCTCGGTAAGAATGTTCGCATCGTCATGGTCACCGCGTTAGGCGAGTGGGAAGACAAGCGCGAGGCGTTACAACTTGGCGCCGATGACTACGTCGAGAAGCCTTTCGACTTGCCGACGCTCGCGACGACCGTGCAACGAAACCTGGCGATGCGCAGCGCGATGGCGTCGTAGTCCGCGATAACGGCGGAATGAGCGATTTCCTTCTCACGGATAGCGACGACCCATCGATCGCGACCGCAGTTGACCAGCTGGAATCCTGGAGCGTGAAGCGGGTCGAGGAGCCGCAGCTACTCGAGGCGATCGACGAATCCGGTATTCGCGCCGTGCTGTTGGTGACAACCGATCCGACATTGCTCCGAAGCGCCACGGAGCGCGCTCATGCGCATGGGATTCCCGTGGTGATGGGTTGCGCGGACGATGTCGCGCGCCGTCGCGCCGTCGAGCTACACGTCGAGGAGTGGTACCGCATTCCGGCGGCGCCCGAAGAAATAGCGGCGCGCGTGCACTCGGCCGTCGGCCGCGGCACGGTGTCCGGATCGGCCCTGAATGATCGCGTCGAGCGCGTCGAGTACGAGGAAATGCTCCACGACGCGATGACCGGCCTGCCCACGCTGCCGGTGATGATCGAACGCTCACGCGCGCTGTTCAAGGAACGGGGCGAGCTGGTTGTGCTCTATCTCAACTTCGTTCGCTACTCGAAGATCGAAGAGATCTACGGGTGGGAGAAGCTGGACGCGGTGCTGGAGACGACATCCGTCGCCGTGCGCGAATTCCTCGACGAGACCTCGCCGAATGATTCCCGACTGATGGTGAGCTTTACGAACGACGATGATTTCATATTCTTTCATGTTCCGGCCGCCGGCGTCGCCGCCGCGACGGACAGCGAAATCACCGACATGGTCGCGCGTCTACAGCGGCATGTTGCGGGACGCATCGAGGCTCAGCACGGCGAGGAAATCTCGGCCTTGTTCGACATCTATGTCGGGCGGTCGCACGTATACTACAACCCGAAGATTCGACTCGAGCGGCTGATCTATCGCGGCATTCGTGAGGCGGCAAAGGCGGCGCGCAGCATCGAGGAGCGCGACCGCGCGCGTCGCGTAGCCGATCTGCGGGCGAGTCTCCGCGAGCGGGGTGTGTACATCGACTACCACCCCATTGTCATCACCGAGACGCAGGAGATCTACGGCTACGAGGCACTCGCGCGTGGCGTGATGCGCAGCCTGCGCTCTCCCGAGGTGATGTTCGACGTCGCCGCCGAAGCAGACCTCGTGTGGGAGCTGAGTCGTCTCTGCCGCAGCCGCGCCATCGAAGGCATGGACACGCACCTCCAGCCAGGCGAACTACTTTTCCTCAATGTCGACCCGCACGACTTCAACGATCCAGCGTTCAACGAGCACGAGGTGAAGTATCCGGATCGGGTCGTCATCGAGATCACGGAGCGGACGGCGATCAAGGACTACCCAAAGTTCCGCGAACGGCTGCGCGCCTTTCGAGAAGCGGGATTCCGCTTCGCTGTTGACGATGCGGGAAGTGGGTACGCTGGTCTTGGCTCGATCGCGAATCTCGAGCCGGACTACATCAAGCTTGACATTTCGCTCATCAACGGGATCGATTCGAACTTCATCAAGCAGAATCTCGTCGAGACGATGGTGAAGTTCTCGAACGATCACGGGGCGAAGGTGATCGCCGAGGGAGTGGAGCGCGCCGAGGAGTTCAAGGCCGTCAAAGAGCTCGGTGTGCACCTCGTGCAGGGATTCTTCCTCCACCGGCCCTCGCGTGCGCCGGCAGCGACGCTGGCCACCGCTCGGCGTTAGGCAAGGCCGAGCAGAAACTCGACAACCGCGAGCGACCGCTCGGCGGCTCCGACCCCGTCACGCACCATCGACTCCGCGTGGGCGCCCGCCGCGGTACGTGCGCTCGGGTCGCGGAGCCATGAAGTGAGGACGCCGGCAAGCGAAGGGACGTCGGTGACGGAAGCACCGCCTTCGCATCGAACGAGGAGTCCCGCGTCTCGGCTCGACGTGTGACGAGGTCCGAAAAGCACCGGCACCCCAAAGGCCGCGGGCTCGAGCACGGAATGAAGGCCAGCGTCGTGAAAGCCACCGCCCACGAACGCGATGTCGGCGAGGCCATAAAGGTCGCCGAGAACCCCCACGCGATCGACCAGGACGACGTCGCTCGTCTCCGAAGCCTGGTCCAGTCGGTCGAGGCGAAACCGCTCCTGGGCCGCCCACTGTTCGATCGGATCGAGGTGGGCAGGCGTTGGCTCGTGCGGTGCGATTATGAGTCGAGCACTGCGGAGAGTACGGCGTACGAGGCCAAATGCAGGGAGAAGTACCCGCTCGTCGGCCGGCCATGTGGATCCAGCGACGATCGTTGGGCGGGAGGAGGCCAGGCGGGCGAGCACCGGCGCGGCGCGATCAACCGCGTGGGCGCGCTGCCAGACTTGATCGTAGCGTGTATCGCCTGTGACAACGATAACATCGCGCCGGACGCCGAGCTGGACCAGACGCTCAGCGTCCTCGGCATCGATTGCGCCCACCGCGTCGAGCAGTGCGTAGGCATCTCGAAGCAGGGCGCTAGCGAAGCGCGAACGTCGCGATGAACCCGGGGCAAGCGTAGCGCTGATTAGACCGAGCCCGACATTTAATAACTGCGACTGTGCAGTTAGTGTCGGCCAGACATCGAGCTTGGAAAACACGAGTGCTCTCGGCCGGAGGGCGTCGAGGGCGACGCGCGCGTCGTGAGTCGAATCGAAGGGGAGGTAATCTCGAAAATCGACGTCCAGCGACCGCGCGAACGACTCGGCGCTTGGTGAGAAATGAGTATAAGCGAGCTGGACTTGCGGGTGTCGCTGCCGAAGGAGCTGGAGAACGGGGCGCGCCTGGAGGCCCTCGCCTACCGAAGGGGCATGCATCCAGAGCAGTGCGCGGAGCGGATCACGGCTCCGCTCACCCCACGCGCGATATCGGTATAGAATGCCGCTCCGGGCTCGCAAGGCACGAAGGAGCTTGCCGTCGCTTGCCGGCAGCAGTCGGGCGAGTGAAGCGGCGGCACGCGCCAGCCGCGCCGTCCCCTCATAACCGAGGCGGAGGGCAGATCGCACGAGGATACGCCGGCGCGTTAGGCCGCCGCCGCGTCAGCGTGACGTACTGCGTTTCGCGAGTTGGGCTTCGACCACCTGCCGGAAGAACGAATACGGCTGAAAGCCTTCCAACCGCTGATCGCCGACGAAGAAGGTCGGCGTCGATCGCACGCCAGAGCCACGGAGCCGCTCGGCGTCAGCGTCGATGAGCGGACGCGTGAGGTGCCGCGCCACGCAGTCGCGCCAGGCAGACACATTGACGCCGAGACGAGCCGCAAGTGAATCGAAGCTGGGCATGGCGTTCGGCAGCGTTTCCCAGCGCTGTTGCGAAACAAACAGCGAGTCATGCATCGCCCAGAACTTGCCCTGGACAGAGGCGCACATTGCGGCCTCGGCCGCGGGCATCGCGTTCTGGTGCTGACTCAGGGGATAGTTGAGGTACGCCAGTCGAGCCTTGCCGGTGGCGACGTAATCGCGTACGAGCGGTCCGTAAGTCGAATCGTGCCACATCTTGCAATACGGGCACTGGAAATCGCTCCCTTCCACGATCCAGAGCGGCGCGCGTGGATTTCCGGCAATGCGCCCGCTGTCGGCGCGCTCGCTAATCGAGTCCGTGGGCACGCGAGACGATGGCGTCGTGGCGGCCGCTGCCGTCGCGGGAGTGCTGGGCGATGCAGCGGGCGAGCGAGTCGATTCGCGTCGAGCCGTTTCAGCGCCTCGGCAAGCCAGCGCGGCGGCAAGGGAGAGCACTGCAAGGACTCTGGGAGACGCGAACATGAGTGTGTTTGAAAGAAAGGTCAGGTACGCCTGAGTACAGATCGCCCCCTCAAAATGTAACGTCCGCGGTGCCGACTCATGTAGTAATCCGCCGTGCGGCACCCCGACGCTCCGCGCCGGATGCTTCGTCGGTTAAGGCCCGATTTCGCGCGGGTTTTTGGCCTCGGCGCCGTGAGGAAATGCCGGTCGGCGGCCGCAGGTATGAGGCACAGAACGTGCTCTACCCGATTCCGACGCGCGGCCGACGCGCAGCGGCTGCGGCACGAGGCAACGCGACTATGCCGGGCGGAGACGAGTGGCGAAGTGGGCGGACATCGCAAATCTCGCATAACTGCTCGCTTTAGCGCGGCGATCTCGCGAGTCGCATGGAACCCGAGCCACAGAGAGAAAGCGGCATGAAGCGAGAAGCGCTCATTGCGCTGATTGCGCTGGGAATGGCCATTCCAGCGTTCGGCGCACACGCACAAGATACGACACGAGCTCAAAGGCCCGTCGCTTCTGACACGACGCGACGCATGACGACGCCGGTTCCGGCGGGAACTCCGCTCGAACAGCTGGTCGCCGAAGAAGCTCAACGCCGAGCGAATATCGCGCGTGTGCTGTTGATCACAAATGCGCAGGTCGCGGTGCAGCAGGAAGCACTGCGCAACCTGAGCGATCAACTCTACGTGAGCGAACGATTAGTCGACGCGACGCATGGCCAGTTGGCGCTCGCCGCAGAGGCGCTGCGTAAGCAGCCGAGCACGATGCTTTCGGTGCTGTTCGCGGCGGACTCGGTGTCGGCAACGCAGGTCGGCGGATTGGCGCTATCAATCGATGGCGCGAGCACTGCGCTAGCGACGGTGAACGACACGACTCGAACTGCGTTTCGGGTTGGCGCGGCCGACGAGTTGTTCCGCGGAGCGGTGCTGCCCACCCCTCATACCATCGTGTTGACGACGACCGTGAACGGGCAACCGCAGCAGCTAGTGGCGCGCGTGCGCGCCCTAGGCGATGCCGTGACTTATGTGCAGTTCGCCATTCAGGACGGAAGGCTAGTGCAGACCTCCTGGGCGAGCCGCACGTCAAACCCATTCTGAGCGGATGGCGGAGGTTTTCATTATGAAAGGACTGAGCCTCGCTGCCCTCGCGCTCGTTGCGCTTCCATTGCAAGCGCAACAGAGACCGACGGAAACGAGCAATCGATTGACCCTCGCCGACACGTCGCTCTTGCCGCCGATCGATCCGGCACGCGCGATGGAGGCAGAGGCGCGCGTCGCGCTGAACGATCTGTTGGCGAATCGAACGGTCTCGGCGCTACAGCGACTGCAGTGGCTCGCGTCATTACCTGCTCCCGCCGCGACGCCGGGCACTGAGACGCTGCGCGGACGGGGCGACGTGCTGTTCATGCTCGCACAGGCGCAATATCGGTTAGGCATGGACAGCGCCTTTCGAACGAACGCGCAGGCGGTAGTGGCGAGCGGACCGGCTCGTTACGCACCGCTGCTCAATTCGCAGCTTCTCCTGAGCGCGTATCGGACGGGTGACTTCGCGCGTGTCGCGACGCTGGTACAGGGCCGGGCCCTGGACCAGGCACGTGGACTCGGGGCGCTCGTGAGCGGCCTCGCCGCGTATCAACTCCGCAACTATCCCGTGGCTGCCTCTCACTTCCAGGCGGCGAAGGCGGCGGGCGCTCCGTACGCTCAGTACGCAGAGTACATGGATGTGCTCACGTCGCTCCGATCGGACACGACGCGGACCACCGAAGCACTTTCGCGACTCGAGGCCCTGGCGCAGACGGCGACCGGCGGCTTTGCCGATCAGGTGAGACTCACGGCCGCGGAGCTCGCGTACGAGACGAACGCTTACGATCGCGCGATTACATTCGCCAACGCGGTGACGGCGAATGGCGGTCTGGCGCCGATGGCGCTTCTGACAAAGGCGTGGGCACAGTATAAGAACAAGGACATCGCTGGCGCGGGCCAGAGCTTCGGCGCTTTTGCGGATCAATATCCGATGCTTCCGCAGCGTGACGAGGCGCGGTTGATGGCCGCGCAGTCCATGCTGCAGCTCGGACGCACGAACGACGCGGCGCGGCTCTTCCGTATGGTTGCCGATTCGGGCAAGGCGGAGGCGGCTCGTCTGGATCCGAAGTCGAACGAGGCCGTGATGAATCTCGCGAGCGCGCTCGTGCGGGCGCGGGCGGCGGGTCTCCTGTTCGCGAACGATCCCGAGATGGGTAAGACGATCGCGCTCGAGGAGACCGCGGGCGCGGATCCGCAGGTACTCGCGTCGGTGATGACTGGAACCACACCGACATTGCCACAGGTAGAAGTAGCGCGGATCGTGACGCTGGCCGATTTGAATCAGCGCTACGGAGCCGTCGCCGATTCGGCGAGCGCCGTACTTTCGAAGCGCGTGTTGTTCGCGCCCGCGTCGGCTAACGCTGCACCGACGCAGTTTGCGCAGCGTACGGAAGCAGTCATGGCCGCCGACCTCGACGCCGCGGTCACGTCTCAGCGACTGCGTCTGGCGACTCGCAATGCGTCGCTGCGGCTGATGCAGATTCGCGGATTGCAGCAGGCGATGAAGGGGCGCGGCGACACGGTCGCGAAGCTCGTCGCTCGCGTGGACACGACAGATTCACGACTGCACGGTCTGCTGTCGAGCATCGATTCCACGGAGTCGAACCTTCGCGGATCGCTCGTCACGCAGGTACGAAACGTTCAGGGCGGCCCGGCCTATGTGCTCTCGGTGCGTGCCGACAGTCTTCGCCAGCGCGGGCTCATTCCAGCCGGTGTGGACGTCGAGGCGCTCGTCGCGGCACGCACTGATTCGATGTTGAACGCACTGCCGCTTTTCCTCTTGCGGGATTCGGTGCGATCGCGCCTAACGAAGGCGCGCCAGGAGCTCGCGGATTCTCGCGCCGCCATCGACGATGCGGATCGTCTGTTCGCTTCCGCGCAGACTGGGCAGTTAACGGATACCAGTGCGACGCTGACCCAGCTGCGAACGGCGCACGAGGCGGCTCTGTCACGCCGTGGCCAGGCGGAAGCCGGATTGATCGGCGCGGTGAGCACCGAGCTGTCGGCCCGGGCGGCAGATCTTCTCGCGTTGCTCCAACACGACATGCAAGCCGCGGAGTTCGGCACGGCGACCGCCGCGTTCTTCAACGCGATCGATCAGGGACGACCGGCTGGCGCGGGCACGACGGGCACACAGGGCTCGGGCACTGGCGGCGGCGCGGCGGCTGGCCTAACGGGAGCCGCGACCGGCACCGCGGGCTCGACCTCGGGCGCGACAACGAATGGACCGCCCGGAGCGGCAGCGGCGACCAAAGGAGCGCCAGCGGCACGCGCCGGTACACCTCCCACGCAGAAGAAGTAAACGATGACTCGGATCATCAGAGTACTCATGGCGGCGGCAGTCGCTCTGCCGGCGGCGCTCTCCGCGCAAGCGCCGGCGATGACGGTCGCCAACGCCACGCGAGCAACGGCGGCTCCTCCGGCGGCGCTCGATTCGGCGATCAACCGTCTCGAGGATTTCCTCAACCGATATCCGACCAGCCCGCTGCGGCCCAATGCGCTGCTGCAACTTGGCGAGCTGCTCGTTAGGCAAGCGGACACCGTCTTCGCGCAGAGCCAGCGCGCGTCGGGCGTGACAGCGCGCCCCGACTCCGTGCGGCCGGCGGCGCCGACGGCCCCCTCGGCGCGCCCGACGACACCGGCCGCCGCGCCAACAACAGCGAGCAACAGCACCGCAGCCGGTGGGCCGATCGCGCCCGACTACTCGGCCGCGATCGCTCGCTACGAAGAGCTCGTCAATCGCTATCCGAATTTCGAGCAGATCGACGCCGCGTCCTACACGCTCGGGACGTTGTATGCGTCCACGCAGCGGTGGGCCGACGCCACGCGCATGTTCGAGAAGGTCACGAGCTTGCCGAACTCGAACTTCCGGAGCGAGGCGTTCTTCCGCCTCGGCGATGCGCGCTTCGAGTTGGCGTCGCGCCAGAAGGGCGACGCCCGTCGCGTCGGGTTCGCGTCCGCCGCAACGGCATACGAGCAAGCCGTGGCGACGACACAGCCGCCGAGCGACATCTATTTCCTCGCGCTGTACAAGCTCGGCTGGTCTTACTACAACCAGGCGAATCAGACGAGTCAAGCGCAGTATCAGAAAGCCGTCGATGTATTCAGCAGACTCGTCGATGCTTATGACAAACTCACGCCAGAGCAGCAATCGCGTCTCGGACTGCGTGGCGAAGCTATCGAATACATGGCGGTGGCCTTCACGCAGGTAGGCGGCGCACAGGCGGCGAGCCGCTACTTCCAGAGTCGTGGTGGCGCGCCGTATCAGCTCGCGCTGATGCGTCGCGTCGCGCAAACCTTCACCGAACAGGGCAACTTCCCCGAGGCGATCAGCGCGTACCAGATGGTGATGCAGCAGTCGCCGACAGACTCGAGCGTCCTGACGGCGACGAGCCAGATCGCCGACATCTATCAGAACCGGCTGCTCGAGCGCGATTCGGCGCAGGCGGCGCGGCTTCGACTTGCGGATATACTTGCGCCAGGCAGCGCCTGGGCGCAGGCGAATCCGCAGCTGGCGGACACCGCGGCCAAGCTTCGCGAAGCGGCGTTGCGCGAGAGTGGTCAGTATCTGCTTGCATCGGCGCAGGCTGGCAACCGCGCCCACTTCGGTGACGCGGCGCAAATCTACCGTCGCTACCTGACTGATTTCCCGAAGAGCGACAGCGCGCAGATCGTCAACCGGTATCTCGCCGAGTCGCTGTTCGGCGCCGGAGACTACGCGCACGCAGGCGCCGAGTTCGCAAAGGCGGCGTTCTCCTATGGAAATGGCAATCAGGAGCTCGCGCAGGAAGCGGGGCGCAATGCGATCGTTGCCTACGATTCGGCGCTCGTGCGCAACAAGACTGATCGCGCGGCGCAAGATTCCTTATTCACGGTCGTCGATCGCTTCGTTGCTGCCTTCCCGCAGACCGACGTCGCGAAAAAAGCGCTGATCGAGAAGGGACGTCGCGCATCGGAGACTCACCGCTGGGATGCAATGCAGCAGGCTTTCCAGACGTATGCCACGACGTACCCTAACGATCCGTACACGCCGACCGCACAGCGTCTGATCGGCGACGCCATGTACCGCGGCGGCCAGTACACGCAGGCTCAGACACAGTGGGAGCAGGCGCAGAAGGTGGCCTTGGCAAGCGGCCAATCGCGGCTCGCGGATTCGATTCGCGCGACTCGCGAGACGGCAGCGGGCAGCTATGCGGACTCGCTGATCAAGCGTGGCCAGTACGGTGAGGCCGCGGAGCAGGTCTACGTCGCCTACGCGAAGGCGAACCCGCAGAACGCGAAGGCGCCCGACGCGCTTCGCAACGCCATCGAGACGTACATGCTCGCGGACAGCGTCGCCCGTAGCAAGGGTGACCAGGCGGCCTCTCGTGACGCGCGGCAGCATGCGATCGACCTGTCGCAGCAATTGGCGCAGCAATACCCGAATTACAAGTATCGCCTCCAGTATCAGACACTGCGGGCGCGGCTCCTCGCCGACCTGGGTGAAAAGGACCAATCCGTCCAGGCGTACCAGGAGCTGATCCAGCAGAATAACAACTGGACCGGCCGCGCCGACGCCATGGTCCGCGTCGCCGTCATGCTCGATTCGTTAGGCAAGAAGAAGGAGGCAGCGGCGGCCTATGAGCAGTTCGCGCAGGCGTATCCGCGGGACGATCGCTCGGCGGACGCGCTCTGGAACGCGGCGGCCACGTATGCGGAAGCACAGGATCCGAGAAATGCTGCTCGGACGTTCGCGGCATTTGCACAGCGATATCCGCGCGACCAGCGCGCGACGCAGGCACGGCAGCAGCAGATCGCGCAGCTCCAGACGTCCGGTGATACGGCGGCCGCGAAGAGCGCCCTCGCGAGCGCGTGCGAGAATCCGTCGGGCGAACTGCAGGCCGAATGCGCCTCGCGCGTGGCGGAGCGCTCGTTCCAGCAAGGTGTTGCGACGTTCGGTCAGTATCAGCCGATCAAGCTGGTGATTCCGTCGCGGAGTCAGTTGAACGCGACTGGCGTGGCGCGCGCCTCGCGTGACAAGCAGGCGCTCTTGAGGCAGCTCACGAGCCAGTTGGCGAGCGCGATCAAATCAGGTGTGCCGCAATACCTCGCCGCAGCGAGTTATTACGTCGGGCTCGCGCAGTGGGAGTACGGCAACTTCCTGAAGAACGTGCAGCTGCCCTCGAGCCTCAGCGATGCCGAGAGGACGCAGGCGGAACAGGGAGCGGCGCAGCAGGCGGAGCAGTATTTCGCTGCCGCGAAACAAGTGTGGCAGGAGCTCGTTCAGCGCGCGCAGTCGACGGCGGCAATCGGCAATGATGCCGGCGCCAAGCCATGGATCGATCGTGCGCGGAACGCGGTGCAGGGCAACGTTGACGCGGCGCCGCCGAGCGTCGTGACGGGAGGTCGCTGATGGCGACGGAGACGAGCAGCATGAGAATCGCTCGAAGCGGGCGCGCAACGGCATGCGGTGCCTTCGCCGTGCTACTCGCGGGACTGCTAGTGCTGGACAGTTCGACTGCACAAGCGCAGCGTCGCCAGCCGCGGCGACAGCAGACGATCGAGATTCGTGGCACGGTGCCGACGCCCCAGGTGGTGACCGTGCGGCCGCGCGAGGTGCCCTCGTACAGCCGGCAAGTACTCGTTCCCCGATTCTACGATCACGATTTCTGGCCCGAGATCCAGGAAGGCTATGCGATCATGTCGGGCCGCAATATGACGCCCGCGGACTCGCTGGTGCTCGCGGCGGATAGTGTCGGCACGCCGGATCTCTTCCGGCTACCCGCCGTGCCGCCCATTTCGCCACTGCGACCGCGGTTCGGATTCCTCCACAAGCAGTACGAGTGGTGTGCGCCGCATTGGTGGTGTCCGTCGCATCGCGTACGCGTGCGCGTACCCGCGGATTCCGCGGCGCTGTTCCCCCCACGGCTTCCGCCACAACCAATGGCGCTCGGGCCCGGAGCGAACAACGCGAATCCGAACAGCCCGACGGCGTTGCCGCAGGTTCAACAGCGTTGGTGCGCCACGCACTGGTGGTGTCCGCCAGGCGGCATCGTGAACACGCCGCCCGCCACGGCTCCAGGAGGGACGCCGACGACGCCCGCGGACTCGACTCGTCGACCGCCGGCGACGCCGGCAGACACGGCGCGACGTCCGCCTCCGGCGGGCACGTCTTCTGCCTCACGCTTCAACAGATGATGATCGCGCGTCGGGCGCGGCGGCTCCTCGAGCCGCTCGCCCGAGCGCAACGGATGTAACGCAGCACGATCACCCGATTTCACAACACGCCTGCGAGGAGACAGGGCGACATGTCAACGATCATTGAGTGGTACAAGAACGGCGGACCGATCATGAACTTCATCCTGCTCGTGGGAGTGGCAGGTATCGCCATTTTCATCGAGCGGTTCTACGTCATCGTGATCAAGTCCAAGATCAACGGTCGCGCGTTCATCGAGCGCGTGATCTCACTGGTACGTGCGGGCAAGATCGACGACGCCATCAAGCTGTGCGCGCAATCGACGGCGGCGCTTCCCGATATGGGTTTGCTCATCCTGCGCAGCCGCAGCCGCGATGAAGCCGATCTGCAGAGTGTGGCGGACGCGGCGGCAATCACGGTGATGCCGAAGCTGACTCGCCGACTCCAGTACCTGCCGATGCTCGCGAACGTCGCGACGTTGTTCGGTCTGTTCGGCACGATCTACGGCTTGCGTGAGGCGTTCGCGTCGGTGGCCTCGGCCTCGGCGGCGGAGCGCTCGTCGAAGCTGGCGGCGGGCATCGCGATCGCGCTGAACGCGACAGGCTTCGGACTGCTCGTGGCGATCCCGCTCTCGATCGCGCACGCGTACTTGGTGAGTCAGTCGGAAATGATCATCGAGCAGGTGGACGAATTCTCGGTGCGCCTCGTCAACGCGCTCATCGATCGTCCGGACGTCCGGCTCGGTCACCGTTAGGCGATTCGCTCGGCCGTCGTTCGGCCCGAGCATCGGAATCGATCTCAGACTCAGGAAGGACCTCTCATGCCTTCGCGGTTTCACAAGCTTCGAGCACGCCAGCTAGAGCGCGAGCCACTCACCGCGCACGGGCGCATCAATCTCGTGCCGTTGGTCGATATTCTCACCTCGATCGTGTTCTTCAGTCTCCTCACGTACACGGGCGCGGTGATGACCAACTTGACGGCATTCGACCTGGCGCTGCCGCCAGTGGTCGTGACGGCCCCGGGGCAGACGAGCGGAGCCCAGCCCGATACGGTTACGCTCATTCTCGCGGTCGGCATCAAGCAGGGCGGGTTGCGCGTGGAGCACTCGAATGGCGGCGCCCCGCCCTTCCAACAAAACATCGCCGGCCTCGACCAGGCTGCGCTCGACACGCTTCAGGCGACGCTGCGAGACGTCAAGCAGCAGTTCCCGACCAGCGACGCTGTCATGGTCGTGCCTGATGATGACGTCGCTTACGACGACATCGTTCACGTTCTCGAGCGCATCAAGCTGGCGCATTTTCCGAAGATCTCGCTGACGAGCGCCGCGCGTTCGATGCAGACTTCGTCGGCAGGGCCGAGCACGAGGGGAAGCCTCCTCGCGTCGGCGACACCAGGAGGACGCTGAGATGCCTAGCGAGCGCGCACGCGCACTACGCGAGGGACGCCGTCGAGCGCAGTTCCAGAAGTTCCGTCTCGTCCAGCTGAACCTCATTCCGCTCGTCGACACGTTCGTCGCGATTGTGTTCTTCTCTCTGACGGCCGCGACCGTTGGCGATCTCGCACCGATCCTCAACGGCGTGTCCCTGCCACAGGCGAAGGTGGGTGCACCGGCGCATCAGGAGCTGACGTTAGGCGTATCCAGCCGTCCGCCCGCGGTGATCTTCAACGGTCGGCAATTGATGAGCTATGATGCGGCGGCCAAGGCGACCTCGAATGACTCGAATCAGCCGCTACTCGTGCCGCAGCTCTACTCCGCGCTGAAAGCGGCGGCGGATTCGATACGCCAAGCCAACGGAACCAGTCCCAACGAGTCCGTGACGATACCGCTCGCGATTCAGGGCGACAAGACGATGCATTACGACATGCTTCAACGTCTTCTACAGACCGCGCGACTTGCCGGGTTCCGAAATGTCACGCTGCAAGTGCAGCGTGCGACGGAACAAGGGCCGGCGACGACGGTAACGATGTAACATGGCTACTCCTCTTCAACCAGCGCCGGCCGGCTCACCACCGCCGCGCGATATAGATCGGTTCGACAGCAGACTGCGTTTCGAATGGGCCGATCCGGAACAACGGGTGCTGCTCTATTCGTGGGCGTTTGCGATCCTGCTCGCGATCGTTTGGCTCATCGTCGTGGCGATGCACAAAATCGTTCCACCGAGTCTGGAAAGTGAAGCGGTGGAGATCACGTTGAACGAGCCGCCGCCCACGCAACCCACACCGACGCCGGCCGTGCCGCAGCCGGGCGCGGCGACTGAAGTGGCCTCACCGGGGCCCAAGAACCTGCCGCCGGGGCGCCGTGGACCCGAGAAGGGCAAACCACGTCAGGGACGTCCTGGCTCGCGCACGGAGCAGACCAGCACTGGCGCGATCGGAACGGCCTTCGGAACGGGCAGCGGTTCGGGCACGGGTGGCCTAACGGGAAGCGTGTCGTCGTTGATCGGCGGGGTGGCGGTCGCCTCGGGAAGTGGCGGCACGGGCGGCGGCCAAGGCGGTCGTGGCGGCGGCGGTACCGGTGGCAAAACGGTACTTGGCCTCGGACAGGGTGGTGAGGGAGGACGCACGCCCGGTCGCGGTGGCTTCGGCGGCGGCAATGGAACGGGTGGTGGTGGCGGCGGCGGGATCGGTGGCGTTGGCGCCGGTGGGGGCATCCAGCGCGCGGCCGTTCGTGTCGCGGCACCCGCACCCGTGCGCGCCGAGAATCTCGGCGGCAATCGACGCGATGTCGGTGAGCTCGGCCAGTTCGTGCGCAGCCGTGAATCGCAGCTTCGCTTCTGTTATCAGGAGTACGGACTGAAGGCGAATCCGGCTTTGGCCGGAACTGTGACGGTCGCGATCTCACTTACGGGCAGCGGCGACGTGACCGGCGTGAACATCACGAATCGCACATGGAGTGGTCCGGGCGCGTCTGAGGCCGAGAGCTGCATTCGCAGCAAAATCGAGTCATGGAGATTCCCGTCGTCTGACGCGGGGGGAGGAACGTATTCGTTCCCCTTCAACTTCACCAAGTAACGACGACTGCTACGCACCATGGCAAACGGGGCGACCGACTGGCCGCCCCGTTTTGCTGCGTCGTCGCCAGATTCCACTCGAGTCCGTTAGACTTCCACTCGTGGTGAGCCTCGACTCCGCAACCTAACGATAATCGCTCCGGTGCTGCGTATCGGGTTCTTTCTGGCCGCTCTCGCGGCCACGTTTCAACTGCAGATCGGACAGTTGCAGGTGCCCGCGCCAGTCGGGTTCGTGAATGATTTCGCGAACGTGATCCCGGCGGAGAACAAGGCGCGCATCCAGCAGATCATCGAAGACGTTCGCGGAAAATCCGGCGGCGACATTGCCGTCGTCACACTCCCCGATCTGAAAGGGCGAGACGAGAGAGATGTCGCGCTCCAGATTGGCCGAGCGTGGAAGGTCGGCAGCGCGGGAAAACCGGGCGATCCAGCGCGCAATCGTGGGGTCGTCATCCTGGTAGTACCCAAGGAGACGAGCTCTGACGGTCGTGGCTATATCGCCATACAAACCGGCTATGGCGCCGAAGGATTTCTGACCGATGCGACAACCGGGGAAATCCGCGATGAAGCGTTACCGCTGCTGAAACAGAAGGACTATGGTGATGCGATTCAGTTGATGACACTGCGAGTCGCTCAACGATTCGCGAGCGAATTCAACTTCCAACTCGATACCTCGCTCCGTGCGCCGACAGCTGCGCTGACGCCGTCTGGCTCGCGTGCCCCAGTGAGCGGATCAGGCGGCGGGATCAATCCGCTGATATTGATCATCATATTCTTCGTCGTCATGGCGCTCCTGAGCAGAGGAACGCGCCGGCGCGGATGCGGGCCAGGCTGCCTCTTCATCCCATTTCCAATCGGTGGGGGCGGCTGGGGCGGCGGGGGACGGGGCGGAGGGTGGGTCGGCGGAGGAGGCGGCGGTGGTGGCGGCTTTGGAGGCTTTGGAGGATTCGGCGGCGGCGGCGGGTTCGGTGGCGGAGGTTCCAGCGGGAGCTGGTGATCACGGAAAGAGGAGCGTCGTATGGCGAAGATGACGCCTGAAGAATTGGTCGAGCAGCTCCGTGCCGCGTACGGCCCAGAGCTCCGCAGCGTCGTGCTCTACGGGTCGGCAGCGGCCGGTGAGCACATCCCGAAGCGATCGGACTACAACATCCTCGTACTGGTCGATTCGCTCTCATTGGAGCGGTTGGCCGCGGCGGCGGCGGTATCGCGGGCGTGGAGCGAAGGAGGAAATCCCGCGCCGATGACGATGACCACGAAAGAGTGGCGGTCCTCCGCGGACATCTTCGCGATGGAATACGCCGACGTACTCGAGCGGCACAAGATTCTCTATGGGGAGTCTCCGCTCGACGGCATCCGCGTGGATTCGAACGACTTGCGGCTACAGCTCGAGCATGAAGCGATGGGGAAGCTGCTCAAGCTGCGGCAAGGAGTGTTGGCGTCGGGAGGTGACCCGCGCCGGCAGCTCGAGCTCCTGGAAGCGAGCCTCAGCACGATCATGGTCATTTTTCGGGCGGTTGCCCGATTACAGGGCGACATACCGCCCAAGGACAACGTGGCGTTGAGTCAGATGGTCGCCGGGTATGGGAACCTCGACCCGGCGGCATTTCAACGAGTCGTTCGACACGTTCGCGGCGAGCAGACGATCGCGGCCAACGACGTCGGCGGCATCGTCGCGGGTTATCTCGCCGGGATGGAGAAGCTGGTGGACCACCTCGACCGTTTCGGCAGTTGATAATTCGCTAACAACCGTGAGACAGAACCTTCTCGTGAGGGAAGAACGACATGGGAATCGCAGTGAAGCAGCGCCTGGCCCTTTTACCATTGCTTGCCCTTCTGGCCGCTTGTCCCGGCGACAAGAAAAAAACGACACAGCTTCCCGTCGATACGATGAAGCCAGATTCGACGAAGGTTGCCACGGCAACGGCCGACACCACTCCTGTGGATCTGGGCAAGACCGTGACGAACCTGCCGAAGGCGGCGCCGGACACGTTTCATCAGCAGAAGTTGACACCCAGCGGCGGTGACGTGGGCAACAGCAGCCGTACGTCGTTCGCCGACGCGCCAGCACCTCTGCTCGACGCCGTGCAACGAGAGCAGAGCGCGACTCGCTTCTGCTACACGGAGTTCGGCCAGAAGGCTGATCCCTCGTTGCGCGGCAACGTCGCTATGGTCGTGACGATCGGGAATTCGGGAATCACCGACGCGCGCGTCGGCGACGCCAAATGGTCCGGCTCCGCCGGCAAGGCCGTCGATCGGTGCCTGGACCAGAAGGCGAAGCAGGCGTGGAACGTCGCGCCTGGGGCGGTGAAGCCGGGGCACTATGTGGTACAGTTAAGCTTCAGTGGTGAGCGTTGAGCACGCCGCGCCGGTTCGGCACCAATCGCCATTCATGGAGCTTTCGATGAGACGAACGTGGCTCGCAGTTCCCTTGCTCCTCGCCAGTGTTGGTTGCGGGTACAATCGCATTCAGCAGTTGGATGAGCAGGCCAACGGAGCACAGGGTCAGATCGAAGTGCAGTTGCAGCGCCGCGCCGATCTGATTCCCAATCTGGTGAACACGGTGAAGGGCTACGCGCAGCACGAGAATGACGTGTTCACCCAGGTCGCTCAGGCGCGAGCGGGAGTATTGGGGGCGGTGCAAACGCACGACCCGCAACAAATGGCCGACGCCAATGCGCAAATGACGACGGCGCTCGGCCGCCTGATCGCGGTTGCCGAAGCGTACCCGCAACTCAAGGCGGATCAGCAATTCACGCGACTGATGGATGAGCTGTCCGGGACGGAGAACCGGATCGCAGTGGCCCGCGGCGATTACAACGCCGCGGCGCAGGAATACAACACGTACATCCGGCAATTTCCGCAGGCGCTAACCGCCAAAGTGACGGGGGCGAAGTCGCGCAACTACTTCAACGTGACGAATCCGGGCGCCCGAGAAGCACCGACCGTGGATTTCTCCAAACCGTCAAGTTCGACGCCGCCACCGCCAACGCCAACAACGCCAGCGCCGCCCACAAAACAGCCGTAATGTAGGCGACTGGCGATCCAGGTATTATTGTCGAGCCGCCACGGAGCAGCTGCTCCGTGGCGGATTTTGCGTTTGGGCCCAAGTAAATCACCGGCGATTCTGCGCCGATGAAGTGACGAAAGGTCCATCCGCGGGTGTTACTCGCTGTGATTGCGGTGCTAAATTGTGCGGCGCGGCCGGATACGCCGAGCACGCCATTGTGTCATCTGTCGTGTCGACTGACTGATGGCAACAGGCGCTCGGTGCTCACCCGTCCACTCCGCCGTCTCGCCGTATCACCGGCCCAAGTTTGGGCCCAGCCTCGACACCCCCTTCTATCCACTGAAGGAGCCCCCGATGAGAGGTTTCTGGAAAGGCTTGCTTGCACCCCTGGCCTGCATCGCGCTGTCCGCAGGTACTGCCGGTGCGCAGCAGCAGCGGTCGGCCATCACTGGCCGAATCACCGAGCGTGGAACCAACACACCGATCGCGGACGCGAACATCGTCGTCGTCGGTACGCAGCGCGGTGCTCGCACCGATGACAATGGCGCGTATCGCATCACGGACGTCACGCCCGGCACGTACACACTGCGCGTTGCACGTCTCGGTTTCTCGGCCGCGTCTCGTCAGGTGACGGTGGACGCGGGCGCCAACAGCACCGCGGATTTCGTTCTCCAAGCGTCTGCCGTCCAGATCGATCAAGTCGTCGTGACGGCGACGGGAGCGACGGAACGAAAGCGTGAGAATGGAAACGACGTCGGCATCATCAAGCCGGGCGATCAGGTGAGTCTGGCCGCGGAGCCGAGTCTGACCTCCACGCTCGCGGCGAAAACACCAGGTCTCGTCATCACCCAGGGTTCAGGCACGGCTGGGACCAGCGCGCGCATTCGCATTCGCGGCGCGAACTCGGTGTCGCTCTCGAATGATCCGTTGTTGATCGTCGATGGCGTACGCGTCGACAACAGCACGGACTCGTTCGGCCCGGGCGTGGGCGGCGCGAGCATTAGCCGCTTCGACGACATCAATCCTGAAGACGTCGAGAGCATCGAAGTACTCAAGGGACCGGCGGCATCGGCGCTGTATGGAACGGCGGCAGCGAACGGGGTCATTCAGATCACGACGAAGCGCGGAGCCGCCGGCCGCACCCAGTGGCGTACGTTCGCGCAATACGGCAATCAGTGGAATCCCGTCAACTACGGCGACAACTACTACAACATCGGGACGACATCGACGGGAACGACCTACGGCTCGTCGTGCACGCTCGACCGAGCGACCCAGCCAACCCCTGTGTGCACGCTTGGCACGGTCGCGCAGTTCAATCCAGCCAAGTTCTACAACGTCTACACGACGGGAAACATCAGGTCCTATGGCTTGAGTGCGTCGGGCGGCGGTGACGCAACGCAGTACTACATCAGCGGCGATGGTGATCGGCAGGTCGGCGCGATCAGCATAAACCAGACGCACAACTACAGTCTTCGCGCGAACCTCACGACGCACCTGACGCCGAAGCTCAACGCGACGTTCACGACGAACTATATCGATCGAGGCGTTCGGCTGCCGGACAACGACAACGACATCTACGGCCCGTTAGGCAATATTCTGCTCGGCAAGGCATTCAATTGTTCGGCGGCGCAATTCCATGCGAGCTCGTTGGCCGCACAGTGCGGTGCGGACACACTCAGCGACGGCTTCTACTCGGCGGTCCCGTCGACGTTCTACATTCGTGACATCGACCAGTGGGCGAAGCGGTTCGTCGGCGGCGCGACGGCGACATGGCAGCCGCTGTCCTGGCTCACCGGCGTGGGACAGGCCGGTGTCGACATGGACAATCTGCTCGAGCGCTCGTACTTCCCCTCCAACGTCATAACGTGGGTCAACGCGACGATCACGAACGGGTCCATCCAGGAGTACCGTCGCCAGAATCCCCGCTACAGCACGCAGGGAAGCTTCACCGCGAACAAGCAGTTCGGGTCGATCAGCACATCGACTGTCGTCGGCGGCCAGTACCTCAACGAGCAGCTGCACTACACGTTGGCGCAGGGCGATCACCTGATTCCAGGGACCGCCTCACTGGCCGACGCGACGCAGAACAAGCTCGTCAACGAGAGCAACCAGACGATCATCACGGTTGGATCCTACGCGCGCGAGCAACTCGGATTCCGGGATCGGCTGTTCCTGACGGGCTCGCTGCGCGCAGACGAGAACAGCGCCTTCGGTAAGGATTTCAAGCTTGCTTATTATCCGGCCGTCAGCGCGTCGTGGGTGATGTCGGAGGAGCCCTTCCTGCGCGATCGGTCATGGTTTGCGTCGGGCCTGCTCAGCCAGTTGCGACTCCGCGGCGCGTTCGGCGAGTCCGGCCAGCGCCCCGGTTTCCGCCAGGCTGACACGTATCTCTCCGGTGCAGCCGTCACGCAGGCTGGAGGAGGTGAGCTGGCATCAGTGATCATCGGCGGGACGGGCAATCCGACCCTCAAGCCGGAAATTTCCACCGAGTATGAGGGCGGCTTCGATCTCAACTTCTACCAGGATAAGATCGGCATCCAGTACACCAGCTATCGCAAGACGACGAAGAATGCTCTCGTCGCGCGCGTGCTGGCGCCGTCCTTGGGTGTGAGCAGCACGCAGTTCGTGAACTTGGGAGAAGTCTTCAACGGTGGCAACGAGCTGGCGTTGAACGCAACGCTCTACGATAACCAGAACGCCCGGTTCGAGGTCAATCTCTCGGGTTCGACATTGAAGAACCGACTCAACAAGCTGGGCACCGGCATCGCATCGATCATCTTCGATCCGCAGCGCCACGTGGAAGGGTACCCGTTAGGCGGCTTCTGGGCGAAGAAGATCCTGTCGTACAGTGACGCGAACGGCGACGGTATCCTCAGTCGCACCGAGGTGAACGTCGACAACAACGTCACGTACATCGGGCCAGTGCTGCCGACTTTCGAGCTCAGCGCAACGCCGACCCTTACACTGTTCAAGAATCTCAAATTATCGGCGCTCGTCCAGCATCGCGGCGGCAATTACGTCTACAACCAGACGGAAGAGTTCCGCTGCACGACGTCGGCGTTCGCGAACTGTCGTGAAGACAATGATCCGACAGCGCCGCTGGTGGATCAGGCGGCGGTCATCGCGTATCAGAAGACGGTCGCCAGCGGCTTGCCATCGCACGCCGGCTTCATTCAGAAGGGCGATTTCACGAAGCTGCGTGAGATCTCGGCCACATTTACGCTGCCGCAGCTCGTCTCGAACCGACTCGGCTTGCGTTCCTCCGCGATCACCTTCGCCGGTCGCAATCTGCACACGTGGACGTCCTATCGCGGTGCCGATCCCGAGATCCAGTATGCGCAGCAACAGGGCACGTCGACCACCGCGAGCTTCATCGGGACCGACTTCCTGACGCAGGCGCCATTCCGCTCGTTCATCACACGCCTCGATCTCAACTTCTAAGTGTCACCGCCCACTCAGCAGATACCCATGATGAGGAACCTCATGACTTCATACTCACGGCGTCTTCTCGCGCGCGCGGCGGCGCGATGCGCAGCGGCGGTATCGTTGGCTGCTGTCGGCATCGCGCTCACCGGGTGCAATCTGGACAAGACGCTCAAAGTGCAGGACGTGGATGTGGCGACACCGGAATCCACGGCGTCCGCGGCTGGTTTGCCGGTGCTATACGGCGGCGGTCTGGCTGACTTCCAGCAGCAGATGAATTACGTGGACGGCACAGTCGATCTCCCCGGTCTGCTCAGCGACGAGCTGCGGGACATCGATACGTTTCCGACGCGCATTTCGGTGGACCAGCGTGGTCCAATCCAGATCAACAACGGTACGGTTCAGCAATGGCTGCGGTACATGCAGCAGGCGCGCGCGTCTCTCGAACGTGGCGCTAGCGCTTTTGCCCAGTTCGCCGCGAAGGATGCGCGGCGCGGAGAGATGCACGCGCTGGAAGGCCTCATGTACGTCTACTTCGGCGAGGACTTCTGCAACGGCATGCCGTACAGCGAGTTCACAAACGGCAACCCCGTCTACGGTGCGCCGACATCGAATACGCAGAGCTTCCAGCTCGCCGTCGCGGAGGCCGATTCGGCGCTCGCGATCATAGCGACCTCCGATACCGTAGCGCAGGGCACCCTCATCAAGACGGTACGGAATCTCGCTTCGGTGGTTAAGGGCCGCGCGCACCTCGATCTCAATCAACCGGATCTGGCGGCAGCAGCTGTTGCGAATGTTCCGCTGACCTTCCAGTATGACGTTTATAACTCCACTAACAGCTCGCGCGAGAACAATGGCATTTACATCAACGTCGGTCCTCTCAGCAAGCGCTACGCGGTCTCCGACGGTGAAGGACCGAACACGATTCCGTTCCGCACGTTAGGCTGGAATGACGCGAACGCGACGGGCGATGCGCGCGTTCGGTATTATAAGTCGGGGATTGGTCAGGATGGTCAGTCGACTGCGTACTACACGCTCAAGTATCCCGACTACGGCACGCCGATCGTCGTCGCCGACGGTGTCGAGGCGCAGCTGATCACTGCCGAAGACAAATTGCACAACAACGATGACGCGGGTTGGCTGGGCATCCTGAACGCGCTTCGCGCGAATACAGCCCTTCTCAATTCGCCGCCGTACACGATCGCCGGTCAGAAGCCCGCGACAGCGCTCGCGGCACTGACGGACCCGGGGACGGATTCAACGCGGGTCGATCTGATGTTTCAGGAGCGCGCACTCTGGATGTATCTGACCGGCCACCGGCTCGGTGATCTGCGCCGATTGGTTAGGCAGTACAATCGTGCTGATGCCCAGTTCCCGTCCGGCACGTATGGCGGCGCTGCCGGCGGCCCGATGGGATCGGACTTCAACTTCCCGATCAGCATCGACGAGCAGAACAACACGACTGCTCCGAACGGCTGCACCGATCGAAAGGCGTGAGGATGTCTCCAAGCTGAGCTGAACGGAGACACACAAGAGCAGATCCCTCGCTGCGCTCGGGATGACAAGCCCGGTGCAACGAGGGATCTCTTGCTAAAACGGATACTCACTTCGGAAAAAGGGAAGCGCCTTTCCGGACCTTCCAGCCCGCCGCGTCCAGCCCCGGAAGGTTCTCGAACCGCTGATCTGAAACACGTCCAGGACCACCGAGCTGGCGCCAGAGCTCCTCGGTCTTCCCGGGCACGAACGGATGCAGCAGCACGCACTGCCGTGCCAGACCGCGGATCACCGCCGCGAGCACATCATCGAGCGCCGCGTGCTTCGATTCGTCTTTCGCGAGCGCCCATGGCTGCGACGACTGCACGAACTCGTTTCCGCGCGTCACGCTCGCCAGCGCGCGTTTTACTCCGTCCTGGAGCAGATAGCCGCGGGACCCATCCATCGCCGCGTGATACTCGGCGAGGTCGGCTAGATCTGCACGATCAAGGGTTGTCCGCTCGCCGGTGGGCACCATACCCTCGCGATACTTCTCGACCATCGCGATGGCCCGGCTTCCAAGGTTGCCCCACGTATTCGCCAGCTCCGCGGTATAGCGCTCGTCGAAGCGCTCCCAGGAGAAATCGCCGTCGCCATCGAAGGGAATCTCACGGAGAAGAAAGTAGCGCAATGCATCCGGGCCATGGCGATCGATGGCCTGTTCGAGCGAGAAGGCGACGCCGGCCGACTTGCTGAAACGCTCACCGCCGAAGGTCATGAATCCATGCGCCCACACGTGCTCGGGAATCGCGATCTCGGCCGCTTGGAGCATCGCCGGCCAGACGACGCAGTGCAGCCGGGTGATGTCCTTCCCGATGATGTGTAGCTGAGCAGGCCAGAGCTCCCGGTATTTCTTCTCGGGGAAGCCCGTCGCAGTGAGGTAGTTCGGCAGTGCGTCGAACCATACCCAGGTCCCCTGCTCCTCGCCGTTGCTCGATCGAAGGGGGAAGGGAATCGCCCATGACAAGCGCGAGCGCGTGATGGAGATGTCCTCGAGTCCCTGGGCGAGTAGCGCGAGGATCTCGTTGCGGCGCGCGTCGGGCCGGAGAAAGTCGGGCCGTTCCTCGAACAGGCGCTCGAGAAAGGGCTGATATCTCGTCAGGCGAAAGAACCAGTTGCGCTCTTCGGTCCATTGCAACTCACGCGTCGGGTGCAGGACGCAGTGGCCCTCCACGATCTCGTTTTCCCGCTTGAACAGCTCACAGCCGACGCAGTACCAGCCCTCGTACGTCTTCTCGTAGAAATCGTCTGGATTCTTCTCGTGAATGCGTTCGATGAGCGCCTTCACACCACGTTTGTGCGCCGGATCTGTCGTGCGGATGAACTGATCGTTGGAGATGTCAAGCAGACGCCATGCGTTCTCGAACGTCGCTGCAATCCGGTCGACGAATGCCTGTGGCGATACGCCGCCTTCATCGGCAGCCTGCTTCACTTTCTGCCCGTGCTCGTCCATTCCCATGAGGAAATGCACTTCGTCGCCCGCGAGGCGGCGATAGCGGGCGATGGCGTCGGCGCCGATTTTCTCCAGGGCGTGGCCGAGGTGCGGGTCGCCATTCGCGTAGTCAATGGCGGTGGTGAGGAAGAATCTGGCCACGATCGTTGTGTTGCGGTGAGTGGAGCCTAACGAGCAGACAAACCGTTAGGCCTCCGAGGGAGGAGAGCCGCCGGAATCGTTGCCCGGCTCGCCGCGGTCGCGCCCGGCGCGATTGCGGCGGCCGCCACGACGCCCACGGCGGCGGTGCGGCTTGCGTGATGCATCGGCCGCTGACTCGGCTGAAGACGGTGTTTGCCCTGGGGGGGCCGCCGCACTATCCGCCGGCAGCGGCTCGTCGGCAACGATGGCATCGAGAGCGGCCGCGATCTCCGGTTCGTCCTCGACCTCGACTCGCTGATCGGCCGGCTCGAGCTCCTCCTGCGTCGTGGTGAGCGCGAATGGCAACGAGCCGCCGGCCGCCATCTCCGCGCGCAGATCCTCGAGCGCCAGGAAGCGGACTTCGCCATCGTTGCCGCGCAGCGTCACGCGCTCGCGGAAGATGTCGTTGCCGGTGACCTTCTCCTCGCCGCGAGCCGTGCGCACGAGCTTTCCTTCCTTCGGAAAGCGCTTCCGCTGCTGGACGTAGAACTCGTGCTCATACCGGAGGCAGCACATGAGCCGCCCGCAGGCGCCCGAGATCTGCGATGGGTTCAGCGACAAACGCTGATCCTTCGCGACCCCGAGATTGACGGGACGCAGCTCCGGGAGCCAGGAGCTCGAGCAATATTGCCGGCCGCACCGGCCGATGCCGTCCAGACGTTTGGCCTCGTCGCGGACGCCGATCTGTTTCAGCTCGATACGCGTTCGGAACATCGCCGCGAGCTCGCGCACGAGATTTCTAAAGTCGACGCGCTTCTCGGCCGTGAAGTAGAACGTCAGCTTCTTCCGATCCCACTGCCACTCGGCGTCGGAGATCTTCATGACGAGCTGATTCGCCTTCACCCGCTCCATCGCCTTGCGACGCGCGTCCTCGTCCTGCGATCGGACTTCGGTGTACCGCCGGACGTCGTCGGCGCTGGCCACGCGGCGGACCTTCTTCGACGGTGCGGCCTCACCCAGGCCGTGTGCGGCGCCGGCGTTTCGCTTTGCCGCGAGCTCGCCCAGCGCGTACACGTGGCCGAGATCCTCCCCGCGGTCGGCGTCAACGATGACCGGCGCTTTGAGCGCTGGCGATTCGTCGGCTTCCCAGACGAAGAACTCCTTGCGGTTGCCCTTGAACGCGACTTCGATGAGATGCGACATCGTATGCGGCGGCTATTCGACGAACTGGCCGAGACGCTGGAATTTCTCCCGTCGTCGCCTAACGAGCTTGTCTGGCTTGAAGCGTCGCAGCTCGTCGAGATGGCGGCAGAGCGCGTCCTGGACCGCCTTGGCGGTTGCCTCGTGATCGGCGTGGGCGCCGCCAAGCGGTTCCGGAATGATCTCATCAATCACGCGCAGCTCGTAAAGATCGGGCGCCGTGATCTTGAGCGCGGATGCCGCGCGCTCGCGCATTTCCGGGCTCTTGCCATCCTTCCACAGAATGGCAGCGCAGCCTTCGACGGTGATCACGGAGTAGACCGAGTTCTCGAGCATCAACACGCGATCGGCGACGCCGAGCGCCAGTGCGCCGCCGGAGCCGCCTTCGCCGATGACCGTGGCGATAATCGGCACCTCGAGCCGGCTCATCTCGAACAGATTGCGGGCGATCGCCTCCGACTGGCCGCGCTCCTCGGCGCCCAGTCCTGCCCAAGCCCCCGGCGTGTCGATGAACGTCAGCACAGGCACATGGAACTTCTCCGCGAGCTTCATCAGCCGGAGCGCCTTGCGATATCCCTCGGGATGCGGCATCCCGAAGTTGCGCTTGAGATTCTCCTTGGTATCACGGCCGCGCTGATGGCCGATGACCATGATTGTCTCGCCATCGAGCCGCGCCCAGCCACCCATGATCGCGGAGTCCTCGCGAAAGAGTCGGTCTCCGTGTAGCTCGATGAAATCCGTGAAGCAGAGCCGGATGTAGTCCTCGCTCAGCGGGCGCTTGTTGCTACGCGCCACCTGCACACGCTGCAGCGGCGTGAGATTCTTGTAAATCTCCTCGCGTAGCTCCGTGAGCTTCTTCTCGAGAGGCGCGATCTCCTCCGTGACGTTGAGCTGTTGGTCTCCGGCGAGACGCTTCAACTCATCGATCTGCTTCTCGAGTTCGGCCAGCGGCTTTTCAAAGTCCAGTGTCGCAGTCGCCATCCAGAGTCCTCTCGCCTGTCACGCCCCGCGAACGAGACGAACACGCTCGCTGCCAAGCAATGCTCGCAACTCGTTCAGCGCCGACTGCGTCGCCGCGAGGCGGAGCGATCGCGACCGCAGACGCGCACGTCCTCCGTTCCCGTCGCTCCATTGTACCTCGAGCGACGGTGCGGTCGACTGAGACGTCGAATGGGCCTCGACCACGGCGCGAACATCCTGCATCACATCCACGGCCAGCCCGGAACCAACCGTCAGATCGATCGCAATCGCCACCTGGCCACTGAGCCGAAGCTCGGCGAAGGGGCTGACCGATTCGACGATGAACGTCGGGTTCTCGGCATCCTGATCCCGCCGCGAGTACCCGCCCTTCAACAGCACCGGTACATCCGTTCGGATGCGATCGGACAGCAGTCCCCACGCTTCCGGGAAGACCAGTACTTCGGAAGATCCCGAAAAATCCTCAACTGTCAACCGCGCAAACTCGGCCCCCGAGCGCTTGCTGATCTGGCGCTTGATGGCCGTAACCACCACCCCCAGGGCAATCTGCTGGTCATGCCAGCGCCCGAGCTCCGAGACCTTGTGCGTCGCGAACAGCTCGCACTCGAGCCGGAACGGCTCGAGGGGGTGACCCGAAATATAGAAGCCAAGAATCTCTTTCTCCTTGGTCAGTCGCTCGGAATCCGATAGCGGGGCGATATTCGGCAGCACGCGGGAGGCGAGTGCATTGCTCGAGCCACTTTCGAGATCCCCGCCCCCGAAAAGGGAAACCTGACCCGCGGCCCGCTCCTGCTGCTTGAGCGAGGCCTCCTGTAACGCGCTGTCGAGTACCGCCCAGTACTGCGCCCGGTGACCCCCAAGGCTGTCGAGGGCGCCCGAAGCAATGAGGGCTTCGAGCACTCGCTTGTTGCACAAACGTAAATCGACTCGCTCACAGAGGTCGAAGATGCTCGTGAACGGGCCCTTTTCACGGTGAGCCGCGAGAATCGAGTCGATCGCCGAGCGGCCGACGTTGCGTACGGCCCCCAACCCGAAGCGAATGCGCTTTTCGCCGACGACGGTGAACTTGTAGCCCGACTCGTTGACGTCGGGCGGCAGCACGTCGATGTCGAGCTCGCGCGCCTCGTTGATGAATTTCACAACACTGTCGGTATCACCGATCGACGACGACAGCAGCGCCGCCATGAACTCGGCGGGATGGTGTACCTTGAGCCATGCCGTCTGATACGACAGAACCGAGTACGCCACGGAATGCGACTTGTTGAATCCATAGCGACCGAAAGTCTCGATCTGTCCAGCCAGCTCCTCGATGACGTTGCGGCTGTAGCCCCTCGCGACCGATTTCTCGACGAACTTGCCGAGCTCCTCGCGAATCAGCTCCGCGTCTTTCTTGCCCACTGCTTTGCGCAGGACATCCGCTTCTGCCAGTGAGATACCGGCCAGGATCTGCGCGATACGCATGACCTGTTCCTGGTAGGTGATGACGCCGTAGGTCGGCGACAGCACCTCCTCCAGCTCGGGCAGCGCATAGACGACGGGTTCCTCGCCGCGCTTGCGCCGTTGGTAGACGCGATGCATGCCGGCGTCGAGCGGCCCAGGTCGCATGAGCGCATTCGATGCTACAAGATCGTCGAAGCGATCGCAGCGCATACCGCGCAATAGGTCAGTCGCCAGCGGAGACTCAAACTGAAACACGCCGGTAGTGCGTCCGGCGCGAAGCATCTGGTAGACCGACGGATCCTCGAGTGGAATGGCGTCGATGTCGACCGCGGTACCGCTGCGCTGTTCGATCGCCTTCACGGCATCATGGATGACCGTGAGCGTCGTTAGGCCGAGGAAGTCCATCTTGAGCATCCCGGCCTTCTCGAGGCAGTTCATATCGTACTGGCTCACGACGACGCTCTCGTCGTCGCCATTGCCGTCGCCGTTTCGCGATGCGCCCGAGCCCTTGGACGCCTGCGTGCAGATCGGCACGTACTCGTCCACCGGTCCCGGCGCGATGACGACGCCGGCGGCGTGCACGCCCGTATGACGCGACAACCCTTCGAGAGCGATCGCGTAATCGAGCAGCTGCCGATACCGATCGTCTGTCTCGTAAAGCTTCTTGACCTCGGGTATCTGCCCGACCGCCTCGTTGACGCTCAGCGAGAAGTTCGGCTGGTTGGGAATCAGCTTCGCGAGCTGGTCAGTCTCAACCGGCGTGAAGCCGAGTACGCGGCCGACGTCCTTGATGGCGGCGCGCGACTTCATCGTCCCGAAGGTAACGATCTGACAGACCGACTCTCGCCCGTACTTCTGCCGCACGTAGTCGATGACCTCACCGCGTCGCTCGAAGCAGAAGTCGACGTCGACGTCGGGCATCGATACGCGCTCCGGATTCAGGAAGCGCTCGAAGAGCAGGTCGAACTTCAGCGGACAGATATTGGTGATGCCGAGTGCGTACGCGACCAGTGAGCCAGCGGCAGAACCCCGTCCCGGTCCGACGGGAATTCCACGCTCCCGCGCTGCCTTGATGAAATCGTAGACGATGAGGAAGTAGCCGGCGTAGCCCGTCTTGGTGATGACGCCGAGCTCGTACTCGAGTCGCTCGCGCACGTTCTCGGGCAGGGGATGGCCGTAGCGCACCTTTGCGCCCTCGTGCGCCCGCTGCTCGAGCAACTCGTTCTCGCTCCCCATGTCGGCAGGCAATGGGAAGGCGGGAAGATGATACTTCTTCTGAAATTCAAAGCCGACTTCATCGGCGATTTTCAGCGTATTCTCAACGACGTCCGGGCGGTCCGGGAAATGTGCCCGGATCTCCTCATGGTTCTTGAAGTACAGTCCCTCGTCATATCGCATCCGGTCCTGGTCGCTGCGATCTTTGCCCAGACCGATGCAGAGCAGCACGTCGTGGCTGTCGTGGTCCTTCTGCCTGAGGAAGTGTGCGTCGTTGGTGGCGATGACGGGGAGATCCAGCTCCTTTGCCAGCGCGAAAACGCGGGCGTTGAGGTCGCGCTGTCCCTCCGAATCGTGCGCCTGGACCTCGAGGTAGTAACGGTCCTTGAAGACATTTGCGTACCAGGACGCGACCTCTCGAGCAGCGTCCTGATCGTTCCGCAGCAGATGCGTCGCGACCTCGCCGGCCATACAGGCTGACGAGACGATGATTCCTTCCTGGTATCTAGCGAGGAGCTCGCGGTCGACGCGCGGCTTGGTGTAGAACCCTTCGGTATACGCCAGCGACGCGAGCTTGACGAGGTTGCGGTAGCCCGTCAGGTCCTTCGCGATCAACACGAGGTGGTAGTATGGCTTCTGAGTGGCGCCATTAACGCGCGATCGTGTGCGTCGGTCACCGGGCGCGACGTACGCCTCCATCCCGATGATCGGTTTGAGCTTTTCCTTCCGCGCGTGCTCTTGAAACTCCCAAGCGGCGTGCAGATTACCATGATCGGTAATCGCGAGGGCGGGCTGCTCGAACTCCTTAGCCCGTCGGATCAAGTCATCGATCCGGTTCGCGCCGTCGAGGAGGGAGTATTCGGAATGGCAGTGGAGGTGTACGAAGGACATCGCGAAGAAGATAGCGACGACCGAGCGGCGAGGCAAAGAAAACGAGTCGCCAGCTTCGTCGTCTAAGGATATATGCAACAAAGCCTTATAAGTGCTGGCCGTATTGCGACCCGCGTACTCGGCGGGATTCTTCTCTGCGGGCTGCTCTACCTCCTGCTCGCGCCGACGGGTCGCTATCTGGTACGGGCGGCTTGGGAGGAGGGGAAGATCCTCGCCCGTCGCCGTGCGATCGTAGACATCGTGGGCGATTCGATGACCCCACCTGCGATCAGGGAGAAGCTACGGGTAGTGCTCTCCGCACGAGCATTCGCCAGCGATTCCATTGGTCTACGGGCACGACAAAGCTTTACCACCTTCAGTCGCCTCGAGCATGACACGTTGGTGCTCGTTCTTTCCGCTGCCTACCGCGACCGTCTCGAGGCGTACACCTGGTGGTTCCCGATCGTTGGGCGCGTTCCGTACAAGGGCTTCTTCGACTTCGGCGCCGCAAAGGCGGGAGGGCGATCGCTCGACCGACAAGGGTTCGATGTCTACCTGCGCCCCTCGCCCGCATTCAGTACCCTCGGCTGGTTCAATGACCCCCTTGTTTCGAGCTCGCTAAACGCCGACTCGCTCGATCTGGCGAACACTGTAATTCACGAGCTGACCCACAACACATTCTATGCGCCGGGCCAGGCGGTGTTCAACGAATCATTCGCGAACTTCGTCGGCGCTCGCGGATCGGCGTGGTTCTTCCGCTCGCGGGGCCAGAGCGCGGCCGCCGACGAAGCGGACGCGCGCTGGGGCGACGACAAGGTGATGGCGCGCTTCTGGGAACGGCTGTACCACACCATCGATTCCGCCTACAAGGCCCATCCCGGCGCCGACTCCGCACACATTCGCGAGCGGATCGCGGCGCGTGACACGGTCTATCACGTAGCCCGGGTCGAGCTGGTCGAGGTCCTTGGACCTCAGCTGCACACGATCGGTCCCCGCGTTTTGGAGCGAATGCGCCTCGACAACGCAGCGCTCATGGCCCGACGGATCTATCTCACCGACCTCGATCTGTTCGATGCAGTGTGGATGCGAGAGAACACCGATCTGAAAAAGACAATCGCGCGCGTGATCGAATTGGCGAAGTCGAAACCGAAAGATCCGTTCGGGGCCTTGCGCGAGTGGGTAGCGAAGACGCCGGCGCCGGCGTCGTAATGGAATCTTGCCAGCGCCGACGCTACAACCACACTTCCGCTAGGCTTCCTCCAATGCGTCGGCCAGGCTGCCCGGCACGGCCATGAAGGTGTGGCTAAAGCCCTCCGCCGATTCGATTGTCTCCAAGTCCCCCGACGCCGAGAGCATGTCGAAGTAGGACGGCCTCGTCGGATGCCGCACCCGCGCGCGGGCTTCGGCCGCGGCGTACTGCTCCTTGTTCCTTCGGACAGTGTCGATGGCCGCGAGAAAATACGCGGTCGGCGGTTGCGGCAACGCGTTGCGCGAACGAGCGAAGGCAAAGAGCAGCTTGCCATCGTCGATGACACGCTTGAGGTCCGCGCCCGACAGCCCCTCGCTGGCTTCCGCGAGCGCATCCACATCGACTGAACCGAGCGATGCGGGCAGCTCGGCGCAGTGGTCGGCGAGGATGGCCGATCGCGCGTCCGTTGTCGGCAGACGCGTCTCCAGCCATAGCTCGATCCGGCCCGAGCGCACCAATGCCGGCGGCAGGCTGCCGACGTCCATCGCGGTCATCATCAGGCAGATTCGTCCCGCGCTCTCACTCTCCAGCCCATCGAGCATCGTGAGCAGATACCGATAGAACCCGGTCTCGTGGCCGCCCTCGAAGACGACGTCGGTGTCGTCGATGAAAATGATCGCGGGTGCGTTCTGCTTCGCCGCCTCGAAGACACGATGGATCGTATGATGAAACATCGCGGTCCCGCTGACGACAGTGCCGTCGATGAGAAAGAATTTGCTCTTGAGGCGGCGCGCGAGGGCGCGACCGATCGTCGTCTTTCCGGTTCCGGGTGGGCCCGCGAGAAGCACGCCGCGCTTTGGCTTGAGATCGAGCTCCTCGGCCAGCTCGGTGTTCTCGAGGGGAAGCACCACGTTCGCCTCGAGTGCTTCGAGGACGTCGTCGAGTCCCTTCAGATCGCGCAATTCGACCTCCTGGACCTCCGCGAGATCGACGTTGCTCACCATGTGATGCTCGCGCAGATGCGCGATGAACGTGTCCGTGTCGAGCATCTGCTCATCGCGAAGCGCGGCGCAGCTATCCCGGAGCTGGCGAGCGTTCAACTTCGGGGCGAATCGATGGATCTTCTTCAGGTCGAGCGCGCCTGCCCTGTCCCTTCCCAGGTGCGCCGCGCACAGGCCCGCGTAATCCTCGATCGAGAAGGAAGGAATCGCGACCGCATCGATTCGACCGTGCAGCGCGGGTTCCGGCACCGAATCCCCGGCGAAGATCAGCCTTTTGTCTTCATCCTTCGTCATCTGCAGCAATGGCTCGAGCGCGGTGATGAGGAAGTTCTGACGAGGATACATGTGTGAGCAGCAGCTCACCATGCCGATGTAGTGGAAGTCGTCGACGATCACGACATTGTGGTCGCGGAGGACGGCCGCGAGCACGAGGTACACCGTTTCGTCGAGCGCGAGCGGATGCTGTTTTGCCGACGCCTCGATGAAGTCGCGGGAGGTCACGAGTGCGCCCCCCAGACGGTCGTGGAGCACGCGAACGACGGTACTCTTGCCGACTCCGGGCCGACCGATCAATTCGGCCACGTTTTCCTTCGCTATGATCCGCTCGAGCACATCGACAGCCTGCCGCTGCGAGGGCAGCAGCGCCTCATAGCTGATTCTGGTTGCGGGCATTTGGGGTGCGGTGGCGACGATCCTACTCTTGGAAATCCGCCCGCCGAGCGCAAGAGGCATCGCGCCTCGAACGTCACATGACCGTCACTTCGTGAACCGCGACTTCAATATTGCCCGAAGATCGATCGGTGGGTGCTCGGGCGCGGGCGCTTCCGGCGCGGGCGTGGCGTCCTCGCCGAGCACATACTTCTGCATCTTTGCGCGCACACCGCGATCGAGGAAGCGCGAGAGCTGATCCATCGAGTAGTCCGCGCCGCGGCGTGTGTTGTAGACGTTGAGTGGATACGAAACAATGAGGTAGTTCCGCGCCCGGGTCATGGCGACGTACATCAGCCGCCGCTCCTCCTCGAGCTGATCATCGTCGGCCGTAGCACGCGCGAGCGGGAAGTATCCGTCAACGGCCCAGATAAGAAAGACGGCGTCCCATTCCTTGCCCTTGGCGCTGTGCGCGGTGCTCAGGACGAGCGCGTCGTCCTCGGCGTCGCCCCCCAACGCCAGATCCTGCGTGCTCTGCGGCGGCTCGAGCGCGATCGCCGAGAGAAACGCCGCGCGGTTCGGATAGCCGCCGGCGATCACGCGCAGCTGCTCGAGGTCGGCGAGCCGGGCTTCCGGCCGATCATAGCGCTCGCGAAGGATGTCGTCGTAGAGCCCTCGAATCGCTTCAATCTCGGCGCCGACGCCAGTACCGAGTGACTCCTGCTCGCCACGCGCGGCGCGCGCGCGGAGGGCGCGGAGTAAGGCGACAAGACGTTCATGCGCTTCGCGCGCGCGCTGCGGAGGCGTCCACTCGTCGAAGGCCTCCGCTTCCCAGCCGCGCTCCGTCATCGAGGCGATCGCCGCGCGCGCGGTGACGTCGCCGATGCCGGGCATGAGCATGAGAATGCGATACCAGCTCACGTCGTCGCGCGGATTCTCGATGACGCGCAGGAACGCGAGTACGTCCTTCACGTGCGCAGCCTCGAGGAACTTCAGACCGCCCCACTTCTCGAACGGGACGCGCCGATTGGAGAGCTCGATCTCGAGGTCTGCCGACATGTACGCGGCTCTGAAAAGCACCGCGATCTCGCGCAACGGCGTGCCTTCCTCGTGCAGCTCGAGCACGCGGTCCACGATGAATTTGGTCTGTTGCTGCTCATCGCGCGCGGCAACGATCCACGGCACCTCGCCAGCACCACGATTCGTCCAGAGATTCTTGGTGAAGCGTTCTTCGGCACGGCTGATCAGGGTGTTCGTAACGTCGAGGATCTGCTGCGTGGACCGATAATTCTGTTCGAGCGTGACGAGATGTGTGCCGGGAAACTGCTTGGGGAAGTCCAGAATGTTGCGGACGTTCGCGCCACGAAAAGAATAGATGCTCTGCGCGTCGTCACCGACGACCGTGATGTTCTGGTGAGTGCGGCACATCCCGCGCAGGATGCGCGCCTGCGTCAGATTGCTGTCCTGATATTCATCGACGAGAATGTGGTCGTAGAGGGCGGCAATCCGATCGGCGAGCGGCGCGGAATGCTCGAGCATCAACTGCCAGAACAGCAGCAGATCGTCATAGTCCACGAGGTTGCGCTCGATCTTCCGGCTCGTGTACTCGGCGAAAATCCTGAGGACGTCATCGGTGTACTCGGCGAACTGCGGCATCTCGCCGCCAAGGATGTCCTCGATTGCAATCTCGGTGTTGACGTGACGCGAATAGATCCAGTGCAGCGTCTCCTTCTTCGGGAAACGTTTCTCCTGCTTCCCGTAGCCGAGGTTTGCGCGCGCGAGACCCATGAGATCCTCGGCGTCTCCCTCGTCCATGATCGAAAAGTCCTTTGGTAGTCCCGCGGACTGCCCGAAAGTTCGCAGCAATCGGTTGCCCGTGCTGTGAAATGTCCCACCGTGCACGTGACCACTGACCACGCCCACGAGCCGCTCGGACCGCGTGAGCATCTCCTGCGCCGCACGACGGGTGAAGGTGAGGAGGAGTATCCGCTCCGCTTTCACTCCGCGCTGCAGCAGGTGCGCAACGCGATAGACGAGGGTGCGCGTCTTGCCCGTGCCAGCACCAGCGACGATGAGCAGCGGACCGTCGGCGTAGGTCGCGGCCGCCGCCTGCTCCGGATTGAGCTGCGCTGTGAGGTCCTCGAGCGAATGCTCTTCGCTCTCGGCCACGGCCTCGCGCTCGCGCGGACGGTAAATGCGCGGCCCGTCCACCATGCTCAACGACCGGCGCGCTCGGCCGAGACCGCGGACTGTCCCTGGAGTTGGGCGATGAGCTCCTGCTGGGCGACGCGCCGCGGCGATAGCCGGAACGTCTCGCCGGCCGCGACGAGAACCGCATCCGCCACGACGCCGACGCTCTGCTGACTGCGGGGCAGTTCGGCGTTCACGGACGTCATCGTCACCGACTGGATGCCGCAGGGAACGATGAGGTCGAAGTAGCGCAGATCGGTGGAAACGTTCAGGGCGAAGCCGTGCCAGGTGACCCAATCGCGGGCGTGAACGCCGATCGACGCGATCTTACGATTCTCGATCCACACGCCGGTGTATGGCGGATTGCGATCGCACGTCAGCCCGAAGCCGGCGAGCGCGTCGATGAGTAACTGCTCAACCTGCCGCAGATACCAGTGCAGGTCGCGGCGATGTTGCTTCAGATCGATGATCGGATATCCGACGAGCTGGCCGGGGCCATGGAATGTCACGTCACCGCCCCGCTCCACCTCGAACAGCTCCACGCCACGCTGCCGCAGATACTCGGGCGTGGAGAGCATATGCGCGCTCTTCGACGAGCGGCCGAGGGTGATGACCGGCGGGTGTTCGACGAGCAGCAATACGTCATCCTGCACGTCGCCAGCGATGCGCGCGCGCGCCACGTCGCGTTGGAGCGCGAGCGCATCCGCGTAGGGCATCACACCCAGGTCCACCACGAGGAGATTACTCATGCGCAGGACGCACTCACGGTCAGGCGCTGATCATCTTGCCCATCGAGTCGAGGGCGGCTTCCATGATCGCCTCCGACAGGGTGGGGTGAGCGTGAATCGCGAGATCCACTTCCTCCACCGTGAACTCGTTCTCGCGCGCGACGGCAAGCTCGTGGATCAGTTCCGTGGCATGCGCGCCGATGATGTGTGCGCCGAGAATCTCACCATACTTCGCATCGCGAATGATCTTCACGAAGCCTTCCGTTTCGCCCGATGTCCGCGCACGTCCACTGGCCGAGAAGTTGAAGCGGCCGATCTTGTAGTCCAGCTTCTTGTCCTTGCACTGCTGCTCGGTGAGACCGATCGAGGCCACCTCCGGATGGCAATAGGTCGCGCTCGGAATGTTCCCATAATTCACGCCGTGCGTCGGCTTGCCCGCGAGAATCTCGGCGAGGGTGATTCCCTCGCGCTCACCCTTGTGCGCGAGCATCGGAGGCCCAGCGACATCTCCGACCGCGTAGATGCCGGGCGCGGAGGTGGCCATCTTCGCGTCGATCTTGATGAAGCCTCGCTCGGTGAGCTGAACGCCCTGCTCCTTGAGGCCGAGGTCGTCGACATTCGGCGCCCTGCCGGCGGCAATGAGCACTTTCTCAACCTCGAGGTTCTTTTTCTCCCCGCCGACTTCAACGGTCATCGACACGGAATTCTTCCCGACCTTCACGTTGCTGATCCTCGCGCCGGTGAGCACGTCGATCTTCCGTTTCTTGAACGAGCGCTCGAGCTCTTTGGAGCAGTCGGCATCCTCGAGCGGCAGGATACCCGGTAGCACTTCGAGCAGCGTCACCTGTGTGCCGAAGGCGTTGAAGACGTCCGCGAACTCGCAGCCAACAGCGCCGGCGCCAACGATGGCGATCGTCTTCGGCGCGCTCTCGAGGGTCAGCGCCTCGTCTGAGGAGATGACCGTCGTCTTGTTCAGCTCCAATCCGATCTGCGGCAGGCCTTTCACACGCGAGCCCGTAGAGATCACGATGCCTTTCTTCGCTTCGTGTCGCTCCTCCTTGCCATCCGCCGTCTTGAGCGAGATCGCGTTCTTGCTGGCGAGCTTCGCCGTGCCCTTGAGCCACGTGATCTTGTTTTTCTTGAATAGGAACTCGACCCCTTTCGAGTTCTGCTGACTCACAGCGCGGGAACGCTTCATCGCGACACCGTATTCCAGCTTGACGTCGCCGACCGTGACGCCGAAGTCCTTGGCGTGCTGCAGTCGCGTAGCGAGCGACGCCGATTCGAGAAGTGCCTTGGCCGGAATGCAACCCCAGAGCACGCAGGTGCCCCCCAATCCTTCCCGCTCGACGACGGCAGTGGACAAACCAAGTTGTGCGCAGCGAATGGCACCCACATATCCGGCGGGACCACCACCGATGAAAATCACGTCGAACGAGGCCATGGTTCTGATGTTCCTCAAAGAGTCTGGTGCATATTGCGCGCGCCAGGCGGACGGCAAGCGGCAGCCCCGAAACATATTCGGACGGTGCGGCTCGGACTATTCCGGCAACGGTGAGGCGCGTCTTGATGGCCGCCGCGCTGTGGCGTAGCGTGTGACCGATGCGGAGCCCACCAGCGTTCGATCTCAGACGCTATGTGCTCGCGTGCGGTGTCGCCGCCGCTCTCCTCGCGCGTCTTGGAGCTGCGCAGACGCCACAGGCGGCGACCGCGGCTCCGACGGCGAAGCTCATCGGAACCGTAACCGACACGTCCGGTGCGCCACTCTCGCGCGCCGAAGTCTGGCTCCTGACAGTCAACACGATGAGAGCCGTCTGTGATGACTCCGGCCGGTTCGAGCTACCGGGCCTTCCCGCCGGTGACATCACACTCGGCGTGCGCCGGCTCGGTTATGAGTCGGCGACATTCACGGCGCATCTCAAGCCAGGCAAGACGCACCGCGCGACATTCCCGCTCACGCCATCGGCGCAGACACTCGAGAAGGTGAACGTGCAGGACACTGCGTCAGCCTGGTTGTCACTGTTCGAGACGCGTCGAGCAATGCATCGCGGCACGTTCATTACGCGGCGGGATTTCGAGAAAGACAACCTCCGCATCGCTACGGACATTCTGCGACGCGTACCGGGCGTGCAGATCGTTCCGACCCGCACCGGCACCCAGGTGCAGATGACGCGAGGTGCGGGCGCCCGGCGCTGCATTCCGCAGCTGTACGTGCACCAGACGCCTTACAGCGGCAACTTCGACGACTTCAATCCCGACGACATCGAGGCGGTGGAAGTCTACGTCGGCATCTCGGAAATCCCGCCGGACCTCGTCACCCTCGGCCGTCCAATCTGCGCCGCGATCGTGATCTGGACTCGCGAGCCCGTGAAAAGGGATTAGCCCGTCGTCACGCCACCATCACCAGCGGATTCTCGATCATCCTGCCGAGCGTCTGGAGGAAGCGCGCCCCCACCGCGCCGTCGACGGCGCGGTGATCGCAGCTCATTGTGATGCGAAGCCGTTTGCGCACCACGAACTCGCCGTCCACCGACATCACTTTGTCCTCGGCGCGGCCCACGGCGAGAATGGCAGTTTCCGGCGGATTGATGATCGCCGTGAATTGATCGATGCCGTACATGCCGAGGTTGGATACCGAGAACGTCGAGCCGGTGTACTGCTCCGGTTTCAGACGACGCTCGCGCGCGAGGCGCGCGAGCTCCTTCACTTCGGCCGAGATCTCTCGCATCGATTTGCGATCGGCATCGAAGAGGACCGGAACGATCAGACCGTCGTCCGTTGCGACCGCGACACCGAGATGGACGCGGTTGAACATGCGGATGCGATCGCCGAGCCAGTGCGCGTTGACTTCCGGATGCTGTGTGAGTGCGGTGGCGACCGCCTTGAGGAGGACGTCGTTGACGGAAACCTTGAACTCGTCGCCGAGCTTCGTCATCGCCTTGCGCATCTCCTCGACGCGATCGAGATCGTATTCGGCAGTGAGATAGAAGGTCGGGATTGGACCAATCGACTCCGAGAGACGTCGCGCGATCGTCTTGCGAATCTGCGTGAGCGCGAAGTCCTGGAAGTCGCCTTCGCGCGCCGGCTGCGGCGCGCGTAGGCCGGGGGCCGATGGTGCCGCGCCGACGCTCGCGGCCGCAGCCGCCTCGATGTCGCGCTTGATGATGCGTCCTCCCGGCCCACTGCCGCGCAGCTGGCCGAGATCGACGCCCTGCTCATGGGCGAGTCGTCGCGCGAGGGGCGAGGAGCGGACACCGCCACCATTACCCTGAGGCGGCTGCGATTGGGCCGGAGCGCCGGGGCGACTGCCTGCCGGTGCAGCACCCGCTGGCTGACCGGCCGTCTTCTGCTGCGGTGGCGCGGAGGCTTCGCCCTGTGACTCGCTGGGTGAGCGCGGCACCGGCGAGGCGCCTGCGCTCTCGCGCGTCTGGGCCACTGCCTGCGCCGGCTGCTGCGCGGCGCTCGTGCCGGCCGCCGCCGTTGCTGGCGCGGCGCCGCCGCCCGCTTCCGCGAGGAGGGCATCGATGTTCTCGTCTGGCGTCGCGATGACGCCGACGAGCTGCCCAACGGGACGGGAGTCACCTTCGCCAACGAGGCGCTTGCGAAGAACCCCGTCGCCGCGTGCGACGAGCTCCATGATTGCCTTGTCGGTCTCGACTTCGGCCAGCGCATCGCCGCTCTTCACGGCGTCGCCCTCATTCTTGAGCCACTTTACCAAGCGCCCTTCTTCCATCGTGGGAGAAAGCGCTTCCATGAAGACTTTCGTTGCCATTGGACGGAGGCTGAGTGTTAGGCACTAGGGGCTGCGGACTAGGAACCAGGGCCAGGCGCGAGAATGGTGACCGCCGGCCCTAGCCCCCAAGTCCCTACACCCCTAGCCCCTCTTCCACGTACATGACTTTCTTGACAGCCGCGATCGTCTTCGCCATGTCGGGCTTCGCGGCGCGCTCGAGGTTCTTTGCATAAGGCATCGGAACGTCCGCCTGGTGCACGCGGAGCACCGGCGCGTCGAGCTGGTCGAAGCATTCGCGCTGGATGAAATCGACGACCTGAGCGCCGATACCGGCGATCTCCCAGCCCTCTTCGAGAACCACGGCGCGATTCGTCTTCTCCACCGACGCGCGGATGGCTTCGGTGTCCATGGGGCGCACAGTGCGGAGGTCCACGACGTCGACGCGGATGCCTTCCTTCGCCAGCTGATCGGCGGCCTGCATGGCGACGAGCGCCATCTTGCCGTTGGTGATGATCGACGCGTGATCGCCTTCGCGCTTGAGATCCGCGACACCAATCGGGATCAGAAACTCCTCGTCGGGCACCTCACCCTTGGTGTTGTACAGCATCTCGCCCTCGAGGAAGCACACGGGATTGTCGTCGCGAATCGCGCTTTTCAGCAGGCCCTTCGCGTCGTAGGGTGTGCCCGGTGTCAGGACCTTGAGCCCGGGAATGTGCGCGAGCCAGGATTCGAACGCCTGCGAGTGCTGCGCCGAGAGCTGGAGTGCGGCGCCGTTCGGTCCGCGGAAGACGAGCGGGACGTTATACTGCCCGCCGCTCATGTACAACATCTTCGCCGCCGAGTTTAGAACTTGATCAAGAGCGAGCACGGCGAAGTTCCAAGTCATGAACTCGATGATCGGCCGGAGGCCGACCATCGCCGCGCCGACGCCAACGCCGGCGAACCCGAGCTCGGTGATCGGCGTGTCGACGACACGCATCTCGCCAAACTCCTGGAGCAGGCCTTTAGAGACTTTGTATGCGCCCTGATAGACGCCGACCTCTTCGCCCATGAGGAAAACGCGGTCGTCGCGCTGCATCTCCTCGCGAAGGGCCTGGTTCAGAGCGTCACGATAGGTGATGACTGCCATGAAGACGTGGGTGGTGGTCGGAAGGTCGGTGATCCGTCTTAGTCCGCCGCGATGGGCTCGTTCGTCGTATCGCTCGTCGTGTCGACGTAGACGTCCTCGTATAGCGACTCGAGTGGCGGCTCCGGGCTCTTGTCGGCAAAGTCCCAGGCGTCCTGAACGACCGCCTTGATGTCGGCGTCCAGGCGCTGGATCTCCTCGTCGGTGAGCTCGCCATGCTCCTGCATGTGCATCCGGAGAAGCATGATGGGATCGCGCTTCATGTATTCATCGAGCTCCGCCTTCGAGCGATACGTCCCGCTGATGGCGTCCGACATCGAGTGGCCCATGAAGCGATAGGTGCGCACCTCGAGGAGTGTCGGGATGGAATCACGACGCGCCCGGTCGACCGCTTCCTGCGTCGCCTCGCGCACGGCGAAGACGTCCTGCCCGTCGCACTGCGACCGCGGCATGTTGTACGAGGCGCCGCGCTCATAGATGTCGTGAATCGCCGACGCGCGCTCGAGCGCCGTACCCATGCCGTAGCGGTTGTTCTCGATGACATAGACGACCGGCAGCTTCCACAGGCCGGCCATGTTCAGCGCTTCGTGAAATGCGCCGGTGTTCACCACCGACTCACCCATGAAGCAGATGCAGACCTGATCGCCGCCGCGATACTTGATCGCGAAGCCGACACCCGTCGCGATCGGCACGTGCGCGCCGACGATGCCGTGGCCGCCAAGAAAGTTCACGTTCCGGTCGAAGAGGTGCATCGAACCGCCTTTGCCGCGTACGACCCCATCGACCCGTCCGAACAGCTCCGCCATGACGTTGCGCGGCGCGATGCCGCGCGCGAGCGCCTGGCCATGGTCACGATAGGTCGTGATCACGTAGTCGTCGGGACGGAGAATCGACAGCGTGCCGGTACTCACCGCCTCCTGGCCGATGTAGAGGTGGCAGAAGCCACCAATCTTGCCTAACGCGTACGCTTCGGCGCACCGCTCCTCGAACCGCCGCTGGAGCAGCATCGAGCGCAGGAGCTCGCGGTCGAGATCGGGATTGGATTTTCCGTTCGCGGACGGCTCCATGGTCGTCGACGGTGCCGTCGCGGTTGGTTGGTCCTTCTTCTTTGTCGCCATGAATCAGTGTCGTTATTCGTAACCGCGGAAAGGGCAGCCGCGCTGAATGACAGGTCAAACGCCAGCCGCCTGCACTTGCTCCCACGCGTGATAGCTCGAGCGTACCAGCGGGCCCGACTCGACGTGGCGAAAACCCATCGCCATGCCTTCCTCGCGGAACATGCGAAACTCGTCAGGCGTTACGTAGCGGTCGAGCTTGATGTGCGACGTGGACGGGCGCAGATACTGGCCTAACGTGATGATGTCCACGTCCACCGCACGCAGATCGCGCAGCACCGCGAGAACTTCCTCATTCGTCTCACCCATGCCGAGAATGATTCCACTCTTCGTCGGAATGTGGGGCGCGATGCGTTTCGCGGTTGTGAAGATGCGCATCACGCGCTCGTAGCGACCACCGGGACGGCAGCGCTTGTACAGCCGCGGCACCGTCTCGGTGTTGTGATTGTAGATGTCTGGTGCGGCCTCGAGCACGGCACGAATGGCGTCTTCGTCGCCCTGGAAGTCGGGCACGAGCACCTCAACGGAACACGTCGGCACCTGCTGTTTGATCTGCCGAATGGTTTCCGCGAACGCCCAAGCGCCGAAATCGGGAAGGTCATCTCGATCCACGGACGTGATCACGGCGTGCTGCAGTCGCATCTCGGCGACGGCCTCCGCGACGCGCTCGGGCTCCGCCGGGTCGAACTTCGGCGGGCGTCCATGGGCGACAGCGCAGTACGCGCAGTTTCGCGTACAGACGTCACCGAGGATCATGAACGTCGCCGTGCCGTGCTCCCAGCACTCGCCGACGTTCGGGCAGTGAGCCTCCTCACAAACCGTGTGTAGGTCGAGCTCGCGCATCAATTGCTTCAACCGGAGGTAATTCGGGCCGCCCGGTGCACGTACCTTCAGCCAGCCCGGCTTCCGCTCCGGCAACGGCTCGACCCGATGTCGGCCGATGATCTGATACAGGGTCTCGCCCATTGTTTCGCGTAATGTGACTGTCGGAAATCGTTGAGCCGCCTAAATCTATCCCCCGCCCGCCGACCGGGGTAGAATGCCGTGTGGGAGTAACCGATCACGATCGCTCAGCAAGGTTAGCCTTGCGCGATCAGTCAAATCGCTCGACGGCAAACTCTGAGATATCGTGCGGCGAAGGAGTGCCGGCAGCGAGGGCAGCGACGACTTCGCCGGTGATCGGCGCGAGAAGAATTCCGTTCTTCCCATGACCGCACGCATAAATCACCGAAGAAAGATCCGGATCGTGGCCAATGATCGGCAGGCCGTCCGGGGTCATCGGCCGAAGCCCGCCCCAGGAATCTGCCGTCGGTGCATTCGCCAGCTTCGGCACGACCTGACCCGCGGCGATCCGAAGGCGCTCGATTGCTGGTGGTGTAGTGCTGTGATCGAAACCGACGCGCTCCAGCGTGCTTCCCACGAGCGTGCTTCCGCCTCGCGGGACGAGATAGGCGTCGGGCGACGACACGGCGTGACTCAGTGGGCAGCCCTCGATCAATACCATCTGTCCGCGGACGGGCTCGACGGGAATCGGGCGCGGTGCTCCGACGATCAACGCACTCCAGGCGCCCGCTGCGACTATCACTTTCTTCGCGAACTGGGAGCGGCCATCCTCGGTTCGAACCGAACAGTCATCGATGCCGGGCTGGATGGCGGCGAGGCGTCCGTCGACCACGTCAATCGACCACTCGCATCGCGCGGCCTCACGGAGCGCGGCGAGCAGGCGAACATTGTCGACATATCCATCTTCGTGATGGAGCCGAGCAGCTCCCGTCCAGCCGATAGAAGGCTCGAGTGCGGCGAGCGCGGCACTGTCGAGCAGCTCGGCGTTCGTCGCGGTGTTGTCGACAGCATCGTTCCCCAGCTCGATGATTCCCGCGCGACTGAGAGGAATGTCGATGCCGGTACGCTCGGCCAGCCAGTGCACCCAAGCTGGATATCGATCTCGCGAAGCACGCATGAAGGCGCGGAAGCTCGGGTCAGCTCGCCCGATAGATGGAGCGAGCAACCCACCTGATGCCGCGGAGGCTGCGCCACCAATCGCTCGTCCAAGGATGCGGCAGGTGCCGCCGGCGCGAGCGATCGCCAGAGCACACGCGAGACCGATGACGCCGTCACCAATGACGATTACGTCAGCGCTCCGCAGGGACGAATTGGCTGGAGAGGGGCGGGAATTGGACATGAAACAGGAAATTCGCGGGGACTGGCGCGGGGAGCCAGCGGGGGCGAAAATCGAAGTGAAACTCTTGCCAGCGGCGCGGCGTACGACCGCTCGGTGATGGTTGGTCTTTCAACGTCTGGGAGATTCGCCGCATGCTCCGCACAATTTTCATGATCGGGCTGTTCGCCGTGCTCGGCCTGATCGCTCTGCGATTTGTTTTCGGTATTCTGCCTGGTATCATCGGCCTGTTTATCGGCCTCGCGATGTTCGCGCTCAAGATCGCCGCGATTGGGTTCGTGATCTATCTCTTGATTCGCGTCTTCAGTCCCGATACGGCGCGCCGCCTGCGCGAGAAGTGGTCGGGACCCGCTGTGTGATCGGTGGGCTGTGCTTCGTGAGTGGTGAGCTGGGGAGCGGTCGCGCAGTACACGGCGCGACCGCTTTTTATGTTTACTTATCTCGTCTACTTGGGCTGAGCGAGCCGTTCGACGACCGACCAAGCGAGCAGCGGCACCATCAGCTCGTGATGGCCAGTGATCTCGTATCCCTTCCCACTCTCGAGCGTGGGGCGCTGCACGACATTCATGCGAGGCCGGTAGTGCCGCTGCATGTCGAGATCACAGGTGACGAAATTGCGCGGGCGTCCCTCGTTCAGGTTGCGCGCGATCGTAAGCGCCTTGAGGAACACCTCGGGCATGATGACGGCACTGCCGAGGTTGAGGACGACGCCGCCGTCGTCGAGCGTCGTCAAGGAATGCGCGAGACGTCGGAAGTCGCGATGACTGGTATCACCGATGGCAGCGCCATTCGCAGCAGGATGCTGATGAATGATCTCCGCGCCTAACGCGGCATGGACCGTGGCGGGCACACCAAGGCGATGAGCGCCGAGAAGCACCGAAAGCTCGGGATGCACCAGCCGTTTGGCTCGATCGGCGTCGTCCAGCGACCGACCCAGCGCCTCGCCCATTCCGAGCTCTTCGCGCATCCCGCTCGTGAAGGCCTCGTTCATCTCGCGCCCTGTTTCGTCGGCCATGCCAAAGCTGCCGTCGCGGAGGCCGGCCGCGACATCTTCGGACGTGCCGCCAAAGCGCGCGATCTCGAAATCGTGAATCGATGCGGAGCCGTTCATCGCGATGTGTGTGATGACATGGCGACGCATCAGATCATTCAGGAGCGGGGCGAGCCCGGTCTTGACGATGTGCCCGCCCAGCATCACGACGACGCCACGCTCGCGACGCGTGGCGGCAACGATCGCGTCCACGACGCGGAGGAAGTCACGCGCAACGAGAACGTCAGGAAGGGATGCGAGAAAGGCGACAAAGCTCCGATCTCCGGCTGGCGGATGGGCGAACTCCTCGGCGCGCACCTTGTTCGGCCTTCGCGCGACGGGAATGGTCCTGATCGCGCTGAGATCCGCTTCTACGGGCGAGGTTCGCGCGCGCGGAGGAGTATCGGAGAGGGAATCGCCGGTCACGGCGGCGAGGTCGCGGTGCTGTGCTCGAGTGGTCGCGGCGCGGGCGCGGCGGCGCGTCGATACGAGGTGAGGTACAGGTTCAACGAGCCGAACGGCAGCTTCGACTTCATCTGCAACATGATGCGATTCGAGTCATCGGAGAGCCAGATTTCCGCGTGGCCGCCTTCGGAGAAGATGCCTTTCGTCTTGATGATCGGCTGGAGCACGATCGCGTCGAAGTCACCAGCGGGCACGCTGATATGCTCGCGACGCAGCACCCGAATGGTGACGGGATTGCGATCGGGACGGAAGTAGCGATCGAACTGATAGGTCTTGCCAACCTCGAGCGGAATCGTGCGCACGAAATAAAGGAAGGCGCCGTCGTCGAGCGGATCGGGGACCGTCGGCGCCTCCGGCTTGCCTTCCTCGAGCACGACACCGCGCTCGGGAATGATCTCGAATTTGCGCTCGCGATCACGGCGCCCCTCGCTGAGCTCCTGCCAGTGGCGCAGCGAGACCAGGTCATTCACGTCGATCCAGCTCTCGAGGCGATCGTTGACCTTGTAGAAGAGCGTTCCGCCATGCACCTGGAAGACCGTGTGCCAGGCAGGGTGGCCGCGGACAGAGTCGATCCCAGCGACCTCCATCGAACCGCTGCCGACGTGCAGGAAACCGAATTTGACGTCGTATTCGAGGTGCTCGCCACTCGCGAATGGAACGGCCGCGGGCGTGGTAGCCGGAACCGGCGCGCTCGCCGCGCCAGATTGCGTGACGCTCTGCGCGTGCAACCGGAAAGGCAACGACGCGCACAGAGCGAGAACGACGATTCGGATGTTCAACGCCCAACGCTCAACGCTCAACGCCAAACGCCCAACCCGCTCAGCGGGCGGCTTCGGATTTGGCTTTGACCGGAATGACGCGCGCGCGGTGTGTTCGCCCGAAACGAAAGAGGTCAACGGCATCGGTCCAAGGATGTATGCGACTCGCGCGCGGGCGCAGATCATAACGAGGCTGAAGCGCGACCGTCTCGATTCGTCGCGCGAACGGCGCGGTGCGAACGAGCAGATCGGCATTTGCGGCCCATACCGTCCCCTGGACGATCGGTTCGTCACCCGCGTGACGAATGAGATCGCGCAGCAACGTTATGCGGTACAGGCGAAACGTTCCGAAAGGATCGGTGACCCCAGGGACCGACATGAATGGACGAAGGACCCATGGTGCCACACGCCGCATCCATCGAACGGGTTTGGGTGGGTTCACGTTGTCCACGGCAGTTGGTCGCTCGGCGATCACGAGATCGGCACCACCTTCGAACCGTTTGATCAGCTCGGGCAAATGTTCCGGCTGGTCGGTGAAGTCGGCTTGCATGACGATCATCCCGTCGCGGCGCGGATAGCGCGTGCGACGTGACACCTCACGCGCGAGCGCATCGAGCGCGCGCGCGTAGCCGACGTGCTCGTCGCTGCCCATGATCGTGAGCGGCAGCACGTCCGTATATCCCTGGAGCGTGTCCCCGGTGGCGTCAGCGCTGCCGTCGTTGAACACGAGGATCTCGTATTCGCGCGGGTACTCCTGAAAGATCTTGCGAATGCGCCAGAGCAGCAGGCCAATCGTAGGTGCTTCATCAAAGGCCGGTATGCAGATGTACAGCAACGAGGAGCCTCGTAATCGGGTGGTTTGTCCGCCTTGAAAATTAGACGGCGAGCAAGCGGGCGCCACCGTTTCAGAGCCTCTCCTCGATCGTCGATCTAGCGCCGCGTCGACTGTGGCGCGAACCGATCCCATCGACATGTCTCGCCGAACCATCCTCTTCCTCGTCGCCTCCGCCGCGCTGTCGGCGTGCTCGCACGCGCCGCCCCGAACAGCGACGGTCGTGCAACAGGGCACCCCGATGCCGCGTCTCGATCCTGGTTACCTGATCAGCGCCGCCGAGCTGCGCCGCGACCTGTTCATATTTGCTGATGACTCGTTCCATGGGCGCGAGACTGGGACGGCCGACGCGCAGCGCGCGGCGGCCTTCATCGCCCGGCGAGTGCAGCAACTCGGTCTCGAGCCGGCGGGCGACAGCCTCTACATGCAACGTATCCCGCTCGTCCGCGAGACCTTCGCTCGCACGACGCAGCTGGTGGTCACGTATGGCAATGGGCAGAGGCAGAACCTTCGACTCGGTACGGATCTCACTCCGGCAATCTCCCTTGGCGCGGATAGTCCACCGACGAGCCGGAGTGCCGACGGGGACATCGTCTTCGTGGGAAACGGCCCATCCACGGACAACGAAGCGGCCTCATTGACGCCGCTGAATCTCGAAGGGAAGGTGGTGGTGACCGTGGTGAACGTCCCGGCGCGCGCTTCGGCCGAGGCCAGACGCGCGGCCGACGAGGCGACGACCTATCGTACGCTGCGGCTGATGGCCCTTCACCCGTCGGCGATCGTCTACCTGATGGCGGGTGCAAAGGAGGACGAATATCACCGCGATCTCACGACGCTGTTGCGCGGCGTCGTGCTCGAGGGGTCGGAGCGGCCCGACACGGGCCAGCATCTCCCGATGTTGCTGATAGGTCCGGCGCGCCGCGGCTCCCCTCTACTCCCCGCGCGGTGGCCTAACGACCCCGGCCCTCAATCGCTCGGCCGTCAGTTCTCCGGTCAGGTCGACATCGAGCGCGTTCCCTTCACGGGATACAACGTCGTCGCGGTGGTGCGGGGGCACGATCCGCGCTTCAACAAGTCGTATCTCGCCTACGGGGCGCACTACGATCACCTCGGGATCGTTCCTCCGATGACCGGAGGTCATCGGCGGAACGTTGACACGATCGCCAACGGCGCCGACGACGACGGATCGGGAAGCGTCGCTCTGTTAGCAATTGCTCAACAGATGATGACCTACCGCCCGCGCCGCTCGGTGCTGTTCGTCTGGCACGTGGGTGAAGAGAAGGGGATGCTCGGATCGGCCTACTTCACGTCGCACCCAACGGTGCCGATGGATTCGATCGTCGCGCAATTCAACGCCGACATGATCGGCCGGAACGATACAAATACCGTTGCGCTGATCGGCCCGCGCGCCGCGCCCAACTATCAGAGCTGGCGCCTCGGGATGATCGTGGATTCGGTGAATTTCGCGTCATCGACGCCGCTTCACATCGATCGCCAGCCGGACGATCCCGATGACCCGGAGCACCTCTATCAACGCAGCGATCATTACAACTACGCGAAGAAGGGCATTCCGGTCATCTTCTTCACAACCGGCCTGCACGACGATTATCACCGCGTGAGCGATGAAGCGTCGAAGATCGATTACGACAAGATGGCTCGCATCTCGCGTTTGATGTTGGACGCAGGGCTAGCCGTCGCGAATCGGTCGACGCGACCGACAAGTGAAGCCATCACACAGTCGATTAGCAGTCGGCAACACTGAGTGCCAGAGTTATTGCTTTTGCTTGTTTGCTTCCGTCCGCGGTATAGCATCTGCTTGTGACCCCACAAAGCCTTCGGGGTACATACAGGAGACGGAGGTTCAAAGCTGTATGATTCTCGCCAACACGAGACAGCATCTCACGCGTAATGATGCGCAGCTCGCGATGCGCATTCTCGCGCGCGGCTCCGATCGGGAGCTGAGTGAGCTCGAAACGCGGCTCGCGAACGATGGAATCGATGCCATCCTCGACGATCCGGCACTGCCGCCCGCCCTCATGCGGTCGCCCTCGGGCGCTCACGCATCCCTGTCGCTCTTCACGTACGTAATGGTGCGACATGCGCTGCGGCGGTTAGGCGAGAGCGATCGCCTCCTGGCCGACTACCTCGCCGCGATCGTGGTGGATTTCGGCAGTCGTGATCGCGCGGTACGCCTCGGCGAGAGCGACGACCAGATCTACGCGGCCCTCGCCGATTTGCTCCACGACGTGAACGATCCCGATGCACGGCGAGCCTTCCTCGTCCGCGCGCACCTTGGCAACTACGCGTTGTGGTTGAGCGGCATCTTCCCCGATTACGTCGAGCAGCGCCGCTGGCATCGCGGCGGTCCGCAACTCGAGTACTACGAGGAGATGGGCAGGCGCGGCTTCCAGCTCGCCTCCGAGCATCGACTAGCCGAAGAGCAGGGACTGGCCCCACTCTACGCCGCGGCGGCTGACCGATTCGGTCTGCTGCGGCTTGCCCTCAACTCACTGAGTGATTGGCTGTTCTTCCCGAACGTCCATACCCCGGAACGCCTGATGCGACAGGTGTCGGACGAGACGAGATGGAAGCTGGCGTCTTAAGGTTGAGGGTAGCGGATAGAGAGTGAAAGAACGACGGCCGACGGCGATGCCGTCGGCCTTCAGAATTTCCAACCCTCCACCCTCTGCCCTCAACGTCTACCCAATACGGCCTTCGCGAACGCCTCGAAAAGATTCCGGTCCCACGGTTCCGCCGTCTCCGTCAGCTCCTCGGGATGCCACTGGACCGCCAGCATCCACCACGATGGATCCGCCGACTCGGCGCCTTCGATCACACCGTCGCTGATCGAATGGGCAGTCACACATAGCGCGCTCGGGACCATCGCGAGCGCCTGATGATGGAACGAGTTCGTCGTGAGACAATCCGTTCCGAGCGCGGCCGCGAGCCGTGAATTCCTCTCGACGTGCACTTCGTGGACGCGGGCGTCGCGTTGATCGCCAGCATCGTGCGAGATCGCCTTCTCGAGCTGACTCGGAATGTCCTGTACGAGCGTCCCGCCGAGTGCGACATTCGCGACCTGAATGCCGCGACAGATGGCGAGCGTGGGCACTCGGCGCTTCTGGGCTTCCAGGATGAGCGCGATCTCGCTCTCGTCGCGCCCCTCATGCGCGTCCACGGTAGGATGGGGATCCTCGCCGTAGCGCTCGGGCGCCACGTCCTCGCCACCCGTAACCAGCAGCCCTGCTACCCCGGCGAGGATGACTCTCGCCGCTGCCGCTGGGAGAGGTGGAACCACCAACGGGACAAGACCGACCTTCGCCAGCGCTGCGGTGTACGCAAGGTTGACGCGCACACGTGGCGCGCCGCGAATGACTTCGGTGGTCGCGGTCACGGCCACGAGCGAAGAGCCGTTCTCGATCGTCTTCATATGGGAGAAGCGGATCCCTCGATATGCTCGGGATGATCAGAACGTACCTCGTTGCGTGCTCACCGCGCGCACCACTATCCTAAGCCCGCGCATACACCCAGGCCACCCAACCGTGTTCGAGAACTTGCGGAAATCGCTGGACGATCTGCTGTCGCGATCGACCCCTCCCGAGGAGCGTCGCGAGATGGTATCGCGGATGCGCGACACGCTCGTACAGGCGAAGGTCGGGCTGCAGGATCTGCGCGACGCGCTCGAGAAGTCGAAGCGACGGCTCGAGGCGGAGCGGCGCGAGCTGGATACGGTGCTGCGTCGCAAGCGGCTTGCCGAGCAGATCAACGACGCCGAGACGGTACGCCTGGCGACACAGTACGAGGAGATGCATACCGAGCGCGTCACCGTGCTCACCCGGAAGCTGGAGGCACAGGAGAGCGAGCTCTCGCTCGCCGAGCGCGACGTCGCGCAAATGATGACCGAGCTTCGGCAGGCGGCCAGCGGGATTCCGCCCGGCGGCAAGAGCAATGCGGGGGCGGTGAACGCGGCGATGGACGAGCTCGACTCCGAGTTGTCGGGAGTGGGAAAGAACGAGTCGTTGCGCGAGGAGATCGACGGCTTATCGCGCGCGCGCAGCCGCGCGGATCACGAGGCAGACGCGGCGCGGAAGCTCGAGGAGCTGAAGCGTCGCATGGGAAAGTAGCTCGTCGCCGCGCCGCATGCGTCGGGCACGCCTCGCGCTGATCAGGGGCGTTGAGCTTTTGCTCATCGCGGCCATTCCCCCAGCGGCACACGCGCAGGACACGAGCGCCGTGCTCGCCGCCGCGCCAATGCGTCGGGCGGTGACATGCACCGGCCAGCGGGTGAACGACATCATCATCCACTCCTTCGCGCCGTCGATCGCGGCGCTGCGCACGGTTCCCGTACTGGCTGACGTCGCGCGGTCGCTTCACACCACGACGCGTCCGGACCTGATCCGGCGCTATCTGTTGATGTCGCGCGGCGATGCGTGCACGGAGCTTCGCCGGTCGGAGTCGGAGCGTATTCTCCGCGCGCAGCCATTCCTCGCCGACGCGTCCGTCCAGGCCTTTCCGAACGACAGTGGGTCGGTCGATCTGGAGGTGCGCACGATCGACGAAACGGCGACCATCGTCGGAGCCGGCGTCACCTCGGCAAGTCCCTTCCTGACATCGGCCCGGCTCGGCAGCTCGAATCTGGGTGGCGCTGGGATGTATCTCGTCGGCAACTGGCGTCACGACGATCGCTTTCGTGAAGGCTTCGGCCTGAAGTTCACGGATTATCAATTCGGCGCGCTGCCCTACATCCTGAATCTCGAGGCGCAGCGCGATCCGCTCGGCGATCGCTGGCAGATCGGCACCGCGTACCCATTTCTGACGGACTTGCAGCGTCTCGCCTGGAGCGTCCGCGTCGGCAACAACGATGATTTCGTCTTCTTCTCGCCCAACCAGAACGAGCAGCACGCGATCGGTTTCGAGCGCCGATACTTCGACATCGGTGGGCTCGCGCGCCTCGGGCCGCCCGGGCGATTGAACCTGTTCGGGGCGTCGATCTCGGGCGAGGCAGAGAGCGTCGGTGACGCGCCGATCCTCATCACACCGGCCGTGACCCTGCCGGACACGACGACGGCGTTCGTCGGACGATACGAGTCGCATCGCATTGCCCGCCTGAACGCGCTGTGGGGCATTCGCGACATCAACTTCGTGCGCGTCCGCGGCTTCGACGCGTTGACGGCGACGCAGGATCTTCCGGTCGGCTTTCAGCTCGGAACCGAATTCGGCCGGAGCGTCGCCGCGTTAGGCGCGAAGGAGCAGGACATCTTCGTCTCCGGTGATCTCTACGCGGGGGTGGCGACTGAAGACATGGCACTGCGACTGCAGTTCCAGGGCGAGGGGCGCCGGAGTCAGGAGACGGGACAATGGGACGGCGTGGTGACGTCGGGCCGAGTCGCGCACTACTTGAAGGTGAGCCCGACACAGACACAGATCGCGTCGCTCGAGTGGAGCAGCGGCTGGCGCATGCGCACTCCATTCGCCCTGACGTTGGGCGAGACGCGCGACGGAGTGCGCGGCTATTCCGACGATCTACGGCCGGGAGCGCAGCGGGCAATCGCCCGGCTCGAGCAGCGCTACCTCGTCGGCCAGCCGTTAGGCCTCGGCGACGCGGGCGTCGCCGTCTTCGCGGACGCGGGTCGCCTCTGGGCGGGCGACATCCCGTTCGGCCAATCGACGCCGTTACGCACGTCGATCGGGTTCAGCGTGCTGGCGAGCGTGCCGCCGCGATCCGCGCGACTTTGGCGTCTCGACGTCGCGCTGCCGCTGAATCCCGGCGGCCCAAGGCGCCTCGAGCTCCGCATCACGAGCACCGATCGGACCACCTTCTTCTGGCGCGAGCCGGACGACGTCGCCCTCGCCCGCGAGCGAACGGTGCCATCTTCGATCTTCAACTGGCCGTAGTCTCCGGTGCACCGGCCATCATTCGTCGTATGGGGAACGCCAACAACGCGATGATCACGGCGGCGACGAAGAGCGACAGCGCCGTGCGCTGAAAGAGCAGCGGCATCTGCTCGAGCTTGTTCGGATCGACGTTCCCGCCGACGATGCCGGCGATCAGGTTGCCTAACGCGGATGCCATGAACCAGATGCCCATCATCTGGCCAACGAACTTCCGTGGCGCGAGCTTCGTCATCGAGCTCAAGCCGACTGGACTCAAGCTCAGTTCACCAAAGGTTTGAAACAGATAGCTGATAGTCAGCCACCACATCGAGACGCGCGTGCCAGCGCCGCCAGCAATGACTTTGTTCGCGGCGATGAGCATGACCCAGAACCCTGCGCCAGCGGCGAAGAGACCGAATGCGAATTTGGCTGGGCTGGAAGGATTGCGGCCACGCTTTCCGAGAGCCAGCCAGAGGACGCCGAACACGGGCGCGAGGAGGATCACGAATACCGAATTGGCCGCCTGCATCCACGTCGTCGGCGATTCCCAGCCGAAAATGTGGCGATCCGTGAAGTCACGAGCGAAGAGATTGAGCGACGTGGGGGCCTGCTCGAACGCGCTCCAGAAGATCGTCGCGAAGATGAACAACACGATGATGACGACGACGCGCTTCTTCTCGCCCCCGTTGAGGCCAGCGAAGAAGAACAGGTACGCGAAGTAGACCAGCGCCAGGGTGAGAATCACGATGGCGAAGTTCTCGGCGACCTTCACGGCATTGATCCGAATCACGCCGACGATCGACAGCACCGTGACGAGTGCGATGATCGCGAGGAGTCCCAGCGACAGGTTGCGTACGCGCGCCTGCTCCTCGGTCGTTCCGTTAGGCACGAGGCCGATCGGGCCGAGGGTACGCGGAGCCCTCGAGCGGAACGTGATCAGGCCGAAGAGCATTCCGATGCCGGCGGAGGCGAATCCCCAGTGCCAGTCGACGCGCTCGCCCAGGAAGCCCGTTACCAGCGGCGCGAGAAAGGCCCCGAGATTGATGCCGGTATAGAAGATCGAAAATCCCGCGTCACGCCGCGCGCCGCCCTCGGGATACAGATCGCCGACGATCGCCGACACGTTCGGCTTGAGTAAACCCGTACCGATGACGATCAGGACGAGACCCACGAAGAAGGCACTCCGCGCGAAGAACGCCGAGAGCCCTATCGAGAGATGTCCGAGCGCGATGAAGAGGCCGCCCACCCACACGGAGCGCTGGAGCCCGAGCCATCGATCCGCGATCCAACCACCGGGCAACGATGACAGATAGACTGACGACGCGTAGAGGCCGACGATCGAGCTCGCGGTGGTCCGGTCGAAACCAAAGCCGCCCTGTGCGAGGGCAGCGGTCATGAACAGCACGAGCAGAGGGCGAATCCCGTAAAAGGAGAAGCGCTCCCACATCTCGGTGAAGAACAGCGTCGCGAGGCCGCGAGGCTGGCCAAAGAAGCCACGGTCCTTCGTGTACGGCGTCAGGTCGATCGGCGGCGCGTCCACCGTCACGGCGGCGGCGTCTGGCTGGTCGAACACGGGTCGATTGAGGGCCATTGGCCTGCTTGGAATGAGGTTCGATTACGCGCGTGCGCCGACCGAGATCACTGGCAGATGACGCTCCGGAGGCTTCGTACCGCCGCGCGCCTGCTGCTGCTCCCAACTCACAGTCGTCGGTGGCTGCTTGATGCATGCCGCCCAGTGTCCAGGCGCCTTCTCCTCGAGCGGCGGCACGATCGCGGCGCACGCAGCGTCCTTCTGTGGATGCGTGCAACGCGGATGGAATACGCAGCCCGATGGCGGATTGGCTGGGGACGGCACGTCGCCGGTGAGCACGATCCGACTCTTCTTTACCTCTGGATCGGGCACGGGGACCGCCGAGAGTAACGCCTGGGTGTACGGCATGAGCGGCTCGCGATAGAGATCTTCAGCACGAGCGAGCTCGACGATCTTCCCGAGATACATCACCGCAACACGGTCGGCAATGTGCTCGACGACGGAGAGATCATGGGCGATGAAGAGGTACGAGAGTCCTCGATCTCGCTGCAGGTCCTGGAGCAGATTCACGACCTGCGCCTGCACCGACACATCAAGTGCCGATACCGGCTCGTCGCAGACGATGAAGCTCGGCTCGACCGAGAGCGCGCGCGCAATGCCGACGCGCTGCCGCTGACCACCGGAAAACTCGTGTGGGTATCGCGACGCGTACTCGGGGCGCAGTCCAACCTCCTCGAGCAGCTGGCGTACCCTGGCATCCGCCGCGGCGCCTTCGGCAAGCTTGTGAATCGTTAGGCCCTCGCGCACGATGGCGCCGATCGTCATCCGCGGATTCAGCGACGAGAACGGATCCTGGAAGATGATCTGCATCTTCCGGCGCAAGCGGCGCAGGCTCGCCGCGTCGAGCGCGAACACGTCGTGGCCGTCGAATCGCACGGTGCCGCTCGTCGGCTCCAGCAGCCGGAGAATGACCCGTCCGGTCGTCGACTTGCCGCACCCTGATTCGCCGACCAGGCCTAACGTCTCACCGGGAGCGACCTCGAAGGAGACGCCGTCAACGGCGCGCACGACGCCCTGTCTCCGTCCGAACAGACCGCCGCCGATAGTAAAATACTTGGTGAGTTTCGAAACCGAGAGCAATGGCTCGATGCGTCCGTTGCTCTGCAGTGTCACGACCGGGCACTCCGCGCCGCGGCGTTCTCGCGCGCCCCGCGCGCCGCGTCTCGCGCGACGCCCGCTGACGTTTCGCGCATGATGAACGGCTCGTGCGGTTGGTTGCGACGCTCCGGTTCCTCAGCGAGATGGCAGCGCGAGACGTGTCCAGCGCCGATCTGATAAAGCGGTGGATGCTCGCTCGTGCAGCGTTCCCAGGCGTACGGGCAGCGATCGTGAAATCGACAACCGTTAGGCCATCTCGTCGGAGGCGGCACCGTGCCGGGAATCGTCCGCAACCGCTCGCGGTTCTCACCGAGCCTTGGCATGGCCGCGAGCAATCCCTCCGTGTACGGGTGATGTGCCTTCGCGAAGAGCGTCTTCACCGCTGCTTCCTCGACAATCTCGCCGCCATACATCACGAGTACGCGCGACACGGTCTCGGCGACGACCCCGAGATCATGGGTGATGAGCAGGATAGACATGCCAAAGCGGCGCTGCAGCTCCTGGAGCAGCTCGAGGATCTGCGCCTGTATCGTGACGTCCAGCGCCGTCGTCGGCTCGTCGGCGATGACGAGCGCTGGATTCATGACGAGCGCCATGGCGATGACGACGCGCTGCCGCATTCCGCCGGACAGCTGGTGTGGATATTCCTTCGCCCGCTCCGCAGGCGAGGGGATGCCCACGACGTGAAGCATCTCGACGGCACGCTGCCACGCGTCGTGGCGCGACGCCTTCGCGTGAATGCGCACGACTTCCGCGATCTGCTCCCCGACGGTGAAGACGGGATTGAGCGCGGTCATCGGCTCCTGGAAGACCATCGCGATCCGCGCCCCACGGACCGTCCGGAGCTCACGCTCGCTGAGCGTTGCGAGATCCCGACCCTCGAAGACGATCCGGCTTCCCGGCTCGAGCCGTCCCGGTGGCCTAACGAGCCGCAGGACCGAGAGTGCCGTGACCGACTTTCCGGAGCCGGATTCGCCGACGAGGCCAACGGTCTCGCCCGCGCCCACGGAGAACGTCACTCCATCTACAGCTCGAGCGACGCCCGATTCACCGTAGAAGTACGTGCGCAGCTTCTCGATCGTGAGCAGCGGGTCAGCCATGTGCCTCCGTCAACGGGCCCGATCGCCCGCAAGCTGGTGTGGGTCGAGCGCGTCGCGCAAGGCGCTCCCGAACACATTGAAGGCGAGCACCGTCACGATGATCGCCAATCCGGGAAACAGAGCGATCCACCAGGTGGCCTGGAAGGCATCACTGCCGTCGAAGAAGATCGAGCCCCAGCTCGCCGTCGGCGCCCGGGCGCCGATGCCGAGATACGACAGCCCCGCCTCGAGGAGGATTACGTTTCCCACGCCGAGCGTGGCGGAAACGATTACCGGGTTGAGCACGTTCGGCAGGACGTGTCGCCAGACGATGCCTGGCCCCGAGGCGCCCAGACCGCGCGCCGCAACGATGTATTCGCGTTGCATCACTGAAAGCACTTCGGCGCGGACCAGACGTGAAACCTCGAACCAGCCGGTGAGACCGATGACGAGAATGAGCGCCGTGAGCGGGACGGGACTCCAGAGCGCGAGCACCGCGACGAGAAGAAGCACGCGCGGAATCGCGAGGCAAGCGTCGAGGAGCCGCATCATGACGGCGTCTATGCGCCCACCGACGTAGCCCGCCACGAGACCGTATGCCGTACCCACAGTGGCCGATAACAGGACGGCGAGCATTGCCACGGACAGCGAGATGCGCGCCCCGAACAGCATGCGGCTGAGCAGATCCCGACTGTACTGATCCGTCCCCAATGGGTGCGCCGCGGATGGCGGTTGACTCTTGAGTCCAACGATGTCGAGTTGGGCGTTAGGCGCGTACGGCGCGAGCTGCGTCGCGAAAATCGCGATGAGGCACAGGAGGCCGATGAGCGCCAGCGAACACCAGAACGCCCCAGTGAGCCGTCGTCGTCCGGACGGGAACGACGCGGCCGGAGCTGTCGCCGGCACCATCAGCGACGCAGCCAAGCGCTCAGCGGGCTCGGAGACGTGGGTCGGCGAGGGCATAGAGCAGGTCGGCGAGCAAACTGCCGAGGGCCACCATGATCCCTCCAACGATCACGGTACCGGTGACGAGGTCGTAATCACGGGCGTTGATCGCCGTTGCGGCGACGTAACCCATACCGGGCCAAGCGAACACCTTCTCCACGAAGAATGCGCCGCCGACCAGCGCGGGGAGCGACAACCCGAGCAAGGTGATCACCGGGAGCAGGGCGTTGCGAAGCGCGTGCTTCAGAACGACGCTTCGCTCGCGAAGCCCTTTGGCGCGCGCGGTGCGGACGAAGTCCTGCGGCAACACGTCGAGCAAGGCGGCGCGCTGATAGCGCGCGATGCCGGCCGCACTGAGCAGCGCGAGGGTGAGCGCCGGCAAGATGAGATGGGCGACCACGTCGCGGATGCGGCCGCCTAACGACATGTAATCGTGCAACACCTGATCCGTCATCCCGCCGGTGGGAAAGATCGGAATCCAGTACGCCAACGCCAGCAGCGCCATCAGCGCGAGCCAGAAATCGGGAACGGAATAGAAAAGCAGCAGCACCGCCGACGTCGCGCGGTCCAACCAGCTGCCGCGCCGGACTGCCTGCAGCGCACCGAGCGCTATCCCCAGCGCGAACGCCGCGAACAGGGCGGCGCTCATCAGCAACAGAGTACGCGGCACCGCCTCGGCGAGAACGGTCCCCACGTTTCGCTGCATGGAGTGGGAGTAGCCGAGACGGCCGCGCGCCACGTTGCCGAGAAACCGAATGAACTGCTGCGGCGCCGGCTGGTTGTAGCCGTACTCGACGCGCAATTGCTCACGCGCGGCGTTGCTCATCCTAAAGTCGGTGAACGAGAACGGATCGCCGGGCGCGAGACGGATGAGGAAGAAGCTGATCGTCGTCACCAGGACAACGACGATCAGCGACTGCAGGAGCCGCGCGGCGAGATACCGCCGCAACTCAGCCCTCGCTCATGGCGTCGTGCCGCCGAGTCCGATGCGGTCGCGATCGATTCGCTCGTTAGGCGGAATCGTCCAGTCGGCGAGGTGGATCCACCATCCGTCGGGTCGCATCGGCTGCGGGCGAATGCGCTTGTGAATGCCTGCGATCAACGGGATGTCATACAGCCACACGCCCGGGGCGTCGGCGATCTGGATCTGGAAGGCGTGCCGCATGTCCGCGCGCATCCTCGATGGGTCTGCCGTCCCGAGCGCGCTGTCGAGGAGCGCGTCGAAGCTCGGATTGCGGTACGAGAACCAGTTCTGTCCCGAAGGTGGCACGCCGCCCGAGCCCCATTGCTGCTTGTAGCCACTCGGGCTCGGATCCGTGAACTGGCCGTGGAGCGACGCATCGAAGTCGCGTTTGAACTCGCGCTGTCCCGCAACGTTGGCCTGCACCTGGTCGAGATCCACCTGCGCGCCGACTTTGCGGAGCGCCTCCTGAATCAGAACGGCGTACGCCATGCGTGATCGGCTCGAGACCGGAACGAGGAGCGAGAAGCGCAGCGGCTGTCCATACTTCGTGCGAGTTGCGCCGGGCGATGGTTCCTTCCACCCCGCCGAATCCAGAAGCGCTTTCGCCGCATTCAGGTCATAGGGCGGGAGCGCGAGTGTCGTGTCGGCGAAGGAGATGCCGCGCGGGAACGGGCCATACGATATGCTGCCGGCTCCGCTGAAGACGTTCTGCAGCATTGCGCGTCGATCCAGCGCCATCGAGAGAGCGCGACGTACTCGCACATCGCCGAAAATCGGGTGGGGGCGCGATGGATTCTTCCGATCGACGAGGTTGAAGCCCATGTAGACATACTGCAGGCTCGGATACGGCACCGACCGCACGCTCTTGCTGCTGTCTATCAGGTGCACCTGATCGGGGGGCACGGCCTCGAGAAAGTCAGCCTGGCCGCCGAGCAAGCGAGCCAATGTTGCCGAAGCGTCGGGAACAATGGTCCAGATCACGCGATCGAGCTTCGCACGCCCGCGGTAGTTCGCCGTGTCCGCAACGAGCTCGATGCGCTGCCCCGCGTCCCACCGCGCGAGTCGGAAACGCCCGCTGCCAATTCCCTTGCGCGCCGCCTCCGACGTGCGCAGCTGATCCGGCGCAATGTCTTTGAAGATGTGCTCGGGAATGATGTAGATCTGGTAGACGAAATCGTAGAACGATTGGGGATGGTGCTCCTTGTACCACACCACCGCCGTCAGCGAATCGCGCACCGACACCGAATCGATGTTCGAGATCTCCGGAGAAACGGACGCGCCCACTTTGGGATCGCTGAAGATCTTGTAGCTGAAGCGCACGTCGTTCGCGCGCACCGGCTGACCATCGTGCCACCGGGCGCGCGGATTGACATGAAAGGCGACCGACAGGGAATCGGCTGACCAATCCCAACTGTCGGCGAGATGCGGGGTGAAGCCCTTATCGCCGACGGTATTCAAGTCGTCGCCCATGTCGGCGAGGCGATCATAGATGTTGTCGCGAATGGCCGCGCCGAGAGACTCGTAGACCTGCGGTGGGAAAATGGTACCTGCGTCGGATGGGAAGGCGACCACCATCGTTCCGCCGGTCGCCGACGTCGAGGCAGGACCCTCTCGACCACCGCAAGCGGCGATGGCGATACAGAGGGCGAGGGGCAGGATTTTCGTGCGCATGGTGGGAATGCGGGAGGGAGACGGTAGGAAGGAGGGAATGAGTGGAACCGTCAGCGCCGCCAGGTCCAGCTTTCGTCAAGATAGTGGTCGCGCAGCTCATTCGCGCGGGCAAGAAGCCGTGCGTCGGGCTCGATCAGGCGGGCATGGTGGTCTTCCAGAGCACGCACTGCCTCCAACAGTGACTGCGCGACATCGAACTCGCTAGGCGCCCGTCCAAGTGCGTCGCGCAGCGTCGCCGCCGCCGGAATCTCGGGTCCCGGCTCACTCAGCAGCGATGAGAGGCGCATTTGATCGTCGTCCACGAGAATCGAGCCATGCTGGAGGAGGACTTCGTCACACCGCCACTGCGCGCTGCCGACGAGCTTTCGCCCGTTGAGCGTGATTTCACCAACGGACGGGTGATGAAAGCAGGGTATAACTCCCGGCTGCTCCAGTGTTGCATCTCTGGCGGTATCGGCTGGTCGATCGACGACAGTCGCGGCCACGCCAAGCCCGCGAAGAGCGGCGATCAGGAGACGATTGATGCGAGCGTACGATTCGCGCAGATCACCGGCATCCCCCACCGGACCGACCACCGAATAGGTGACCTCGCGATGGTGCAGTATCGCGCGTCCCCCCGTCGGCCGACGAACGATATCGACCCTCTGCTCGGCGATTCGCTCGAGATCGTATTCCCCGCGCGCCCGTTGATTGCGCCCGAGCGACAGCGTCGGCGCGCTCCATGTATAGACACGACAGATCCACGCACTGGACTCCGCCGCGTGCTGCATCAACGCCTCGTCCAGCGCCATGTTGTAGGCGCCCGTCGAGGACGGTGAGTGCAGAAAATGCCACATCGAGGGGGGCGGGAAGGGGAGGGTTCGGAGAACGAATCTGCTTGACTCTTTCAATAGATTCCAAGCGCTTGCACCAGCGAATGCTATCACAACATACCGCGGACGCGGCTGCTCTCGACGCGAGGCGTCCGGTTCCCAACACATTCAGCGCACACGCGAGATGCATAGCGTCTCCTGAGGGTTCCGCATGAGCACAAAGCAGTCGAGGAAAACCGTCCAGAAGCACATGGATGCGGGAAGCTTCATTCCACGCCACATCGGACCATCCGACGGCGAACAGCGGGAGATGCTGCAAGCGCTCGGGTTCGATACGCTCGACGCGATGATCGATGCCACGCTGCCCGAGTCGATCCGGTTGCGTCGGCCCCTGGCGATTCACGGTGGGTTGAGCGAGTACGAGGCGCTTGCGTCGCTGCGTAAGATCGCGCGCAAGAACGAGGTCTGTCGGTCGTATCTCGGCCTTGGCTACAACGACTGCATAACGCCGCCGGTGATCCAGCGAAACGTGCTGGAGAATCCCGGTTGGTACACGGCGTACACGCCGTATCAGGCGGAGATCGCGCAGGGTCGTCTCGAAGCGCTCCTGAATTTCCAGACGATGGTGATGGACCTGACCGGGCTCGAGATCGCGAACGCGTCGCTGCTCGACGAGGGTACGGCGGCCGCGGAAGCGATGGCGATGGCGTACGCCGCGCGCGGCAAGGACGGCAGGGAGGTGTTCTTCGTCGCCGATAGCTGCCACCCGCAGACGATCGACGTCGTGCGCACACGCGCGCATGCCCGAGGCATCGAGGTCATCGTCGGCGATTTCCGTAATTGCGAGTTCGCTGGCAATATTTTCGGCGCGCTCGTGCAGTATCCGACGACGGACGGCGCCATTCACGACTACCGCGATTTCGCCGAGAAGGCCCACGCCGCGAACGCGCTGCTCGTCGTGGCCGCCGATATCATGAGCCTCGTTCTGCTCTCCCCGCCGGGCGAGTGGGGCGCCGATGTCTGCGTCGGCAACACGCAGCGCTTCGGCGTCCCGGTCGGATTCGGCGGACCGCACGCCGCGTATTTCGCGACGCGGGACGAGTTCAAGCGACTGCTGCCGGGGCGCATCATCGGTGTCTCACGCGACGCCGACGGCAAGCCGGCGCTACGCATGGCACTGCAGACGCGCGAGCAGCACATCCGACGTGAGAAAGCGACGAGCAACGTCTGTACGGCGCAGGTGCTGCTCGCGGTGATCGCGAGCATGTACGCCGTGTGGCACGGACCGAAGGGGCTACACTGGATCGCGCGCCGCATTCATCGGCACGCGGCGATCCTCGCGACGGGTCTCGAAGCGATGAATTACTCGATCGTACACTCGGATTTCTTCGACACGATCCGTGTCGAGCTATCCCCAAACGCTTCGGACGCTGCCGGCGCGGAAGCAATCGTCCAGGCAGCGCGCGAGCGAGGCATCAACTTGCGGATCCTCGAGGGAGACGTGGTCGTCGCGCTCGACGAGACGGTGACGTTCAAGGATCTTCGCAATCTGCTCGAGGTCTTTGCCCACGGAACGAAGACACCGGACGTCGCGGAGATTGCGGCCGGCGTCGACGATCGTTATGACGAACGCTTCGCGCGGACGAGCAACTATCTCACGCATCCCGTCTTCAATGCGCACCATTCCGAGACGGAGATGCTGCGCTACCTGCACCAGCTCGAGGCGAAGGATCTGTCGTTGACGACGTCGATGATCCCGCTCGGCTCGTGTACGATGAAGCTGAACGCGACGGCCGAGATGTATCCCATCTCGTGGCCGGAATTCTCGCGCATTCATCCGTTCGCGCCGAGCGATCAGACGCGCGGCTATCAGTTGATGTTCGGAAATCTCGAGACGGCCCTCGCCGAGATCACCGGCTTCGCCGCCGTATCGCTGCAGCCTAACGCGGGATCACAGGGCGAGTTTGCGGGACTGCTGGTCATTCGCGGCTACCACCACGCGCGCGGCGAAGCGCATCGCGACGTTTGCCTCATTCCCCAGTCGGCACATGGCACCAACCCGGCGAGTGCCGTGATGGCTGGTATGCGAGTGATCGTGGTGAAGACCGACGCAAATGGGAACATCGACGTCCCGGATCTCGAAGCCAAGGCGAAGGCGAACAAGGAGAAGCTCGCCGCGCTGATGGTGACCTACCCATCGACGCACGGCGTCTTCGAGGCGACGATTCGCGACGTCTGTCGCATCGTGCACGAGAATGGCGGGCAGGTGTACTTCGACGGCGCGAACATGAACGCGATGGTCGGTCTCGCTCGCCCCGGCGACATCGGCGCCGACGTGTGCCATCTGAACCTCCACAAGACTTTCTGTATCCCGCATGGTGGTGGAGGCCCTGGCATGGGTCCGATTGGTGTCGCCAAGCATCTCGTGCCCTTTTTGCCAGGGAACCCGGTAGTGAATGTCGGTGGTTCCGAAAGCGTCGGCGCCGTTTCCGCCGCGCCCTGGGGCAGCGCCAGCATTCTCCCCATCTCGATGATGTACATCGACATGATGGGCGGCGAAGGCCTGACGATGGCGACCAAGGTCGCGATCCTGAACGCGAATTACGTCGCCAAACGGTTGGAGCAGCACTACCCGGTGCTCTACAAGGGACAGAACGGGATGATCGCGCACGAGTGCATCATCGACCCGCGTCCCCTCAAGGCCTCGTCGGGCGTGGACGTCGAGGACATCGCCAAGCGGCTCATGGATTACGGCTTCCACGCGCCGACGGTATCGTTCCCGGTCGCTGGTACGCTGATGATCGAGCCGACGGAGAGCGAGTCGAAAGCCGAGCTTGATCGCTTCTGCGATGCGCTCATCTCGATTCGAGAGGAGATTCGCGAGATCGAGATGGGAATCGCCGACCGAGTGGACAACGTCCTCAAGAACGCTCCGCATCCGATGACGCGTGTGATCAGTGATTCCTGGTCGCACGCCTACGGTCGCGAGCGCGCCGCCTTTCCCGCCGTGTGGACACGCGCACAGAAGTTCTGGCCATCGGTCGGCCGTGTCGAGAGCGCCTACGGCGATCGCAATCTCGTCTGCTCCTGCCTGCCGACGGACGCCTACGCGGATGTGGTGGCGGAAGCGGAGTCGTGATGGGTTGAGCGTGATGCGTTGAGCGTGGCGCGTGAATATGGAAAGGCCGACGGCGAATGCCGTCGGCCTTATTCCTGTGTGCCCAGCATGACAATCGACTTGGAGGTGAAAGTCCTCTGGAGAGTTGGTCGCAACAATCCGAGTGAACCGCCAGGTGATAACCGCGAGGGAGTCACCGAAAGCAGCGGGGAGCGAGACCTGTGGGGCGACGTAGAGAAACCGGATGGCAGGCGGGGCTGACCAGGGCGAGCGGGCAGGTGACCGCGAAGCTCTCGCGACCAAAGGTCAGGCCACGTAGATCCGGCGCTCGTGCAGGGATAGTCGATGGGTCTTACCTGGGGAGATCTCGCCTCACGCCTGAAAGGGCGACGTGGCGTCGAGTGCTGTGGACGGCATGGAGCGAGAAGTCAGCAGCGGCCATAGTAGCGGAGGGCTTCGGGTAGGGTGGACCGCCCCGATGCGAAGGGCCAAACGGAGAGGAGAGCGAGACGACCGTGCATCACGGGAGGGCCACGCACCAGAAACCCAGCGACCAGCTGGAGCTCGCGTTGGAGGCGACGGGTGAAGCCCGTCAAGGCCAGCGCAGTGGTGAAGCCGGACCGACGGCACACGGCACCGAGCGCTCAGGAGCCGACGATCTGATGTCCCAGGTCGTCGAGCGGAGCAATCTCGCACGGGCGCTCAAGCGCGTGCGGCAGAATCAGGGCAGTGCGGGCAGCGATGGGATGACGGTGGACGAGCTGCTGCCGTATCTCCGCCAGAACTGGGCGCGGCATCGTGAGGAGTTGCTCACGGGCCGCTATCAGCCAAGCGCGGTGCGACAGCACCAGATCCCGAAAGCGGGCGGCGGCGTGCGCACGTTAGGCATTCCGACCGTGCTCGACCGCTTCATCCAGCAGGCCGTGTTACAGGTTCTGCAACCGCGATTTGATCCCACCTTCTCGGAGTCCAGCTACGGTTTTCGGCCGCGGCGGCGCGCGCAGGATGCGGTGTGTCAGGCGCAACGCTACGTCCAGAGTGGCCGGCGCTGGGTGGTCGACGTCGATCTGGAAAAGTTCTTCGATCGCGTCCATCACGATGTGCTCATGGGAAAGTTGAGCCAACGGATCACGGACCGTCGGGTGCTCGCGCTCATTCGCCGCTATCTCGAGGCCGGGATCCTGGTGAATGGGGTCGTGCAGGAACGGTACGAGGGCACGCCGCAGGGTGGGCCGCTCTCGCCGCTCCTCGCGAATGTACTCCTCGATGAAGTGGACAAGGTGCTGGAGCGACGTGGGCACCGCTTTGCTCGTTATGCGGACGACTGCAACGTGTATGTGCGGTCCGAGCGAGCGGGCAAGCGGGTCATGGAGGCGCTGGTCCGTCTCTACGCGAAGCTCAAACTCCGCGTCAATGTCGAGAAGAGTGCCGTGGCGCGTGTGTGGGATCGCCAGTTCCTGGGCTTCAGTTTCTGGGTGGCTCCGGGCCGCGTGGTCAAACGCCGTGTCGCGCCAAAAGCCCTGCGCAAGATGAAAGATCGCGTTCGAGAGCTGACATCCCGCAGCGGAGGGCGCAGCATCGCGCAGGTGATCGCGGTGCTGCGGGATTATCTGATCGGCTGGCGCGCGTACTTTCGGCTGGCTGATACCCCGCACGTCTTCGGGCAGCTCGAAGAATGGCTGCACCGGCGACTGCGCGCGATCCACCTCAAACACTGGAAGTGGGGTTCGACCGTCTTTCGCGAGTTACAACGGCGCGGGGTGTCACCCCACGTCGCGGCGGGAGCGGCTCGATTCACCAGCAACTGGTGGCGGGTGGCTGGTCATGCGGCTCTCCATCTCGCCCTGCCGACCACGTATTTCGATCAGCTGGGGCTTCCGCGTCTTGCTCAACGCTAACCTCAACTCACCGAACCGCCGGATGCGGACCCGCATGTCCGGTGGTGTGGGAGGGAAGTAGGAGAGCCTTCTCTCCTACTCCCTATCCCGATT
>DASXPH010000131.1:0-95466 GCA_036493735.1 Gemmatimonadaceae bacterium
ACCAGATGGCTCGTCCGGATCTGGATCTTCCGGACCGCCTTCAGCTGCTCCCGCGTCAGCATCGCGCGTGGAGTCGCGACGGCTCAGGGGACGGGGACGCCGTCGAAGATCCGCTTCACGACCTCGTCGGCGTCGAGCTCCTCGGCCTCGGCCTCGTACGTGACGATCACGCGGTGGCGGAGCACGTCCGGCCCGATCGACTTGACGTCCTGCGGCGTGACGTAGCCGCGGCCCTGGAGGAAGGCGTGCGCCTTCGACGCGAGCGTCAGGTAGAGCGTGGCGCGCGGCGAGGCGCCGTACTCGATCATCGGCGCGAGGTCGAGCTGATAGGCCGCCGGCTCGCGCGTCGCGAAGACGATGTTGACGATGTACTCCTTGATCTTGTCGTCGACGTAGATCTGGTCGACGAGGCGGCGCGCGGTGAGGATGTCGCGCGTCGTGACCACCTGCGTGACGCCGCGGTGGTTCTCCGTCGTCGCCATGCGGTCGAGGATCTGGCGCTCCTCCTCGCGCGTCGGATAGGCGATCTTCAGCTTCAGCATGAAGCGGTCGACCTGCGCCTCCGGCAACGGGTAGGTGCCCTCCTGCTCGATCGGGTTCTGCGTCGCGAGCACGAGGAAGGGCTCCTCGAGCTTGAACGTCGTCCCGCCAATCGTCACCTGCTTTTCCTGCATCGCCTCGAGCAACGCTGCCTGCACCTTTGCGGGCGCACGGTTGATCTCGTCCGCGAGAATGATGTTGGCGAAGATCGGTCCCTGCTTCACGAGGAACTTGCCCGTGGACTGATCATACACCTGTGTACCGACGACGTCCGCAGGCAGGAGGTCGGGTGTGAATTGGATTCGATTGAAAGTGGTGTCGATCGTCTCGGCGAGGGTCCGGACGGTGAGCGTCTTCGCCAATCCCGGAACGCCTTCGAGCAACACATGGCCGCCGGTGAGAAGGCTGATGAGCAGTCGATCGATCATGTACTCCTGACCGACGACACGGCGCGCGACCTGGCGCGACACATCCTGAATGAGGCGCGAATCAGCCGTCGGTGAAACCTGTGTTGCCACGCGCGAGCTCCCTGTGCGTTGATGTCCGTACGTTCGACGACGGTCGTTACAAGTTTAGTACCGACTGCCCCTGCAATCTCTCCGGTCCTACCCCTGCCCGGCAGTCAGGTGCCGGAACGCAACGTCGCGTTCAGCGCGTGATCTCGCGGATCTCGCGTACTTCGAGCGGTGTGAGTTGGCGCGTGCCGCCAGTGGGGAGAGACCCCAATGCCACCGGACCAAAGCGCACGCGCACGAGACGGTCGACCTCGAGGTCGAGTGCGTCACACAACCGTCTGATCTCGCGCGAGCGGCCTTCGGCAATGGTGATCTCGAATTCCCACTTTGCTCTGCCGAGCGGACGGATTTCCACTGCTCGCGGCAACACGATTCCGTCCTCGAGCTCGACTCCCTGTCGTGCGCGAATCGCGGCGGCGCGGCCATCACCGTGAACGGTCGCGACGTACACGCGCTCGATCTCGCGGCTGGGATGCGTCAGCCGATGCGCGGCGTCGCCGTCGGTTGTGAGGAGCAGCACACCTTCAGTGAGGTAGTCGAGGCGACCGACGTAGGTGAGACCAGGCGTCTCCGGTACGATGTCGAACACGGTGCGACGCCCCTGTGGGTCGGAACGCGTCGTCATCACGCCGGCCGGCTTGTTCAGAACGAGCCATGTCGCCTGGGCAGCGGTCGGGATGGAGCCAATCCGCTTGCCGTCGACGGCGATGTGATCCTGATCGGGGCGGACGGTCTCTCCAATCTGTGCGACGTGATCGTTGACGGTAACACGTCCAACAGCGACAAGCTCCTCGGCATGTCGTCGTGAAGCGACGCCGGCGCGAGCCAGCGCGCGCTGTATGCGCATCGACGTCGCGCGCGCGTTGGGCGCGCTCCCGCTCGCTGCGCTCGCAATCTTATTTGGAGTCGCGCGCGCGTCGCGCGCGCTCCCGCTCTTCTTCCTTCCCGGGCCCTTGGAGCGTCCAGTCATTTATTCGGGAGGAACCGTGGCCGCAACAATTGGTCTGAGCGCGATCGCCAGCTCGTCGGCGCGGGGCAGTTCCTCGAGGTGGCGAAGCGCGAAGTGCTCGAGAAACACCGGCGTCGTACCGTACAGGAGCGGACGTCCCAGCCCTTCTCCGCGACCGACGACATCGATGAGACCGCGCTCGTGGAGCGACTTCAGCACGCCGCCAATGCCGACTCCACGGATCTCTTCGATCTCGGCGCGACTGATCGGCTGACGATAGGCGATGATCGCGAGCGTCTCGAGCGCGGCGGCCGAAAGTCGCTGCGGCCGCGATGCGAGCTGCGCGCGCTCGATGGCTTCGGTGTACTCGGGGCGCGTGAGGATCTGCCAGCCCCCGCCGATCTCCTGTAGCTCGACGCCATGGCCATCGACGTCGTAGTGCTCGCGCAGCTCGTCGATCGCGGAAGCGATCGCTGCCGGCGAGTCGTCGGGCGATAGCGTCGCGAGTTCTTCGGTGGTGATGGGGCGCGAGCTCGCGAAGAGCGCGGCCTCAAGCAGCTTCGCTAGCGGCGTCACGGGCAGCGGGGGTGATCTCGACGTTGCTGAAGGGGCGTGGTTGCTGTACGCGGAGCTCGCCGAGCTTGGCGAGCTCCAACAATCCCAGAAGCATCGACAGCACCTGCCAGGGCTCGCGCGCGTTGGCGATCATTTCGCTCAACAGCGCGCGGGCACGGATGGCAAGCACGGCGCGGATCGTCACGATGGCGCCCGGCACATCGAGCGCGCGTGGGATAACGTCGTGCATGTCGGGACGCGACACCGCGCGCAGCACGCGATCGACAGCGGTGAGCAGCTCCACGAGCGAGAGCGCCAACGGTGCCTGCGGAGGCGCCGGCTGCGCGGGAAGATATGCGCGCGAAAAATGGCTGCGGCGCTCCTCGCCGCGCCGCTCGAGCAGGTCCACCACTTCGCGCATCTGTTGATACTCGAGCAGCCGACGCACGAGCTCCGCACGCGGATCCTCCCACTGCTCTTGCTGTCCCGCGGGCAACAAGAGCTGAATTTTTATTCGGAGGAGCCGCGCGGCCATTTCGAGGTACTCCGCTGCGTCGTTCAGCGCGAGCGTACGAATGCGCTCAACGAACTGCTCGGCGATGCGCGCAATGGGAATGTCGTAGATGTCGACCTGCTCCTCGCGAATGAGCGTGAGGAGAAGATCGAGCGGGCCGGAGAACTGTGGCAGCTCGACGGCGAACGAGCCGGAGACCGGCGCTTCGGTGGCGGCCGTGAAGGGCCGCGAGCTCACTGCATCCATCGGCCGGCGGACGGAAGGACGGATGGGCGAACGACCTCGAGGAGCGCGTTGCTGACGACATTCGCGGGGTGCAGCCACATGTTCAGCAACCCCGGCGCAAAGTAGAGGATCACGAAGAGAATCGCGATCCCGTAAAACCCAATGCGCTGGTAGGTCACCGCCCACGACCGTGGCAGGAAGTGTTTCAAGACTTGTGATCCGTCGAGGGGCGGGATCGGCAGCAGGTTGAACGCCAGCAGGAGCATGTTGATCCGGACGCCAGTGACCATCATCGCCTGCAGAATGCCCGCCGAGTCGGCGAGGGCGTCCGCACGACCGGCGAGTCCGAGCAACGCGATCACGGCCGTGCAAACGAGCGCAATGAGTAAATTTGTAACGACGCCCGCCAGCGAGACGATGATGTCACCGCGGCGGTAGTTGCGATAGTTGCGCGGATCCACCGGTACCGGCTTGGCGCCGCCGAGCACCACCTGTCCGCCGGACGCGTAATACAAAAGGACGGGCAGCAGCAGCGTCATCCAGGGATCGATGTGCTTGATCGGATTCCACGTGAGGCGCCCAGCGGCCAGGGCTGTAGTGTCGCCCTGTTTCAGCGCGGCATACCCGTGTGCGTACTCGTGCGCGATGACCGAGAACAGCAACACCGGCACGAAGAGGAGTAAGTCCTGGAAACCCAACGTCAGCTTCTGGCGTTCGAGGAGGTCGCGATGGGGAGTGCGCGGGGCGGGTCGGCACGAAAGGTAGGCGCTCTGCGGAGCCCTGTCAAAGCACTCAAAGTGGTGTCACGCCTTGACATCGGCCACATAGCCGGGTAGACTCCGGGCTCCGCGCGCCAATCCCGCGCGCGAGTCCTGTACATGACTTTCGAGGTTTCCGTGCCCAATATCGCGTCCGCCAAGAAGAACATGCGAAAAACCCGCACTGCCACGGTGCGGAACCGCGCGCAGCGCTCAGCCCTGCGGACGGCTCTGAAGAAGGCCAGAGCGCCTGGAGCGAGCGCCGAAGTGAAGCTTCAGGCGGTGGCGCTGCTCGACCGCGCGGCTCGAAAGGGACTGATCCATCGCAACGCCGCGGCGCGTCAGAAGAGCAGGATGGCAAAGAGCGCGTAGCGGGTTTGCGGGTAGAGGGTTGCGGGTAGAGAGGGTTGCGGGTTGGAAAATCGGAGAGGCCGAGGGCGTTGCCGTCGGCCTCTCCGATTTCCAACCCTCTGCCCGCAACCCTCTACCCTCTTACCCGCCACCCTCTACCCGCTTTCCCATCTCGACTGTTCACATCGAGACCAGTTCAGCTCCACAGCGCTCGCAGTACCACTCGGTTGGGTAGTTCATCGTCCCGCACTCCTGGCACTTGAGCGTCTTGTGCCGCTCGGGGCCGCCTTGCGGCTTGAGCACAATCGGGTTGCTCTCGGTGACGTTCGCGGCGAGCGGGTTGTCCTTGTTGCCAGGCTTCGGCGTTCCAACCCCTTTGAGAAGCGAGTCGGCGTCGCCATCCTCGCGAAGATTCGACTTCGCACGCTCGTTCACCCGGTTCAACAGGGTTTGCGCAAGATCGGGCGCGCCTTCCGTCTCGAGCTCGATGGTATTCGGCGCGGGAGGCTTGCCGCCGTTGTTGTTAGGCGGCGCGTGTCCGCCGCCCACGACCGAATTCAGGAACTCGAGCTCGTTCATGTTCGTGCCGTCGTTTGGCGGCATGGCAGCACTGCCTGAATTGTCGTTGGTCAGCAATCCCTCGATGCCGACCGGTCTCGAGACGCGCGGTGACGAGGTGGATGGTACCGCTGGCACGCGCGGCGATGATGTCGACGTCACCGACGGCAAGCGCGGCGATGAAGTCGAGGAGGGCGTCGGAGCGGCGCCATTCGATTGTCCGGTCACCATCGCGAGAATCTCGCGCGCCTGCGCGAGCGCACCGCGCGCTTGCGCCTGCGCTTCCGTGAGACGCGCGATTCCGTCGTCACACTCCCGAGCCTTGGCGTTCCACTCGGGCACGCTCAGCTCACCCACCTGCATGCGCAGCTCCGACTCGGCGCGCACGTCCTTAAAGCGCTGCGCTTCGGCCTCGAATTGCGCGAGGCGCTTGCTCAGTTGATCCACGTGGGCCTTGAGCGCGGTACTCCGGGCGATGAGTTGTTCAGTGATCGTCTTGAGCCGCGTCGAGTAGTCACCGCGAACGCGCTGATAGACGTGATCGGGCGTGCTCGCTTTGCGCGCCTCCAGCGTGGCGAGCCAAGCCTCGATGCGCTGGCGCTCGAGGATGAGGGCCGAAACGTTCTCGAGTCCTTGCGGCGTTTCCTTCATGCCCGATCCGAGGAGCGCGTCGGCGCGCCGCTCTCGTGGGGAGGCGAGCCCCGTCGCCGCAGCTGAAGCAGGAGATCGCGCTCATCGTCGGTCAGCATCGAGATGTGACCAAGCGCTCTCGCCGAAAAAAGAATCCGCGCCGCGTGCTCCAAACTCTCCATGCGCTGGTGCGCGATGGAGAGCGTCGAGCCATACGCAGTAGCGCCGTGGTTCGCCATCAGAAATGCGTCGTGATGCGGAAGAAATGGTTCGATCGCGGCGGCGAGCGCTGGGCTGCCTGGAGTCGCGTAGGGAACCAGCGGCACGCCACCAATCAGTACGAGAATTTCGGGAAGTACCGGCGCCATGAGATCCTCCCCCGCTACGGCAAATGCCGTTGCGAACGGCGGATGCGCATGGACCACTGCCCCGACGTCCGGTCGGAGGCGATAGATGCGCAGATGCATCCCTAACTCGGACGACGCCCTTCCGGAGCCCGCAACGGGCTTTCCGTCAGGGTTTACGATGACCAGATCGGATTCGGAGACGTCGATTTTCGAGGCGCCCGACGGCGTCACCAGGATGTTTCCGTCCTCGAGGCGGGCGGACACATTGCCCTCCCCACCCGCAATCAGCCCCCGCTCGTAGAGACGGCGACAGACGCGGACGATGTCGTTGCGCAACGCCAGCTCGACCACAGGCGCTCAACCGTTAGTGCTATAAATCGCGCGGCCGTCGACGATGGTCCTGTGAACGCGGCCGCGGAGTCGCTGACCTGCGTACGGCGTATTCCGGCCCTTGGATCGGAACCGCGCCGGATCCACGGTCCATTCGGCGTCCGGATCGAAGATCGTGACATCCGCCACACTGCCACGCCGTAAGTTGCCGCCCGGCAGATGAAAGATGCGCGCCGGGGCACACGACATCTTGTCGACCAATGTCGCGACGTCGATGATGTCGCGGGCCACGAGCCAGGTGATGTTCACCGCCAAGGCCGTCTCCAGACCGACAATGCCGTTGGGTGCATCGGCGAACTCGCGCTCCTTCTCGTCGTAGTGATGGGGCGCGTGATCGGTGGCAATGACGTCGATCGTGCCATCGCGCACTGCCTTCTGCAGCGCCTCCACATCGGCGGCAGTGCGGAGTGGCGGGTTCATCTTCGCGTTGGTGTTGTAGCCCTCGACGGCGTCCTCCGTGAGCGAGAGATGATGCGGGCAGACCTCGGCCGTCACGCTGATGCCGCGCTCCTTGCCCCACTGGATCAACTCCACCGAGCCGCGCGTGCTCATGTGGCAGAGGTGGATGTGACCGCCGGTGCGGCGCGCGAGGAGGATGTCGCGAATCGCCATGATCTCCTCCGCCTCGCTAGGCACCCCCTTGAGGCCGAGGCGTGCGCTGACGATGCCCTCGTTCATCGCGCCGCCGTTGGCGAGCGTCGGCTCCTCGCAGTGGTCGGCGACGGGAATGCCGAACGTGCGGGCGTATTCCAGCGCGGTGCGCATGAGGTGCGCGCTCGCGACGGGCTTGCCGTCATCGCTCACCGCCACGGCCCCCGCGCCAACCATCTCGCCGAATTCGGCGAGCGCCTCGCCGCGCTGGCCGAGGGAGATCGCTCCAATCGGATATACGCGAGCAGCCTGGGCACGCGCCGCCTGACGAATGATGAAGCCAACCGCGGCCTGGTTGTCCGTCACGGGATCGGTGTTGGGCATGGCGCAGACGGCGGTGAACCCGCCCGCGGCAGCGGCACACGCGCCCGTGACGATCGTCTCGACATCTTCACGTCCCGGCTCGCGGAGATGGCAGTGCACATCGATGAAGCCCGGCGCCACGACGAGACCCGCGCAGTCCACGATCTCGACATCGTCGCGCGCGCCGACATCGATCCTTCCACCTAACGACTCGACCTTGCCGCCAAGGAGCAGAACGTCCCCGGCCTCATCCAGCTTCTGGGAGGGATCGAGGATGCGGCCTCCTTGCAGGAGCATGCCGGATTTCATCGACTGCCTCCGCCCTTGGCAACTTCCGCCAGCTCCGGCTTTCCACCAGACAGGAGATAGAGCACGGCCATGCGTATCGCGACGCCGTTGGTCACCTGATCCAGAATCACGCTGAACGGACCGTCGGCAACATCGGAGTCGATCTCCACTCCGCGATTCATCGGTCCCGGATGAAGGATGAGCAGGTCGCGCGGCGCGCGCTCGAGCCGCTCGCTCGAGACACCGAAGACCCGATTGTATTCACGCAGCGATGGGATATAGCCGCCCTGCATCCGCTCGAGCTGGAGACGCAAGATGTTCAACGCATCGGCCCAGGCGATCGCGTCGTCGATGCGGTCGAAGACCTCCACCTCGAACTCGTCGATCGCGTTAGGCAGAAGGGAGCGCGGTCCGCACACCGCTACCTCGGCGCCGACTTTCTTCAGCCCCCAGATGTTCGATCGCGCGACGCGGGAGTGCAGCACGTCGCCGACGATGCAGACCTTGAGTCCATCGAGCCGCTTGAAGTGGTCGCGCAACGTGAGAAGATCCAGCAGCGCCTGCGTCGGATGCTCGTGCGTGCCGTCTCCGGCGTTGATGACGTTCGACTCGATGCGATCGGCGAGGAATTGCGCGGCACCGGATGCGCCATGGCGAATCACGACCATGTCGATGCGCATCGCCTCGAGATTGCGCGCCGTATCGACCAGCGTCTCGCCCTTCTGCACACTCGAGCCGCTCGAGGTGACATTCACCGTGTCCGCGGAGAGCCGCTTTTCAGCAAACTCGAAAGACACCCGCGTTCGCGTGGACGCTTCGAAGAAAAGATTGACGATCGTCGCGCCGCGCAGCGTCGGCACCTTCTTGATGACACGCTCGCTGATCTCCTTGAACGGCTCGGCCGTATCGAGAATGAGCGTGATTTGCTCGGCCGTGAGCGGCTCGAGTCCGAGGAGGTCCTTCCCGAGCGGTGCGGCGGCCGAGCCGCTCACGCCGTCTCCTCACGTTCGCTGAGAACGACCGCATCCCGCTGATCGAGCTCCTGAACGAGCACGTCGACGCGCTGGCCGGAAGCGCACTCGACGCGCTTTCCGACGATGTCCGGCTGGATGGGCAGCTCCCTGCCGCCACGATCGATGAGCACCGCCAACGCGATTCGCTTCGGCCGTCCAAAGTCAGCCAGCTCGTCGAGTGCGGCGCGGACGGTACGGCCCGTGTACAACACGTCGTCGACGATCACGACCGCTCGTCCGTCCACATCGGCGGGAATGTTCGTCGGGCCAACGACCGGACGTGGCCCGACCGTCTGGAGGTCGTCGCGATAGAGGGTGATGTCGAGCGCGCCAAGTGGGACCTTCGCGTGTTCGCGCTCGCTGATGCTCGATACGATTCGCGCCGCGAGCTGAACTCCGCGGCGCTGAATTCCGACGATAATGAGGTCGTCCGTCCCCGCATTCAGCTCGACGATCTCGTCGGCCATGCGGCGCAGTGTCCGGTCGACCGCGCGCGCATCGAGAACGGTGGATTGTTTGGCAGGCATGAGGGCGGAATATGCCCAGGCCCGGTGGTTAATGAAAGCTCGAAGCGACGTCGGGTGGCCGACAGCCGAGCGTCTCGAGCACATGCCGTTGTGGAACCCAGGATTCGCTCGGCTTCCACATCCATTCGCGCTGTCCGATGAAGAACTCCGCGTTCCAGTACATCGACACGAGAAAGGCAAGCTGCACGACGAATGGGACGACCAGCCAGATCCGGCCGATGGCAATCCCGCGACGGCGCATGTAGTACCAACCGGCAACGACGAGGGTGCCTTCAACGACGAGGTCGCTCACGGGCCGCCGATAGGACATCAGACCGATCCACGGCCCGTCGAACGTCGTCGGTTTGCAGCCAGTGAAGACATCCGCAGGCCAATGTAGCAGGCAGACGAGCGCGACCACTCCCGCCGCGGCAACGTTTCCGCTGCGAAGCAGCCAGAGCAGCCCAATGCCAAGTGACAACGCGGCGACAACCGGGATCGAGTGGGAAAGAAGGTCGAAGCGCGACGTGAATCCGGAGATGAGGAAGCGAAGGATGTCCGGCAGAAACGCCGCGGCCACGAGCATAAGTAATGGCAAGTCGCGTCGCGCCCCCTTTCCGAGCTGCGCGATGCCAAAGTGGCCGGCGAACATCAGGCGCGATCGCGTGCTGTCGAAGACAAAGCCACAATCTTGTGCGCCGGCATCATCGCATCCCTCCGGTACCGCTCAGACGGCACCGAGGTTGCGAGAGATGATTTGGATTCAACAGGATGGAAGATGGCCGATGGTCGGTTAGAGGCATTACGGCGTGACATCGAGGCGCGAATCCGCCCGCTCGTGCCGGACCTCTCCAACGAGGAATTTCAGGCGCTGATCGAACGAATGGCGCAGCTCCAATACAAGTACGAGGCCAGGCGAGCGGACGATTTTTTCGAGCGGCGCGGACGCGACTCGTCCGCTGCGTCGACCGACTCGCACAACAGAGAACCGAGGTAGCTAGGCTTCGGCCTCGTCCAACACGTCGAGTAGATGCTCGGCAACTTCTTGGCGCCGGACGAGCTCATGACGAAAGTCACGGTCCTCCGTGCGAGCGACCTCCCGTTGCAGCTGCGGCACGTAGTCGTGGAGGAGGAGCCGAAGTGTGTGCCACTCCTCATCGCTCAGCTCGACTTGCATTCGCCACCTCAGAGGTTCGTATCGGCGCCTGGCGTGGGGTCATTCACGCATTGCCGCATACTCATCGCATCGAGCGCGAATTACAAGGTGCTACTCGGGTAATGGGATCGGTGAACGGTGGGCCGTGAACGGTGAACAGTGGTCGGTGGCCGTCAGCTCACCAGCTCTCTGCTACTGATCACCGTTCGCCATTCACTTACGGCGCCGGAGCGCCACCACGCCCACCGCGGCCGGTCGCGCCCTTGCGCCCGAGGAGCGTGACGTCGCCGGCGAGCCCGAAGTACAAGCCGGTGATCGTATTCTCGGGTGTGATTTCAAACTTGATATATGTCGGTCCCGTGGGCGCGGTGAGCGGCAGGTGCCAGCGGAAATTGTTTGCGTTCCAGTACTCGAGCGGGCCATGGATGTCGCCGCGCGCGAGGTCGAGATGTCCATCTTTGAGCGAGACGGTCATCTCGCCATAGAGACTGTCCGCGTAGGTTCCGACAAAGGCCGAAAGTGGCACCGGCAGCTGCGCGGCGGCATGGCCAGCAAGCTGCACCTGCTCCAAGGAATCGGCGCGCTTCCGTTGATTGAGCATACGCGTGTACGCCTCGCCACTCCAGTCTTTCATCGGCGCGCCGAGCTCGCGATCGAATACGTACCGTTCGATGAGCCCGGGCAGCTGCGCTCCCTGCATGTTGCTCAACACGACAACCCCGACCTTCTTCTCGGGAAGCATGCCCACCGCGGCCGTCATCCCAAGCGTATTCCCGCCATGCTGCCAGGACAGCGCATTGCGATAATCCTCGACCATCCAGCCCATTCCATAGGAGCTGAAGCGCTTGACGGAGTCGATCGCGCCGCCGCGGCCGCCCTCGCCACCCGTCATGAGGATCTGCGGCGTATGTGTCTCACGCAGTGCGGCGCTGCTCACGAGCCGTTTGCCGCCGACGACGCCGTCGTTGAGCTGGAAGCGAAGCCATTGTGCCATGTCGGCGGCGCTCGACATGATAGCGCCTGCCGGGGCGATGTTCTCGGCGTCGAAGGGCGGCTTCACGAAGGCCGTGTCGTGATCCATGCCATTTGGCACCGCAACGTTGGCGTTCACGAGGCCGCGATACGTCGTCACCGTCGACGTCATGCCTAACGGCTGGAAGATCCGCTCGCGCACGAGCTGATCCCACGACGAGCCACCCGCCTTGGCCGCGGCCTGGCCCGCGGCGAGGAACATCATGTTCTGGTAGGAATAATGCGAGCGGAAAGAAGCCTCCGGCTTGAGGAAGCGCACGCGATGGAGAACCTCGTCGCGTGAAATCCCGGAGCCCAGCCAGGCGAGCTCACCGCGCGCGATGCCGCTGCGATGCGTGAGCGCGTCCCGGATGGTCACCTCCTCGTTGGCGACGGGATCATACATCCGGAAGTCGGGGAGATACGTTGTCAGCCGGTCGTCCCATCGCATCTTGCCGTCGGTCACGAGCATCGCGATGAGTGTCGCCGTGAACGCCTTGGAGCTCGACCCGATCTCGAAGAGCGTCTTCTCGTTCACCGGCGTCGAGCTTCGGGTCGCGATCACGCCGAAGCCCTTGGCGTAGATCACCGAATCGTTGCGCACGATCGCGACGCTCAATCCCGGAATCTTCCAGGTTTGAATGGCCTTCGCGACGTAGGCATCGAAGCCTGGATATGGTTCCCTGCTCTGTGCGGCCGCGTTAGGCACGAACGCGGCGACCGCGCTCACGGCAATGAAGCCCGACAAGACGGCAGGACGGCGCGTCCTCATCATGATCTCCTGGGCGTGCGATGGATGTGGCGGGTACTTGGAAGTAGGCGGGATGTGCGTGCCGAAGGTAACGTGCCGACGCGGTGAGGAAAAGACCACTACGGTATACCACGGGCTCACATCGAGTCGAGCCCGAGAGTTGCAAGCCGTCAGCGCTCAATTGCGTGAACGGAGGGCTTATGCGCATCGACGTCCGCCGCGCCGTCACCACGATTATCACGGCCCTCTTGCTGACTGCTTGCGGTCCATTTCACCGCGGCGGCGCTCCGCAACCAGCCATCGTCTTCCACAACGATTCCACCGACCAGGCAGACGTCTACGCCATCGGCTCCGGCGGTGATCCGATCCGCATCGGGACTGTGTTCGCCGGCCGCACCGAGACGCTCACCGTACCCTTCAGCGTGAGTGGGGGAGCCAACCGCGTGAACGTCATCGCGCGCATCTTCGCGAGTGGACACGTTGTGGCGACTGGTCCCTTCACGATCACACCTGGCCAGACGATGGACGTTCGGCTGACGTCGGATGAGAAGATCCTGTCGGTACTGCCATCAGCAAGTCACTGAGCGCGGACACCGCTCCAGTTAGTCGGCACTGGAGCGAGCACCCTGGCGGCCACATCTTGTGGGGATGAATGCAGTCATCCACAAGTTCGGTGGTGTGGCGCTCGAGAACGCGGAAGCAATTCAACACGCCGTCGGCATCGTCGCGAGTGGTCCGAGTCGCGGTGTAGCGATCGTCGCGTCGGCCATGGGCGGCGTCACCGATTCACTGCTGGAGATCGCCTCGACCGCCGCAAGCCGCGATCGAAAGGCGTCGAAGCGGTCCATCCAGAGGTTGCGTGCGCGCCACCTTGACGCGGCGCGCGCCCTGGCAGACGATACGGATGCGCTGAAGGCGCTCGACAAAGCAATCGATCGGGAGCTCGACGAGCTGGAGCGCATCTCCCAACAGATTGCCGCCTCACCGAAGCGCTTTACTCCTGCTCTCAGCGATCGAGTGGTCGCGCGCGGCGAGCGACTCGCGGCGCGTCTCTTCACGGTCGCGCTGTCTCAGCGCGGCTTGCGCGCCGAATACGTGGACGCGACACGCGTCATCTGCGCCAGCGGTCGCCACGGTGACGCGGCCCCCGACCTCGAGCGCACCGAGCGCGGCGTCCGCTCGCAGCTGCTCCCGCTCATGAAGCGGGGCATCATTCCCGTCGTGCCGGGCTTCATCGCCAGAGGATCGCGCGGCGACGTCATGACGCTGGGCCGCGGCGGCTCCGATCTCACGGCCACGCTGCTCGCGCGTTCGTTAGGCAACGGGACAGCGACGGTGACCCTCTGGAAGGACGTTCCGGGTGTGCTCACTGCAGACCCGCGCGTGGTACCGGACGCGCGATTGATTCCCCGTGTGCACATGCGCGAAGCTGCCGAGCTCGCGTACTACGGCGCGAAAGTGCTGCATCCCCGCGCGCTGCTCGGCCTCGGCGACAGGACACGCCTATTCATTCGTCCCCTCGCGGATCCAGGGGCCCCGGGCACGGAGATCTCCACCGTTCGCGATCGCGCGGCGGAAAAGCGTCATCCCGTTCGCGCGGTGACAACGGTCGGTGGTCAGAGTCTCGTCACGATCTCCGGCAACGGCATGGTCGGCGTGCCCGGCATCGCCGCGCGTGCATTCCAGGCGCTGCATGGTGTCGGCATATCGGTGTCGCTCATCTCGCAAGCGTCGTCGGAGCACTCGATCTGTCTCGCTGTGCCGGGTAACCTCGCGTACGAGGCGGAATCTGCGCTCCATGACGCCTTCGCCGAGCAATTCGATCAAGGCCTCGTGGAAGGAATCGACGTGCGGAGTGGAATCGCGATCCTCGCGGTGGTCGGCCTGGGCATGGCCGGCACCAGTGGCATCGCCGCGAGGCTCTTCGACGCCATCGCGTCCACGAAGACCAGTGTCATCGCCATCGCGCAGGGGGCATCCGAGCTGAACATCTCCGTCGTCGTGGACGAGCGCAGTGCGTCGCGGGTTCAGCGCGCCGTTCACGACGCCTTCCGTCTGAGCAAGATCGGCGGCGGCGCGGCGGACGTCTCGAGTCAGGCCGACGTGGTGATCCTCGGCTTCGGTCGCATCGGACGCGAGTTGTCGTCGCAACTGTCCTCGGCAAAGGAGGCGCAGGGGCCACACGGCGCGCGTGTGGTCGCCGTGATCGACAGCTCCGGCTACCTCTTCAATCCGCGCGGCATCGGCAAGCGCCGACTCGACGCGCTCATCGAAGCGAAGCAGGCGGGACGACCGCTCGCCGAGGTGCCTAACGGCATCCGCGCGACGGCGAAGGAGGCGTTGGCCGACGTCGCGCAGCACGCGCTTACCCGGCCCATTCTCGTCGACGTCACCGCGGGCGACACGGGCGACATCATCGAGACGGCGTTGCTCACGGGAATGGACATCGTGCTTGCCAACAAGAGGCCGTTGGCCTCGCCGACCGGCGCGAAAGGCGGGCTGGCGCGCTCCGCGGCCGCTCGCGGCCGGCGCCTGTTGCACGAAGCCACCGTCGGGGCGGGCCTCCCAATCATCGACACCATCAAGAAGCTCCAGGAATCCGGCGACCAGATTCTCACGATCGAAGGCTGTCCGTCCGGCACCCTTGGCTACTTGTTCGGCGAGCTGGGTCGGGGATCGTCCTTCTCCACGGCACTGCGTGCCGCGATGAGCCTCGGCTACACCGAGCCCGATCCGCGCGAAGACCTTTCGGGAATGGACGTCGCCCGCAAGGCCCTGATTCTCGCCCGCTTGTTGGGCTTCGAGGGCGACCTCGAGTCGGTTGCGGTGGAGTCTTTAGTACCTGCTCATCTACGCGAAGTCGCGGCCGACGATTTTCTGTCACGACTGGAGGAGATGGATGCCGCCTGGCGCGACCGCGTCGAGCACGCGCGGAGCCGCGATACCGTCCTGCGCTACCGGGCCACGGTCGGACCGAGCATCGTGCACGTTGGCCTCGTCGGGGTGCCGCTCGGCAGCTCCTTCGCGACGCTCACCGGAACGGATAACCAATTCGCCATCACGACGACGCGCTATCGCACCAACCCCATCGTCATCACGGGGCCCGGCGCCGGCGTGGGCGTGACCGCGGCCGGCGTTCTCAACGACGTGCTCAAACTCGCGGGGTCGCGTTGACGACAGCTCGTTCAACCGGCACCCGTCAGCGGTGCGAGGACTGCGGCGCCGAGTTCAGCACACACGAAACGCTCGCCCGCTGCAGCCGCTGCGGCGGACTCCTCACACTTGTCTCCGAGCCACCCCGTGAGCGCGGCGCGGCGTTGCGAGAGACGTTCGATGCACGTCGCGCGTCGGGCGCCGCATACGACGTCCTTCGCGACGGGCCCGTCCCGCCGGACGCATCTGGCGTCTGGCGTTACCGCGAGCTGGTATTGCCGGAGGTCGCAGCGAGTGAGATCGTCTCGCACCCGGAAGGCAACACGCCGCTGCTGCGCCGCGCCGCGGTCGAGCACTGGTGCGGAGTTGATTCAGTAGTCATGAAACATGAGGGGGAGAACCCCACCGGCTCCTTCAAGGACCGGGGCATGACGGTGGCGGTGACCCAGGCATGCCGTGTTGGCGCGGCCGCCGTGGCGTGCGCCTCAACGGGAAACACGGCCGCGTCGCTCGCCGCGTACGCCGCGCAGGCCGGGCTCCCTGCCCTCGTGCTGGTCCCGAATGGCCAGGTATCGTTAGGTAAGCTCGCCCAGTCGCTCGCGTACGGTGCGCGCACCCTGCTGGTACGCGGCGACTTCGACGACTGTCTCCGATTGGTCAACGAGGCGGCGAGCGAGCTCGGCGTATACCTCGCGAACTCCATCAGTCCGTACCGTATCGCGGGCCAGAAGACCATCGTGCTCGAACTGCTGCAGCAGCTGGGCTGGCGCGCACCCGACTGGATCGCGCTTCCGGCCGGCAATCTTGGGAACACATCGGCGTTCGGCGCGGCGTTGCGCGACGCCCTGGAGCTGGGCCTCATAGACCGGATGCCGCGCATCGCCGCGGTCCAGGCATCGGGCGCGGCCCCATTTGCGGCCAGTTATCGCGAGGACTTTCGCGTGAGGCATACCGTCCGCGCCGAGACGGTCGCGACGGCGATTCGCATTGGGGATCCCGCGTCGTACAGCCGCGCGGTGCGCGTCATCCGCGAAACGAATGGCGTCGTGCTCGACGTGCCCGACGACGACATTCTACACGCGAAAGCAGTGGTAGACGCCGCGGGTGTCGGCTGCGAGCCAGCCAGCGCGGCGAGCGTCGCTGGCGTTCGCGCGCTGAGGTCGCGTGGAGTCATCGAGAAAGACGACGTCGTCGTCGCCGTCCTCACCGGTCATATCCTCAAAGACCCCGGCATCCTACTTCAGTATCACCGGGAGAGGGAGCCGGCTCCAAAGGAGGCAAACCGGCCGATCGAAATCGAGCCGAATTTGAAGGAAGTTGAGCGGGTACTGAAAGCGGTGCGTCTGTGACGCCGGCCACGCGCCACGCACAACGCACCACGCCTCATGCTTCGTCGCGCAGCGCCACAATTGGATCGATCCGTGACGCCCGGCGCGCTGGCAGGTATCCACTCACGACGGCGACGCTCGAGAGGATGACGATCATTGCGATATACGTGAACGGATCGCCGGCCGTCACGCCGAAGAGGTAGCCGCTCAGTGTTCGCCCCGTGATCCACGCGCCGACAGCCCCGATCGCGATTCCAAGCGCCGCGAGCTCGACGGTCTCGCGAATGATGCGGCTCTGCACCTGCCTGGCAGTGGCGCCGAGGGCAATGCGGACGCCGATCTCCTGCGTTCGATGGCTCACGGTGTACGAGATCACACTATAAATGCCGAGCAGTGCCAGACACAGCGCGAACGCCGAGAAGCCGCCAAGGAGTGCCGTGAAGAAGCGCCGCGGCGAGATCGAGCGGTCAACGAGTTGATCGAGCGTCTGGACTTCGTTCGTGGCGAGGTTCGGCGCGACCGGTGTGAGGACGCGGCGCAGCGTCGTCACCAGTGATGCCGGCTCGAGGCTGGTGCGCACGATGAGCGTCAGCGACGAGAAGTCGAACACCTGACGGAGGGGGAGATACACCTCATCTCCGGCGCGCTCCTCCACCGAGAGGTGTCTCACATCGGCGACGATCCCGACGACGCGACGATCAGTTCCCCCAACCTTGAGCAGCTTGCCTAACGCGTCGCGCCCCGGCCACAGCGTCTTCGCCGCGGTCTCGTTGATCACCACCACCTTCTCGCTCGTCTCGACATCGCCTGAGGAGAGATCTCGTCCTTCGACAATTCGCATTCCCATCGCGGGAACAAACCCGTCGGTCGCGATGCGAATGAATCCCGTCTCCCATTTCCCCTTCTTGTACTCTTCGCCGCCGACCGTGATGCCCCAACTGCGATTGCTGCCGAGCGGCAAACCGTCGGCGATCGTCGCGGCCGTGACACCAGGAATCTCCCGCGTCAATCGCAAGATTTCGTTCACGTACGAGACGAACTGTTGCGACGAGCTGAAGGCGGCGCGCTGTTTCTCGGGGTCGACCCGAACGGCGACGACGTGTTCCGGTCGAAAGCCGAGGTCCACGTCGAGGACATTGCGAAAGCTTCGAATCAACAAACCGGATCCGACGAGAAGCATGCAGGCGAGCGCGATCTCGGAGACGACGAGCGACCGGCGCACCCATTGACCGTGCTTCCCAACCGTCGCCGAACGACCCGAGGACTTGAGTGTGTCGTGCACTCGCCCCTCGGAGATTTGAAGCGCCGGCGCGATCCCGAAGGCGAGACCAGCGAGGAGCGCCAGCGCGATCGTGAATGCGAGCGCCGTCCCGTCGATCGCGACGCGGCCCAGGAGCGGCAAGCTGACAGCGTCCATGCGCGCAATCGACCGCGTGCCCAGAGTCGCGACGAGCAAGCCGAGGATCGCGCCGCAGACCGCCAACGCCACGCTCTCGGTGAGCATCTGGTTCACGAGGCGCCCCCTTCCCGCGCCTAACGCGGCGCGAATCGCCATCTCCTTCTGCCGCATCGTGGCGCGCGCGAGCAGCAAGTTCGAGAGATTCGCGCAGACGATCAGCATCACGATGCCGATGCCAAAGCCGAGAATCAGAAGGCCTGTGCGCGCTCGGCCGCTCACATGCTGGCGCAGAGAAACCGCGATCGGAGCGAAGGTGTTCGCATCGCTATTCTCGCTCGCGATGCGGGGCACCAGCACCTTCAACTCCGACGCGGCACTCGCGAGCGAGACGCCGGGCTTCAGCCGTCCGATGACGGCGAGCGTGTTGCCCCACCGATTCGTCTCTGGAACGAGCGGGAATGGCGTGAAGACATCGATCCGTGCGCCGGGCGCGAAGATCGAGCCGAAGTCGAAGGACGGGGGCAAGACGCCGATCACGGTCGTGGAAGTGCCGTTCAGAGTGATCGGCCGGCCGATGAGGCTCGGATCGGATGCGAAACGACGCTGCCAGAGCGAGTAGCTGATGAGCGCCGCCTTCGGGCCGTTCCATGCGCTCTCGTCGGCGGTGAATCCGCGCCCGAGCAGAGGATGCACACCAAGCAGCGGAAAGAAATTTTTCGTGACCGGCACGGCGCTGATCCGAACAGCATCTGACGCGCTGCTCAGCGTCATGTCTCCGACACCGTAGAACGCGAAGTAGGCGCCGATGTCGGCAAAGGAGCGATTCTCCCGCACAAGCGACAGATATGGATTGACCTGAGCGGTTTGGTTGGACAGACCGGGATCCGTGCCGTTCTGGATCCAGACCAGCCGGCTCGGATCGGCAAATGGCAGCGGACGGAGGAGCAGCGCGCTGGCGACGCTGAACACCGTCGTGCTCGCCCCGATCCCGAGTGCGATTATGGCGATGGCGAAGCTGCTGAACGCGATGTCGCGACGAAGCGTGCGAAGTGCGTAACGAAGATCTTGTCCTAACTGGGCGATGAGGTCGCGAGCTTTCATGTGCCTCTGTCCGGAGGGAGCGCGTCCATGCGAGCGGAGCAGCCGCGCGCGACCAGCGCACGCGACTTCAATTTGACGCGCTCTCGCGGAAAAAGGTTGAAATGGAGTCAGTGCGCGAGGGAGAGCCCGTTGTATTCCTCGTCGCTCACCTTCTCCATCCAGTCGACCGCCCGACCTTCCAGCGACTCCTGAATCGCAATGTGCGTCATCGCCGTGGAGGGCGACGCACCGTGCCAGTGCCGCTCGTTCGGAGGAATCCAGATCACGTCACCCGGCCGGATCTCCTCGATCGGACCACCCTCGCGCTGCGCTCGCCCGCAACCCGCAATGACGATGAGTGTCTGTCCCAATGGGTGTGTGTGCCACGCGGTGCGCGCGCCGGGCTCGAAGGTGACCATCGCGCCCGCCGCGCGTGCCGGCGCTGGCGCCTGGAACAGCGGATCGAGCCGAACGGTTCCGGTGAACCAATCGGCATTTCCCTTCGTCGACGGCTGTGTTCCAGCCCGTTTCATCTCCATTGACGCTTCCCTCGGTCCGTAGTCATCGCCGCTCCTGGTCTACTCAGCGCTCCTGCTCCGTCGGCCTAACGAGTACCTCGTTGATGGCCATCCGGCGCGGTCGCGTGACGATGAAGGCGATCGTCTCGGCGATGTCCTCGGCCTGGAGCGGCTCGGTGTTGGCGAACATCGGCGCGACCTGCTGGCGGATCTCCGGGCGCAGGTGCTCGGTGAGCTCCGTCGCCACCGCGCCGGGCTCGACCAGCGACACACGCAGATGCCGCCGCGTGATCTCCTGACGTAAGGATTCGCTGAACGCGCCGACGCCGAATTTCGTGAGATTGTACACGCCGGCACCAGAGCGGGCAGAGCGCCCCGCGACCGAGCTGATGTTGACGAGGTCCGACACGCGCCGCGGACCTTGTTCCGCGGCGCGGAGGAGATGCGGCAACGCCGCATGCGCGACGTAGAGCACTCCGAGGACGTTGAGATGCACCATCCGCTCCCATTCCTCGAGCGGCGCTCCCTCGATGGGGCCGAGCAGCATGACACCGGCGTTGTTGATCACGATGTCGAGGCGACCGAGCTGGCGCACCGTCTGCTCGACGGCGTCGCGGGCTTGTACTTCGTCGGTAACGTCGGTCGTGAGTGCGATGGCGCGTCCACCGCCGCCACTCACCTCGCGCACTAATGCCTCGATGCGGTCGGTGCGTCGTGCGGCGAGCGCGACCGACGCGCCCTCCGCTGCGAGCACGCGGGCGGTGGCTTCGCCAATACCGCTCGACGCCCCGGTCACCAGCGCGACGGTCCCGTCGAGTCGCCGTGTCATCGTCCTGGGATTGATTTGTCTTGGTGAAACGCGTCAGGAGGTACTGACGCTGTCGCGAGCTCTCAGTTGTGTACGAGGTTCGAGGCGCGAAGCAGGATCCCGTGGAGCGCGAGAAATTCCGCCGGCGGATCCGCGAGAAAGCGAGGGCTTGCCACGTTGACGAGCTGATTGAACGCCATCAGGGCAAGCTGCACGTGAGCCGCGTTCGGTTGGGTGCCGAGCTCGGGGAGCGACGCGATGAGCAGGTCGACGACGTTAGCGCCGGCGCCGCTCGTCGCCAGGACCCGTGACATCTGGCTACGACCAGCTGGGCTGGAGGTCGTGATGGTCGCCAGGGCAACGCGTACTGCTTCCGTGGGCACGGTCACACCTGTTATCGGCGAAACGACATTGCTGTCGTGAAGGCTTCGCTCGATTGCCGCGCTGACGGAGTCGGGCGTGGCCTGTCCCGGAAGCTGATGAATCGCTCCGGCAAGCGTGACGATGGAGAGTGCAGCGATACGGAGCAGCGGACTTCCTTTCATACGTCGCCTTCCCTCGTGAGCCCTTGATAAACTTATCGCCAAGAGAGCACACGCGAAAAACGCGCCGAATTGGCGCCCAGCCCCTCGACGCGGCGGACTCTCGCGACGTGACTACCGGCCGCCGACACAGACGCCGGTGAGGACCAGGATGTCGGCGGTGACAGGCACTCCGTCGATGATCAGCAGCGGGCGGCCCGCCACTGGTTGACCACGAATGAAGAAGAAGCCGCCACCTAATTGAGTTATTGTCTTGTCCCGGCCCGTCGTCACGACGACCGCGCCATTCGCCGCACCGGGCCCATAAAGACTGGCCGCCGCCGCGCCCTTCACGACCTCCACCGACTCGATCGTCACGTGCTCGCCCGTGCCGCGGCCGCGAAACACGACCGCCGTATCTCGCGGCGCGACGATCGCATGAGCAAACTGATAACCTGGCGCGGAGGCTTCAAGGTGCACGGAATCATCGGGAACGTTCAACGCGAAGGTGCCATCCCGCATCGTGCAGACGCGGTTCGGCTCGCCGACGGCCTGCAGGCCGATCACTTGTATCTCGGCGCCCGCGATTGGCGTCCCGGTGCTGTCGTCGATGACGCGACCGCTGACGCGGCGGATCTGCTGCGCGGCGGCCACGATAACGATGCTGCTATCGGGATTGAACTGCAGGCGGAGGCCGTGGACGATGGCGATGTGCGCAAGTGCTTCATCCCATGGTTGATCGACGATGTGCACCGTCACTGACGTCGTCACGCCACTCGCGACGGTGATCTTCCTTCCCGTGTACTTCGCGAACGCCGCTGCCACATCCTCGATTGGCGCGTTTTCCCAATCGACGGTGATGCGGAGCGGCGTCACAGCCGTGGGCGATCGCGGCCTGACCGCCGCCTGGCGCGGCAACGCGGTGGTGGAAACGGCCTCCCTTCCCACTTCGCGGACGTTGACCGAGGCCGCGGCGTGCCTAACGGGAGCGCTGCCCTCGTCGGTGCTCGAGCGCGAGACGTGCCTCACCGTGCTACCGACCCTGATCGGCTCGGGTCGAGGAATGCGCGCGGCGGCGAGCGTGAGGCAGGCTATTCCGAGCACCGGTCCGATCGTGCCGCGAACGGAGCGGCGTGGCTTGTCGGCAATCATCGTGGAGATCCTCCGGGCGAGGAATGATCGGCGCGCCGCGTACGCCGCGCCGAAGTCGAGACGCTTGGTGTGTCGTCCACCGATCTCGAGGAGCAACAGACCGTATTCGTGCGCTTCGCCGCCGCAGCGCAGCACGCGATCGTCGCAATCCAGCTCGACCGCGAGCTTGAGTCGGCGCGCGATGAACCAGAGCGGCAGGTTCCATGGGAGGACGAACGGTACGAGCGTGGCGAATAGCAGCAGCTGTGCATCGCCTGCACGCACGTGCTCGAGCTCATGCCGGAGGACGAGCGCGCGGGCGCGCGCATCGAGAGACAGCACCCACTCGGGGAGGACGATGCGAGGACGCAGGAATCCGATCACCGCCGGCCCTCGGTCGGTGGAGACGAGAAGGCGCGTCTGCTCGATCTGAACCTCACGCCACCCTCCACGCTCGCGCCGCAATCGAGCAGCGCAGAGAAACACCCAGACGAACAGCACCGCCGAGGAGACGAGCCAGAGTCCGACAAACACTCGCTCGACGAGGATCGTCGCCCGACGCTGGCCTTCCAGGGGCGGTTGCCTAACGTCGATCGTCGCGGCCGCATGCTGAGGAGCGATAGCGATGTTCCCACTCAACGGCACCGCGGCCGCCATTTCGTTACGAGGTGAATCGGCTGGAGGCGGTGTCCGCGTCGCGACCATCACCGGCGTCGCGAGCGCGATGCTCAAGGCAAGCGCTCCGGCGGCCCGACGAGGCAGGCGCCAGACGCACAGGAGACGTTCCGTCGCCCACGCGCCGAGCGCGACGAGCAGCGTGAGCGCCACAGTGTACATGGCCCATTCTGCGATTCTCATCGCCGCCTCCGTCGCTTCCTCGCTGTCTCGAGCTTCTCATCGAGAAGCTCGCGCAAACGACTCAGCTCTTCCGGCGCGATGTCGCGGTCGCTCACGAGTTGCGTCAATAGCAGCTCCGGCGATCCGGAGAAGATCTTGTCGAGCACGCGAGAGAGCGCGCTCTTCCCCGCGGCACCCTGCGAGACGGCGGGATAATATCGGTGCGCACGCCCTTCGGCCTCGGGCCGCACGTAACCTTTCTCCTGCAGGGTGCGCAGCACGGTGAGAACGGTGGTGTACGCGAAGTCGTCGTGGAGCGCGTCCCGCACTTCGGCGACGGTCCCGCTGCCGCGCTGCCACAGAACAGCCATGACGTCCAGCTCGCGATCGGTGAACGCGATCTCCATCACGCCTCCATCAACTAGTTCGCTAGTTGATGTTAGCGTTGGGGGCCACGCGTGTCAACTATTTTTGTAGTTGCACACCGCGTTCACTTCGTCGCCGGCTTGAGCCTCCTGCTATTCACACTATACAGGATGCCGGTGTACTGCATCTCCTCCCACGTCTGATCGCCCCAGCGCACCGTCGCGGTGGGATCGGGGTTGTTGTCGTTGTCGGCGGAGTTGTCGTACCAGGCGCGTGCGACGATCCGCGCGCCGGCCGGGATCTCCAGCGGCTTGGCAAAGAGATAGTACGTCTGCCAGTTGAAGTCGTACTTCGGAACGTCGAGGATCACATCCGACGAACCATCCGGCTTCACGAGCGTGTACTGCCACTTCTTTCCCCGCAGATGCGTGTGCGGGAAAATCCCGTAGATCTTCACGGGTTCGTTGAACGCGACGCTCGACGGCACCATGATATCCTTGGCACCGGGCATCAGTGAGAACTGGCCATTCACGAAATGCGTCGCGATGATCTGTTCGGACGGCATCTCCTTCGCGAAGCGGAAGCCGACGGACGAACGATCCATTCGGTCGTGCCCCTTCGCCGTGTAGTGCATCTGGAAGGTGAGGATCGAGCCGGCACGGATACGCAGCGCCGTCCCTTCGGGGAAGGTGATCACATTCGTCCCCGGCGCCGTCGTGCCGATGAGGGTACCGATGCGCTGCGGCGGTGCGTGCAGCGAGTCCTTGCGCGGCGTGTCGTCGATCTTGTTCGCGGCATCGAAGACGAGGACCGGTTTTGGCGGCGACGACGGGGCAGCCGACGATGGTGCTCCGGCCGGCGTGACACCAGGCGCCGCTGAGCCCTTGGGAGACGCGTTAGGCGCTGGTGGATCGGGAGGACGCGCAAAGACGAGGACGTGATGGACGACGTCGCGCGCGCCAGGCTTGATCTCGATCGCCTGCACCCACTTGTCTTCGGTGAAATTGGTGGGCGCCTCGAAGTACATGTATTCGATCGTGCCGCGCGCCGGGACGTGGAACTCCTCGGGCATCGTCACGATCGCGTCGGGCACGCCAATGTCCCAATCCGCGGCGAAGGTCGGCGCCGGCGGCAGTTGTGCGGGGTTCCCGAATCGCCCGCCCTCGGCAATCCAGCGCAGGATCGTGTGCTTGTCAGCGTCGGAGATGTGCCGCTCGTTCCGGAAGGTCCCCGCCGGCGCAACGGCTTGCCAGGGCGGCATCTTCCCCTCTCTGAGGACATCGGCCATGTCCTTGAGACGCCCAGTCACCGTGTCGAAGTCGAGCATCGAGAAGGGCGCGATACCGCCCGGACGATGACACATCACGCAATTGTGATACAGGATCGGCGCGACGTCGGCGGTGAATGTCAGGCTGTCCGCGGTCAGTCGCGGTGCCGCTTCGACCGAGCTCGGTCGCCGAGCGCCGATGATGACGAGCAGTATGACGGCGCCGAGCGACGCCATGACCCTGATGAGCGTGCGACCATGGCGCATGCGATCAGCGCCGGCTTCGGAGCGTGCGCGTGCCATGCGACGGGACCTCCCTTGCAGGTGGGCGAGCTGCAAACGCCGCCTCTATTATACGGCTAGCCCGTCCACGTGGCGAACTTTACGCGCCACGCCCTACGCCTCACGGCACCGCGAACTCGCCTCTCACCCCCGAAATGATCTTTGACGCGACGATGTTCGGGTTGTTGTCGCGCTCGATGTCCGGCACGGGTAGGCAGACCGTCCCGCCGTAGACGCCCCCCTGGAGATAGGCCGAACCCGCCGCGGGTACGAGTGGCAAGCCAAGGCGCTCGATGTCGAAGGCGCGGAACCCCTCGAGGAAGAGCACCCGCTGGCGCTCGCTCGCGATGAGGCTCGTGATCGACGCGGCGTCGGTGGGCCCGGTGTACGGATTCAGATTCACCGTCGCCCGCATGGCGTTAATGATGTCGACTGCGTTCTGACCACCCTCCGCTTCCGCCAGCACGAGCTGCGCCTCGGCATAGCGAGTGATCGGCATCGGTATACCTTCACCGGCCGTCAATGTCGCCGCGTTGTACTTCGCCGGGATGTAGATCTGATTGACGCCGTCGGCGGGGGCGGTCTTCAGGAGAACCATCGCTGAACGCGGATCGACCTGTCCGTTCTCCGTCGTCAGCGCGCGCGCCGTTGGCTCGACGGTCGCATTTCCCGACGTGGAGATGGCCTGGAAGACGTGGTTGAAGCGCCGGGCGTTCGTCGCGTCCATCGCCGCGTTGAACACGAAGCCCGCGGGTACGAGCTGCGCGTCGGCAATCGCGCCCGTCGCGTTATGCAAGTACAGTCGCACTCGCGCACGGCCCGCGTAGGCCGCGTTCAGCACATTCGCCAAACCGGCCGACTGCGCGGCCGCGATCGCGGCGGTGAAACGCTGCTCGGCCAGCGTGAACATGCCCTTCTGGTCGACGAGCGGGCCCATGTCAAATGCTGCCTGGCACATCGATTGGCCGAGCGCGGCATAGCTGAATCCGGAGTAGAGATTCGCCTGCGCCTGCAGCGTCGTGAGGTTCGGCACCTGCGCGGCGGTCCAGCCGCTCAAGCTCTTGATCGCCGCATCGGCCTCGCCACGTGCGGTCGAGAGCGGCGTATAGAGTCCGGTCTGCGTGGTGCACGTGGTGGTGCCGTAAAAGCCGGAGGTGAATCCATTGTCCCGCCGATCGAGATTCCAGTTGCCGTTGTTGAGCGACGCATCGTGGAGCTCGTCCGACGCGATGCCGTCGGCGACGACGAACGAGCCGAACCCGCACTCGAAGTCGCCGATGACGCTGTTGACCATCAGCGTCGCGTACGCGGGGTTCGAGTAGATGTCGGCCGGCACCGAGTTGGGCGCCTGCACCTTGAGCAGATCCGAAGTGTTGCACCCGGCGACGAGCATCGCGATCAGCGCCGCTCCCGCGAACCGCCATTTCGTGTTCCTGTATGACATCGAAGTCATGGATGTCTCCATTGAAGTCGCGATCACCGATCACCGACCACCGATCACCGACCTAGTACCCGAGTCGAATCCCGATCAGCACCGACGTCAGTTGGGGGAACTCCGTCTGATCCGTGCCGATGTTGCCGCTCATGCCGCTCGCGGCGATCAGGCTGTTCTCTGGATCGAGACCGGTGTACTTCGTCCAGGTGTGAAGGTTGCGCGCACTGACCGTGACCGCGAGCGACTTGGCGCCGACATAGCGAATCGTGTTCAGCGGGGCGTCGAAAGTGAGTGACACCTCGCGCAGCTTCGCGAAATTCGCCGATCGAATCCAGTAATCCTGTAGCTGCCCGCCATTCTGCGCCTGCGCAACGACTGCCGGGCTATATCGCTCCGGATAGATGTTCTCGAGACAATCGCCAAACACCTGACATATCTGCTCGTAGTTGGTGTCCGTCTTCTTGAAGCCAGCTTGAAAGTCAATCATGACATAAAGACGGAACGGACCATAACGAAGATTGTTGATCCACGCGCCGGTCGTCGTTGGTATTGAATGGCCGACATACACCAGTGGCGCCTGTATCGTGGACGTTCCAGGTACGAAGCACGCGATCACGCCACCACGCCCATTGTCGCACATGGCGTTGATTGCCTGACGAGTGGTGGGATCGAAGGTCGCGCTCACGACGCGATAGGTGAACAGATCGAAGGGCGAGTAGCCGGTACGCTGGAAAACGTCGCCGACGGTTCCGACCGACGTGTTGCCGCCGGTGACGTTGATGAGCGTGTCGCCAGCCGATCCGAGCTTGATGATCTTCGACGAGACGCCCGCAAGGTTGACTTGCATGTCCCAGCCGTAGTTGCGCCGGTTGATGATCTGCCCCTTGAGCCCGAGCTCGAACCCCTTCTTGTTGATCTGGCCGGCGTTGAGGTATTGCGTGCTCGCGCCGAACGCGGTGGACGGCGCGACCGTGCTCGCGAGAATCGCGTCGTGCGATACGTCGCGGTAGAGAGTGAGGTCGATGCCGAAGCGATCGTCGAACAGACCGGCCTCGAATCCAACCTCGGTGCCGAGCACGCGTTCGGGCTTGAGCTCAGGATTACCGATCGTGCTGTTGGTGAGCGTCGTTATGCCATTGGGGCCCGCGACCGGAGCGAGTGTCCGGAGCGCCGAGTTGGTGAGCGGCTGCTGGCCCGAGCCTCCGTACGCACCGCGCAGCCGCAGCTGACTCACCCAACTGGGCAGGAATCGCTTCGCCGCCGGATCGTCGCTCGCGACCCATGAGGCGCTGAGTTTGGGATAGGTCGTGAGCTTCGCGTCGCTCCCGAACGCGCTGTTGTTGTCGACGCGAACCGCGCCAGTGACGAACAGGCGATTGTTCAGCGCGAACTCCTGCTGGAAGTAGCCGCCGAGCGTGTTGTTCGCGATCAGCGACGACGTCGGCGCCGCTTTCGTTCCCGTCGCCGAGATCGTCGATAGTCCCGGTGTGGGAAAATGCGTTCCGGATGCCGTCAGCGCTGTCTGCCGGTTCGTGTAGTACTGGAAGCCAACGGTGCTCTTCGTCAACAACGCCGGATTGATGTTGAAGTGCACCGAGCCGGCATAGTCGTACGTGTTGTACGTCGTCTGTTGCGTGGTTTCCGATCGCGACCCGTCGAAGCGTGAGCCGAGGAAGAACGTGATCACGGAGTCGGTCTGATATGGCAGGAAGGTGTTGATGTCTTCCAGAGTGTAGTCCGTCCCGATGAGGAAGCGGTGCGACATCCACGAGAACGGCTCGTAACGGATCGCCCCGCTGCCCGTGAAGCGGCGAACGTCCTGCCAGTTCTGCGTCTGCGCATAGACTTCCGGCGGCGAGACGATGCTTCCGCGCGCCCAGCCACAGCCCCGCGGCACGGGATTGTATAGAATCGGACAGGCGGCGAGTGTCCGTTGCGGGATGTCGAGCTCGCCCCAGATCGCGCTCGCCGAGCCACCCTCGCCAGTGGTCGTCGTGTTACTCGTTATGTAGCCGGTGCTCGTCTCGATGCTCAACTTGCTACTCGGAACGATGGAGAGATTGGCGCGAACGTTCTTCTGCGTGCGCGCGTTCGAGGAGACGATTCCCTCGTTATCGCTCCACTCGCCGGCGATGTAGTGGCGGTAGATGCCCGAGCCACCGCTCGCGCTCGCGCTATAGGTCTCGACGTTGCCCGTTCTGAAGAGCGGCGTGCCATGCGCGGCCTCGCTCTTCACCGCGTTGATCGACCAGAGCGTACTGTCCTGCGGGTTCAACCAGTAATTCGTCCGCATGCGCCCGGCCGCATCCTGGAACCATTGATTGCCGCCCTGTGCCGTGAACGTGTACCTCGCCGAGCCCTGATCGCCGCGCTTCGTGATGATGTTAATGACGCCGCGCGCCGCCTCGGTGCCATACAGCGTCGACGCCGCCGGTCCCTTGAGCACCTCGATGCTCTCGATCTCGTCAGGCGAGATGTCGTTGAAGCGCGACACGACGCCCGTCGTCCCGTTGTTCACGCGCACGCCGTCGACGTAGACCAGGGGCGTGCTCGAGAGCGAGAACGAGCCGACGCCCCGAATGCGAATCTGCGAGCCCGCGCCCACCTGGCCCGTCGTCTGGATCACGTCCACACCGGGCGCGCGGCCGTTGATCAAGCCCTGAAATGAGGGCACCGCCGCCTGGGCTTGGACGTCGGCGACATTCACCACCGCGACCGACGTTCCCAGCTCACGCGTCTGCGCGCCGCCGGCCGTGCCGGTGACGACGACGGAATTCAGCTCGAGCGCGCGTTCCACGAGCTCGATGCGCACGTCCGTCTTCCCGACCGGCACCGTGTCCACCACTGGCCGGTAGCCGAGAAATCGAACATTCAGAATGACGCTCGTTCCCGGCAGATCAGCAAGTTTGAATCGACCAGAACCGTCCGTGACGGTGCCCTGCCGCGAGCCGCCGGCGACGCCGATCTCGACGCCGGCGAGGGGCCGCTGGCTCCCCTGGGTGATGACCGTTCCGCTCACCGTACCGCCTTGCGCCAGCGCGATGCCGGGCATCGCGAACACCAGGACGGCCGCGGGTACAGCCCACCACATCCATTCGTGTCGTGATATCACTGTCATCTGCGTAGCCTCGTTCGTGAGCCAGTGCATCGTGAATGAGGACCCGTTTACTGTGGCATCACCAGCAGCTCGAGGTGCGACGGCTGCGTCACGGAGTGATACACGCGCTGCGTCGTCGGGGCGAAGTCGGACGCCTTCGCCGTATAGATGTCCATGAACTTGTGCGGATTCCGATCGATCAGCGGGAACCAGCTGCTCTGCACCTGCACCATGATGCGGTGCCCCTTCTGGAAGGTGTGATACTTGTCGCGCAGATCCCACTCGATCGGCGTCACCTGGTTCGGGACCATCGGCTCCGGCTTCGTGTAGCTCTTGCGATACTTGGCGCGGAACACCTCGGCGCCGACGAGCATCTGGTAGTTTCGCATGCGCTGATCGCCGCGCGCCGCGAATCGACCGCTCTGCTGCTGCACGGCACCCTCGGCCGTCACCGTGGCGGCGGGTGGGACGTTATCCGGAAAGACATCGACGAGCTTGACGATCCAATCGGCGTCCGTGCCCGATGTCGAGACGCGCATCTTGGCGATGACCGGGCCGGCGATCGTCAGGTCCTGATCGAGCGGCTCCGTTTCGTACACGAGGACGTCGGGACGGGTGGACGCGAACCATTGGTCCTCCACCATCCAGAGGAAGCCCTGGGTCGGCCGCTTTTCGGTCGTAAACGGCACCGGGTGCGCGGGATCGTCCACGTAGCTGTCGTACGCGACGGCGTCACTCGCCGGCGCGGAGAAGGCGAGCTTCCCCCCCGGCTGCAGGTAGAGACTCTTCTTCACGGCCTGCTTCGGCGGCCAGCTGTCGTACGTCTTCCAGATGTTGGTACCGGTCTCGAAGACGACCGCCTCGGGCGGCACTCCCGGCCGGTCCTTGAGATAGTGCTGGAAGAAGGGCAGCTGCACTTCCTTTCGGAAATACTCGCCGGTCGGTGAGCCGAACTTCACCGGGCCGAGTGAATCTCCGCCGCCGGCGCCCCACCCGCCGTGATTCCACGGACCGACGACGAGGGTGCTCTTGTTACCCGGGTTGTTCTTCTCGATCGTATAGTAAATGCTCATCGGACCGTAGAAGTCCTCCTGATCGAACCATCCGGTCACGTTCAGGACGGCCGGCGTGATGCCCTTCAGGTCCTTGAGAACATCCTGATCCTGCCAGTAGCTGTCGTAGTTGGGGTGCACCAGGAAATCGTTCCACGTCGGTAGCTGATCGTGGAAGTACAGGTCGTTGACGCGCTGGACGGTCCCGATGTCGAGGAAGAAATGGTATGCGTCCGTCGTGCCGTAATCGAACGGACGTCCGCGATCCGTCGTCTGCGCGCCGCGCGGACGCGCATTCCCCGACAACCAGTTGAACGCGTACATGAAGCGGAACGCGCCATTATGGTGGAAGTCGTCGCCGATGAACATGTTCGACGGCGACGACTGCGGCGATGCCGCCTTCAACGCCGGATGCGCGGCGATCATGCCCATCACCGTCTGCCACGCCGGGTACGAGATGCCCCACTGCCCGACGCGACCGTTGTTATGCGGAATGTTCTTGAGCAGCCACTCGATCGTGTCGTAGTTGTCGCTGCTCTCGTCCACGTCCTGCGGTCCGTGCTTCACCGGCTTGTACGGATTCATCACGCGGAACGCGCCTTCGGAGCGGAATTTCCCGCGGGCGTCCTGATACACGAAGATGTATCCGTCGCGATCGAACTCCGGCGACGGCCCGAGCACGCGTTTGTAGTCGGTGAGCGGATAGGGCGGAATGCCGTACGGCGTGCGCAGGAGCATGAAGGGCACCGCCTGCGACGTGTCCTTCGGCGTGTAGACGATGGTGTACAGCTTCGCGCCATCGCGCATCGGCACCATGTACTCGGCCTTGGTGTAGTGCTCGCGCGAGTAGAGGGAGTCGGGCTGACCCCCGTCGCGTTGGGCGGCCGCGGGCGAGGCGGCGAGGAGGATTGCGGCAGCGAGCCGCAGCGCGCAGGAAAATGGAGTACCGCGCATGAGCTATCTCCCTGGAACGTGAAAGGAGCGGGCAGGACCGACCCGAGCGGCGCCCATCATGGTACACCGATGGGGTATGCGCAAGGGTCGGATTTTTACGGAGGGGTACTTGGCAGCACCTCCGTTCCGCGTTCAATTACTGGTGACATCGCGGCCATGTTGAGCACTCACTCAATGCTCTCGTGGCCTGCCCCCACCCGGCCCTCCGCCTTCTCTTGCCCGCGCGAGACTCCGTGACTGCCTCTCAATCGACGCTGGCGTCGTCAGGCGCGCTCGGCGCCGAGGCGCACCCGTCCCCGATGGTCATTCGTCCTCTAGTATCGGCCGCGGACCAGCGCGCTTGCATCGCCTTGCAGCGCGAGATCTGGGGCACGACCTTCGATCCGGTCCCCGCCTCCCTCCTCCATGTCGTGCTCCACGTCGGCGGCGTCGCGCTCGGTGCCTTTGACGCCCATGGCGACCTCGGCGGATTCGTCTTCGGCTTAACGGGGATCGACGAGCACGGGAAAGTCATCCACTGGTCGCACATGCTCGCCGTCCGCACCCACCTGCGCGAGGCAGGGCTCGGCCGGCGACTCAAGGAGTGTCAGCGCCAGCAGCTCGCCGGGCGGCAGATCGCCGAGATGTACTGGACGTACGATCCCTCCATCGCGAAGAACGCGCACTTCAATCTCGACATCCTGGGTGCGAGAGTCGTGCGCTACGTGCCCGACATGTACGGCGACACGGGCAGTCCGCTACACCACGGGCTGGCGACCGACCGCCTCGTCGTCGTCTGCGACACCTCGCGGGCGCACGAGCCGGTATCATCGGTCCTCGATGCCGATGACGCGCGGGCACCCGTGCTGACGATCAGGCCGCGCGCGGGCGACGCGATCGCAGTCGTCGGCGGCGCCACGCCGACACGGCTCCGCCTCGAGATTCCCTCGGACTTCAGCCAGCTTCTCGCCGAGCGATCGGCGGAAGCGCGCGCCTGGCATGCGGCCACGCGCGACCACTTCCAGTGGGCCCTTGGCAGCGGTTATTCCGTGATCGGTCTCCGACGCGACTCCGCGACGGGACGTTCCTTCTACCTGCTCGACAAGGCGGCGCCATGACACTGTCATCCCGAGGAGCCCGGCGTTTGTCATCCCGAGGACTGCAGCGACGAGGGATCTGCCGTTGCGCCCTCGCCTTCGCTTTCGCACTAGCCCTTCCAGCCGAGGCCCAGCGCTCCGACTCACTGGCCACTCGCTACACGAAGAGCGAGCTGCGCATTCCGATGCGCGACGGCACGCAGCTCTTCACGGTCGTCTATCAGCCGCGCGATACCTCGCGCCGCTACCCGATCATGATGACGCGGACTCCATACAGCGTTGGCCCGTACGGTCCCACGGCGTACCCGCGCTTTCTCGGGCCGTCGCCGCGATTCACAAAGGAGGGGTTCATTTTCGTCTATCAGGACGTCCGCGGTCGGTTCATGTCGGACGGCGACTTCGTCCACATGACACCCTGGCGCGGCATGGCCGGCGCCCGATCGACCGACGAGAGCACTGACACCTATGACACCATCGACTGGCTCGTCGGGCACATTCCTCACAACAATGGCCGCATCGGTATCTGGGGTATCTCCTACCCCGGATTCTTCACCGCCGCATCATTAGTCAACGCTCATCCCGCGCTCAAGGCCGCGTCCCCGCAGGCGCCGCAGGCCGACTGGTTCCTCGGTGACGACGTCCATCATCACGGCGCGTTCCTCCTCGCGAGCGCCTTCGAGTTCTTCGCTACGAGCGGCCTCGCGAGGCCGAAGCCCACCACCGAGTATCCAGGAAGATTCGATTTCGGCACTAACGATGGATACAAGTTCTTTCTCGACCTCGGGCCCCTCTCCAACGCTGATCGGCTCTACCTCAAAGGTCGAGCGCCATTCTGGAACGACATGATGGCGCATGGCACCGACGATGCCTTCTGGGCGGCGCGACGCGTCCCCCCGCATCTCAAGAAGGTCACGCCGGCCGTGCTGACGGTGAGCGGCTGGTACGACGCGAACAACCTGCACGGTGCACTGCTCGTTCACGATGCCATCGGGCGGCAAAGCCCATCGACGTCGAATCGCATCGTGCTCGGGCCCTGGTCGCACGGGCAGTGGAGTCGCGGCACTGGCGACATGCTCGGCGACCTCCGCTTCGGGTCGAGCACGAGCCAGTTCTTCCGCGACAGCCTCGAGTTTCCGTTCTTCAAACATTATCTCGAGGGGAGCGAAGATCTGGCGCTAGCTCCCGCGACGATCTTCGAGACCGGCGACAATCGCTGGCGGACGTTCGACTCGTGGCCGCCGAAGACCGCGGCGCCACGAGCGTTGTACCTCCATGCGAATGGAACGTTGTCGCTCGTCGCGCCGTCAGGCAGCGAGGGCCAGCCGTTCGATCAATATGTGAGCGATCCAGCCGCGCCCGTGCCCTTTCTCGAGAAGCCAAACACGGGGATGAAGCCGGACTACATGGCGTACGATCAGCGTTTTACCTCGGCGCGCCCCGATGTGCTCGTGTATCAGACGGAGCCGCTGGCGGCTGATCTGACGATCGCCGGCTCAGTGCGCCCCACGCTCTTCGTCTCGACAAGTGGCACGGACAGCGATTGGATCGTGAAGCTCATCGATGTGCACCCCGACGCGGCGCCGAGCGACGCGACGACCGATGCGACGACGGCTGGCTTCCAGGAGCTCGTTCGCGGCGACGTGATGCGCGGCAAGTTCCGAAACAGCTACTCGAAACCGGAGGCCTTCACGCCCGGCAAGGTCGAGCAGGTGACCTTCAGCATGGACGACGTGCTGCACACCTTCAAGAAGGGGCACCGAGTCATGGTGCACATCCAGAGTAGCTGGTTCCCCCTCGTGGATCGCAATCCGCAGAAGTTCGTGGATATCTACAATGCCTCCGCCTCCGATTTCACGAAGGCCACGGAGCGCGTGTACCGCTCAGCGCAACAGGCGTCGAGGGTAGAATTGCCCGTATTGCCGTGAACGGTGATCAGTGGTCGGTGATCTGTGAACTGGCCCCCTACCGTTCACCGATCACCGATCACCGATCACCGTTCACCGACCGCTCCAATCACGTCTTCCCGCGGCGGCGTCCATGGCGGAACGCGACGTGGACACTCGGTTTCGCCAGCCCGCGCTATCACGTTTGCGAAACCGTTGCCTGAGGCGCCCCCATAGCGTAGGTCGCCCAGCTGCACGACCGAGCCGCCGGTGGTCCGCCAGATCGGTACGCGGATGAAGCGCATCGCCGCGAGCGCGGTGCAGCTCTCGCGAACCAGTGCTGCGAGCTCGGCGTGCTGACCCGTCCACTCGCCCTCCCACTGCACAGCCGGCGTCGATTGCCGTAGAGAGAGACCGATGCCGGAACCCGAGACGTCGCGGGAGCCACAATGCGCCGCGTCTACGAGCGAGGGCATCGCGCTCACGCGTGCCGTCGACGCGCGATAGATCTCGCCCGATCGCTCGACCGTGATCACCGACATGCAAACCGCATTGGCCGGCAGCGGCGAGACGACGACGTCGAGAATCTCCGTTCGTGAGTCGATCTGTCTCAGTGCGTCGAGCATGGTCGATCGCGCTCTCGCCGCGCCTAACGCCATTGTCAACGTGACGCCGACCCAACCAACAACTGCCGCCGCTGCACGAGCGGGCGGACGAAGCAGATAAGCGAGTGCCACGAACAACACCGCGCCAATGCTGAGCGCCGCCGCCGCACCTTTCGACACGAACGACACGCGCCACGCAAGCACCAATCCCGCCAGTAGCACGAGCGATAGGGCAACACGCGCCCAGCGCCGTGTCGTCGCGGCGACGAGCGTGGGAATCGAGACGACCCACAACCAGGGCTCGATGATGAAGACCGCATCGCCGTAGCGCCATCGGTTGTCGAACGGCCAGAAGGGATGCACGCCGTAGCTGTTCGTCCAGTCCAGCACGAGATGACTCAACGTACTGACGACAAGCAATCCAAGCAGCCAACGAGCATCGCTGGCTTCTGCAAATCGACGCGTTTGCCAGCGCCACACGAGCATCGCCACGCACCAGACGAGCAGGCCGCCGACGAGTGCCAGGACAACGGTATGGGTGTACCCGCGGTGCTGCAGCATGTATTGGAGGCGACTGGCACCGATCCCCGTGTACAGCAGATCCCCGTCGGGCAGATTCGCGGCGATCAGCGACGCTACCGCCGCGACGGTGCGAAATCGCGGCGACGGCTCGGCATGTTCGGCGCGTGCACGGAGACGAACCGCCGACTCGGCGAGCAGCAGACCGGCAAGCGAGTGGGTGACGTTGTCCATGACGCAGGGGCGACGATGCCTAACGAGTATCCGGCGAAGGCGAGTTCAGGAGGCACCAAAGATCGACAATTGCGGGTCTCCTTGCCACCGGGCACTGACTCTGCGCCTTTCTTGGGGCGCCCCGCCGGACGACCGGCGCGTGAAGCGCTAGCTACTCATCGCGGATGGCGCCACCCGCCACGGGCGGCATGCACCCACCTTGCGCTCGCGTCGCGGGCGGCGAGTTTTGACCACCTCTCTTCCAAGGTCTACTCGTCGCGATGCCTCTGACACGCAAGTTGCGCTTCGGCATGGTGGGCGGCGGTCCTGGCGCATTCATTGGCGCCGTGCACCGACGCGCCGCAACACTCGATGATCTGGCGACGCTCGTCGCGGGCGCATTCTCAACCGATGGCGACAAGTCGCGCGCGCAGGGCCGAGAGCTGCATCTCGAGCCGCGGCGGGTGTACGACAGCTTCGACGCGATGGCCGAGCGGGAAGCGGCGCTTCCGGCGGAGGAGCGCATCGACTTCGTATCGATCGTCACGCCGAACCACGTGCACTATCGCGCCGCCCGAGCATTCATCGAGCGCGGCATTCACGTCATCTGCGACAAGCCGATGACGACGACGCTCGAGGACGCGGAGGCACTCTGCCAGCTCGTGCGCAAGCATGACGTCGTGTTCGCGCTCACGCACAATTACAGCGGCTACCCCCTCGTGAAGCAGGCGCGCGCCATGGTGCGTGCCGGCGAATTGGGGGAGATCAGGAAGATCGTCGCCGAGTACTCACAAGGCTGGCTTTCGACGCGCATCGAGGCCACCGGACAGAAGCAGGCCGACTGGCGCACCGATCCGGCCCGCGCCGGCGCCGGCGCTCTCGGCGACATCGGCTCGCACGCCGAGCATCTTGCGCGGTACGTCACCGGTCTCGAGATGGAGCAGCTCTGTGCCGATGTGAGTACCTTCGTCGAGGGTCGTCGGATCGACGACGACGCGAATCTACTCGTGCGATACCGCGGCGGCGCGAAGGGCTTGGTCTTTTGCTCGCAAGTGTCGTTAGGCGAAGAGAATCGCCTCAGCTTGCGCGTCTATGGCACCGAAGCGTCGCTCGAGTGGCGGCAGGAGGAGCCGAACTTCCTCGTCGTGCGCCGCGGCGATCGCCCGATGGAAGTGTACAAGCCTGGTCATGCCTTTCTCTCCCCCGCGGCGAAGCACGCGACGCGCCTCCCCTCTGGCCACCCCGAAGCATTTCTCGAGGCTTTCGCCAACGTCTACGCGAACGCGATGCGCACCATCGGGGCGCGGATCGCGGGTGAGAAGCCTGATCCACTGGACCTCGACTTTCCTACCGTCGAAGACGGCCTGGCCGGGGTCCGCTTCATCCTCACGGCGGTCGACAGCGGCGGGAAGGCCGATTGGCGCTCGTTGAGCAGATCATAAACTCTTCTCCACATCTCGACACATGACGCGACCCGTGACGTTGTTCACCGGCCAGTGGGCCGACATGCCGCTGGAGAGCCTCGCGCAGAAGGCCCGGCAATGGGGCTACGATGGTCTGGAGCTCGCCTGCTGGGGCGACCACTTCGACGTCGAGCGTGCCCTCGCCGATGACCGCTACTGCGATGGCCGCCGCGAGCTGCTCGCGCGCCATGGCCTGAAGGTATTCGCGATCGCTAATCATCTCGTCGGCCAGGCGGTGTGCGACCGGATCGACGACCGTCACAAGAGCATCGTGCCACCGCGCGTCTGGGGAGACGGCCGGCCCGATGGCGTGCAGCAGCGCGCCGCCGAGGAGATGAAGAACACCGCGCGTGCGGCGGCCCGCCTCGGCGTATCGGTCGTGAACGGCTTCACCGGCTCGTCGATCTGGCATCTCGTCTACAGCTTCCCGCCCGTCGCTGACGCGATGATCGACGCCGGCTACCGCGACTTTGCCGATCGCTGGCGGCCGATCCTCGACACCTTCCGCGACGCGAAAGTGCGCTTTGCGCTCGAAGTGCACCCGACGGAGATCGCGTTCGATATCTCGTCGGCCGAGCGGGCGCTCGACGCGGTCGCCAATCACCCGTCGTTCGGCTTCAACTATGACCCGAGCCATTTCGGGTATCAGGGCGTCGACTACGTCGCCTTCATCGAGCGATTCGGCGACCGGATCTTCCACGCCCACATGAAGGACGTGTGGTGGTCGCCGACGCCGAAGAGATCGGGTGTCTTCGGCGGCCACTTGAACTTCGGTCATCGGGATCGGTTTTGGGATTTTCGCTCAATTGGCCGCGGACGCATCGATTTCGAGGAAGTGATCCGCGCCCTGAATCGCGTCGGCTATCAAGGTCCGCTGTCGGTGGAGTGGGAGGACGCGGGGATGGATCGCGAGTTCGGCGCACGCGAGGCGTGCGCGCGGATCAAAGGCTACGACTTCGCCGCCTCCGCCGTCGCCTTCGATGCGGCGTTCGCGCGCTGACGTTGCTCGTCGAATGACAAAGAGCATCCTCCTCGACGCGCGCACCGAGTCGGTGCTGGATCGTCTCTACGCGCAGCATGCGGCGCAAGGCGCGGCAATCGAGGGCTACTTCTCCGAGCGCGCCTCGGAAGGTTCGCTGGATTCGTATCGGTTCGACGATCGAACCCACGCCTTTCTACGCGACAAATTCGTCGCGCTCGACCGGCCGAAAGCGGAGTTCTGCTATCTCGTCTGCCGAGCACTCCGCGCGCATCGCGTGGTGGAGGCCGGTACGTCATACGGTGTGTCGACGCTCTTTCTCGCATCGGCGCTGCGCGACAACTCGTCCTCTCGCGCACATGACGTGGAGACGCCGGTCGTCACCGCGACGGAATACGAGCCGGAAAAAGTGAAGATCGCGCGCCGGCATTTTGCCGAGGCAGGGATGTCGCACCTCGTGGATCTCCGCGAAGGTGACTTGCGGGAGACGTTGCGCCACTTGGAGGGCCCCATCGATTTCATGCTCGTCGACATCTGGACGCCGATGGCGCGACCGGCGCTCGAACTCGTTTCGCCGCATCTCAGGACGGGTGCCGTCGTCATCTGCGACAACACGCAGCAATTTCGCGATGCCTACGACGAATACTTCGCGTTCGTCAACGATTCGCGGAACGGGTTGAGCACAGTGACGCTCCCCTTCGATGGTGGGTTGGAATTCAGCGTGAAAGTGCGCTGACTATATCGAGATCTCTACGCGGTCCGGTCTTGGACAGCGGTGCCATTGCGCCGCGCTCGCTTGGAGAGCTGTCGGGACGCGAATTCCGCGAATTTGAGCGAATCCAACGGGTGCGCGCGACGATTGCGTGGCGCCGGTCCATTGGGATTTGTTTTAAAAACATCACCAACAATTCGCGGTGCGACACGGCCGTTACGGCGCTCGGTGCGATTCGCTTCAAATTCGCGCCATTCGCGCCAAAAGAATCCTGGGCTGGCCCGGCGCGACGCACCGAAACGGGTCTCCCCGAAATTCTGCGATGACACCATGTTTGAGATGCCCGATCACATCCCCGGCATCTCCGACTCGACAATGATCGCCTCCCCCTTCCGCCCTTCTCGCCTGCTTTGGCCCGTCGTCGGCGCGTGCATCGCGCTCGCGGTCCACAGCGCGTCCGCGCTCGTCCAGCAGCCTCCGCGCGGACAGCCATCCCCCGCCCCGCGCCGCGCGCAATCCGACTCCGGGCGCACTCGCGCCGTTGCGACGGACACCACGCGAAACCGCCGCGCCGCGAATCAGGACACGTCGGCCGCCGGGGATTCCACGGGAGCGGCTAACGGCGGCCGCGGCGGCGACCCGTACGTTGGCCTCAAGCTCCGCTCGATTGGGCCCGCGATGATCTCGGGCCGCATCGTCGACCTGGCCGTCAATCCGCGCGACAAGAAAGTCTGGTACATCGGCGTCGCGGCGGGCGGCGTCTGGAAGACGACGAACGCCGGCACGACCTGGACGCCCGTCTTCGACAACCAGTCCACCTACTCGATCGGCGCGATCACGATCGACCCGAAGAACCCGAACACGGTCTGGGTTGGCACGGGGGAGAACAACGCCCAGCGGGCCGTCTCCTACGGCGATGGCGTGTACCGCTCGACCGACGGCGGACGGTCCTGGCAGAATATGGGGCTGCGCGAGTCGGAGCACATTGGGAAAATTGTCATCGACCCCCGCAACTCGGACATCATATATGTTGCGGCACAAGGACCGTTGAGCCGTGGCGGGGGCGATCGTGGACTGTTCAAGTCCACCGACGGCGGCCATACGTGGGCGAAGGTGCTCGATCCGGGCAAGTGGGCAGGTGTCAGCGACATCGCCCAGGATCCGCGCAACCCGGACGTGCTGATCGCCACGAGCTGGCAGCGCATCCGACGCACGTACGGCTACGTCGCCGGCGGCCCGGAGTCGGGCATCTGGCGCTCCACCGACGCCGGCGCGACCTGGCATCGCTCCCAGGCTGGCTTGCCTAACGACGCCGAGCTCGGCCGCGTCGGTCTCGCGATGTCCCCCGTCAATCCCGATGTCATCTACGCCATCCTGGAAGCGTCGAACGATCGCGGCGGAACATTTCGATCCCGCGATGCCGGCGTGTCCTGGGAGAAGATGTCGAGCTACAACACCATCGGGCTGTACTACTCCGAGCTCTTCGCCGATCCGGTCGACGTCGATCGCGTCTACGCCGTCGACGTTCGTAACATGGTGAGCGAGGACGGCGGACGCACCTTCCGCCCGGTGGGCGAGCGCAACAAGCACGTCGACAATCACGTGATCTGGGTCGATCCGGCCGACGTCGATCATTTACTCATCGGCTGCGACGGCGGTTTGTACGAGTCCTTCGACCGCGGCCAGAGCTACAAGTTTTTCGCGAATCTCCCGTTAGGCCAGTTCTATCGCGTCGACGTCGATCAGAACGCCCCCTTTTACAAGGTGCACGGCGGGACGCAGGATAATGGCTCGGTCGGCGGCTACGCACGCACTCGCTCTTCGCTCGGCATCACCAACGCGGATTGGACGGTGACGGGTGGCGGCGACGGCTTCGTCTCCAAAGTCGATCCGAAAGATCCCGCGATTGTCTACAACGAGTCACAGCATGGCAGCCTCCAGCGCGTAGATCTTCGCACCGGTGAATCGGTGAATATCGTCCCGCAGCCCGAGCCGGGAGAGGGCGCGTTGCGCTGGTATTGGGACTCCCCCGTCATCATCTCCCCCTTCTCGAACACGCGGTTGTACTTCGCCGCGCAGCGTCTCTATCGCAGCGACGATCGCGGCGAATCCTGGAAAGCCATCACGCCAGATCTCTCGCGCCAGATCGACCGCGATCGCATCAAGCTCATGGATCGCGTCTGGTCGATCGACGCCGTCGCGCGCAACACGTCGTCGTCCTTCTTCGGCGCGATCGTCGCCGTCTCGGAATCGCCGCTGAAGGAGGGCCAACTCTGGATTGGCACGGACGATGGAACGATCCAGCTCTCCGAGAACGGTGGCCAGTCCTGGCGGAAGATCGACCGATTTCCAGGAGTACCCGATACGACACAAGTCGGGCGCGTCACCCCGTCGTCGCACGACGCCAACACGGTGTTCGCGGCGTTCGACGGCCACATGTCCGGCGACTTCAAGCCCTATCTCCTCGAGAGCAAGGACCTCGGCCGCAGCTGGACGTCGATCGCCGGCAATCTGCCTAACAAGGGAACGGTCTACGCGATCATCGACGACCCGGTGGATCCGAACCTTCTCTTCGCCGGCACCGAGTTCGGTCTGTACTTCACCAAGAACGGCGGCCAGACGTGGACACGACTTCGCGGCGGCCTGCCGACGATTCAGGTGCGCGACCTCGTCATCCAGAAGCAGACCAACGATCTCGTCGTCGCGACGTTCGGTAGGTCCTTCTATGTGCTCGACGACATTACGCCCCTGCGCACGATGACGCGTGAGACGCTCGCCGAAGAGGCCGCCCTGCTTCCTGTTCGGCGCGCGCCGCTGTATGCGCCGTCGAACTTCGGTGTACCGGGCGCCAACGGCTCGCAGGGCTCGGGTGCGTATGTGGCGGCGAATCCGATGTTCGGTGCCATGTTCACCTACTATCTCAAGAACACGATCCGCAGCCGGCGCGAGCAGCGCCAGCAAGCCGAGCGCGCCGCTGGACGACAGGGACGCGACGTGTTCCCGCCATCGTGGGATTCGCTGCGCGCCGAAGATCGCGAGGAGGCGCCGGCGATCGAGCTCACCGTGAGTGATGCTCAGGGTCGCGTCGTTAGGCGACTCACCGGGCCGGTACAGCAAGGCTTCCAGCGCGTCGCCTGGGACCTCCGCCTCCCTGCCCCCACGGTTGCCCTCGCCGGGCGCCCGGTCAACGCCGACGACGAGGAGGAAGGCTTCGGCTTCGGCCGCGGCGGCGTGGGCCCGTACGCTCCGCCGGGCACGTATCAGGTCGCCCTCGCGAAACGCGTCGACGGCGTCGCGACGCCGTTAGGCGCCCCGCAGCGCTTCGAGGTCTATCCGCTCGACTCCGAGGAAAATGGCGGACGCTCGGCGGCGGTCATCGCGTTCCAGGAGCAGGCGGCCAGGCTGCAGCGGGCGATGATGGGCGCGAACGCCCTCGTCGGCGAGCTGTCTACCCGCGTCGCCGCCCTCCAGCGCGCCGTCGACGAGACACCCACCGCGCCGGCCCAGCTGCCTAACGACGTGCGCGCGATCGAGCGCGAGCTGCGCGCCATCCGCGAGCAGCTGAACGGCGACCCGACACTCAGCCGACGTCAGGAGCCGACACCGCCCTCGCTCATGGGGCGCATGCAAGTCATGACCCAGGGGGCGCGCTCGCTGGAGCCGCCCACCACAACAGAACGGCGGCAGTACGAGATTCTCTCGACCGAATTCGCGACACTGCTCACGAAATTGCGCGCCATTGCCGACACACGGTTGAGAACCGTCGAGGCATCCGCCGAACAGGCAGGCGCGCCCTGGACTCCCGGCCGCATCCCCGAGTGGAAGCCGTAAGGCATCAACGACGAATCCGGCGACGCATCACCCGCGAGACTACCATGCACGCAACGGAGCCCACATGCGGCAATAAGTAGCCGCGGCCATCGTGTCGCACTTCGGCATGCATCGCGGCGCGCTTCAGCGACGCCGCATCCGCAAAACGCGGCAGGACCGTCAGCGCGCGCCCGAGCTCGAACCCGAAATGTCCGTCCGAGCCCGCGGCGCCCGGCACTCCTCTCTCTCGCACCAACTCAATCGCTCGGCGGTTCCACGGAGGATAGAACGCGCGGCTGTTCCAGACCTCGATGATATCGGCGAGCGGAAAAGCCCGCTGGGCGCGCTGACGGGCCGAGACGAGATACGCGAATGGGTGCGGGAGGTACACGACGCCGCCCTGAGCCCGAATCTCGTCCACGACCTGCTCGAGGAGCAGTCGAGGAGCGATGCGCTTCGTGAGGTACAGACCGATGACGTCGATCCCGCAGCGGCTCGTGATCTCCTCGCCAATGATGATTCGCTCCGGATCGAGATCGCGTGCCCGCAGCGCTCCATCGAGCGTGTGGTGATCCGTGACCGCGATCCTATCGAGCTGAACCTCCCGCGCACGCGTCACGAGCTCCTGAGGTGTCTGATAGCCGTCGTGCGAGTAACAGGTATGGCTATGAAAGTCCGCCCGGACCATACGGCGCTCTGAAAATCCGTGGTCGGCAATCAGGGGTCGGTGGACTGATGACGTCGCCATGCCTGGGTTTGTGAAGCCATCCAGGAATTTAGCGCTAGCCTTCGCTGAGCCACGGAAGGATCGCGACGTCGCGATCCCTTCCGGCGCCCACGACAGAATCCCCTGAGGCGCTCTTCCTGTTGACATTCTACCCGAGCCTCGCCATACTCGTGTCGAATGCCTACCAAAGAGACTCCCTCCGGTCGCGATACCCTCCTTCAGGGCACCCTCGACCTCCTCATCCTCCGCACGCTCGCGTTAGGCCCCTTCCATGGCCAGGCGATCGCGCGCGTCATCCAGCAGCGTTCCGGCGATACTCTGCTCGTCGACCATGGCTCGCTCTACCCCGCCCTCCAGCGCCTCGAGGACCGCGGCTGGATCAAAGGAAGTTGGGGCACCTCCGAGAACAACCGGCGAGCCCGCTACTACTCGCTCACCGCCGCGGGACGCAAGCAATTCAGCACCGAATCCGGGCGTTGGCAGCGGCTCGTGGAGTCGATCGCGCGCGTCCTCGCCCCCGAGCCAATCGAGGGTTGACGATGCCGTTGCGCCGCCGTTCACAACGCGACTTTGACGACGAGCTTCGCTCCCACCTGGAGTTGGAGACGGATCAACTGATCGCGCAGGGAATGAATCCGCACGACGCCCTGCTGGCGGCACGCAAGCGATTCGGCAACGTCGGCAAGGCGCAGGAGCAGTATCACGACGCGGGCCCGTTCGCGTGGCTCGAGCACCTCATCGACGACCTCCGCTACGCGACGCGCATGATGCGGAAGGCGCCGTTGTTCACGGCCATTCTCACGCTGACGCTCGCGTTAGGCATCGGTGCCAACACCGCCGTCTTCAGCGTCGTGCATGGAGTGCTGCTGTCACCCCTGCCCTATCGCGAGCCGGACCGACTCGTCGAGCTGTGGGAGACGTTGCCAAATGCCGATGGCATCGCCATCTCCTATCCGGATTTCGTCGATTGGAAGGCTCGCAATCACGTGTTCGATGACGTCGCCATCTACAATCCCCATGGCAACAAGGCCAATACCACGGGCGACGTACCGAGACAGCTCCGTGTCGGGACCGCGACCTTCAATCTTTTTCGACTCCTTGGCGTAGCACCGCTCGCCGGCCGCGACTTTCTCCACGAGGAGGATCGCGCTGGAGGTCCCCCCGTCGCGCTGCTCGGTTCAGCGTACTGGCACTCCGAGTTTGGCGCTGACCCGCACGTCCTCGGCAAGGTCATCTCCCTCGACGGCGAGCCCTACCGAATCGTCGGCGTCCTGCCTCCACTTCCCTCCTTCCCGACGCTCGACGTCTGGCTTCCCCTGCGCGCCGAGGGCGACACCAGCGAGTTCAATCGTGGCAATCATCCGGGTCTGCTGGGCATCGGACGCCTTTCCCCTGGCGTTACTCTGACGCAGATGCGCGTGGATCTCGCCCGCATCTCCCGCGAGATCGTCTCCGAGCACCCGAAGGAGGCGTCGGGCATTGGCGCCGGCGGCGATTATCTCGCCGAGCAGCTGGTGCACAACATCGCCCCTGCCTTACGAGTCGCGAGCTGGGCCGTCCTGTGCGTGCTCCTCATCGTCTGCGTCAACGTCGCGAACCTGATTCTTGCGCGCTCCCTGTCGCGACATCGAGAGATCGCGCTGCGGCGCGCGCTCGGTGCCGGCGAATCGCGCGTGATGCGACTGCTGCTCATCGAGAACCTCCTGTACGCGATGGTCGGCGGCACGCTCGGCGTCGTCCTCGCGTACGTAGGCGTTCGCGCGCTGGTCGAGGCGCAGCCCCCCGGGGTGCCGCGCCTGGGGAGCATACAGGTCGATGTGACCGCCCTCGCCTTTGCCGCCATCGCGTCGATCGCGGCCGGCCTGCTATTCGGACTCTTGCCCGCGCGCTACGCGGCACGAGCCAACCCTAACGAGTCATTGAAAGAAAGCGGTCGCTCCTCCTCGGTGAGCGCCGCCGCATTGCGGTTGCGCAGCGTCCTCATGACTCTCGAAGTCGCCATCGCGCTCGTGCTGCTGGTGAGCGCTGGCCTGCTCACCCGCAGCTTCGCCAAGCTGGTTCGGGTTGATCCCGGCGTCGACGCGACGAACGTGGTGACGGGCTGGATCGGGTTGCCTGCCAAGCGTTACCCCGACGAGGGTCGCCAACGCATCGCCCTGAATGACATTCTCCGCCGCGTGCAGTCGATTCCCGGCGTGTCGAGCGCGGCGCTCACGAGCGCACTCCCGCTGAGCGGCAACATTCAGCTCAAGCAGACCTTCGAGGGGCATCCGCGCGCGAAGGGGCAGGAGCCGTTGGTGCAGCTCCAGCTCATCTCCCCCGAGTACTTTCGCACGATGGGGATGCGATTGCTGGCCGGTCGCGGCTTCGACGCCAGCGACAGCCACGGATCGCCGGTGCTCTGGATCGACGACGTGGTCGCCAGGAAGTATTTCCCCGGGCAGAGCGCGGTCGGAAAGTGGATCGTCCACGGTGCGTTCGATTCGAAGGCGACGAAGCAGATCGTGGCGGGCGTGGTGAACGCGGTGCACGACGGGGGACTCGAGGAGCGCGCGACCGGCATCATCTACATGCCGTTCGATCAGATGCCACAGAACTGGATGGCCCTGACGGTGAAGTCCGCGTTGCCCCTCGATCGGTTGACGACGGCGCTCCGCCGCGAAATCTCGGCCGTCGACAAGCAACTCCCCCTCTCTGATGAGCAAACGCTGAACACCGTCATCGACCGATCGATCGGGCAGGAGCGATTCACCCTCCTCGTGCTCGGTAATTTCGCGGTCGTGGCCCTCCTCCTCGCGGCGATCGGCGTGTACGGAGTGATCGCCTATTTCGTCGCCCAACGCTCCCAGGAGATCGGCATCCGCATCGCCCTCGGCGCCCAACGCGGCGATGTCGTCAGGCTCGTGATGCATGCGGTCGTCGCAAGCGCCGGAACGGGTATCCTGCTCGGGCTCGTCGTGGCAGCGGCGGCCAGCCATCTCATGTCGCGGTTGCTGTACGAGATCCAACCCACCGACCTGCCGACGTATGCGACGGGCGCGCTGGCGCTGCTCGTCGTCGCTTTTCTCGCCGCGCTCCTGCCAGCGCTGCGGGCGACGCGTGTGAGTCCGGCTGTCGCGCTCAAGCCGGATTGAGCGAGCGATTACGCTCGACGGGTGAACCAGTCCAGCACACGTCGCGCCCGCAGGGTGATCCAGCAATTCGGCGCTCCGACGGGACCCGCGATTTCGTCGTACAGACTGTTGCGGTGCCGCACGTCCATCAGCCAACGTCCATCGTCCTGCTTGCGTTGGCGCACGAGCGCAATGCCCTCTCCCATTGCCGCATCCGCCGCGACTCTCGCCGCACGGAAGTGGTCGAGCGCGCGCAGTACGTCATAGTGCCAGAGCGGTGGAAAGGCGAGCTGCGTCCAGGCCGGATCGATGATCTCGCCCGTCGACAATCGCCGAACGAGACGGCGCTCGAGGAGATACCCTTCCCCTCGCTGCCGCGCGCTGATAATCGCCGGGGAAGCGCCGAACGCCTGCTCGAAGGCGAGCAGTCCCTCGAGCACACAGATCGTCGTGTGAAACGAAGATCGCACCGAGCCGCGCTCGGCCTCACAGTTCCAACCACCGTCCGCGAGCTGCTCACTCAACAGCCGATCGACCAACCGGTCGCTCCGGACGCCGAAGTAAGCGCCTAACGCGACGACGCGGCCGTTGATACAGGGCTCGACCTCACCCTCGAAGAAGGGGGAATTGCCGAAGTGCGGACCCCACGTGACGTTCTCGCGCACACGGTCGACGGCGGCGCGTGCGCGCTCGCTCGCCGGATCGAGTCCGAGATCGCTCAGCCACACCAGCGTGTACATGTTCGACCACCAGAAGGGCGTCGCGATCCCGTCACCCCACTGGCCATCCGGATGCTGTTGGTCGATCAATGCCGCACCCCAACCTTCGTCCGCAACACGCCTCCGCTCGGCCGCAACGACCGACGCCGGCGTGTCGGTGAGATCGCGCAGCACTTGCCATCGGATCGACGGATCGGCGTCCAGCAGCCAATCGATGACCCGCTGGCGATCACCGCTCACCGCCGTAATCACGGAGTCATTTTCTCCGGAACTCCCAGCGCGATGAACTTCCCGTCGTCGATCACCCCGTCTCGGACCGTGTAGAGGGTCACGCCTGACGGGAAGCGCAGCCCGTGCGAGTCCGATGGCCCGACGATCGCCGCTGCGAGATTGAAGCGGGTGCGTTGACCTTCGATCTCGTACCCCACCTTCTCGGCGGCGTGAAAGTGCCCGCCGAGTGCGAGAACGTGGTTGCGCTTGCGAAGCACCGCGAGCACCTCGCCCGCGTTCGAGACCGTGTGTCGATACACCGTCTTCCCTCTGATCGTGATCAGCGATGGCGCCGGCGGCCCATCCATGTAGCCGTTGAACGCTTCGATGGTCGAGACGAATGGAATGTGGTCGAAGGTGACCACCGGCATCGTCGCCGGCACGAGCGCGAGGTCGCGTGCGAGCCACGCGAGCTGCAGGCTGTCGACATGGCCGTAGTACGACTGATCGTCGATATCGACCGTGTTCAGGCCAACGAAGTGGACGCCGCCATAGTTGAACGAGTAGTAATCGGGCCCGAAATACTTGTGGTACATCGCGCGACCATAGAGCGGGTTCGTCGCGCTCACGTGTGACTTGTCGCGCTCGATTCCAAAGTTCTCATGATTGCCGGGCACCGTCCAGATCGGCGTCCGGAATGCCGACGTCTCGCGCGCGAAGAGCTCGTAGTAGCTCGTGGCTTCGGGCTCACCGACACGCAGCGCGTCGCGCACGAGATCACCGGTGACGATGAGGAACGCCGGCGACAGAGAATCGACGAGCGCGCCGAGGCGGCGCGTGCGTTCGACGCTCGCCGGCGAGATGTGAGTGTCCGACGCGTGCACGAAGCTGAACTGCCGGATGCGTGCCGTCGGCGATAATCCGAACGCGACACTGGTCGCTGTATTGGCAGCGCCCCGCCAGAACGTGCCGCGCGCACGGTAGCCGTCCGGCAAGGAAAGAAAAACGATCCCCGACACGCCGCGCGGAATGTGGAACGCGCCCGACGCATCCGTCGTCACGACGGTGTCTTGATTCGACACGGCGACACCGGCGATCCCACGTTCGTTAGGCTCGCGCCGGCCATTGCCGTTCGCGTCCACGTAGACGCTGCCGCTGATCTGCTGCGCGCTCGCCGCGCCAAGAGCCGTGGCGAACAGTGCGCCGACGAAAGCGAGGGTTCTTCTCACGCGTCTCCCTTTTTGGTTGCGCTCTGCCTCAAAAGAACGTCCCGCTGTTGCGCGGCGGTGGTGGGACGCGCGGCTCCTCTTCGTCGACCGTGTATTCGACCGTGTCGACCTCTTCCCCTGTCTCCTCGCGGATCAGCTTCTTCTGCGCTTCGGTGAGCTCGATGCGCACCGTCTTGCGACTCTTTCTCGCCACGGCTCCCTCCGTGTTATGCAACCAGAGTCATAACCGACCGTCCAGCCGAACCCGGAGCGTGCGACCGTCCATGCGAATCGAATCCTCCTCCTCCAGTAACTCCTTGATCACCCGCGAGACGACGACGCGCGTCGACCCGACGCGCTCCGCCAGCTCCTGGTGAGTCGGACGAGGAGAGACGTACTCCTCCCCATCGACGGCCGAACCGTTGCTCTGAGCGAACTCGATGATCGCGGCGCGCACACGGCGCTTGACGGGAAGCAGCGTCTGCATCCCGACCCGCTCGTAGACGCTCCTCAACATGCGCACGAGCGCCGCGGTGATCGTTTGCTGCAGCAACGGATGCTGCGTGATCCATGCCTGGAATCGTTCGCGCGGCACCACCGCGACTCGGCAGGTGGAGAGCGTGATGGCCGTGCCGTTGTTCGGGCCGCCATCCAGCGTTGCGATCAACCCGCAGACATCGCCCGGACCAAATACTTCGAGCGCGAACTCGCGACCATCGTCCGCAGCAACCGTGAGCTTGATCCGGCCGCTGATGACGACGTAGGCGGCGAAACACGGATCGCCGTCGTGGAACAGGATGTTGCCCTTCGGGAAGGTGCGGCAGATCCCGAGCTCGGCAAAGGACCGACGAGTCGCGTCATCCTGCTCGTGCAGGAAGAAGACCCTCGGCAGCACATCGAGAAGATCTTGCATGCACCTTCATCCGAATCACCCGCCCGCGCGGGACACGTTGAGCTTCACAGCCGCGCGAATAAGCGCCTTCAACGCCTCCTTGTCAATCTTGTCCCCGTCGTGAAAATCGATCGCGCGCCTCGTATTCCCTTCGAGACTCGAATTGAAGAGACCCGACGGATCCTCGACTGCCGCTCCTCTGGCGAAAGTCAGCTTCACGGCGTTCTTGTAGCTCTCGCCGGTGCAGATGATTCCTCCGTGCGACCACACCGGAACGCTCCACTTCCACTCCTCGACCACGTCCGGGTCGGCCTGCTTGATCACGGCGCGCAGCTGCGAAAGCATCTTGCCCCGCCAGTCCCCGAGCTCCGCGATCCGATCGTCGATCATGCGGGATGCAGACTTCTCGTTGGCGGACGCGTTCTTCTCGACTCCAGCTTTCTTTCCCCTGTTCTGGTTCACGTTAGGCATCGCGGCGGGCCTCGACGAGTGGGATGACGGCTTTCGATGCTCATTGTACCTGGCCCCGCCATCGACCACAATCCGTCTTCACCGGTCAGCGACCACCGCTCACTGGCGTGCACTCGGCAGGTCGATCGAGAAGATGCATCCCTTGCCAGGCATGTTGCACACATGGATGGCGCCGTGCACCGAATCCATGGCTCGGGCAGCGATCGAGAGTCCGAGCCCGAGACCTGGACGATCGTGATTGCCCCGTTCGAATGGCTTGAAGAGCAGGTCCGTCGTTCCCGGTGGCAGACCACCGCACTCGTCTTCCACGTCGATGATGACGCGGGCCTCCGTTCGGTGTGACCGAACGCTCACGTGTCCCTTCGGGTGCGTATACTTGATCGCGTTCTGCGTGATGTTCGAGACGGCTGACGTGAGTAACTGCCGATCCGTCTCCACAGCAATTGCCCGGTCGACGGCGATCTCCAGCACCTCCTGCCGCTTGCCAGCTTCCATCACCAGCAGTGGCGAGAGTTGATCGAAGATATCGGCGAGCTGCACCGTCTCGAGGACGGGAGCCGCTTGGGTCTGCAAGCGAACCTCGGCCACCGTCCGCTCGATGAGGTCACCGATGCGAATCAGGCTGCCTTCCAGCACGTCCGCCGTGCGCCCGGTGACGCCGACCGACCCTTCACGGATGATCTGAAAGGCCATCTTCGCCGCCGCCACGGTATTCGTGAGCTCGTGCGCCAGCCCGCCAATGTGCGTGACGTCTCGGCGCACGATCTCCTCGTTGTCGCGGCGCTGGTACTCGCTCACCGCCGCGGCGATCGCCACGTCGAGAATGTGGTTGAGTAAATCGTAATCCTGCGCCGTGAAGCTCGCCCCCCGCCGCTCCCCCAATTCCATCACCGCCCGGCAGACAGCGCCGTACGCGTGCACCAACTCCGCGACCGTGAACCCGAGACCAAACAGCCGGGCGCCATACCTTGTTGCCACGTCCTCGATCGCTCGCTTCGGTACGGTGCCGCCCTCGGGGTCGAGCGCTTCCGTAATCTGATCGATCAGGATCGGAATGCCGTGGTTCAGCTCCTCGTCAGTTCGCTTTGGTATCGCATCGTCGAGAAAGATCTCGCGACTCCGCCGCTCCAGGAGCTCCCGGTTATCGCGGATGACATCGAGCATCAGGGTCATAGCTACCTGCATCGGCCAGGAACGCGGCGTCAGACCATCGTTCGCAGCATATGCGGTCGCTTTGTGGAGGGACCATTGGACTAACAGCCTTGTCTTAAAGAGTCTTGAGGTACGCGACGAGATCTGACTTCTGCTGCGCCGAGAGCGCGAGGTGGAAGACGCCGATATAGTGATCGACCACCTGCTCGAGCGTCGCCGCGCTTCCGTCGTGGAAGTAGGGGCCACGGAGCTGCGGTGGATTCCAGAGGCCGCGCAACGGCGTCGTGCGATAAAGCTTCGTCGCTGTGCGCAGGGCATATGCTGGGTCCTGACCCACTTCCGTGGGCGAATGCAGCACACCGGAGTTGATGTCGCTCAGCGCAACTCCATAGTGACAGCTTGCGCAGCCGCCGGCGCCCATGAACACCGCCTTGCCCCGCTTTGCGGAGCTCGCATCGACCTGCCCCGACTGCGGCTGGGGTTTCTCCAGACTGAACTGATAGGCGCGCAAGGCCTCGAGCTTCGCGCTCACGAGATCCGGTGGATTGTTGATGTTCACACCGATGCGCGGATCCGAGAAACTGCCATGGCCGTGCATCTGGGTCACGGCGACGTAGTCGTTCCAATACGAGACCACCCCGTCAGCCGTGTAGGTCTCGCGCGCGACATGCCGCATGCCGAAGGCGGGAGGAATCACCAGCGGCGTATTCTTGCCGTCGATGTTGATTCGCGGATCGTACTTCCCCGGTCCCCACGTGTTGAGAATCGCCTTGAGCGACGTCGGCACGTTAGGCGAAAGGGCGACGATCGCGCCGACGTTGAGGTCTCGGTTCGGCCAGGCATCGAGTCGATGGCCGATGCCGGGCGCGAACGCGTTATCGACCGTCGAATGACAGAGGGCGCAGGTGATGCCAACGCTCGTGAGCCTGTTGTTCGCGTCGACCGATCCGTTGATGCCGACGACGGCGCCCAATTTCAGCAGCGCCACCGTCGTCGCCGGCGAATTGAGATCCACCTTTCCCTGCTGTATCGCCTGAACGACGGCGGGCGGCAGCGCGTCCATGTCCACCTTGAGCCCGACGGCGAGCGCGGTCGCGGGGCTCACCGAGGACGCAATCACCTCGTGCATTCGCAGCGTGTCCGTCCAGTAGCTCTCGTCGCCGTACGAGTCGAAGCGAAAGATCTGCTGTCCGCTCGCGATCGTCGCCGGATTCATCGGCGTCTCGCCGTACGCCGGAGTCGTCGCTCTCGGCGGTACGGTCGGGCGCTGATCCGGTGCACACGCGAGCACCAGGCAGACGAGCAGCAAGCCGGCGAGCCTGTTGCACACCACGCCTAACGAGTAACGACCTGGGCCGAACGCGATGCACTGCATCTGTGACCTCCTCGACGTCCTCTGCTCGAGGCGCTGATGAAGCTCTGGTTAGACTGCCGAGCTCCTGCCAAACGGCGGGCTCCGACGACGCCAAGTCCACGAACGCCGCGCGAGTTCCAAGCGAACTAAGAAACCCGATAGAACCGGCCACAGCCTGGAACGGAGCGCGCTTTGGGCCGATTGGCTACGATCGCGAGCGGCTCTAACGACGCTTGGCATCGGTCCGAATTCTCCGGAGGTCAGAATGCGACTCACGCCCACTTCAATCGCCAGCGGACTGCTCATCGCCGCGTCGCTCGGAGCCTGTAGCGATCAGCACATGCGAGACATGCGCGCCCCGACGGCTCCCTTGGACGATCACAGCTTCAACGCGCATGACAGCGCCCCATTCGGCTTTACCGATGGCTGGCAAAACGGGACGACGGTGAGCTTCTTCTACTCGAAGCCATTCTTCTGCGCGCAGCCACCGTCGAGCGCGGCGCCGAGCGGCTGCGAAGTGGGCGAGGACGGCACCGTCGATCCGCGACCGGGAAAGATTCCGTTCTTGTTCGTGATGACGCCCGTCGGCTTTCGCCCCGCCGATGCCACATTGCAATGCCCGGTCGTCGGCTCCTGCATCAACCATCCGTCCACGCTCGATCTCTCGCGTGTTTTCGGCCCGAGCAAAGCCAACGTCCCACTTCCGGCGCACAGCCACATCATCGACAGCGATCTTCCCGAATCGCACGCCGCCGGCGGACAGGCAGGCTGGTGGGAGATCATAGTGATCGGCGTGAGCGATCCCGCCGTCTGGGATCAGATCGTCGCGGGCAAGAGCCTGGCGACTGTGCGGGCGCTGCAAGCCAGCGGTGCCGGCATCACCGGCGACATTCGATCGAACGCGTATCTGTTCTTCGACGTCCGGCCGAAATGATGGCGACAACGCGCGGCAACGTCGCGACCGTGCTCCTTGGCGGAGCGTTGGTGTGCGCGGGAACGATGCTGCCGTGGATGTCATTTTTCGCCGGCCTGCAGTCGCTCACGGGACTGGATGGTCTCTACGGGCGCATTCTTTTCGCGACCGGAGCCCTCGCCGTTCTTTCGGGGACGGCGATGCTCCATCGCCGCTCGGCCTGGCTCTTTGCTGGTACTGGCGTTCTCGGTGTTTTGCAAACGCTCTTCGTCGTTTGGCTGCTCCTTGGATTGCACTCCACGTTAGGGGAGCTCGGCATGCATGGGATGCTGCTCGCGCGACCGGGACCCGGACTCTTCGTTACCCTGGCTGGCGCGATGCTCGTCTCCGCGGGATGGGTGAGCCTGGCTGGCTCGCGGCTCTCGACAGCGGGTACCACGCCCGCATCACGTGCTACGGCAATGAGAAGATTCTGAACTAGATTGCGGGCGCGAGACAGGCGCGAGCGCACAGTACCCACCGGCACATCGAGCTGCGCCGCGGTCGCCTCGTACGACTGATCCTCGAGGAGCACCATCACGAGCGTCGTCCGATACGGCTCCGGTACCAGCGGCAACACCTTGTCGAGTGCGGTGGCGACGTCCAATCGGGTGATGAGGCGGTCGTATTCGCTCTCGCTGTCGACAGGCTCGAGATGCGACATGTCCATGCGCGGATGGACCCCGCCTCGGGCAATCGCACAGAGGCTCACGACGTCGCGTGCATCGCGCATTTGGCGGCGGTGCGCATTGCGACAGATGGTGAAGAGCCACCGTCGACAGTCGGTCCCGAGCTCGAACGTGTGCCACGATTGATACGCCCGCAGGTACGTCTCCTGCACGAGGTCATCGGTATCCGCGACGTCGTGACACAACGACCGCGCAAAGCGCCGCACGCTCTCCATCCAGGGAAGCGCCTCTCTCCGGAACGCGCACCCCGCCTCCGCGCCCAAGTCGGCCCTGTGCCACACTCTGCGTCCCTCACAGACACCCGTCGCGTGGAGGGCGCAGCTCTGCACGGCCTCGCGCGCACTGTCCCCCAAGTGCGGACGGCGCCAGGGCGAGGATTATTCCCAATTATTGGATCTTTTTCTTGATTTAATTGGCTGAGCTGGGTTCCTCGATGGAGAGGGGCCGGTGAACAGATCGTGGTGCTGTTGCCGCCTGGCGGCAACGGCGCCACGTTTAGTATCTACTAACGATCGGGATCAGCAGCCGACGTCCGGGCGTTACTCCTCACCGTCGTTCCAGAGCTCCCGATCGACACGTCGGCGGGTGCCTTTACCGGCGTGACATTGTTCGTGTCGATCCGACGCACCTGCTGCATCAGCTCGTGGAGGTTCTTGCCCGTGAGCGCCTCGATCAGCGCCGGCACCTGCGCGACCATCTGCGCCATGTCCGCGGTGATCTTGTTGACCCCCGCCCCACCCTCGCCCCCCGTCGACACGACCGTGATCTTGTCCACCTTGCTCAACGGCTCCGCAAAGGCGCGAACGACATCCGGCAGGCCGCCGAGCAGCTTGTCGATCACCGCGGCTTCGTTGTACTGCTGGTACGCACTGGCTCTGAGTTGCATCGCCGCCGCCTCGCTCTGCCCCTTGGCACGGATGATCTCCGCCTCGGCCGAGCCCTTGAGCCGAATGACGTCCGCCGCGGCGCTGCCCTCCGCCTTCTGCGCATCGGCGCGGCCGGTCGCCTCCAGAGCCAGCCGCTGCCGTTCCGCTTCGGCAAGCGTCTCGATGCGCTTCTTCTGCGCTTCGGCATCCTTCAAGACGGTGGCCGCGAGCTCCCGTTCCCGGCGCTGAATTTCCGCTTCCTGGACCTTGATCTCTCCCTCCTTGCGCACACGCTCGACGGCAACCGACTCCGCGACCACCTGCTGCTGCATGACGTTGGTCTGGATCTCGTACGTCTTGTCGGCTTCCGCCTGCTGCTTCTTTGCTTCTATCTCGAACTGCGCGCGTTTCACCGCAAGCTCCTTCTGCGCTTCCGCCTGTTTGGCCTGTGACTGCGTTTCCGCGAGCACACGCTGCTGGTCTGCGTCCGCGCGCGCCACCGCTGCCTCACGAGCGTATTCGGCCTGCTTCATCGCCGTGTCGCGCTCCGCTTGCGCGGCCGCGATATCGGCGTCGCGCTTGATGCGCGCGATGTCGGGCCGGCCCATGTTCATGATGTACTGATTCTTGTCGCGCACTTCCTTGATGGTGAACGACACGACCTCGAGGCCCATCTTCGCGACGTCCTCGGCGACGTTACCGCGCATGCGGTCGGCAACCATCTCCGGCTGCTTGACGATCTGCTCGACCGTGAGCTGTCCGATGATGCCGCGCAGGTGACCTTCCATGACGAGTCGGATGAGCGATTCACGCTGTGCCGGCGTTTTCGTGAGGAACTGTTCGGCCGCGGTGCGAATCGATTCCGGATCGTTCTTGATCTTGAGCTGCGCCACCGCCTCGACGGTGACGGCGACGCCCTGGTTCGTGTAGAGATCCTGCTGCGGCGCGACGTCGAACGACATCAGCTCGAGCGACAGCTCCTGCGCGCTGTGAATGAGCGGCAGTACGAGTTGCGCGCCGCCGTGCACGATGTGTGTACCGCCCAGGCCGTACCGAATGAGCGCCTGGTTCGGCCCAACCTTGCGCAGCATCCGCGAAAAGGTGCCGATGAGCAACAACACCCCGAGGACGGCAAGGCCGGCGATGGTTACGATTGGTACGATGTTGGCATCCACAAGCATCTCCTCTGAAAAAAGTTTGTCTTGGTCGGTGGTCGGTGCTCGGTGAACGGTGGTCCGGGATCACCGTCATCACCGTTCACCGTCATCACCGAGGAAGCCGGTGAGAGTCCGCGAACGTCGCCCACGGTTCGACATAGGCAATGCCCTTCTCCAGTCGAAGAATGACCACCTGCGTGCCGCGGTCGATCAATTCGCCCGATTCGCTGCGTGCACCGTCGGCGTGTCGCGTACCGCCTAACGTGTACACGATCTCGCCGATGCGGCCCGGCTGAATCGTGCTCGTGACACGGGCGACAGCGCCCTGGACCCGGAAATCGTCGGGATTCAACACCGTCAGCCTCGGCACGATGTATCGTGCGATGGCGGAGAAGAACGCCGCGGCACCGACGACGCCGAAGACGAGCGCGGTGAGGGTGACAGCGAGCGCTGCCAGCGGCGAGTATCGCGTCAGCAAATATCCGGCGCCGCCGAACCATGTGAGGAACGCGCTCAGCGTGCTGAGGCTGAATGGCGAAACGTGATTCGCATTCGTGCCGTGCGCGTGCGTCGAGGCGTGCGGCCCCGTGAGGCCACTCAGCATGCCGTGCGCGACGCCGTGCGACTGCGTTCCGCCGAGTCCACCGAGGAGAAAGGTCACGACGGTGAACAGCAACCCGAAGGCGAAACAACCAACGAAGAACGAGGTCACTTCCGTAGCGCCGACGGCCTCTGATTGAGCCGTTATCGGTATTGTACGGAGTACGAGCCGGCAATGTGTCGCGCCGTCGCCACGCCACCCGCTCGCCTCGGCGCGAAAAGCATAGTGGAAATTCAGGTTAGGCTGACTGAACCCAGACGCGTCTTGACATCCGCTGGCGGCTTTGTATGCAGAACGCCGGCACGACAGCGGGATCGGATTTCACGGCAGAACGAATTTCATCGACTCACCGCCAGATACCATATGAAGAGTGAAAGCTCCAACGTCGAGTGGCAGACCGACGCGATCACGGTGCATGGCACGCTGCTTCGGCCGTTAGGCAACGGACCCTTCCCCGGCGTGGTGTTCGTCGCCGGCAGCGGCCCCACGGATCGCGACTGGAATACGCCGCTGCTTCCAGGCACCAACGGCAGCGCCCGACTCATCGCCGATGAGCTCTCGCGCGCCGGCTTTGCGTCAGTGCGCTACGACAAGCGTGCCTCAGGGCCGGAGGCGCGCCAGAACATGCAGCGCATGATGGGCAAGGTGAGCATGCAAGGGCATGTGGACGAGCTCGCGGGCGCCGTTCGCTCGCTTGCGAGTCAATCATTCGTTCGCAGGGATAAGATCTTCGCGGTCGCGAATAGCGAGGGAACGCTCCACGCCCTCGCATACCAGCTTCACCAACCCGACATTCCGCTCGCCGGTCTCGTACTGATTGCCCCGCCCGGACGGAGTGTCGGCAGCGTGGCGCGGTCGCAACTCGCCGCTCAAGCCGCGGCGATCCCGAACGGCGATGCCATGATGGTGCACTATGACGCGGCCGTCGCTCGATTTCTCGCGGGCGAGCCGATGAATCCCGATCCATCGCTCCCTCAGGGAGTTCGGGCCCTGCTCGACGGTCTGGCTGCACCCGCGAACCTCCCCTTTGCACGCGAGCTCTGGATGACGGACGGCGCGCCGCTCGTCGCTCGGATCGACGTGCCGACGCTCATCGTCATCGGCAAGAAAGACATCCAGGTCGATTGGCATTCCGACGGCGAACCTCTGCAACAGGCGGTGAAGGGACGCGGGAACGTCAGCTTTCTCTTTCCCGACGACGCGAATCACGTCCTGAAGCACGAGCCTCTTCCCCGCTCCGAGCTGAATGCCGCCAGGGCGGTGGCAAACTACAACGGCCCCGACGCAAAGCTGGATCCCAATGCCATGGCAAGCATCACCGAGTGGCTGGCCGCCCATACCTAACGAAACTCACGCACCACGCGTCACGCTCAACGCCCAACGCAGCACGCGGCTGTCCTCGCCAACCGCCGTTCCGCGTGATAGAATTGGCGCCCTCAGATCCTTCGGACGGCTAAGCGATGACCGACGCAGCTTCGATTTCCGCGGAGAATGCCGTCTCCATTCGCCTCGGACGCTGGTGGCAGTTGAGCCTTGGTGTCATCTGCATGTCGATGATCGCCAACCTGCAATACGGTTGGACCCTCTTCGTCAATCCGATACACGACGCGCACGGCTGGAGTCTCTCGGCCATTCAGGTCGCGTTCACGGTGTTCGTGCTCGTCGAGACCTGGCTCGTCCCCATCGAGGGCTACCTCGTCGATCGCATGGGTCCGCGTCTCGTCGGCGTCGCCGCGGGCGTGCTCGTCGCGCTCTCCTGGGTGATCTTCTCCATGGCTAACTCGTTGACGATGCTGTACGTCGGCGCGATCGTCGGCGGCATTGGAGCCGGGGCCGTGTACGGCGCGTGCGTCGGCAATGCCCTCAAGTGGTTTCCCGACCGGCGCGGCCTTGCCGCCGGTATCACCGCGATGGGGTTCGGCGCTGGATCGGCGCTCACCGTGTTCCCGATTGCGAACATGATCAAGTCGCAGGGATATGAGGCGACTTTTTTCAAGTTCGGCATCGCTCAGGGCGCGGTCGTCTTTCTCGTCAGCTGGTTCTTGCGAGCACCCGACGCTGGTTTCGCGGCCACACGCGCGACGCCTTTGCGCGGCTCCGCAGCGGTGCGAACGCACGACTACACTCCACTCGAGATGCTGCGCACCGCCCCCTTCTGGATCATGTTCGTGATGTTCACCCTCACGGCGACCGGTGGACTCATCGCCACGGCGCAACTCACACCGATCGCGAAAGATTTCGGGATCGCCGATTCGCCGGTGTCGCTCTTTGGCCTCACGCTCCTCGCGCTTCCTTTTGCGCTGTCGATGAATCGGGTGTTGAATGGCGTGAGCCGCCCCTTCTTCGGCTGGATGTCGGATGTCGTCGGACGCGAGCACACGATGCTGATCGCGTTCACGCTCGAGGGCATCGCCATCCTCCTTCTCAGCGCCTTCGGCGGCAATCCGATGTGGTTTGTCCTGCTCACCGCGTTAGTGTTCTTTGCGTATGGTGAGATTTACAGCTTGTTCCCAGCGCTCTGCGGCGACGCCTATGGCCGAACTTTCGCATCTGCTAACGCCGGCCTGCTCTACGTTGCGAAGGGCGTGGCATCGCTCGTCGTGCCGATCAGCAGCGTGATTGCCGCGTCGAGATCCGGATGGCACGGCGTCTTCGTCGTCGCCGCGGTCATGAACTTCGCCGCGGCGCTACTGGCAATCTTCGTTTTGCAGCCGCTGCGCCGGCGCGAGGCCAAGGCCTGAGGTGAAGATCGCTGTTGTCGGTGCTGGCGCGATCGGTGGCTACGTCGGTGGATGGCTCGCCGCTGTGGGCGAGGACGTCACCTTCATCGCGCGCGGCGCCAATCTCGACGCCATTCGTCGCGATGGAATGCGCGTCATCGGCGAAGACGGATCGATGGTGACTGCCCGAACGTCGGCCTGCGACAAGACGCGCGACGCTGGTGTTCAGGACATCGTGATCCTGGCGGTCAAAGCGCATCAAGTCGCCGCGGTCGCCGCGGACCTCGCCGCGTTATGCGATGATCGCACCGCGATCGTCACGATGCAGAACGGTATTCCCTGGTGGTACTTCCACAAGCACGGTGGCGAGTACGAGGGCTCGGCGGTCCGTTCCGCCGATCCCGACGGGTCGATCGCTCGCCACATCGACGCGAGTCGCGTCATCGGATCGGTGGTATACCCGGCGGCGGTGCTCGAATCACCCGGCGTCGTCCGTGTGGTCGAAGGTAAGCGCTTCACGCTCGGTGAGCCCGATGGCTCGACCTCGGAGCGCGTGCAGGCCATCGCCGCGGCAATGACTCGGGCGGGCTTCAAGGCGCCCATAATTTCCGACATTCGCGGCGAGATCTGGTTGAAGCTCTGGGGCAATCTCAGCTTCAATCCGATCAGCGCCTTGACGCACGCGACGCTCGCCGGTCTGCTGCGCTTTCCCCTCACGCGCGAGCTGAGTATCGAGATGATGCGCGAGGCCGAAGCAGTGGCCAACAAGCTCGGTGTCACCTTCCGCGTCGGCATCGACAAGCGTATCGCCGGCGCCGAGAAGGTCGGCGAGCACAAGACTTCGATGCTGCAAGACGTCCAGGCCGGGCGCCCGCTCGAGATCGAGGCGCTCATCGGCTCCGTCGTCGAGCTCGGCCGCCTAACGAGCACGCCGACACCTCACATCGACTCGGTGTACGCACTCGTGACTCTCCTCGCAAAGGAACTAGCCTCGAGCGGAGGAAAGCTTGCGATCGCGCACAGCTCGACGATCTCCGCAATCGCCCCGCAGGCCCTAGCCCCTAGCCCTTAGCCCCCAGCCCCCAACCCAGTCCCTCAGTGTCCATTCCAGATCTTCTTTCCGCCGGCGCGGACGATGCCGCGGCTCTCAGCGCCCCCGGCGGCGGTCCACCGCTCACATATCGCGCTCTCCGCGAGCACGTCGCCGACGTTACCAGATGGCTCGCGTCGCAGGGGATCGGCCCTGGCGACCGGGTCGGCATCGTTCTCGATAACGGCCCCGAGATGGCGGCCGCGTTTCTCTCCATCGGTTCCGCTGCCACGGCCGCGCCACTGAATCCGTCCTATCGCGCCGAGGAGTTCGAGTTCTATCTCTCCGATCTCGGCGCGAAGCTCCTCGTCGTTGCCACCGGCAAGGACTCGCCTTCGTTAGGCGTAGCCGAGAAGCTCGGGATCCCCGTCGCGCGCCTCACGCCGCATCCCGAGCGCGGCGCGGGCAGCTTCTCCCTTCACGGCGACAGCGGCGGCACGCCTAAACCCGTTCGTCCTCCGTCGCCGGACGACATTGCCCTCGTGCTCCACACATCGGGCACGACATCGCGTCCCAAGATCGTTCCGCTCGCACACAAGAACATCGCCGCCTCCGCCTCGAACATTCGGCGGACGCTTGGGCTCACGGCACAGGATCGCGGCCTCGTGATCATGCCGCTGTTCCATATTCACGGCCTGATCGCCGCGTTGAGTGCACCCATCTCCGCCGGTGCGGAGGTTTGCTGCACCCCTGGCTTCAACGCGCTCAAGTTTTTCGGGTGGCTGGACGAGACGAAGCCGACGTTCTACACCGGTGTCCCGACGATGCACCAGGCGATCCTGCTGCGCGCGCCAGTCAACGCGAAGGTGCTGCAGCATCATCGTTTGCGATTCATCCGCTCGTCGTCGTCGGCGCTCCCGCCCACCGTGATCACGGAGCTCGAGCGCGTCTTCGGCATTCCGGTCGTCGAGGCGTATGGCATGACCGAAGCCACGCATCAGATGGCGAGCAACCCGTTAGGCGGACCCCGCAAGGCGGGTACCGTCGGCCCGAGCGGCGGTCCCGAGATTCGCATCGCCAACGACAGAGGGGAAACCATGCCGCGGGGGCAGACCGGTGAGATCGTCATCCGCGGGCCGAACGTGATGACGGCGTACGAGAACAACCCGAAGGCCAACGCCGAGGCCTTCTACGGCGACTGGTTTCGAACCGGTGATCAGGGCGTCATGGACGCCGACGGATACGTCGCCATCACGGGACGGCTCAAGGAGATCATCAATCGCGGCGGCGAAAAGATCTCGCCGCGCGAAGTTGATGAAATCATCATGGAGCACCCGGCGGTGCATCAGTGCGTGACCTTCGCGATGCCGCACGACATGCTCGGCGAAGACGTCGCCGCGGCGATCGTGCTCCGCCAGGGCAAGGCGGCCACCGACAAGGAGCTTCGCGAGTTCGCGTCGGCGCGCCTCGCACCGTACAAAGTGCCACGGAAGATTCTCATCGTGTCCGAGATTCCGGTTGGTGCGACCGGCAAGCTGCAGAGAATCGGATTGGCGCAAAAGCTCGGGCTGGCTTAGGACGGTGAACGGTGAACGGCGAGCACCGACCACCGTTCACCGACGACCACCGACCACCGATCACCGACCACCGATATGACCGAAGCAACCATCCAAGCCTCATCAGTACCCCCCAAACTCAATCCCCCAGAGCGCCTCCTCATGGGCCCCGGACCGAGCAACCCCGATCCCCGCGTTCTCGCAGCGATGGGGTCGAATCCTGTCGGGCACCTCGATCCCTACTTCGTCGAGCTGATGGACCAGACGATGGGCGCGCTGCGCGGGCTTTATCAAACGCACAACCATCATACCCTGCCCATCTCGGCTACCGGCTCCGCTGGCCTCGAAACGATCATGCTCAACCTCCTCGAGGCCGGCGACAGCGCCGTCGTCGCGGTGATGGGCTACTTTGGTGAGCGATTGGCCGAGATGGCGCGTCGCGCCGGGGCGGATGTGCGCGCGATCGAGGTGGCATCCGGCCAGATCGTCGATCCCGCAGCGGTCGACGCGGCACTTGCGAAGCAACCAGCGAAGCTCGTGGCGTTCGTCCACGTCGAGACGACGACTGGCGCTTGCCAACCAATCGCGCCCATGGTCGAGGTCGCGCATCGCCACGGCGCGCTCGTCGCCATGGACTGCGTCACGTCGTTAGGTGGGCTGCCGATCGACATCGATGCGTTAGGCGTCGACGCCGCGGGGTCGTGCAGCCAGAAGTGCATCGGCGCGCCCCCGGGGCTGGCACCGATCACCGTCGGCCCCGGCGCGATTGACGCCGTGCGCGCGCGCAAGCGAAAACCGTCCACCTGGTACTTCGATCTGAACTTGCTCTTCCAGTACTGGGGTGAAACGAGCGGCGCGCGCAAGCGCGCCTTTCACCACACCGCCCCGATCGCGATGATCTACGGCTTCCACGAGGCGTTGCGACTGATACTCGAGGAGGGACTCGAAGCGCGATGGGCCCGTCATCAGCAGGCGCACGACGCACTGGTTCGCGGCCTCGATCGCCTCGGCATTTCCCTCTTCCCTCCAGCCGAGAATCGCTGCGCGACGATCAACGTCGTCAACGTGCCGGCGGGGATCGACGAAGCCCGCGTCCGCCAACGTCTGCTCGACATGGGCGTGGAGATTGGTGGAGGACTGGGAGTGCTCGCCGGCAAGGTCTGGCGGATTGGAGTGATGGGCTACAACGCTCAGGTGGCACGGGTCGAGAAATTCCTTAACGCGCTCGAGGAGGCGTTGAGTTTCGAGAGGCGAGCTCGTTAGGGACGAGCTGGCGATCGGGGGTGCACGGCGGCTTCATGCCACATTTGGAATGAGCGCGTTGTAGCGCTTCTGTTGCATCGCTGCTCGCATTCCAAATGTGGCATGGCGCCGCCTAGCACCCCCGATCGCCAGCTCTTGGCGCAAACTCGCTCCCAACGTCACTTGCCGATTCGTCGAGCCTCCATCATCCCCGTATCGAGAATCCACGTCTTGCCCCCATCCCGACTCTGATCCTGCCGCCAGAGAAAGCGATTCGCCGTCATTGCGAAGTAGCGGAACCTGACGAGCACGTCCCCGTACCACTCGATGCCCGAGCGTCCCTCGGCGTCCGCCCACGTCCGACCGGGGATGATGCTCCCTCCGCGCGAGTTCGCGCCGACGAGCCGCCACAGCTTCTGCTCCGGGTCGAAGATACGATATGTGTAGAGACTCGTGGCCATCGGCACCGTCGGATTGTCCGGCCGCCACCGATCTTCGATGATTCCACCGTCGCCCTTCTTCTCGAATGTCCAGTGCCCCTTGAATGGCGCGCCGAAGGAGCCATCCGGTTGGCGCGACTGGAAGGTGAACTCCCAGACGCCGATTAGCGCATCGTAATCGCCGCTCGTTCCCAACGACTTGAGGGAATCCGCGACGTTCACGCGCGCGCCGAGGGTATCAGGGAGATCGATCGCGCGCGCGGCGAGCGAGCCGGGGCCGCCGAATTCGAGCTGCCAGAACGGATTGACCCAGCGGCCATTCTCACGCACGAACACCTCGGCGGCCGTCCCCGAGCTCGTGTCCACACGCGCTCCCCGGCGGACCAGGAAACGAAAGTGCGAGCGCACCATGGCGGAATTGCCGCTCGCATCGATCTGCGTGCCGGCGAACTCGAGCTGCTCCAGCTTGGCTCCGGAGGACGCGCTGCGACGCGCGCCATCGAAGATCGCGCGCCGATCACTCCAGGCGAGCGCGTCCCCGCCCTCCGCGGCGGCCGCCGTCGTCGGAATGAAACGACGAAGGAGCACGGTGTCGTTGGCGAACCACGCGCGCCACACCGTATCACGTGCCGCGATGAGCTGTTGCGAGGTCGTCGGCGTCTGCGCGGCAAGCGGGAGCGGGATCAACACGCTGACCAGCGCGGTAATGAATGTTTTCATCTCGCGACAGTGCCCGCGGTGGAACCGACGGTCCAGCACGATTCAGCGAGCGGCGCGCTGGATGCAGCCGACGGCCGTCCTGCAGACACGAGTACTCTCGAGGGACCTCAGCAGCTCAACTACCCAAAGGCGTCATGCCCCCCATTTCACGACGGCGTAGCTTGAAGAACGTGACCACGGCCGACCCGGTCGATATCGCACCTAACGAGGATACTGTCATGGCGACGAGCACCGAAGTCCGAGCGGCGCGCGCAACCCGCGCCAGCCCCCTCTCTACGCCGACCGATTTGAAGGCGGCGGCGACGCGCGACATTACTGCTGCGCTCAACGTCCTGCTGGCCGACGTCTTCGCCCTGTACATCAAGACCAAGAACTTTCACTGGCACATGAGTGGGTCGCACTTTCGCGACTATCACGTGCTCCTCGACGAGCAGGCCGACCAGATCTTCGCCATGACCGACGCCATCGCCGAGCGGGTGCGGAAGGTCGGTGGGCTCACGATTCATTCGATCGGCGAGATCGGGCGGCTCCAGCACATCCTCGACAACGACGCCGATTTCGTCACGGCACTCGACATGCTCGCGGAGCTGCGGGACGACAACAAGACCTTCCTTGCCACGCTCCGCTCCGCGCACGTCATCTGCGAGGAGCATTTCGACTACGCGACGACGAGTCTCATCGAGGTCTGGATCGACGAGACCGAGCGCCGAATGTGGTTCCTCTTCGAGTCCGCCGAGCGGGATAGAACGGAATAGCGGCGTTTACCAGAAGGACAAACGGGGAGGGCGTTCGTGCGGTCACGAACGCCCTCCTTGTTCGTCCATTTGGCAGCACCCGCGCGAGTCACAATGCCCGTTCTCATTTTTGGCGCTCAGCGCCGCGATCTGCATGTAGGGCGCAATACCCTCGGTGGAACGGGAGACATCGTGTTCCCGGTCTTCGCCGGGCTGCCAGCGCTCGCCGCGATCACGCTGAGCGAGGATGGCGTGGCCACGATCACGGCGCTCGGCGAAGAGATGTCACTGCAGATCGACGGTGTGTCGTTAGGCGCGGAGCCCGTGGAGCTGCGCGACGGCGCGACGGTGAGAGTCGGTCGCCGCGAGCTGGTGTATCGCGCGGAATCCACGGCGGAGCCCGCGGTGACCGGAGCCTCGTCGAGCCACACCGCGAGGAAGCTCACCGGCGCCAGCGGCGAGCAGAGCGGTTGGCGATTGATCGAGCTCCAGACGGGTCACATACACGAGATCCCGCTCGAGGGAATCGTGATCGGCCGGGACGACGACTGCGACATCGTCGTCGCGTCGCACGACGTGTCCCGCCGCCACGCGGTGATTAGAAGAGTTGGAACTGGATACACGCTCACCGACGAGAGCGTGAATGGCACGTTCGTCAACGACGTGCGCGTCCAGTCGGTCCAGATACTCGCGCGGGGCGACAAGCTCAGAATCGGGACGACCGTCTTCCGGCTCGAGCGCTCCACGTCGTCGGCAAATGGCTCTGACGCTGAGACGCATCGGCTGCCCGCGGTGATGCTTGTCGAAGAATCCGGCGAGTCGGAAGCGTCTCCTCAGATCCCCAATGCTCACCGGCCCTCGGGGACAACCGGATCGACGGAGCTCGCCGTGCTCGAGGTCGTCCGCGGTCCGATCGCCGGCACCCGCTTCGGCATCTCGCGCGCCGTGTGCTCGATCGGACGATCGGAGGACAATGACATCGTGATCGCGGACGAGAGTGTGTCGTCAGCTCACGCGACGCTCTTGTTGAAGGCCGGCAGCTGGTACGTCATCGACCTCCGCTCGGACAACGGCACGTACGTCGATGGCTACCGTGTCGCCGCCGAGCGGATGCTGTCCGACGGTTCGGTCCTCACGATCGGCCAGGTGAAGATGATCTTCGGGCCCGCGTCTCAGTCGGGCCACGAGCCCCACGGCACGCAGCCACTGCTCGGCATGTTCCAACAACTCGCCAAACGCATTCGCGGTCGTTAGGAGTCTCATATGAGAGCTCGGCAAGCCCACCACCTCGTTCTTCTCGCGTCCCTGCTCTCCGCTGCGTGTGGGCACTCGTTCACGCGAGAGGATGCGCTCACCGCCATTCAACACTCCGATTCTCTGCTTTCCGTGCTCTCGCCGGATAGCGAGCGCGTGGCCCATGAGACGGTCGCCGATTGCCGAGCGATCTACAGTGACAATGCTGACAGCGCGCACGTCGCTGGGGATTCCGCGTGGATTCTCCTCTCGGGCGCCGGCTGGATGGATCTTGCCGATGTGGATGCGCCATCCGATCCGAGACAGAAGAAGCACTGTCGCGCGGTGCTCACAGGCAAAGCAGACAAGGCGGCGTTCGTCGAAGCTCAGGATACGAGCGGCAGTCCGTGGACGAGCTATTGGACGGTGGAGACGGCTCACACAAAGGCGGAAATCGTCGGCCTTCCCAAAGATTCGATTCGCAACGATTCAGCGGTTGCGGAATTCCAGTTCACGCAGGAGCGCACCGCGCTCGGCGAGCTCCTTCACCGGCCCAAGTGGACCGCGGAGTCGGAGCGGCTGCTCTCGACGACCCTGCGAGGGCACTTTCGACACTATGACGACGGCTGGCGCCTCGAAAGCTTCGACGACGCGAGGTAGTAGGGCTATTCGCCCTACGTGACGCCCGCCACCTCAGGCCAGTCGTTCTTCAGATCTCTCCCACCAATCGGAGGTTGACGATGTCGTCCATCCAGCGAGTGGCCACCCTGTCCGGAATAGTCTTTCTCGCCGTGAGCGCTGTCGGCTTCGCGGCCGGCGCGGGTGGACATCCGATGTTGGGCATGTCGACAGGCATGCTCCTCGGGCTCTTTCCCGTGAACGTCCTGCATAACGCCGTGCACATGCTCTTTGGTGTTTGGGGCATCTGGGCCGGTTGGAGCGCCCGTCGCTCCGTCACCTATGCGCTCGGCAGCGGCGCGGTCTACCTCGTCCTCGCTATCTGCGGCGTCGTAACGCCGCAGCTGCTCGGCATCGTGCCCATCGGCGGATACGACGTGGTGCTGCATCTCGCACTCGCCGTGACCCTCGCCGGCGCTGGCTTCTGGGCCATGTGGTTCGCTCCCGCCTCCACTCCAGCCGCCTCGCAGCGCAGCGCGCAGCCTCGCAAGGCGGCGTGACCGCCGTCGTAGACACAAGTGCAGCGGCGACCGGCTCCACTAACGTGGAGTCGGCGCCCCTACCCGAAGCGCTGCAGCGGTTTCTTCACAGATCGAATGTCCAGCAGAAGCTCCGCCTGCTGCCCACCGTGGCAGCGGCGGCGCTCGTGCTGATTCTCGCGCTCACGGTCATTTTCGGAATCGCGACTGAAGCGCGCATGACGCACCTCGACGGCCCGGCGGCGCTCGATCGCGTGCGCATGCTCCAGCGCGCGTCCTGGCTCCTCATCGGCCTCATCACCCTCGGCGCCGTTGGCGCGCTCGCGATACTCGCCAACGCCATGAGCCGCTCGATCACCGAGCCCATTCGAAGCGCCGCGCTCATGGCTGACCAGCTAGCACGCGGCGAGAGCGGACTGGCCGTCCCCGAGGCCAGCGACGACGAGATCGGCCAGCTCCTGCGCGCGATGGCGCGGCTCTCGTCGTACATGGACGAGATGGCGCTCCACGCCGGCGCCATCGCCAACGGCGACCTCGCGGGTCGCGTCACCCCGCGCTCACCAGGTGACCGCCTGGGCAACGCCTTCACCGGTATGGTGAGTTATCTCGGCGAAATGGCCGCCGCAGCCGATCGTATCGCGGCCGGCGATCTCACGCGTCGGGTGTCGCCACGCTCCGGCCGTGACAGCTTTGCCATCGCCTTCGGCGCGATGAGCGATGCGCTGTCGCGCCTCATGCGCGAGCTCCAATCCACGGCGGACATCGTCGCACAGGCGTCGGCCGCGGTTTCCGCGTCGGCGCAAAAGCTCTCCGACAGCACCGGCTCCGCCGCGTCGGCGGTGAGCGAGACGACCTCGATCGTCGAGCAGGTGCAGGAGTACATCGCGGGCACGGTGGAGGAGACGCGCGCGATCGAGGCGCTCGCCTCGGAGAGCGCTCAGAACACCGATGCCGCGGGCCAAGCGATGCGCGAAGCTGTCGCGGTGCTCGAGCGCATCGGCGAGAAGGCGGCCGACATCGACAAGATCGCGGACTGGACTAACCTCCTCGCGCTCAACGCCAGCATCGAGGCCGCGCGCGCCGGCGGCGCCGGGCGTGGCTTTGCGGTCGTCGCCGAGGAGGTGCGGACGCTGGCGACGCACACCCGGAACGTGCTCCACGAGGTCATCGGCTTCGCGCAGTCCGGGAGTCTCATCACGGCCAACGCGGGGGAAATCCTCGCGCGCCTCAGCCCATCCATCCGCCAGACTTCGCAGATGGTCGAGCGCACGGTCGCCTCGTCGGGCGAGCGGTCGACAGACCTCGGCGAGGTGTGCCGGGCGGTGAGCGAAGTGGAGTCCAGCGCGCGCGAGAACGCCCGCTCCGCCGAGGAGCTCGCGGCCACGTCGCAGCAACTCGCGGCCCAGGCTGACGCCCTGCGTACCCTCGTGTCATCCTTCGGAAGCGGCAAATAGCCGGCGCCACCCGCCACGCACCACGCGGCCGCTTCCCGCTTCCCGCCCGCGACGGTATGCTCTTCCCGTCGAGCTACAACGGGAGCCCAGATGCGGATTGCATTCGTCGCCACCCTGCTCGCGATCGTGAGCCTAACGACGCGAGCGCAGGATCACGCTGCGCGGTCGTCGCTCGTGTTCGTCGAGAACACCAACAGCGGCGACGTGTCCATCATCGACGCCACGACGGCGAAAGTCGTCGGCACGATCCCAGTCGGTTTGTCGCCTGACGACATCGTTGCCGCGCCCGCGGGTGACGTCCTCTACGTCAGCCGGATCGTGCATCGTGCCGACGGCCGGCCGACTGGAACCGGCGAGCTCGTGGCGATCGATCCCAATACTCGACAGGTCAGCTGGCGCATCGCATTTCGCGGCGTGCCTAACCACCTCGCAGTCTCTCCAGACGGGCGGCGCGTGTACGTCACCGTTGTCTCGGGGAGCTACGTCGACGTGTTCGATCCGGCCAGACACGCGCTCATCGACAGCGTGGACGTCGGGACGGGACCGCACGACATCGAGGTCGCACGCGATGGAAAAACGGTCTACGTCGGGCTCATACGCGGCACCGACGTGACGGTGTTCGAGAGCGCGACCAATAAAGTTCTTCGCCGCATCCCTTTCGGCGCGAACGTTCGGCCCATCGCCCTCTCGCACGACGAGAACCGACTCTACGTTCAGCTCTCGCAGTACTACGGCTTCGTCGTCGCCGATCCCCGCACGGGAAAGATCCTGCGCCGCGTCGACATGCCCATGCCGAAGGGCACGCCGAAGCCCGATACGCTCCCCGTGACGACGAATCACGGCATCAGGATCACCGCCGACGGACGATATCTCATCGCCAATGGCAGTATGACGGACCTGACGGCGATCTATGCTCTGCCCGACCTGCGCCTCGTCGCGACCGTTCCCGTCGGGCGCGATCCGAACTGGGTGACCGTCTCACCCGACGGACGGCGCATCTTCATCAGCAATCGCGGATCAGACGACGTCTCGGTAATCGACCTCCGCTCGCGCAAGGAGGTCGCGCGGGTGAAGGTCGGACGCTATCCGCAGCGCATGACGTCGGTCGCGCTGGCTCGTTAGGCATGACATCGCGATCGCGACGTGAGTTTCTCGAGGAGGCGGCGATTCTTGTCGCGGGCGCGTCAGCCATCGGGTGTGGACATGCGGATCCTCTGCCGCCACCGCTGTTCGAGACGACGGTCGACGTTTCGCGCCTTACCACCGACGGTGCGACGCTCGTGACATCGACACCCGGCCTCGACGGCACGCCGATTCTCATCGTGCGCGAGAGCGCGGGCCGCTTTCACGCGCTCTCCATGCAGTGCACCCACGAGGGCTGTCCGGTGCGGCCGCCCGTGCAGGGCGTCATCACCTGCCCCTGCCATGGCTCGCAGTACGATCTCGAGGGACGGGTGCGGCAGGGGCCGGCGCAGCTGCCGCTCGCTCGTTATGCAGTGGACTATCATCGCTGGACGAGGCGCTTGACGCTACGCGTCGATGCATAGTCGAACGGGAGGTTCCATGCCGCGATTATTCCCTCCAATAGTGCTCCTTGCACTCCTGGCGGCTTGCGTGCCCGCAGCGCATGTCCTCTCACCCGTGCCGTTCGCGCCGCCGCCGACGTTCGAGGATGCGATCGCGATGGCCGCCCGACGACAGGTCGCGGACGACAGTGTCGTCGTAACCGGCGGCCGCTCGCGCCTCCTCACCCACGGCGCCCGGACCCCGCGCGTCTTCGTGCTGCTGCATGGCTTCACCGACTTACCCGAACAATTTGCCGTCGTTGGCCAGCATCTCTTCGATGCCGGCGACAACGTCTACATCCCGCGGCTGCCGCGGCACGGCGAGCGCCACGCGCCGATGCGCTCGTTAGGCCGCATCAGCGCCGAGGAGCTGGCCCGATTCGGCGATTCGAGTATCACCATTGCCCGCGGACTCGGCGACTCGATCATTGTCGTGGGTCTGAGCGCCGGCGGAGTCGTCGCTGCGAGCGTCGCGCAGTCACACGCCGACGTGAGGCGCGCAGTGCTCATCGCGCCGGCGATCGCCGCCGGTTTGCTCTCCGACGATCAGGAGCAGGGTCTGGTGGTCCTCGCGTCCAAGCTGCCCGACATCAGGCGCACGAACGCGCCGCTGGATACGGCACGGTCCGACTACATGCAGGGCATAACGACGCGCGGGCTCGCGCAGGTGCTCCGCCTCGGACAGTTGGTGCGCGAAGCCTCCGCCGATCAAGAGCCTGGCGTGCGCGACATGTACTTCCTCCTGAACGAAGCGGATCACACCGTGAGCGAGCAGGCCGCGCTCGAGGTCGCGCAGCAATGGCTCGACCACGGAGCACGCGTGGCCGTGTACCGGTTTCCCTCGTCGGCCAAGCTCCAGCACAACGTGATGGAGATCGACGCGCGGGGCGGCAACGTCGCTCTCGTCTTCCCGATCATCGAAGCACTCGCGCGCGGCGTGGCACCTGCGAACGTCCCCGAGCTCCCGCGCAGCCGCTGCGGTGGTTGGCGGTGTGCTCTCGAGCGTGCGCTAAAGCCTTAGCGAATGTGACCTTAAGGTCGTTCTAATCGGCGCGGCGCTCCCGAACACTGCGCCTGAGCACGCCCGTTGCGTTGGCTCTCCTCACCGAAACAGATGGACCAGACCCGTGAGCGAGCCCGACGATGGCAGTTCGCGATTTCATTGAGCAAGGCAAGACCTGGCGGGTATGGTGCATTCTACCAGAGTCCATCCATCCCATCACGCGCGCCGAAGACTACCTGGCAGACTGCTATCAGCTCGGCTGGCTGGTATTCGAAACGGCCGCCGGTGACGAGAAGCGCCGCCTCTGTCCATACCCGCGCGACTGGGAGACTGTCGACGAAGACGCGCTGCGCTCGCTGCTCGCTCAGTCGGAGGCGGTGCGGCCCCGCAAGTCCTTGGGCGAGTCGGCAGCCACGAAGTCTCCGACAATCGAAGTAGACGACGCGATCGACGAAAAGGCGGACCTCACCGATCTCACGGTGGTGCGGAGCTTCCGCTATCCGGGCGGGAGACTCTGGAGTGCCGCGATCAACCCGCATTCCGACATCGCCGTTGGTCCTGTCCTGCGCTTCACCGCCGGCGCGCGCTTCATCGACCTGGAGCGCTATCCGCGCGACTGGCCGGACCTGCCCGATGATTCGCTGATCGAGCTCTTGCGACAGGCCGCGCCTCGGCCGATCGAGAAGTACACGCCGGAAACACCCCGCCGTCGCCATAACGACCCGCCCGCCTAACGTTGCGCTGGACCATGGTCCACTGACGGCGCGGGGGCCATCACATAAGCATCTGCATGAGGGATAGAAAGAGGCCAAGCTCATCGCCTGAACGCAGTCATTCCGACCGTGCGACACCGGTCTGAGTCGTTTGTCTTTGTTAAAGTGCCTCGGACGCGTTCACCGTTCACCAATGCATCCCGAGGCATTCACTAAAACAATGAGCACCAGGCCGAGGAATCCTCACCGCCCATGGAACACGTCAGCGGTTTTCAGGGCTTGTCAGTGGTTTCAGCGGCCCTCCAGCATGAAGACCACGGAAGCTGACACAGCGCGAGTCCGTTCCAATAACCCAGTACTCTCACCCCACCCCGTTTAGGAGCGACTCCGCCCGCTGGCCCGACTCACCCTGTCGAAATTGTGGAGGAGCCGCTTAACGTGAGGGTGAATGAGCGACCGCAAACTTCAGCCTCGCACGTACATTGGCCTCGACGGCCAGTCGCGCACGCGTCAGGTCCTCCATTTCAAGGCAGGGGGCCAGGACTGGACGGTCTACGAGGAGAAAGGTGCCGAGCCGACGCTCATCTTCGAAACCGACTGCGTCGCGCGCCGAGTTCGCAGCTATCCCGCCACTTGGGCGGAGCTAGCCGATGATGAGTTGTATGCGCTCAGCTGGTCCATGTGAGTATCAGCCGAGCGGCTGCGCTGACTGCACCAGGCTCCCCAACTCGGTGATGCTTTTTGCCTCGAGCATTCCTGGTGCTGGCAGAGCCGCGCCGTCGAGCGCGAGAAATCGCACCTCGCCGTCAGCGCTCGTGAACAGGAGACCCGTTCCGGGAAGGGACGGTGAGTGTTCCTGCATCATTGTTTCACTTGTGATTGCGAGGACACGCCATCGCGCGCCATGCGCGGAAAAGTTGACGGCTGGCATTAGTGGAGACGGTCGGGTAAGTGTACATCGCGCCGGCCTCTGCAAGAGAAGTGCTCGCCACACTTCACTCTGTCGTTAGGTCGAACGCCCGGCTCGAGCCACAAAGATTCTGACAGGTCATCCGCATGCGTCCTCTCTCTGAGTGATCTGGATCACAATCTGCAGAGGGCAGCCTCCTCGTCCACGCACCAGTACGTCGGCCCGCCCACAGACAAGGAGAGGACGCATGAGGAAACTCGCATCGGCCACAGTCGCCATGCTCGCGTTCGGCGCAAGCGCTTGTGCCGATATGCTATCGTCGCCGCGAACGGCTACTCCAACGGCAACGGCAGCCTCATTCCAGCAATCGGTGCCAAAGGGCACCGGGCTCTCGCTGGACATCGTACCTAACGTGACGCTCCCACTCGGGCTCGGCGGCTCCGTCACGATCGATCAGGCGATCATCACCAACTTCGCCCTCGTCGAAAACACCGTCGGAGAGATTGTCGGCCTCCAGGTGACTGGGGATCTCAGCGGCACTGCCGTGAACGTGCTCGGCAATACGATCGGCGTGAACGCACAGCCATTCATCGCGAATCTCGCCGTCACGAGCTCGGGTCCCGGCCAGTGCAGCGTCGTCACTCTGAACCTGTCGAACTTGAACTTGAGCGTTCTCGGACTTGTCACCGGCCAGCTGCCCGCGACGGTCTCAGTCAAAGGCTCCGGCGCGGTCGGCAGCCTTCTGTGCAACCTCGGCAGTCTGCTGAGTGGGCTGACGTCGGGCCTAACAGGTAGTTCGGGCGCGCAGGGCGTCGTCAACGCCCTCAACAATCAGATCGGCTGAGGTCCGCCAACCTCTTCGCGGTGGCGCTGCCGGCGGGATGGCAGCGCCAAGCGTGGCAGCACCGTGCCATTGGGCCATATTGCGGGCGTTTGCATACGCCTGACGAGGTACCACAATGTGGCGATTCTGTTTCGTCGCCCTGCTCGCGGTGAGATTGGGCGCGCAGCGCGCGCCGGAATCCTGCGAGCAATTCGAGGCGGCGGCGCGCGGCGACTCCGGCAGCGCACAAGCATGGTACAGGCTCGGTCGCTGCGCGCATCGGGACTACGAGATGATCGCGCCTAACGGCGACTCGACGCGTCTCGCCTTTCGGTCGAGCTGGACCACCGCGCTGCGCGCACTGCGCCGCGCCATCAACCTCGATCCCCGCTTCGCTCAAGCGTATCGCCCTCTGTTCGCGATTCTCTTCGCGGAGACGCGCGACGGCTGTTCGTTCGCCACTGGTCTCTGCTCGCATGTCGCCCCGAATCTCCGCGACGGCGATACCGTGATAACGATTCCGCGTCGCGTCGTCGTTGGGCCTGACCCATATGGCGCGGTTGTGCGCGAGGCCGACGCCTCACGCCGCACGAACCTCCTCGAGGCGCGCGACGTCGCGGCGCGCTGGGCGAGCGTTGCGCCTAACGATCCAGCGCCACACGCCTACCTTGGCCGCGCGCTGCTCCGCCTCGACGACCCGGTGCGTGCGGCCAATGAGCTCGAGCGAGCCGCCGCCATGGGGACTCCCGCCAGCCGTGGAGAAATCTTCTTCGATCGCTTCGAGGCGCTCGTCAAAGCCAATCGGGGCGCGGACGCGAGACGCGCCGTCGACGAAGCGGCATCGAACGCCGGCCGCGACAGCGTGCACTTGTCGCAGAGATTGGTGGGCTTCGATATGCTCGTTGGCCGCGTCCGCCGGGTGCCACCTCGCCCGATCGACTCGGCACGCGCGCGCCTGATCCGCGCCCGGATCGATTCGATGCCGGCAAACGGGTTCAGTTCCGCTTTCACCCAACAACTCTTTGGATCCGCTCGAATGCACCTGGCCGTGCACGACACCGCGGGCGCCGAAGCGCAGCTCGCGGAATTGGAACGTCTCGTCATGAAGGCGCCATTTCAAAACAACTTCGCCATCGCATCGCTCGGCCCGTGGTTAGGCGAGGCTTGGCTCCTTGCGGGCGACCTTGCTGCCGCCCGTGGACGACGGGCCGAGGCCGTGAGAATGTATCGACGGCTGATCGGACTCTGGGAAGGTGGTGATCCCGACCTCCAGCACTTGGTGCGCGACGCACAAGCCCATCTCGACGTGCTTCGGTAGGGTCTTATTGTTCGGCGACGCAACGTCGAGCCCAGTCCAGCGACGTCGCCACCTACTGATGTCCCAAGGGAAAGTGACTCGGTCAGAGCTCGAGCGCCTCGGATTCACACACACGACATTCACTGTTGGGGCGACGGTTCCTGACTGGATCGCGTACGCCGATCCGCCGGTCCCCATGACATGGGCGTTGGCCGTCGACGTGTATCGACGCGATTCGACGCGGCCGCTCGTGTTTCCGGTCGTCCCGATCGCGTTCGACGCAACCGGTGAGATACCGATTCCGAGTCGCGCGTCGCTGTTCCAGCGCCTCCGCGAGGCCGGGCTCAACTCCGCCGATTCGCAGAAACGCGGTCCGGCGCTGGCGCTCACCCGCACTGCGCTCGCGCCCTTCGTGACGATCGAGCTCACCAACCGCGCGACGCAAGGCATTGTGCTCTGCAGCGCGGTGTGGAATTATGAACCGCTCAATGGGGGGCGATCCTGACGCTCCCTTTGCGGAGCCCGCTGCTGCTCGAGATGCGAAACCAACAACTCGGAACAGCAGTACGCAGTTCGCCCATTCACGCGGATCTTCAGCCTTCGCCCGGCGTCTCACAGGATGCGGCCATGACGTTGCAACACTCGGCCGCCCAAACCTGGAGACTATATGAGAAAGCTCTTAATCGTTGCTAGCGCCGCTTCAGCCGTACTCTCGCTCGGCGCCATGCGCACAGCCGGTGCGGAAGCATTCCTTCCCAAGCACCCGGCACCCACGCACGTCACGAACATCCATCCAACGACGCACGCCGGCGATGCGTTTGCCGCGAAGCGGCGACCGCATTCGACGGTGAAGTACTCCACGACCCCCGATCGACACGCACGACCCGACTCAGACGACCGTGGCTCGACAGCCACCTCGCACTCGGTCCCGTCGCGCGTCTCTGGTCGGCAGGATGCGCGGAATGCGAAGAACACTCGCGACGGAGGACGCAAGTCAGATCACGACCGCCGTTGAGCGACGCGTGTTCGCGTGGGCGTCGGGCGCAATTCTGTGACGGTTATCCGTTGAACTGGAGACGCACAGTCACTCCCTAGCTTCACGGCAGCTTCCCGTAATCGCACCGATGCCCTCGGCTCTGGCGCGCAGTGGCTTCGCATCCCATGTTGGACAGCTCAAGTCCAACGACGGACCATTCGTGCCCGAGCCGATGACCCCGGAGCTGTCGCGTCTCCTGGACGCACGCACCGAAACGGCATGCGACGAAGCGTGGACCGAGTTCATTCGCGTCCACCACCGGCTTCTGGTGCACGTCGCGCGCTCCGGCAGGAGCGCTCCACACAACGACGACACCGCGATGGACGCCTATGCGTTCATCCTCGACCGCCTGCGCGAGAGTGGATTCCGCCGCCTGCGAGCGTTTGCCGCGGACGGCCGCAGCACGTTCGTGACGTGGCTCGTCGTTGTCGCGCGGCGGCTCCGCGTCGACTTCGCGCGTTCTCGGTATGGTCGCGTCGATCGACGCGACGCTGATGACGCGACCACTCAGGAACAGCTGCGGCGACGTCTCGTCGATCTCGCCGGCGCGGAAATGGATCTCGCGGCGATTCCAGACCCGTCGGAAAGCACCCCGGAAACGATCTTCGATGCAGCGTCGGTCCGTCAGGCGCTTCACGAGGCCATCATCGAACTCGAGCCACGCGAGCGTTTGCTGCTGACGCTGCGCTTCGAGGATGATCTCACCGCGGAGCGCATCGCGAGCACGCTCGCCATGCCGTCCAGCTTCCACGTGTATCGTCAGCTGAATCGGATCCTCGCCAAGCTCCGCAAACGACTCCATTACCTGAAGGAAGGCAATCCGGCCGCGTGAGTCCGTTCAACATAGCATGAGCACCGACTCGGCTTCCCTGCCCCACCTGACGAGCGAGGAGCTCGCCGCCTATCTCGATGATCGCCTCGATAGCCGATCCATCGCGCGCCTCGAGAGTCATCTCTCCGACTGTCGGGAGTGCCGCGCTGAGCTCGTCGCGACGCGCGCGCTGGTCGAATCTTCCATCGCAACTACCGATCGCCGTCTCACCGCTCCCGCGATACGTGCACGCACCTGGCTCGCCGCGGCTGCTGTCATCGCCATCACCGTCCTCCCATTGATCGGTCGTTCACTCCACTCACGCAGCGACACGGCACCGGTGCGCGCTACTCCCGAGAGACCGCCGGCCATTGCTGTGCTCGCGCCCGACAATCGATCGGCCGACGCCGCGAGGGTGACCTTCGTCTGGCGGCCAGTGGAAAGCGCCAGGACCTGTCGCCTAACGGTTACCGACTCCGCTGGCGCGCCGCTGTTTACTGTCGCGACGTCTGACACGGTGGTCAGCCCGCCCGCGAACGGCCATCTGGAACGTGGCACCTCTTATCTATGGTATCTGGACTGTCTCACGAGTGACGGCGTGACGGTGAGCAGCGGCATCCGATCGTTCGCCACCGACAGATAGCGTGCGGCGCATCCTCGCAGTGACGGTCGTGTCGCTGGCGTGCGCGCGAACCCAGAAAGGCACCCCGTCCATGGCGTCGGGCGATTCCCTTTATGCGTCAGGGGATTTCGCACGCGCACGCACCGCCTATCGAAACGAATTGCGACGCGCCGACCGCGGCGACGTCGAGCATGCGCATCTTCTCACCTCGATTGCCCTCTCCGCATACTGGGTGGGCGACTACGACGAAGCGCGACGCGTCGGCGACAGCGCGCTCGCGCTCGTGAGCTCTTCGGCTCCGATCGCCGAAGCATTTCGCGTTCACAACGCGCTCGGCCTCATCGCCTGGAAGCAGGGTCGCCTCGCCGCTGCCGACAGCTTCTTCCACAACGCCTTGCGCCTCGCGAAGGCCGCGCACGACACGGCGGGGATAGCGAAGGCATCGGCGAATCTCGCGCTGGTTTTTACCGACTATGGCGAGTTCCAGTCAGCACGCGCCGCGCTCATCGCCGCGCGCGACGCCGCGCACGCGATGGGCAACGCCCGTGTCGAAGGGAATGCGTACACCAACCTCGCCATGCTCGACCTGCGCACAGGCGACCTCGTCGACGCGGAAGACGAAGTCACCCGGGCATTGACGGCCTATCGGGCGGCGCACTACGACACCGGAACACAGAATGCGCTGGGGCAGCTCGCGACGATCGAGGACGCCCGGGGCGATCCGCGTTCGGCCTTCGCCACGATCGACAGCGCCCTGCTCATCGTTAGGCGCCAGGGATTGAAGGAGGAGGAGGCAAGCGATCTCGAGATCCTGGGGGATCTCTACGCCGAAGCCGGCGACCTGCGCTCCGCTGCCCTGTACTATGACCAGGCCGAGCGGGAGTTCTCGGCGTCCGGCAACGAGCTCGAAGCAGCGAATCTGATGCGTGGCCGCGCTGACGTTGACGCGGCGCACGCAGACACGGCTTCGGCGCGGGCGCGCGTGAGCGCCGCCCTCGCCGTCCACACGAAATTGGGCGCGCGTGCCGAAGAGCTCAACGACCGCCTCGCGATGGCCGAACTAGGATGGGCTCGCGAGCTCGATGGGGCGCCTTCCCTCGATAGCGCGGCGCGACTCGCCGACTCGTTAGGTAGCCAATCGGTTCGCGTCCGCAGCGTGCTCGCCCGCGCGAGTTACGAGGAGCGGCTTGGCCGGCCACGCGACGTGCTTCGCGTCCTCACCTCTGAAGTGCCTGACCCGCGGGCACTCGATCGGGCATCCCGCTGGGAGATTGCCGCCCTGCGCCTGCGTGCCTGGGCACGGATCGGCAGGCTCGACTCAGCCGAGGCAGCAGGTCGTGAAGCGGTTCGCCTCATCGAGCGATCGCGCGGATCCTACGGCTCCGCCGAGCTGCGTACCACGTACACGGCGCGAATGGCGCAGGTTTACACGGACCTCGTGCTGGTGCTGCTCCGAAAGGGAGACATCGCCGGTGCCTTCGCTATCGCCGATGCTGCCCGTGGTCGGGCGCTGGTGGAACATCTCGCGGCCGCCCGAGCGCAGCTGTCGAGCAACAGCGCGCCAGCTCTGTTCGTCGATGCCGAGCAGCTCGCGAGCCGGATCGACAGCCTCGTGGCGCGCCTCGACGCGGTCGATCGCGGACGCACGCCACAGCGATCCATCGAGGAGAGCGCCATCCATCGCGATCTCGCCGAGCGGCTGGCGCAAGCACGATCCGAGTACGAGGCGACGGTGAAGCGAGCCGAGTCGGATGAAGATGCCGCGCTGCTCGGCCTCACGCCAATGGATGCGGCGCGCGTACAGGCGAGCCTTGCACCCGACGAGGCCGTGCTCGATTACCTCGTGACGCCCGACACCCTCCTCACGTTCGTCGTGACGCGCCGCGAGATCAGGATCGCTCGGACGTTCGTAAGGGAGAGCGATGTGGCGGCGCGGGCGAGGGTAGTTCGCGAGCTCGCCGGTGCGCGCACATCTCCGACGAACGGCACGCCGGCGGCGCAGGCTCTGTACGATCTGCTGATCGCGCCGGCGGAGCGCACCGGTGCACTGACGGGTGTGAGCAGGCTCATAATTTCTCCTCACGAGGCGCTGACGTACGTGCCATTCGCCGCGCTGCAGGAGCGAACCAGCGGAAAGGCGTTGGTAGAGCGGTATGTCTTGACGTATCTGCCGTCTGCCGCGGCGCTTCCGGTCCTGCGCGAACGCAAGGCTATTCTCCAACAGGGCTCCAGGTCGCATGCGCCGGCTGCCATTGCCCTGGCACCCTTCACGACCGAGTTGCCGGCGACGGCCGCCGAGGCACGGCGGTTCGCCGCGCGCGTGCCTAACGGGCAAATCCTCCTCGGCGCCGATGCGACGGAACGAGCGCTGCGTGCCGCTCTCGCCTCGGGCGAGATTGTCCACGTCGCCACCCACGCGGAGCTCAACCTGCGGAACCCGATGTTCTCGGAAATTCGGTTGGCGCCGGGGAACGGCGGGAGGAACGATGATGGACGACTGGAGGTCCACGAGATCTTCGGCCTGCGCGTCCGCAGTGAATTGGTTTTCCTCTCTGGATGTGAGACCGGTGCTGGGGGTGCGTGGGCTACTGATTTTCAGCGCGGCGAGGACTACGCCACGCTGTCGCGCGCATTTCTCTACGCCGGTGCTCGCAACGTGATCGCCACGCTCTGGCCAATCGATGACGCGGGCGCAGCGGAGCTGGCCGACCGGTTCTACGCCCATCGCGGCGCGACCGACGATGCCCAGGCGCTGGCCGAGGCCCAGCGGGAGATGATGCACGATCCTCGCTTTCGAGCGCCCTATTATTGGGCCGCGTATCAACTGAGCGGCGCAGGGAGATGAAGGAGCATACGCGCAAAAGCAGAGTGCGGCTCCGTTGAACGATAGGAAGCAGCGATGTGCGAACGCCAATGATGACGTCGTTTTCATCGCCTCTCCAGCGAGGGATCATGTCCGCTCCAGCCGCTCGCCTATCTGGACTCACCCTGACGATCTGCACCGCACTCCTATTTGCCGCTGCATGCTCCGACGAGAGTGCTCGACCCCGACCGACGGAACCGTTGTTCGGGAAAGCTCCGGCTGCGCCGACCGTGACGAGCACGACGCCATCGTATGGCTATCAGGGAACGGTGAATCTCAACGTCACGATCAACGGCTCGGGATTCGACGCCGGCACCCACGCCAGCTGGTACCTCAACGGCGCGCCCTACGCGAAGATCACGGTGAACAGCACGAGCTACGTGAGCTCGAGCCAGCTCGTCGCCAACATCTCGATCGCCAGCGACGCGGACATCGGCGGCTATGACGTGGTGGTCACCGCCTCCACGACGAAGCAGGGTATCGGCAGCGATTGCTTCATGGTGACCCTCGCCGTTCCGATTCCTATCGTCGGGTATGCAATCAACATGGCCGGTCAAGTCGTCGGCAACCCTCCGACTTCGAACAAGACGGTCGGTGCGCTCTGGGATCCACGAATTGGCATGGTGACGCTGCCTAACGCGAGTACCGCGTACGGTATCGACGAGAGCGGCGGCACCATCGCCGGCCAGGACAACAACTATGCGCCAACCGTCTGGACGAGCACCGGAGGGGCAGCCGGCCCCTGGACGCAAACGACCCTGTCACTGCCTCCGGGTCTGAAGACCGGCCGTGGCCTTACGATCGCGAGCGACGCGAATGGAAACGCGCTGTTCATCGCCGGCAACTATCGTTTGTCCTCGTTCGCAAACCGTCCGGTTGTGTGGACGCGCACTCCGTCCAATACGTGGCAGCCGCAATTCGACACGCTGCCGACTTGGGTCCCAGCTGGCTGGGCACAAAGCGTCAACGCAAAGGGCCAGAGTGCCGGGATGGACGGCTCCGCGGGCTTTTACGCGCTGTATTGGGACTCGCTCGGCACCGCCACTCTCCTGTCCAGTCACGCAGCGACGGCTTGGTCGATCAACGGCGATGGCACCGTCGTCGTGGGCAGTGCCAACGGAGTGGCCGCGATGTGGACGCGGACGTTGACGAACGGTGTGTACGGCCCATGGAGCGGTGACATCTTCCTTGACACGCCCAGCAACTCCTGCAGCAGCCCTGGTTCCACCGCCTACGCCGTGAATGCGGCTGGTACCGTTGCAGTCGGGAATAGCTGCAACCAGCCCGTCGCGTGGAACATCGGCGGCGGCACCATTACGCGGTTCCTGTTGGGCACCCTTGGGCAGCCGAGCACCGGTACGGCATTCGCCGTCAACAACCTCGCTATGCCTAACGCCGCAGGGGGCGCCGGCCAGAACGGTGCGGGATTCGGCAGCGGCGTGCTCTGGAAGAGCTTCTGAGTGAGATAGGCTCGCACGGCTTCATTCCCCTCATCAACTCGAGATTAGCACATGCAAACCACGGCTCGCGCCGGGGCGGCCGCGCTGCTGCTCATCTTCTGCATGGGGTGCGGGGCATCGAGAAGCGCCCATCAAAATCAGAGCAGCGCCACCTTCGACCGCCTCACGGCCGCTGATCTCGCGGTCGTGTCAGCGCGGACGCTCGAGGCTGCGATTACCATGCTTCGGCCAAGCTTCTTACAGACGAATCTCCGTGGTGAGGCGCCGACGGTCTTCGTCAACGGTACCATGGCGAGCTCGCCGAACGTGCTTCGCGATTTGATGGCCTCGGAAGTCGCGGAGGTTCACTACCTCCGCGGCTTCGAGGCGACAGCGCGATACGGTTCCGTTCACTCCGGGGCGGTCATCGAGGTGACGCTTCGCAGAAGGTGACCAATACGCTCGGTCAACGCAGGGCCGCGAGCAGGCTCGCGCTCCGGTCCGCGTTGATCACGAGGTTGCCGACATTCTTGCCGAGCGTCTGCCCCGCCTCGATGTCGAACCGGTAGTGAATCCCCGCGTACATCCGCGAGAGTCCCGCCTGCTCCACCCATCCCTGCACGTCGTCCGCGCGGTCGGGGAAGAGGTAGCTCAGCACTGCTCCGGCGGCAGCGGAGGCGCAGGAGTGTCCCGACGGGTACGACGGATGGTTAGGCGTGGGGAACACGGTCGTGATCATCGGATCGGCTTGCGGCGGTCGGATGAACCAGTAGTGGTACTTCGCATCGAAGCATCCAATGAAGCTGTCCATTATCGCCGTGGTCGTCATCGCGAATGCGTGCGCGGCCCCGCGCTCATCCAGTCCGTACGTCGCGATGTAGTTCGCCGCGACCATATCCCAATAACCAGGCGCCGTGAACGATCCTGTCCCATAGTTCCATTGCAGGGCAATGGCTCGCTGGTCGGCGGTGCGTGTGTCGGAGATGGACCTGATCTCATGGAGTCCGGTGAGGTAGTCCGGCGATCCGAACGCTGGCGGCGGCGGCGGACGGAATTGATCGGGCGACGTCAGGAAATAGGACGTCATGCCGCTGACTGTCGCCCCGGCGGGCGGACCATTCGGGATCCACAAGCCGGCTCCCGTCGGGATCGTACCCGTGAATGGCACGGTGAAGTGATCATTTTTCGCGCGGGTGACAACGGCGTCGCCGATGTCGCGGCCGATGCCTAGGCCCCGCGAGAACTCCGGATGAACATTGCCGGGACCAGCGTTGGCCTCGGCCCGAACCAAGTCCTGGAAGCTCGTCGCCGAGTTCGGGAAGAAGAAGCTCAAAACCTGCGCTGACGCACCGGCGACGGCACCGCGATGCGCCTCGAGCGCGCTGCGACCGCCGGCTCCAAGACCTTCCGCCGGAATCGTCCCATTCTCATCGACATCGTCTAGCGCCATGACGGCTCGGTATTCCGCGACACTCAGCGCCGCGAGGATGCGACCGGCGGCGAGCGGGGTCAGATTGTTGGCGCCGACGAGATCCCGTGCTCGTTGATGCCAATCGACGCTCGCTGGCGTGACGACGAAGCTCGAAACACTTCGACTCGGACCGAGGGGGGGCGAACGGTTGACGGTGGGTGAGGTCCCCGGCTCCGAGCACCCCGTCATGACTATCGCGGTGATCAGCAGAAATCTCGCGGCAACGCTCGACATATGGTCTCCTCGCTGAAGAATTGCGTCCATTGGTAGGAGCCAAGCATGGGGATGGGAGAGGGATCGCGACCAGTCCCAAAAGTGAACCACTGGCTCGGGCCGGGCGTCGCTGAACATGCGTTGTGGCTTGCGGCCGCCTCCGACGGAGGCTCTTGTTGACCCAAATGGATCCCTACTGGAGATGGCATGAACGCGCATGGCGACGAGCAGCTCTCACCCGACACACAGGCCGTCTGGGCCGGTGAGCAGGAGAAGAACTTCTGGCAGCGCTCGACTCAGCCGCCGCTGGTGCACAGCGTCTCCTTCGGCTATCCCAACGTCGATGAATGGCTCGACGTCGCGCTGCAACGGAAGCCGGGCCACATCTACGGCCGCAACACCAACCCAACGGTCGCCGTCTTCGAAGACAAAGTCCGACAGCTCGAGGGCGCCGAGGCGGCGACGAGCTTCGCCACCGGTATGGCGGCGATCAGCAATACTCTTTTCGCTCTTCTCGCCCCGGGCGACCGCGTCGTCTCCGTCAAGGACACCTACGGCGGGACCAATCAGCTTTTTCTCAACTTCCTGCCCCGCTGGAACGTCGACGTCACCCTCGTCGACACGACGGATCACGACGCGATCGAGGCGGCGACGCGGGCTGGATGCGACCTCCTCTATCTGGAAACGCCGACGAATCCCACACTCAAGGTCCTCGATCTTTCGCGCCTCGCGGCGGCCGCGAAGCGCGTCGGCGCCACCGTCGTCGTCGACAACACCTTCGCTACTCCGATGAACACCAATCCGCTCGCATTCGGTGCGGATCTCGTGTTGCACAGCGCAACGAAATTCCTCGGTGGCCACGCCGATGCGCTGGGTGGTGTGGTGTGTGGATCGCGCGCGCTCGTCGAGCGCATTTACCATTATCGAGAGATCACGGGGGCGACGCTCGATCCCACAGCGGCGTACCTGCTGCTGCGCGGTATGAAAACGCTGCACCTACGGGTACGCCAGCAGAATGAGAGCGCGCTAAAGATCGCGCGCTTTCTCGAAAGCCACCCATTCGTGCGCAGCGTCTATTACCCTGGGCTCGAGTCGAACGAAGGACACGCGACCGCCGCGCGCCAGATGCGCGGCTTCGGCGGCGTCTTGAGCTTCACCCTTCGCGGCGACTTCGAGACCGTGAAAGCATTTCTGCCCCGTCTGCGCCTCGCACACCTCGCGGCGAATCTCGGCACCGTCGAGACGGTAGCCGGCCCACCCGCCACGACGAGTCACGTGGAGTGCACGCCTGCCGAGCGTGAGGCAATGGGAATTCCAGAAACGCTCATTCGCTATTCGGTGGGGATCGAGGATCCGGACGATCTGATCCGAGACCTCACACAAGCCCTCGATGCCGTGGCGCAACAGACGCGATCGTCGGAGGACGGTATGGCTTTCGCCCCGAAGCCGTTATACGCGAAAGAGCGTGCGTGAATTCATGCTCGCCGCGAGTGAGAACATCATAACCGTCTGACCGGCAGGCAACGAATGCTCGCCGGAATGAGGGGGATATCGTCTCGATTCATCGCAGGAAGCTTTGGCGGCGCCGATGAATTATCGGTCGAATCCGTGCCATCGGTGAAATCCGTACCTATTGCCGTGTTAAGAGCCGTCATCAGAGGTTATGAATGCTCCGAGTTTTGAAAGAAGGCGTCAGACGGTGACCCGAGGCAATATGGCATTAATTTTGTTGCGTTTCGGATTGTACAACCTTCTTTACCGTGAATTCGACGCCCTGAAAATGGCTCTATCTCGCCTTTCCACACTCGTCGCGCTCTCCGCACTTCTCGCAGGCTGCGAATCATCGACATCGCCGACGTCTCGTCTGACACACCCGGCCGGCACGGTCACCGATTCCGTCCCCCTACCGGGTCGCCCTCACGGCGTCGCCATCGCACCAAACGATAACTTTTGCGTCTCCGAAATCGACGGGAACGCGATTGCCTGTGGAACGCTCACTAAGACCGGCATCTCCTTTGGGCCCATTATCGCGGTGGGGCAGACACCGGCCCATGTCGCACTCGACCCCGCGGGCCATTTCGCGTACACAGCGGATCAGACGGCGGGCACATCGAGCATCGTCGATGTAACGACGGGCCAACTCGTGGGCACGGTGAGCCTGGGCGACGGCGGCTTCAATGTGGCGGCCAGTAGCACGCGCACCTACGTGACCACGGCGACAGGCCTTCTTGTCGTCATCGACGCCGCCACGCGGCAAGTGATCAAGACGCTCTCCGTCGGCTCCGCCGCCAACGGTCTCGCCCTCGACACGTTAGGCGGAATGCTCTACGTGAGCTCCCGCGACGTCGGGACCGTCACTGCCATCAACACCAACACGAACAGTATTATACACACCTATACAGTCGGCGCCGGCGCTCAGCGAGTTGCTCTCTCGCTGAACCGCGGAACACTCTACATCGCGAGCGAGGCAAGTGGTGCACAGGTTCTCGACCTTGCCAGTGGCGCTGTCTCGACAATTCCCGGTGTGGCTGCGGGCGCCGTGGGCCTCGCGCTCAGTCCGGACGGTGCGCGTCTGTACGTCACGAATCCGCCGAACGGCACCCTACAGATCGTCGATCCGGCGTCGCGGGCGGTCACGACGTTGACGGGGCTCGGCCGACCGCGGAACGTGGCGTTCAACGCGACTGGGACAACTGCGCTCGTCACGAACGAATTTGGAAAGGTGATCGTGATCCGCTGAACCGGTAGCGCCGGCTAACGATTGAGGCCGATCGAGGGCCAGCACATCCAATCTGGCGGCCACCAGCGTGGTGTTGCACAATGGACCCATGTCCGCAACTATCGACGCCCATCAAGCGCCGCCGAAGCTGAATCCGGCCTCCGATGACTCACGGCTGGGTGCCGACCCTCTCGCACCGGCGACGAGCGACGGCATCCTGCATCGGCTGCTCGAGCGATTCGCATTCATTGCCTTCGGTCTCTATCACCTTCCGCTCTTTCTCAACAACTATCCGTCGTTAGGTGGTGGCGGGAGTGAGAAAGGGCTCGCCGTCTCATGGGGCCACGTCTTCACCCCGCCAGGCGTCTGGGTCGCGCGCCACATCTTCCATATGACGGGCCCGATGCCGTACGCCTCTCAGGGCGACAACGGCGACGTCGGCGAGGAATTTGGGCGGCTGTTGCTCTCGATCCTCATCGGCGCGTTGGGTGCGGCGGCATGGACCTTCGCCGACCGCCGACGCCCGCGCACGAAGTGGCTCGGCGAGGCGCTGAGGGTGTTGCTCCGGTATTCGATCGCGCTCGGGATAACGAGCTACGCGGTGTCGAAGCTGTGGCGCGAGCAGTTTCCGCCTATCTATCCAGGCATGTACGACCAGCGCGTCGGCGATCTGACGCCAATGTCGTTGTTGTGGACCTTCATGCAGTACTCCTATCCATACAGCTTCTTCGGCGGCGTGGCGGAGTTGGCGGTCGTGCTCCTCCTCTGCCTCCGTCGCACCGCGACGCTCGGCGCCCTGCTCTGCATCGCCGTCATGGGCAACGTGGCGATGCTCAACTTCTCCTATGGTGTCCAGGTCAAGCTCTATGCAACCATGATCGTGCTCTCCGCCGCGGTGCTCATCGCGTATGAAGTGCCTCGGCTCTATGCCTTCTTCATCGCGAACCGTGCTGCGCCACCCATGCCGCCGTCGCCGCTGCACGAGCGCGTTGCCAGGCCGGTTCGCTGGACGGTGAAGTTCCTGGTCGTCGGCAGCGTGATGCTTTCGTCGATCGTCGTGGCGCGCAACTTCGCGTCCGGAAAAACGGTCCAATCGACGCCTCTCGACGGCGGCTGGGTCGTCACGCAGCAGGGAGCGAATGCCGCAGCCGACGTCGCGAGCGGATCGCGATGGCGGCGCATCTACATCGCACCCTTCGGCATCACCATTCGCTTGGAGAGCGATTCGCTCATCTTCTGCCAGCAGGCATCACCGGCCCAGCCGGGCACCATTTCCCTCGACTGCGGCGCGGCCCGGAAGGGTTCACTCCGCTGGACCCGCACCGGCAACGTCGCGCAACTCGATGGTACGTTCGCGGGCAGCCCACTCTCCGTAACGGCCCGACATCTCGAGCCCTCCGACTATCGTCTGCTGCGAACGAAGTCGCGTTTGATCTGGGATCGCTAGGCGTTGAGCGTTACGCCCAACGCCCAACGCTATTCGTAGCGCAACGCCTGCATTGGATCGACATTCGACGCCCGGAGCGCCGGGACCAGCGCCGCGCCTAACGCCACCAACGTCAACAGGACGGCGGAGATCGCGATCACCGTCGGGTCCCAGCCCTTGAGCTCGTAGAGCAGCGATTGCGCTCCTCTGCCCAACGCGATGGCGCCCGCGATGCCGATCATCGCGCCGATGAGCGTCATCACGCCCACCTGGCGCAGCACCATGCGGCTGACATTGGCCGACGTCGCGCCTAACGCCATCCGCACACCGATCTCGCGCGTCCGTTGCGCGACGGAATAGGCGAGCACGCCATAGAGTCCGACCGCGGCGAGCAGCGTCGCCAGCGCCGCGAATGCCGCCGACAGCGTACTGATCATCCGATCCAGAAACACGTTCTCGCGCGCCTGCTGCGTGAGCGTCGTCAACCCCTCCACCGGCAGATTCGCGTCGAGCCGCTTGACGAGCCTCGGAATCGCCTGGAGCAGCTGCTCCGTCGGACGGCTGCTGCGCACATAGAAGTGCATCTGATCGAAGCGCCCCATCTGACTGTAGGGCTGCGCGAACACCGGCGGCGTCTTGTCCTTCACCTGCGAGTACTTGGCGTCCTTCGACAGGCCAACGATGGTGATGTTGAGCGAATCATTACCAACGGACATCCGCTTCCCCACCGCATTCATGCCTAAATTGAATTTCTTGGCGAACGTTTCGTTCACTATCGCGACGCGCAGTCCATTCGCGTTGTCGGCCGCTGTGAAATCGCGTCCCGCGACGAGCGGCACGCCGATGACGTGAAAATAGTTCGCGCCGACGGCATTGAAGCGCGACCCGGCATCGGTGTCGAGATCCTTATGAAAGCCCTCGACCGACACGCTCGTTCCCCAGTTGCTGCCGCTCAGCAGCGCCACCGTCGCCGAGGTCACTCCCGACACGCCAGGAAGCGCTTTCAGCTCCTCGGTGACGCGGTCATACAGCGCAGCGGTGCGTACAGAATCATACGCATTCTTGCCCGGTGAGATCGCGAACGACACCACGTTGTCGGTCTTGATCCCCAGATCCACTCGGCTGACGTTGCGCAGACTCTCGATGAACAGTCCCGCGGCAATGAGAAGCGCCATCGACAGCGCGATCTGCGCGGTCACGAGGCTGGTGCGAAAGCGCGCCGCACCGCGGCCTCCGGTGAGCTTGCCGGAGTTGTTGCGCAGCTCCGTCACGAGATCGGGACGCGTGCTCTGCAGCGCCGGCACGATGCCGAAGGCGAGTCCCGTGCCGAGCGACACCAATGCCGTGAACACCACCACCGGCAGGCTCAGATGAAGTTGGAGGTCCACGCCTTCCTGCGGAGGTAGCATCGCCGTGATCCCGACGAGCGTCCAGTGCGCGACGAGCACGCTCGCGAGGCCGCCGAGAATGGCCAGCAACACGGACTCGGTGAGCACCTGCGCGATGAGCTTCCTTCGCGTCGCGCCTAACGACAAACGAACGGCCATCTCCATCGTGCGGTTCGCCGCCCGGGCCAGCAGCAGGTTCGCGATGTTCGCGCACGCGATCAACAGCACGATTGCCGTGATCGAAAAGAGGAGCAGGATTGGCGTCCGCGACTCCTTGATCATCGAGCTCTGTCCCTTCCGGCCGTCGTTGAGGACGACCTTCTTCGCCTTGAACTGCGCCATGGTCTTGGCGCTCATCCCCTTCTGCAACGGCACCTCGACATCGTTGATGAGGTGCGAGTAGACGGTGTTGATCGATGCCGACGCCTGCTCGATCGTCGCGCCCGGCTTGAGCCGTCCGAAGAGATAGATCCAGTAGCTCGTCCGGTCGTCGAAGCCCTTCCACCCGGTGTTCATCACCGCGCGCATCGTGATCGGTACGAAGACGTACGGGTGCTCGCCCTTGGTCGTACCAGAAAACCCTTCCGGCGCCACGCCGAGGATCGTCATCGGGTGGCCGTTCACCACCAGCGGCTTCCCGATGACGCTCGGATCGGAGCCGAGCTGGTTCGCCCAGTAGTCGTAGCTCAGCACCGTGACATAGTGCCCGCCGATCGTCTGGTCGTCGTTAGGTGTGAGCAGTCGGCCGAGCGCCGGCCTGATCCCGAGCACCGGGAAATACGATCCGGAAACGAAGACGCCGCGCCCGTTGATCGCCGTCCTTCCCGGCATCGCGACGTTGACGCCGAAGAGGAAGTGACCGGCGATGCCGCTGAAGGCAGTTTTCGCCTTCTCGAGATCGCGCAACATCGGATAGGAGAACACCTCGTCGCAGTCGCCGGCCGAGTTGCAGGAGTTCGAGCCATACTGCGGCCCGGGCCCGACGAAGTTGACGAGTCGATCGGGCTGCGCCACCGGAAGCGGCCGCAGCAGGATCTGGTCGAAGAGTGAGTAGATGGCCGCGTTCGCGCCGATCCCCAGGGCCAGTGACAGGATAGCGACTATGGTGACAAAGGGGGTTCGAAACAGCGTTCGCAGCGCCAGCTTCACATTCCGCATCTAGGATCTCGAGGTCTGGTATCGTCGCTTGGACACTCGGCCCGTGCTCCCGGTTGGGGAGTTCAGGGCGTCAACAGAGAGATCGATGCCGCTATGCGGGAAGTTTCAGCTTTCACCCGCCACCCTCCACCCTCTGCGATCTGGCCGGCGCGCGGCCTGGATCCTACCTTCTCGCCTCATGTCGAGCCCCCCACGTCCCGTCGACTATCGCAGCCAACTCCAGAGCTCTCTAGGCGCCGCCTACACCCTCGAGCGCGAGCTCGGGGGCGGCGGGATGTCGCGCGTCTTTCTCGCCGAGGAGCGCGCCCTCGGCCGAAAGGTAGTCGTGAAGGTGTTGGCGCCCGAGCTGAGCGCGGGGGTCAACGCCGAGCGCTTCTCGCTCGAGATCCAGCTCGCCGCGCGACTGCAACAGGCGCAGATCGTTCCCGTGTTGTCGGCCGGCGAGGTGAATGGCATCCAGTACTACACGATGCCCTTCGTCGAAGGCGAGTCGCTCCGCGCCAAGCTGGCGCGCGACGGTGCCCTTCCCATCCCCCACGTCGTGAACGTGCTCCGCGACGTGACGCGCGCGCTCGCCTACGCGCACGAGCATGGCGTCGTCCACCGCGACATCAAGCCGGACAACGTGCTGCTGTCCGGTGGCACGGCGGTTGTCACCGATTTCGGTATCGCCAAGGCCATCAGCGCCGCGCGCCGCGCGGCCCCCGACACCGCGCTCACCCAGCTCGGTACGTCCGTCGGCACGCCGGCGTACATCTCGCCCGAGCAGGCCGCCGGCGACCCCGACATCGATCACCGCGCCGACATCTACTCGTTAGGCTGCATGGCGTACGAGCTGTTGACGGGCGAGCCCCCGTTCGCCGGCCGGACGCCACAGCGCACCCTCGCTGCTCACCTGACCGAAACGCCTGCTCCTGTCGAGAGCCGACGTCCGGACACACCACCGGCGCTCGCCGCGCTCGTTATGCGGTGTCTGGCGAAGGAGCCGGCGGCACGTCCGCAGTCGGCCGCCGAGATCACGACGGCACTCGATGCCGTCACCACGGGCAGCTCGGGGGCGATGCCGGCAATGCTGCTGTCCGGGCCGGGCGCCACTCGACGGGCGTTGCTGCTCTATGCCGCCGCCTTCGTCGCCGTCGCGCTCGTCGCCAAGGCGGCGGTGATCGCGATCGGGCTGCCCGACTGGGTGTTCACCGGCGCCGTCATTCTCATGGCGGCCGGGCTGCCGCTGGTGCTGGCCACGGCGTTCGGAGCGAGCCGGCATCTCACCTGGCGCCGCGCCATCCGCGTCGGGGCGCTCTCGTTAGGCACATTCGCCGCGGCCGTCGTTGCGATTATGATCTTGCGCCTGTTCGGGATCGGCCCCGCCGCGTCGCTCCTCGCCGCGGGCACGTTCCAGAACCGGCAGCCGCTTCTCGTCGCCGACTTCGCCGCGGGAAAGGATACGTCGCTCTCGCACGTCGTCACCGAGGCGGTGCGCACCGATCTCGGGCAGTCGCAGGTGGTGTCGATCATGCCACCCTCGGCGGTGGCCGCGGCGCTCACGCGTATGCAACGGCCGTCGGTGAGCACCGTCGATCTGCCCCTCGCACGCGAGATCGCGCAGCGCGAAGGCGTCAAAGCGATCGTCGCCGGCAGCGTGACGCCACTCGGCGCCGGATATGTCGTGTCGGTACGTCTCGTCGCGTCGGATTCGGGCAACGAGCTCGCGGCGTATCGAAAGACCGTTGATGCGCCCAGCCAGCTGCTCGACGCAATCGATGAGTTGACACGAAAGCTGCGCGGCCGCATCGGCGAGTCGCTCAAATCCGTCCACGACGCGCCGCGGCTCGATCAGGTGACGACGAGCTCTCTCGAGTCCCTGCGCAAGTACGCCGAGGCGAATCGCGCCTTCGATCTCCAGGGCGATTATCTCAAGGCCGCGTCGATTCTGCGCGAGGCCGTGGCGATCGACACGACGTTCGCGATGGCCTATCGAAAGCTCGGCATCTCGCTCTCGAACGGTGGGATGCCGCACGCTCAGATCGACAGCGCGCTCACCCAGGCGTATCGCTACAGCCCACGTCTGCCCGAGAAGGAGCGCTACACCGCCATCGGCTCGTACTATCAGAATGGTCCCGACCCTGACCGCCGGAAGGCGGCGGATGCCTGGGAGCATGTGCTGAGCGTCGACTCGATGGACCCGCCGGCGCTCAACAATCTGGCCAACGTCTACCGCGGGCTGAGACAATTTGCGCGCGCCGAGACGCTGTATCATCGGCTGGCCGCGTCGCCGGGGGTCGCGCAGGTGAGCTTCAGCAACTACGTCGGCACGCTCTTCGGCGACGGCAAGATCGCGCAGGCGGAGTCCGCGTACGGCGAGTGGCAGCGGCGCATGCCGCCATCGTCGGCTGGCACGGTCTACCCGGCGGCCTTCATGTACGCGCGCGGCCAGATCGATTCGTCGGAAGCGTACTGGCGCGCTCGCCGCGCGGACCCGAATCTGACGACACGAATCAACGCTGTCGCGACCCTCGCATCGTTCGCCCGGCTGCACGGGCGGCTGCGCGAGGCGGATTCTCTGGTGCATGTGGCCCGCGCGATGAGCGCCTCGATGCGCGCACTGCCGCGGGACCCGCTGGCGGACTCCCTGTCCAAAGCCGTCGGTATGATCCGGTTTCTGGGCGAGAACGAGCGGGGCGTGAACATGCTCGACGCGGCGCTCGCGAGGACGCCGTTGCGCACCATGAACAGCGACGCGCTCGTGAACGTCAGCATCGGTAGTATCAGTGTTGCCTCCGCGTATGCGCAGGCGGGGCGTCCCGACAAGGCGCGTGCCGTGCTCGCGGTGTACGACAACAACATGCACGACGCGCGCTATCGTGTGGCCGGCGAACCGGCGCGACATCAGGTGCTCGGCGAGATCGCACTCGCCGAGCAGCGTCCACTCGACGCGGTGCGCGAGTTCTGGCGATCGGATTCCATGGCGGACGGTCCGAATGGCGATTGCTACTTCTGTAAAGACGTGTTGATCGGGCGCGCGTACGATCTCGCGAACATGCCCGATTCGGCGATCAAGTACCTGGAGCGCTTCGTCGACGCCAAGTTCCCCGGGCGAGTGAGCATCGACGACGCGTATCTGCCGGCGGTGCATGAGTGGCTCGGCGAGCTGTACGAGTCGAAGGGCGACACCCAGCGCGCAGCGAGCCATTACGCGGCGTTCATCGATCTCTGGAGGAACGCGGATCCCGAGCTGCAGCCGAGGGTGCAGGACGCAAAGCGAAGGCTGGCGAGACTACCGGGGGTGGCGGGTCGTTAGGCTTCTCACGCTGCCCACGGTGTGTCGCTGCGCCACGCTCACTGCAGGATTGCCTGGACCTGATCGATGCCGGCAAAGCGACTGTATTCGCTGTGCGTTGCCGCGTTGATGTGGTGACTCTCGATGAAAGCGCTGATCTGCGCGTCCAGCGGCTTTTGAACCGCGGTGGTGCGCAACACCACCATGAAGGCGGCGTCATAGATGTGCGGATCACCCAATCCGCCAACCTGGCCTTTGCGTGTCTTCATCTTGGCTTCGATATCCAGTCTCACGGCAGCCGGCAGATTGACACGCTCTGAGGCAATCACTTTGATCTTGTCACCGGGCTTACCGACAAGCCCCCCTCCCGTCTCTCTGATGAACAGGTGGTAGATCGACATGCAGGAATCCCATCGCGGATTCGTCTTGTAGTCGGCCACCGCCATCAGAAACTTGCCATTCTCCGTATTGAACGAAGCCTTGAACAGGTTGATGAACTGTTCCCGGAGGCCACTGTACTTGGCGATGTACTCGACGTGGGCCGGAGTAAGCTCGATCATTGGTTGCTCCTTGAATTCGGCGATTCGCCAATGCTGTGAACAACAGAGTATGGCGTCAAGTAGCATTTCCTCCTTGCGCGGCGAGCGTGCGTAGCACCGTTAGGTTGAGAACCGTGAACTTCGACCGTCCAGCGCGACCGATCGCCCCCGCCGCCACGAGCGCGCGCAGCGCCCGGACGACGACTTCGCGCGCCGTCCCGAGCTCGTAAGCCAATTCTTCTTGCGACATCCCGAGCCCAAATGCTCCCGTCGGCGGTTGGCCTGCGCGCTCCAGGAGGTACGCGGCGACACGAGCCGTGATCGTGGTCGCACTCAGCTCGTCGATCCGGCGCAGAAGGCTGCGCGCGCGCTCGGCCAATCCCCGCACGGCGAACTGGGCAAACTCAGGCTCGTCTCGGAGCAGGCGCCTGACCGCTGCCGCTGGAAGATGCGCGCACCGCGTCTCCTCCACCGCGGTCGCCGTGGCTGGGAATGCGCCGCCGCCAAATACCGGGATCTCGCCGAGCATACCGCCCGCGGTCTCCATGTGTAACAGCTCGACCCGATGGGCTGTCACCCTGGCCACGCGAACACGGCCGGCAAGGATGCCGTACAGCCCATCTGCTTCAGCGCCGGCGCGAAAGACGACAGCGTTCACGGCGTAGCGACGCTCGATCGCGACCTGCGCGATGCGACCGAGAACCGCATCCGGCAATCCTTTGAAGGCGGCGAGCACCGCTCGCAGCTCTGCAGCGGGAATCACGAAAGACTATTCGATGGAACCAGAGTTCCAGCGCGACGGAAGCGTAACGCTGTAAGATCGACTCGATAACATCACACTGGAGAGTACAATGCGGCGAGACATCACCCTCTTTCTCTCGCTGACGCTGTTGGGCCCCGCGCTGCAAGCGCAGAGCACGGGTCACCACCATCAGGCGGACAAAAACGATACTGCCTTCGCGGCGCTGCAGGAACGCGGCAAGAAAGCAATGGGTGTGGATCAGTACACGTCCACGCACCACTTCGACGCGCTACCCGACGGTGGTCGAATCGAACTCCAGCGGGATACGACTGATTCGGCGGGTATCGCCCAGATCCGTGCGCACATTCGGGAAATCGCCGAGGCGTTCAAGAATGGTGATTTCTCAACCCCGGCAATGGTGCATCTGAAGGAGGTGCCGGGCACGCGCGTCATGGGCGAGCGTCGCGCCGCCATCAGCTACGAGCCGCGGGATCTCCCGCGCGGCGCCGAGCTGCTCATTCGGACCAAGGATCCGGTTGCCCGCCAAGCGATCCA
>DASXPH010000132.1:0-81636 GCA_036493735.1 Gemmatimonadaceae bacterium
ACCCGAGGTACTCCGGCGCTCACCGCTCGAACGCACACGCCGACACGCCGAACAGCAGCTCGTACAGGCGCAACTCACCGACGCATCGGTCGAGCTCCCGTCCGTACCGGCGCATTGCACAATTGCATCGCTCGGTTGCGCACTCGCATCGCTGCGACTCACAACGCGATCGCCGCAACTCCACTTCCCTCATCCCAGTTGCACATGCGCACCGCCACGACTCCCAACCGCATCGCCACGACTCACACGCGCATCGGTGGCTCGGCACTCCTCGCCCGCGACCCTGCAGCGCTCACCGCGCTTTAGTCCACCCTCACTCCACACACTCCACTCCAAATCGACCATGTTCGCACCCCGACCGACGCCACTCCCACTCCTCCCGCTGTTTATTGAATGCGAACCACCCCGATCGACAACGCGGACGAGGGACTGCCACCCGCATCGCTCTGGAAGCGGAAGAAGTTCTTCCAGCCGGAGCACGTGTTGAGATAATAGAACGAGATGCCGCCTGGCGGCATGGCGTGGATGACCGTCGGCGGGTCCCCGCAGTTCTGCGCGTGCCATGTCAACATGGCGCTGCCACCGAACTCTGTCGGGAAATCGGCCGCCATGCCGTTGAAGACGTCGCGCAATCGCCACGTCGGTGTCGTCAGGCGGGCGTCGTGTGGTGTGAAAGTGGGCGACTGATACGTCGTCAGCGTCGCCAGCGACCAGTCGCGGAGGAGATCACCCCATGACCGACCGGTGCGCGCCGACAGATTCGCCACGCCGGTGAGCGCTGGTTCCTGCGTCAACGCGCGAAGGAAAGACCCTTCATCTGTCGCGTATTGATCGACCGCCCAGCGTACGAGCCACCAAACACTTCCATAGAATGATGCGTCCGACGGATCGGTCGAGCCGAGTGGGGTGTGGTGCTCGCTCGGTGTGAGGAAGTCGTGCAGATAGACGAAATGATCGAACATCGTGTACGGCTGGCCAGCGCATGAGCTCCACGTGGGCCGCACGTCGCAGTAAGGGGCGGAGATGTAGCCGTTGCTTCCCTTCCATCTCATCGACGTCACCGAGCGCGCCCAGAGCTCCATGGCGTGCATGGCGGTGCCCTCCTCGAGCCAGCTCTCTTCCTGCTGCGGAGCCTGTCGCGCGAAATGCTCGGCCATCGACGCGATGTGCTTCGTCTCGTGGGCGATCGTGCCGCGAATGATGTGCTTCCAGACGTCGCGCGTGAACTCACCGGTGAATCCCGTGGAGCTGCTCATCGGAACGACGGCGTAGAACATCTCGCGCTGGTTGCTGGACGGAACCGACGTCGCCGGGTAGAAGTCGCAGCTCACGACGAAGCCCGTCGGCCCCATCTCGTTGACTGCCGGCGTGAACACCATCGTGACGCGGCCCTGGCCGCCCAACGACTGGTCCATCGCCATCGGGTCGCCGAAATTGCTCGTGATGATGTTGTAGGTCGTCTGATCGAACTCGCTGCCGACGCTCTGGTAGTAACTGTCCATCATACCGGCGATCGGCGCCTGGACGTCCTCGAGAATGATGGAGTGCGTGCCCGTATACACCACGCGTGCCTCGATCGTGCGATAGTCGCTACAGAACTCCGGCGTGTCGATGCGTGGGACACGCACAAACATCTTCGTGCCGATGTCGGGTACGCTCGACGCGGCCGCCACGACGTCGGCGCTGACTTTCAAACGCGAGGCGCGTCGCAGTAACGGCAGTGGCGAACCGAGCGTCGACGCGAGCTTCCGGCTCTTCTCCAGGAGATTGCGATGCGCGACGGCGGCGCGGCGCAGGGAATCCATGCTAATGCGGAGCACACCCGGCGCGGGCGCACCGCGCATCACTGTCGGCGCCAATGAACGCGAAAGTGTCGGGACAGGAATTCGCGCTCCGCTCGCGACTGTGGTCGAAGCGACGGAGCCGGTATCGACCATGAAGCTGAAGCCCGTCCACGGCGACGTGCTCGTACCGCCGTTCGAGACCGTGAGTAAATACAGCCCCCCTCGCGTCACGAGCTCATTGCAGCGCGATTCCGCCGGGCTCCAGAAGTCGGCGTCGCCGACGGCGAGCGACTGCTGTGGTGCCGTCGCGAGCATCTGCTGCGACGTCGTCACGAGCCCCGGCCCTGTGGAGACGACGAGCGGCGCGAGGTGAGTGGCCTGGCAAGGGAAGCTCGTCATCGCGGGAACTGTGATGTTGAGCTGCGTCGCCGTCGCCGCGGTCACTTGCACTGGCACACCATCGATCGTGACGACGTTTGCAGCTGGCGTCGTACTGAAGTTCTGGCCCGTGATGGTGGAGCTGCCGCCCGCCTGCAACTCGGGCGTGGAGATCGATGTCACGAGGGGCGCCTGTTGAGCGCGGATGGAGATGATTGCCGTGTCGGCCGAGGGGGGCAGAGCGTCGCGTGCCGTGGCGACAATGCGCACGATGCCACCGGTGAGCGGTGTGACAACTCCCGAATCGGAGACGGTCGCGATCGACGCGTCGCTCGTGCTCCAGTCGATCACGTGGATGGAAACGCTCGTCGTTAGGCGATACGTCGTTCCAACCGGCAGCTCCGTCGGCTTGAGCGCCATCCTTACCCTGACAAAAACCGGAGCGACGTGTACGAGATAGTTGGCGGACAATGATCCGCTCGTCGCGGTGACGGTGGCGTCGCCGCTGTGGCCAGTGGTCACGTGCAGCGTGACAGTGCCGTTCGTAAACGTCGCCGTATCCGGCTGCACACTGAGGATTGCCGGATCGCTGCTGAGGATGCGAACACCGCGGCCGGAGATCAGCGCGCCGGTGCCGTCGTACATCCTCACGAACGTGTCGTAGATGGAGTAGGAACCCTGGCCCTCGAACTGCCGGTCGAAGGACATCTGATCGGTGCCCGAGGTCACGTTCACGTTCAGCGCCGCGACGACGCCGTCTACTGATGCCGATATCGTGGCGCGTCCGACCGTGCCTCGCCCATTGGCGACAAAGCCGGAAGTGTACGGGTTGCCCGTCAAGTTTACGATATTCGTATCGCTCGAGGTCCATGTCAGCGGGCGTGTGGTGAGCGCATTGCCACCGGCGTCGCGCAACGATGGCGAGAGCGCGACCGAACCATGGCTTGCCAGGAACACGGTGTCCGGAGTGAAGACGATGCTCGCGACTGGCTGCTCGACAGTGAGCGCAATCGTGCCTGTGTGTCCCGCGTCGGCGGCGGTAATCGTCACCTTGCCGCGCGCGACTCCCGTCACGACGCCGGTTGCCGACACGCGCGCGATGCTCGAGTCGGAGGACGACCAGTTCAACGAGGCGTTGGTCAGAAAGAAGTTCCACGGATCCTGCGTCGCCGAATTGATCTGCAGCGTCTTGCCGACGCCGACCCAGCTTAGTGGCGCCCTCAGCGAGATCGTGTACCCGGCTGGCGCAGTCAGCCGCACGATCGCCATCGCCGTCGCATCCTCGGAAACCGCCGTGACGGTCGTCAAGCCGCCAGACGCCGGCGCGCCATTGAAATTCGCCGTCACGACGCCTCCGTCGATCTTGAGGTGCGTCGTGTCGGGGAGGGACCACGTCACCGGTCGGCCGTAGATCCGCTTTCCCGTACTGTCGGTGGCGGTGGCGTCGAGCGCACCCGATGAGCCAAATGGTATCTCGAGCGTGTCGGGCGCGAGCAACAGCGCTTTCACGTGTGTCTGCGCGAGTACGTCGACGACACCGACCTTGGTGCCGCGTGTCGCGGTCACGGTGGACATGCCGCGCTTCAGCGGCGTGAACACGCCACCGTCGGCCGTGCCGACTGTCGGATCGGAGCTCGTCCACGTCGTGCTGTCCGTGAACGGTGGGAAACCGTTGTCGACGAGGTATGGACGCAGATCGATCGTCTGGCCGACGTAGACCGACTCGGCGACGATCTTCGCGGCGCTGTCGCGTGGTGACGGGCGGACACGAATACCGGTGTTGGCTGACGCGCCGTTCGAGCTCGCCGTCACTGTCACCGCGCCGACCGCTCTCGCTATGAGCAGGCCAGACGCGTCGACCGTGGCGATACCGTTATCGCTCGAAGTCCAGGTGATCGGCGCGCCGGTGACCGGCGGCCCGTCGCTGCGCATCACCATCGCCGTCAACTGACTCGCCTGCCCAACGACGGGCGTCGAGTCGGACGCGCTGATCACGATCGAGTATGTAACCGGCGGCGGACCCGTGCTGCTCTTCGACTTCTCCGAGCAGGCTCCGATAACGATGGAGGCAACGATCAGGGCAAATGCGATCCACGCTCTCACGCGGCACCGTCCAAGTAGTAATGACTACTTGCTTATCACGACACCGCGCGGCTCCGCTCTGGCGTCGAGGCCGCCAATATACGCTGGCGCCCAACGGTTACCAAGTTTTAACGAAAATGGGCGACGAGCATCACGCTCGTCGCCCATCATCTCACGAGAAGCTAGGACAATCCGTCCGGCTCAGCGGCCGTCGGCTACCCGCTTCGTCGTCGCGTGCATGCCGTTGGCGATCACGCGTTGAGTGCAACCATCGACGATCGTGGCGCGCGCGCTGTCCGTCGTCGCGGAACGAAGCGAGTCCTGACACGCCGGATCGTGCACGGCGATGTAGCGGGCCTGCGCCTGCGTCATCACGTCGTGCGCCTGATGCCTGACGGCGGTTTCACGTGCAGTCAATCCCAGAGCCGCGAATGCGGCCAGCAAAACAATTGGCATGAAGTGACCCCAATACGCGCTATGCGCTGTGGAAGGACGAAAAGTGGGATCAGCGCTGACGGTGGGATGCGCAGCGCTCGCGAGTGGTAGGAACTGCCGTGCCCGGCGCGTGCGACGCGCCGACGTTGAATTTACCCACGATGTCGGCGTGGGGTCCACCGTCGCCCAATAAAATCGACGTTGATCCGCGAGAAGGCGGGTTCAGCCGGAAGACGAATCGGCGATGCCTACGGCAACGCTCGCTTTCAGGATCAGCGCAGCGCGTTCGCCAACTGCTTCTCCATCTTACCGTTACTCACGCAGTCGCTCGTGTTCGGTTTGGATGGTATGCTGTCCCTCGGTACGGAGTACGACGTGAGGACTCTGCTGTCGAGGGCGACGCTGCTCCCGGAGTCGGGCGGTGTCGGCTTGGCCTTCAGATTGATGGTCAACGCGGTCTCGCGGATCGTCTCCGTGCGCATCGGCACGCTGCACACGACGTACTCGTCATTTCCGTTTCCCGTGGCCGTGCGGGTTGCGGTGATGGCCTGTCCCACCGCGTCGGTCTGCACCACGCGAAAGCCGGCGCCGACGAGTGCAATCGCGGCACCCCGCGCCGCGTCACCGGCGCCTCTCGACGAGTGGAAGTTCATCGGCGCTGGGGCGACGACGGTTATGGGGCTCTTCGCGCAGCTGGCAAAACACGTGAGCAAGATACTCGCGACCGCACGGTGCATTTTCGGAGCTTCCGATCTCAGGGGGTTTACAGCTTTCGCATCTCACGCGCCATGCGACCAATCCGGGACGGCATTTCGCCAGTTCGTGCTCGGCCATCGGTTGAGCTCAGATCCGTTCATCATTGACGGCGGCGATCTACCGGCGCAGCTTCGTTTCGAGATCGCACCGGAGGTCTGGTGCTCGTCGCATACGCTCAACAGCCGGCGTCGCCAGAGCCGCCGGCGCCAGACGATACGTTTCGCGACGTGCTCGACGTTGCGGGTGTCGCGATACCCCTCGCGCTCGTCGTGCTCGTGATTGCCGCCAGCTGGCCGAATCTCCGGCGCTGGGCGCGCCATCGCTTGCGCCGGCGACGGCGTCGTCGGCAGCACGCCGACACGCCGCGTCTGCCCTAACGAGCGCCGCTCACCCAGTCGCGCGCGCGGTACTCGAGCCACGCTGACCGCTCGTAGAGCCACTCGCGAAAGACATTCAGGCGATCGGTGCCGTTGTCGGCGGCGGTGACGGAATAGACGCGTGACACCGCCGGCACGCAGTAAACGGTAAACCCAACCTGCTCGAACGTCGCGCAGGCGCGCCGCGTGTGAAGCGGTGACGTCACGACCGCCACGCGTGTCGCGCCGCGTGGGCGGAGCAGGCTCCACGAATTCACCGCCTCGTCGCGCGTGGTGTACACCGAATCGACCATCAGCATCGGAAACGGGCGAGAGACGAGCGAGCGCACCCGTATCTGATCGCTCGCCGTCGTGATCCCATGCTTCGAGCGCCGTGGCTCGGTGACGACGAGCGTGTTCGCGACGCTGTCGCGCATCAACGCCAGACCCGTCAGCAGGCGATCGAGCGCCTCGGGGCCGAGCAGGGAGTCGGCCGTGATCCCGGCCGACAGCACGACGACGGCATCCACTCCGCCCTTCGGAAGGGCATCGCGTCGAACGAGAGCCGATGTGGGCAGGAGCGTCGTCACGAAGGGTGTCATCGCGACGATGCAGAAGATGAGGATCGAAAGCGCCGACGCGACCCAGAGCACGATTGCCGCGCGTGTCAGTCCCACGACCGCGCCCACCAGGACGACGAGCACGGCGATGGGGAAGAGCAGCGTCGGCGCCTTACCCACCCCGGTGAGCGCGCCGACGACGAGCCAGCCGATGAGCGCGCAGGTCGCGCCGAAGCCGGCCAGCAGGAGCGATTCCCATTCGATGTCGCGGTCACTAGCCGGCGGCGATTGGGGCACGATCGGTTTCCGTTCTGGCGCGTGCATGGCTGCGACAAGATACAGTCGCCGCGCTCTCTCGTCAGCAGAGCGGCGAATGTTCAACTCCTCTGCCTGGGCGACTCCAGCCCCGCGACATTTGTAGGCCGGCCGGGCGCTGTGTCCGGGCGGCTCCATCCCGCGACCACCCCATGCCAACGGTTCGACTCGTCATCCTGCTCGTTACGTATTTGCTCATAGCCGCGCAGGGGCTGCCCTGGCTGCGGTTGACCCGGCCGGCGGCGTCGCTGCTCGGCGCGGTCGCGATGGTGACGATCGGCGGGCTCGCGCTGCCGGACGCGTACGCGGCGATCGACATGAACGTCATCGTGTTTCTCCTCGGGGTGCTGCTGCTCACGGCCTATCTCGAGCTGGGCGGCTTCTTCGAGTGGATCGCGGCGCGCATCGTTAGGTACGCGCACGCCCCGGCGTCGCTGCTCGCCGTCGTCGTCGCCGTGAGTGGATTGCTGTCGGCGTTCTTCGTGAATGACACGATCTGTCTCGTCCTTCCGCCCCTCGTGCTCGCCGTCGTGCGACCGCTCGGTCTGCGTCCGTTGCCGTACATGCTCGCCATCGCCCTTGGCGCGAATGTGGGAAGCGCGATGACGCCGACGGGCAATCCGCAGAACATGCTCATCGCGGTCGCGAGCGGTATCTCGTTCGCGCGATTCGTGGGTACGCTGGCTCTGCCATCGCTTGGCGGGCTCGCCATCGTGTTCGGCGTGATCGCGCGCGTCTACCGCCGGGATCTCGCCGCCACGCCGAAGCGCCTAACGGCAACGCCCGCGGCGGCGGCCGAGCATCCCTTCGACGGACCCCTCGTTGCGCGCGCGCTGACGTTGTTCGTGCTCGCGCTCGCCGGTTGGCTCGCCGGCTTCTCGCTGCCGCTGGTCGCGATCACGGCGGCGGCGACGTTGATCGCCGTCGCGCGGCGCGATCCGACGCGCGCGTTCGCGAATGTGGAATGGGAGCTGTTGCTCTTCTTCGGCGCGCTGTTCGTGGTCATGCGCGGTGTGCGCGACGTGCCCCTCGTTCAGGACCTCACGTCGGCGAGCGGCGCCAGTCTGTCGGGCGTTCGACTGCATGACGCGACGATCGTGAGCGCGGCGATGCTCGCGCTGTCGAATCTCGTGTCCAATGTACCCGCCGTGATCCTGTGGTTGCCAGTCGTGCCACGCACGGCGCACCCAAACTTCGTTTGGCTGGTGATGGCGATGAGCTCGACCTTCGCCGGCAATCTCACATTGCTCGGCTCGATGGCGAATCTCATCGTTGCCGAACGCGCTGGCGCGCGCGGCGCACGCGTCGGCTTCGTCGATTATCTGAAAGTCGGAGTGCCGGCGACGATCCTCACCATGTTATGGGGAATTCTCTGGATCGTCCTACTGGCGTGACACGTCGACGTCACGGATGCACGCGATCGCCGCGCACGACAATGCGCCAGATCAACATCGAGACGCCGAGTGTGAGCAGCAGGTGAATGCCTCCCGGACCGTTGAAGTATGTACCAATGGCCCAGATGACGAGCAGTGCTATGGCGATGATCGTGCCAAAGCGATGGAATATGTTGTGAATGATTTGCACGACGTTCATTGATTGCATTCCTCGATTCTCGCTATAAATTGCGCGACGAACTGAGAGAGAAAATTCGGGGCGGAGAACCATCGTTTTCGAGCCAACAAGTCCATCGAGGTGGGTTCGATAATCTATACTGACGTCATGCCCCCAGTGCGGGGGAAGGCGGAAGGTGTGGTGAGGACCTCATACATTCGGCTGGGCTTCGCAAAACCCTTCTTCGTTCCGACTTCTCGAGCCCCGTGGGAAACCACGGGGCTCGAACTTTTGGTGGTGGTTGGTGACTCGAGTGGTGACTGGTGGTTGGTGGCTGGTCTTCGTACCGCAGTAATATTCCCAGCAGCAATCCGAATTCACCAATCACCAACCACCAGTCAGCAGCCACCAATTTGCCCACAGTCACCGTCGTCAAACGCTTGCAATTCAACGCGGCGCATCGCGTGCACAATCCCGCGCTCTCCGACGAGGAGAATCGATCGCTCTTCGGGAAGTGCAACAATCCGAACTGGCACGGGCACAATTACACGCTCGACGTGTTCGTTACCGGGCCGGTGGACGAGAAGACGGGGTACGTCATCGATCTCGCGAAGCTCAAGGCGATCGTCGAACGCGAGGTCGTCAATAAGATCGATCATCGCAACCTCAATCTCGAGGTCGACTTCATGAGTGGCGTCATTCCGACGACGGAGAACATCGTCGTTGCGATGTGGCGGGTCATCGCACCGCACGTCACCCCCGGTCGGTTGAGTCGGCTCGTGCTCTGGGAGACGCCGCACAACTACGTCGAGTACGACGGACGCTGACGCGCGCATTACGTTAGGCATGGCATGACGAACCAAACCCTCGCCGGTCGAACCGCGCTGGTCACCGGCGCGTCGCGCGGTATCGGCCGGGCCATCGCGACCGCGCTGGCGGGCGCCGGCGTTCACCTCACGGTCATCGCCCGCGATCAGCGTCCTCTCGAGCAGCTTGCCGACGAGCTCAATGCCGTCGCCATCCCATGCGACGTCGGCAACGTCAGTGATTGTGAACGCATGCTGCTCGCCATGGGTACGGCGCCCGACATAGTCGTCAACAACGCGGGACTGTTCGTACCGTCGCCTATCGAGGAGACGTCGGCGTCGGATTTCGACGTCGCGCTCCGGGTAAATCTCGCCGGCCCATTCCGGATACTGAGCGCGTTCCTGCCGGCGATGCGGGCGCGCGGGCGCGGCGACATCGTGACCATCGGCTCGATCGCCGACCACACGACCTTCCCAGGCAACGCCGCGTACGGCGCGAGCAAGCATGGTGTTCGGGCGCTGCACGAGGTCCTGCGCGCCGAGCTCCGCGGCACCGGCGTGCGCGCGACGCTCGTCTCGCCGGGTCCGGTGGACACGTCGCTCTGGGACGACATCGACCCCGACACGCGCGAGGGCTTCACGCCGCGGTCGCGCATGCTCTCGCCTAACGCGGTCGCCGCGGCCGTACTGTTCGCCCTGTCCCAACCGCCCGAAGTGGACATCGAGCTCGTACGGCTCTCCCGCAGCTAGAGCCGGTAATGTTCAGCGAGCTCGTCGACGTTCTGCGCTGTCCGCGACCGCACGAGGAGAGTTGGCTCGTGCTCGCCGCGCATCGGTTGAATGGTCGCGATATCATGGCGGGTGTGCTGGGCTGTCCGGTGTGCCACGCCGAATATCCGATTGCTGACGGGGTCGCTCGGTTTGTGAACGCGCCTGACGCGTCGAGCGCGGGCGCGTCCAATGAAGACGAAGCGCTCCGCCTCGTCGCGCTGCTCGATCTCACGGGGGCACGAGGATACGCGGTCGTGCTAGGCGATCTTACGAATCACGCCGTACGGATGCGCGAGCTCACGGATGTGCAACTGCTGCTCGTGAACCCGCCGACAGATTTAGCGACGGGGAGTGGACTCTCGGGCCTAACGATTGGGCGCGCCTGGACGGCGCTGCCGCTCGCCGGCGCCAGCGCTCGTGCGATCGCGTTCGACGACCGCACGACGCCCGCGCAGCTCGCCAGCGGCATCGAAGTGGTGGCCCCCGGCGGCCGCATCCTCGCGCCCGTCGCGCTCTCACTGCCGGATGGGCTGACCGAGCTCGTCCGCGACGACCGTCAGTGGCTCGCCGAGCGGCAGCAGGCTCCGCGCTCGTCAGGCATCATCAGCCTTCAACGACGAAAGTAAGGGGCGTGCCATCGCCCAACGCCCAACGCTACACGCCCGCCGGCTCCTTCTCATCCGCGTACAAGCCGTCGATCACACTCTTGTACGCCTGATCGATGATTCGACGCTTGACCTTCAACGTCGGCGTCAGCTCGCCTCGCTCGATCGAGAAGTCGTGCTCGAGCAGCCCGATCTTCTTCGGCATCTCGAAGCGCGCCAGCCCTTGCAGCTCTTCGGCAACCTCTTTCTCCATCTTCGCGCGAACCGTCGGCATCTGCAGGAGCTGCGCGCGGTCCGTCCAGATGAGATTCTTGTGACGCGCCCACCTCTCCAGCTGCTCCCAGTTCGGCACGACGAGCATCGCCGGGAACTTGCGCTTGTCGCCGATCATCACCGCCTGCGCCACGTACTTGTTCGTTTTCACTTTGTTCTCGATCGGCTGCGGCGCGATCTTCTTGCCGCCCGACGTGGCGATCAGGTCCTTCTTGCGATCGGTGATTCGCAGAAAGCCGTCCTCGATCTCACCGATGTCGCCCGTGTGGAACCAGCCCTCCGCGTCGATCGCTTCCGCGGTCTCGCGCGGTTTGTTGTAGTAGCCCTTCATCACGTGTGGACCGCGGGTGCAGATCTCGCCGTCGCTGGCGATCATCAGCTCTACGCCCGGCACCGGCTTGCCGACGGTGCCGATTCTAAACGCGCTGGGCGTGTTCACCGATATGACAGGACTTGTCTCCGTGAGGCCATAGCCTTCGAGGATCACGAGACCGGCCGCATAGAAGAACTTGTTGATCTCCGGCGCCAGCGGCGCGCCACCCGACACGAAGTAGCGGAGGCGCTGCCCCGTGCGATCCTTCAGCTTCGAGAACACGAGCTTCTGCGCCAGCCGATACTGCATGCCTAACCAGCTGCCCGGCTCGCGACCCGCCAACTTCTCCGTCGCCCATCGGTCGGCAACGTTGCGTGCCCAGAAAAAGATGCGCTTCTTCACCGCGCCGCCGGCGAGCGCGTTCTCGAGGACGCGCGCGTACATCTTCTCGTAGAGACGCGGCACCGACAATACGAGCGTCGGCTTCACCGTCTGCATGTCGATAGGCACCGTGTCGATCGACTCGGCGTAGGCGATCGTCGTCCCGGTGTGCATCATGAGATAGTGGCCCGCCATCCGCTCGAAGATGTGCGACAGCGGCAGAAAGCTGAGACAGGTATCGTCGCCGGCGAAGGGTATCTCGATCGAGCTCGCCATCACGTTCGAGTAGATGTTGTCGTGGGACAACATCACGCCCTTCGGCTCGCCCGTCGTGCCCGACGTATAGATGAGCGTCGCCAGATCATCCGGCCGCACGGCCTCTGCGGCGCGTTTATAGGCCGCGATGGACTCAGGCGTTTCCGTTGCCGCACCCTTTGCCTCGAGCTCGGCGAGGGTGACGTCCACACCTGGCGCACGGGACGAGCCGAAGCCAATAACGCAGCGCACCGCGGGGCACTCGTTGCGAATCTGCCGGACCTTCTCCGCCTGGGCGTCGGTGGAGACGAAGATCGCCGACGAGCCCGAGTCGCGCAGGATGTACGCCACCTGATCGGGCGGCAGATTGGGATAGATCGCGACGTCGGTCAGGCCGCCCGTTAGGCAGCCGTAATCGGCGATCGCCCACTCCGGACGGTTCTCCGACAGGATCGCGACGCGGTCGCCCTTGCGGATGCCTAACGCCTGAAGGCCCATCGCCGTGCGCCGCACGCGCTCGACGAGCGTCGTGTGGGAGATCGGTTGGAAGACGCCGCTGACCTTCACCTGGAGCGCGTCTGGCTTGTTGTAGCGCTCGACCGCGCTGAAGAACAGCTGGTTCAGCGTGCCCGGCTTTGAATTCCGCGGTCCACCGCTCGTGATCATTCAGCTTCCTCCGATGCCTGTCGCCGCGACCGGGTAAGGCGCCCGGGGTCGCTCCTGTTTACGACGACCGATTCGTCGAGAGTATACCCCGCTAATTCCGTCGCGGATATGCGTTGATTGACGTAGAGATGAGGTTCTCGTTCAGCTGGATCACGAAGGTGTCGTCGGTCAGAACGGGAAGAGGGTTCCCGTGGAACTGCACGCGTACCATCACCTTCACGGAGTCAGGCCGGCTCGCGCTGACGAACGCCCCTGGCCGAATCCGCAGCTGACGCGAGGCCACGCCGGACGTGCTCGTCACCGAGACCGTGCTGTCATGCCCCGACGGATCATAGAGCACCACAGTGGGCTGACCTATGCTCGTCGATGGCGGTGAGTACACGATCTTGTAGCTCACGACCCAGCTCGGAACAGGCTGCCGGATGCTGTCGGAGACCGTCACGTTCAGCGCGGGGCTGAGCAGGCCGGAGCTGTTCGAGTCCGTCGCGACGCTCGGCGGCGTCCATGTGAACGAGAAATTGGTGTCTCGCACCGCCGTGTCGGGCGGCGGCACGATCGGGAGGGGAACCTGCAGCGTCTGGATCGACCGATTGTTGCTCTTCAGCGTCACGGTGCCGACGACCTTTGCGAGAGGCGAGCTCGTGTCGCCGCGCGCGAGCCCGGTGGCATCATCGACGATGAGCTGGTGTGTCGTGTCGATCGCGAGGAAGCTCACCGTGTAGAGCGTCGTGTCCACAGTGTCACCCTTCGCGTCGAAGCCGAATACCCTCAATGGCTTCACCTGGCCCAGCGTGTCGCGCAGCGAATCGTGGACGGCGATCGACGGGAAGGGCAGCACCACCGACGTCAGCGAGAAGATCGGCTGAATCGGTGACGAGGGCTCGAGGCAGGCGACGCCGATCCAGAGCGTGCCAAATGCAACGAGCACTCGTAATGGGCGGCGCCTCACTGGAGTCGCGGCACCAGCTCGTCGGCGAGCGTCGTGTAGGCCCGCGACGCCGGATCGTTAGGCGCGCGGAGCACGACCGGCTGCCCCGCCGCCACCGCGTCCACCGACGCCACCGTGCGCGGCACCGCGATGTCGAAGACGAGCTGCGGCAGCTGCGCGCGCACGTGCGCCGCCACACGTTCCGAGACGGCGTTCCCCGGCTCGTACATCGTGAGCAGTATCCCCTCGAAGGTCAGCTGCTGATTCTGCGAGACCACACCGCGGATGCCGCGCAGGATCTGCGCCGTGGTCTGCACCGCCGCTGGCTCGCATTGCAGTGGCACCAGCACGTGGTCGCTGTTGGTCAGTACGCGCTGCACGATCGGGCCCAGGCCCGGCGGCGTGTCGATCACGACCACATACCCGCGCTCCTGCGCGCGCGTCAACAGCTCCTCGAATCGCGGCGACCGCGCGAAGGTGAGGTGATAGTCCTCGTGCGTGCCGCCGTCGGAGATACTTCCGGCGAGCGCGACGCGCAGCCAGGGCAGCGTCGTCGGACGCACGATCTCCTGCATCCCGATCTCGCTCTCCAGAAAGTCCGAGACGCCGAGCCGGTAATGCGGTGACATCATGCCGAGTCCGTAGCGGACGGAGCCCTGGGGGTCGACGTCGACGAGCAACGTTTTCACGCCGCGGCGAGCCATGGCGACGGCAAGATTGATTGCCGTCGTCGTCTTGCCCACGCCTCCCTTTTGGCTGACAATCGCGAGCACGCGCCCCACGTTACTTCTCTGGTTCCTCAGGGATGGAGTCTACACCCGCGCGCAGCTCGTCGAGCTTCATTTGCGCATGTCGCACCCAGCGCTCTGCCTCCGGGCTCGATGGGGCCTTCGACAGAAACGCCTCGAGGTGCTTTTCCGCGCCGTCACGATCGCTCCGCTTGAGGAGGAGAAACGCGAGACCGTAATGCGCCCCCGAACGCTCCGGCTCGATCTCGAGCGATCGCCGATAGCATCGCACCGCGTCATCCAGACGACCTGTCTTCGAGAACGCAATGGCCATGTTCTCGAGAATCTTCGGGTCATTTGGCCGATCGCGAAGCGCCAAACGATACGACGTGAGCGCCGCGTCGAAATCGCCCTGCCGCTCCAATGCCAACGCCTCGCTCAAGTAATCGAGACGCTGCGGCTTGACGCTTCCGGACTTGCCGCCAACGAGGCGGCTCCACCAAGACATTGATTTCGAGGAAGGGCAGGTGCTCGAGGGTGTCGCGGCAGGCGGGGCGCGACGCGGCCCTGGCGGCAAAGCTATGCAGGGATCCCGGTCAGGGCTAGCTTTGAGATGGTGCTTGGTAGCTGGTGATTGGTGGTTGGTGAATGAGGAAACGGCGAGCTTCGCTCGCCGTTCATCCGAATTCACGAGCTGCCAATAACCCACAACCAACAACCAGCCACTAGCCACCAACCACCAGCTACAGCGATGACTCCCCGCCGCACTTCCGTCGAACACTCCAAGGGCGTCTTCAACGTCGAGTGGCCGCTCTTCGGCGAGCTCTCGCGTGCGCTCGCGCTGAAGGTGTCTCGCGCGTACGATCCGGAGATCGTCGTCGGCATCGCCACCGCCGGCGTGATTCCCGGTGCGGTGATTGCGGCGATTCTCGACCGCGAATTTCACTCGATTGTCGTCAGCCGCCGTTATGGTGCCGAGGCGCCGCGTGATGTGCCCGCGCTACTCGGCCCGTCACCGGCGTTCGTGCGGAATCGGCGGGTCCTCATTGTCGACGAGACCTGCGACAGCGGCGACACGATGCGGCTTGCCGTCAACGCGATCAGCAGCGCGGACGCCGCCGACGTGCGCACTGCCGTCGGATTCCGAACGGGACCGTACGAGCCCGACTTCTACTCTATCGCGACGGAAAGCACGATCGTGCTCCCGTGGGATCGCGAGATCCTCATCGATGGAGAGCTGGTTGCGAATCCGCTGTATGCTGGCGTGCTTGGTGGGTAGAGGGTTGCGGGTAGAGGGTAGTGGGTGAAAAGGGAATGAAGGCCGGCGGCTAAACCGTCGGCCTTCCTTGTTCCAATCCTCTACCCACAACCCGCTCCCCTCTGCCCCGCTACCCCTCCGCTCCCATCACTGCCTCATCGTACGTCACGCCATTCCCCATGGCGTCGTACACGTGCTGCATCACCTCGGCGCTCGCCAGCAGGAACCGACAACGCTCGGCGCCCATCGATCGGCACTCCACCTCCATCACCGCGAGCGGACTGCCAGCCAGCCGCCCGAAGAAGTCGGCGAAGAGTCCCGTGGTGAGATAACAACCGGGGAATTCCAGCGCCGACGAGGAATCGGCCTCCGCCCAATCGGCGCTATCGACGGTCGCGACCGCGTCGCCAACTGTGCCCAGCTCCAGCGAGCCCCAGCCGAGCTCACGGAAGAACTGCGTCGCGCGCTGGCCGAAAAGCGTCGCCGGCTGCGATTCGGGCGCGCCATGTCCGCGTGCGAGCAGCCATTGCGAGAACGCCTCGAACAGCGTCGCTCCACCGGCGTACCCGGCATTCTGCAGATGCATCGCCGCCTGGGAGCCATTCTCCCTCAGGAGCGACGCACACAGGGCGACGAGCGCCTCTCGCGTTAGGCCTACCATTCCATTCGCCGCCAGATCAATCGACTGTGGCATCAGTTGGCTTCTCCGTTCCCGCCTGCGCCCACTCGTCGCAGCAGCTCGGCTTCGTCGATCGTTTCGACCCCGAGCGCTCGTGCTTTCTCCAATTTGCTTCCCGCATCCTCGCCCACGAGGACGAAGTCCGTGGACTTCGACACGCCGCTGGTGACGCGGCCGCCCTGTGACTCAATCAACTCCGTCGCCTGGCCCCGCGACAGCGTCGGGAGAGTTCCCGTGATGACGATTGCCATCCCCTTGAAGGCACCCCCCGCGACCACTTGCTTCGGCTCTGTGAAGTTGACGCTCGCCGCGGCGAGCTTCCGTATGAGCTTCCGCACCGATGGATCGGCGAAGTATGCGGTAACCGCGACGGCAATGATCTCGCCGATGCCTCGAATCGCCAGGATGTCGTCGCGCGAGGCCTCGGAAATGGCCGGCAGATCGCCAAAATGGCGGGCGAGCAGCTCCGCCGCCGTGGCGCCGACGTGACGAATGCCGAGCCCGAACAGGAGACGAGACAGGGGCTGTGCCTTCGAGGCGGCGATTGCCTCGACGAGTTGTTGAGCGCTCTTCTCCGCGAAGCCGTCGAGCGTCAAGAGCTGCTCTTCCGTCACCGAGTACAGGTCCGCGACGTCGTGGATGAAGCCTGCATCGACGAGTTGCTCGATCCGCGCGTACGACAGCCCGCGAATGTCCATCGCGGCGCGTGAAGCAAAGTGCACCAATCCCTCGAGCTGCCGTCCCGGGCAGGCGACGTTCGGGCAGTAGATCGCCACCTCTTCCTCGTCGCGCTCGACCTTCGTGCCGCACGACGGACACTGCGTTGGAACGCGAACCTTCTTCGGCGGATCGTTGGGGTCGCGCCGCTCGGGGATCGGCCCGATGACCTGGGGTATGACCTCGCCCGCGCGTTTGACCTGCACCCAATCGCCCGGCCTGAGGTCTTTCTCTCTGATCAGGTCGAAGTTGTGCAGCGTCGCGAGCTTCACCGTTGCGCCGCCGATCTCGACCGGCTCGAGCACCGCGAACGGATTCAGCGCCCCGGTGCGTCCGACGTTCACTTCGATGGACAGGAGTTTGGTCTCGGCGATATCGGGGGCGAACTTTCGGGCGATCGCATAACGAGGCTCGCGGGCGACGACGCCGAGCTCCTCCCAGAGCGACAGCTGGTCTACCTTGATGACGCCGCCGTCGATGGCGAAGTCGAGCGACGCGCGCACGCGCGACTCGAGCGCCCGAGCCCATTCGTGGACCTCCTCGAGCGACGCGCAGCACATGCGATGCGGCGCGACCGGGATTCCCCAAGCCGCTAGCTGGTCGAGCAGCGCGGATTGTCGGTCGAGATCGAGCCGCACGCCGTGCGGGACGGCGATGGCGTAGCCGAAGAATCGCATCGGCCGCGACGCGGTGATCGACGAATCCAGCATCCGCAGAGAGCCCGACGCCGAATTGCGCGGATTGGCGTAGACCGGTTCGCCGGCCTTCACGCGCTCCTCGTTCATCTTCTCGAACCCGCTGAACGGCATGTACACTTCGCCGCGAATCTCCATCAGCGACGGATGACCGCTGCCCTTGAGCCGGAGTGGAATCTCGTGGATGGTGCGCGCGTTCGGGGTCACGTCCTCGCCGATGCTGCCGTTGCCCCGCGTCGCGGCGGTGACGAGAACGCCGTCCTGATAGGTGAGGCTCACGGCCGCGCCATCGATTTTCAGCTCACAGTTGTAGCCGGAGCGTCGCACTTCCTCGCCCGCGAGTCGAACGATCCGCTCTTCCCACGCCGCCAGCTCCTCCTCGTTGAAGGCGTTGCCTAACGAAAGCATTGGCACGATGTGCTGGTGCTTCGCGAGTTGACTCTGCGGCTCCGCTCCGACGCGCTGAGTCGGCGAGTCCGGCGTCCGCAGGGTGGGGTGCTGGTCCTCGATCTCCTTCAGCTCACGCAGCAGCCGATCGTACTCCGCGTCCGATCTCGTCGGCGCGTCGAGGACGTAGTACTCGTAGTTGGCTCTCTCGAGCTCCTCCCGGAGCCATTTGGCTCTGGCAGGCAGGTCGTGGTGGACGTCAGTCAAACTGGTGATGGTCGCTGGTGGTTGGTGGTTGGTGGCTGGGGAACGGCGTGAAAATGGTACGGTCAGAAATGATTCGGTACGCCCCGAATCATCGAATTATCGCATGCTCTGGCCACACCCCAATCGGAGAGCCAGATGAGCGTTCGGAGCTACCAGGACCTGGAGGTCGGGAAAGAGTCAATTGAGCTGGTTCTTCTGGTCTACGATTGCGTCGATCGATTTCCGCCACACGAGCGATTCGCAATGTCGCCGCAAGTTCGCCGGGCTGCGGTATCAATTCCTTCCAATATCGCCAGGGACAAAGTCGATCTAGGAAGGAGTTTCTCCACTTTCTGGCAATCGCGCGCGGGTCACTGCAGGAAGTCGCGACTTTGATGATCATTGCCGAGCGGCGAATGTATCTCACCGTCGAGGGCGCGTTGGGCCATCAAGGAGCGGGCGGATCGCGTCTGGCGATTGTTGAGTGGCTTGCGACGCTCGCTCCTGAGGCCACGATGACCACCAACTACCAGCCACCAACTACCAGCCACCAGCCACCAGCCACCAGCCACCAACCACTAGCCTCTCGATTCCTCCTCGAACACCTTCATCGCGACGGCGACCAATCGCTCCAGCTCCTGATCCGAAGCCTTGGGCAGCAACGTCTCTGCCCACATGTGATCCTCCGCGGTCGCATAACGATCGAGCAGCCGCCGAATGAACGCGAGAAGGGCCACTCGTTGCAGCTCTGACTTCCGCTGCACCTCGCTCGCGCCTTTCTGCGACCGCATCAACGTCTCGAAGCGGTGCGCGTTTCGTAACGCCTTGGCCGTGAGCGACGCTACTACCTGGCAGAAGTGTACGTCCGCGTCCGAGAATGGCTGCGCGTCACGCTCCGTTCGCAGGAAAATCGCGCCGATCACCGCGCCTTGCCATTGAATTGGCACCACGACAATCGACCGCACATTCCGCATGTCCAGCTGCGACTTGACCGAGCGGAGCATCGGATCGTTCGTCGCGTCCGGGATGAAGACCGTCTCCTTCGACTCGAACGCGCGTCGCAGCTCCGGATATCGATTCAGGTCGACGACGAGATTCCGCAGCGTTGGGTCTTCGTAGCTGGCCACGAGCCGCACTTCGTCCTGCTCGCTGGCGAGGAAAATCGTGCAGCGATCGAGCCCGAACGCGTCGCCCAGCTTCCGGGCGATGCTCTGGAGAATGTCGACGAAATGGAGAGAGCCGGAGACGTCCTGGAGAATGTCGACGACGGCGACGAGATGATCGCGTTCCTTTTGCAGTTCGGCGACGCGGCTGCGGAGCCGCGCCAGCTCGTCATCTCGCCCGAAGCTCTCCTCCGTCGTCCGCGCGGCCGGGGGACTGCTCCCCGAGCGGTCGTTCGCGATCGCTGCCGACGTCCTGCTGCTTGGATTGTTCGACGAGCTGCTCTGATCCATGTTCGGCGATGTGCGCGTTGAAGGCGTCGCTGTCGAAGCGGATCACGCGATCTCGACCCGTCTCCTTGGCAACGTAGAGCGCGTCGTCGGCCGCGCGAACCAATGCGTCGCAACTGGTGATTCGAGGGTGAGGCCAGCCGGCGACGCCGAAGCTCGCCGTTCGCTTGATCGTGCCGCCGTCGAACGTGAATGTACGCGACTCCACCTCTTTCCGCACCCGCTCGGAGAACGTCACCGCGGCGTCGAGCACCGTGCCCGGCAACAGCAGCATGAACTCCTCGCCGCCGTAACGCCCAACGCGATCGACCTTCTCACGCGCCTCGTTCTTGAGAATGCGCGCGAACTGTTTGAGCACCGCGTCGCCAGCCTGGTGCCCGTAGGTGTCGTTCACGGTCTTGAAGCGATCGAGGTCGCACATCACGCACGACAGTGGCTCGTTCAGCCTCCGGGCGTGCGCGAACATGCTGTCGAGCTGGTGCTCGATATGGCGGCGGTTGTCCAGCCCCGTGAGGCCGTCCGTCTGCGACATGTAGCGGAGTCGCTCGTTCGCCTCGAGCAGCTGCCGCTCGCGCTCCTCGAGCTCCTCCTGCAGTCGCTTGATGCGCAGCATCGATTTGAGGCGCGCCTTCAGCTCAGGAAACTCGATTGGCTTCGTGATGTAGTCGTCCGCGCCCGCCTCGAGACCCTCGACCTTGTCCTCCGTCGTGTCGAGCGCGGTCTGCATGATGATCGGGATGAAGGGCAGCTTGGTGTTCCCCTTCACCCGGCGCGCCACTTCCATCCCGTCGATATGCGGCATCATGACGTCGAGCAGAATCAGATCGGGCGGAGATTGCTCCACCTTTTCCAATGCCTGCTCGCCGTCCATCGCCGATTCGGTCGCGTAGCCCCACGACTCGAGCCGCGCGCGCAATAACTCGACGTTGTCTTCGTGATCGTCGACGATCAGGATGCGCGCCGACAGTTCCTGCTCATCTGCCATTGTCCTTCCCGAGGAATCGCTGCACCTCGGCGACCACGGCGCGTGGCTCGCACGGCTTCGCCAGATATCCGTCGCATCCCACTTCCATCGCCTTCTCGCGGTCCGACGCGAGAGCATGCGCGGTGAGCGCGATGATCGGGATCTGCCGCGTTTCCGGGTCGTGCTTCAGCACCTGCGTCGCTTCCCATCCATCAATGATGGGAATCGAGATGTCCATCAAGATCAAGTCCGGTTTTTCTGACCGCGCCTTCGCGATACCCTCCTCGCCATTCAACGCCTCCGTCACCGAGTAGCCGAAGTGACGTAGGATGGTGGAATAGACGATGCGGTTGTCTTCGTTGTCTTCGACCAGCAGTACTGTCTTGCCGTTGGTGGACATGATTCTCCTCACACGCCGGCCAAGGCCGACGCGATGGAGGGAGTTGGATCGGAGTGAGCGCGGGGGTGCAAGATCGAAGCTCAGGTACCGCGACTACAGGAAATCTGTCGGACTGCTCGCAAGTTTCTTACCAGACACACGATCACACGGAGTGTTCGTTTCGATGTCTTACGCCGGAAGAGATCCTCGCTCCCGCCGCGGCCTCGCCAGCGCCGCCGTCGCTACTTCGGCCTCGTCGCGCGCGCGAGACGCTGGACGACACGTGCTCGAGCGCGAGCTGCCGATCACCTCGCGCGGCATTGCTCGCTCGCGGACGGCCCGTCCGGTGGCCGACCACCACGAGCTGGACTGGCAGCACATCGCCATCTTCGCCAGCGGCGCACTGCTTGGCGCCGTCATGGGCGCCGGCGCCGCGCTCCTCTTCGCGCCACAGAGTGGCTCCCGTACTCGTCACGACATCGCCCGTCAGGGCCGACAGCTCCGCGAACGCACGACCGACGCCTGGGAGGATCTACGGCACGAGCTTCGGCACGCCGCACAGCGCGGACGCCGTAAGCTCACACGCCGCTTTCGTGACCGGCGCGCGCGCCATGAGTTACATGACGACGCTTTGACGGACGATTAGTGCAGGTCGCGCAGTCGCTCCTCCGCGAGCTGCTTGTAACGCGGGTCGTTGTAGTCGGCCACGGGCAGGCGCGCGATCATCTCGTATTGCTCGCGAGCCTTGGCCGTGTCCCCTCGATCGGCGTACACGCCCGCGAGGTCGAGACGGTGCGTGATGCGGTTCGGTTCGATTGATACGGCGCGCTCGAGATACGCCTGCGCTTTGTCCCACGAGGCCTCGCCGAGTATACCGCCGCCGAGTAGGTTGCGGGCCGCCCAACGCTCGACCCGGCTGAGACGCATGATCTCCGCGTTCCACATGCCGAAAACGTGCAGGGCGCCCGCATTCGTCTGATCGAGCTTGAGAGCCGCCACGACTTCGTCGTGTACCGCTCCGGCGTATTTCACCTTCTCGCGCTTTCCCTTGGAGAGGGCGACACGGCCAAGGGCCTTCGCGAGGGCGAAATGTGCGTCGGCCGAGTTGGGGTTGGACTTCACCGCGAGTCGTGCCAACTGCTCACCGCGGGTGTAGTAGCTCTCGCGCTCGGCGTCGTTGAACTCCCCGAGATCGACCGCGGCATTCGCGGCTTTCCACAACCCCTCCGTCAACGCCGAGTCCTTGGCGACGGCGGCTTCGTAGTGCTGGAGCGCTGCGACGAGGTTTCGCTGCTGATACTCATGATCCCCGAGCGCGATCTGTGCCGCGGCCTCCGTTCCCTGCGCCGATACGACGCGCGCCGCGAACAGCATTGCGGCGAAGGTCATTACGCGTATGCTCAAGCGCATACTCATACCCTTAGCTCCTGATGCGTGGGAAGAAGCGCGAGCGACCACCTATGGCCGCTCATTCCATGAGGCCGGCTTGCCGGCGCCAACCTAGGTCTACCCCAAAGAACGGTCAATGCTCGCGCAAAGGCTGATCGAGCGGAAGCGCGACGGCGGACGGCTCGAGGCGGGGGAGTGGCGTGCCCTAACGCTGGCGTATGCGGCGGGGCACGTACCCGACTATCAGATGGCTGCGTTTCTGATGGCGTGCTTTCTCCGCGGCATGGATCGGAGCGAGACCGCCGCGCTCACGGAGGCGATGCTCGGCAGCGGCGACCGGCTGGACCTGGCCGATCTCGGAGTGCCACGAGTTGACAAGCATTCCACGGGTGGCGTGGGGGACAAGGTCTCCCTCGTGCTCGCTCCCCTCGTCGCATCGCTCGGCGTCGCGGTGCCGATGATGTCCGGTCGGGGTCTCGGGCACACTGGAGGAACTCTCGACAAGCTCGAGTCCATTCCAGGATTCCGCACGAGCCTAACGCTCGCGGAAGCCAGGAGCCAACTCGCGCGGATCGGGTGCGCGCTCATCGGCCAGACGAAGCAGATCGCGCCCGCCGATCGAAAGATGTATGCACTACGCGACGCGACCGGGACCGTCGAGTCGATCCCGCTCATCGCGGCATCGATCATGAGCAAGAAGCTCGCTGAAGACCTCACGGGTCTCGTGCTCGACATCAAGCGCGGCAGCGGATCCTTCCTGCCCCAACTCGAGCGTGAGCTCGAGCTGGCCGAAGCAATGATCCGCCTCGGCAGCGACCACTCCTGTCCCGTCGTCGCGCTCATCACCGCGATGGACCGCCCGCTGGGGCGCGCCTGTGGCAATTCGCTCGAGGTCGAGGAGGCGATCCATACCCTGAAGGGCGAGGGCCCGCCCGCCCTGCTCGAGGTCACGTACGCGCTCGGTGTTGAGATGTTGCTCATCGCCGGCGTCGCCAGTAGCGCTGACGAGGCGCGCCGCCAGATGGAAAAAGCGATCGGCACGGGGAGGGCGGCCGAGTGCTTCCAGAAGATCATCGAAGCGCAGGGGGGAAATCCCGGGGTGGTCGACGACCCCGCGGTGCTGCCGCAGGCTGGCGACTGCGAACTGTTCAGCGCGCCCCGCCGCGGCTTCGTGGCGCGAGTCGAGCCGCGCGCAATCGGTCGCGGCATCATCGCCCTCGGCGGCGGCCGAACGAAAATGGACGACGTCATCGATCCCAGCGTCGGTTTCGTGATCACGGCGCGCCCAGGTGATTGGGTGGAGCAGGGTGAGCCGCTGGCGACAGTGTTCGCGCGCGACCGTGCCGGCATCGAGACCGGCAAGCACGCTCTCCGCCAAGCCATCGCCATCGCCGACGAGGCCGATCCACCGCTTCCGCTCGTCTCACATCGCGTCACCAAAGACGGCGTCACGGTCGTCGAGCATCCTTGATACGGGCGATAAGCGATGGGCGATGGGCGATGGGTGGTGCGTGGCGCGTAAATTCCTGTACGACCACCAGCCATCAGCCACCAGCCACCAGCCACCAGCCACCAGCCACCAGCCACCAGCCACCAAGACATGCCTCCACGAATCGCAAAGCTGGCTGCGTTCGGCGCATTCGGCGCCGTGTTGCTCTTCATCGCCATCTTCGCCCTCATCGCCTATGCAGCGATGCCGAGGCACACCGGCGGTATCGACGTCGTTCAGGCGACCGTGACCTGGATCTCGGTCGGCCTCGTCGTGCTGGCGTTGATCGCCGTGCACGTCGTGGTCGGGCGCGGCCTGCTCGAGCTGTCGCGCGGCGAGCGCCGTCCGCTGTAGCTTCGTCAGCTTTCGCCGTGCGCCTGCTCGAGTCCTACGTTCTCGGGGATTTGCGTCTGTCCAACCGGTTGGTGATGGCGCCGATGACTCGCAACCGCGCGCCTGGCTGCGTGCCTAACGAACGGATGGCCGCGTATTACCGTCAGCGCGCGTCTGCGGGGCTGATCATCACCGAAGGAACGCAGATCGAGCCCGTGGCGCAGGGCTATCAGGATACACCAGGTATCTACGCCGCTGAACACCGCGACGGATGGCGTCGCGTCACCGACGCCGTGCACCAGGCAGGCGGACGCGTCTTCGCCCAGATCTGGCACGTCGGCCGCGTCTCGCACTCCTACTACCATGGAATGGTGCCCGTCGCGCCGTCGCCCATTCCGCCGCCGGGTAAAGCGTACATCCCCGATGGCTCACGACCGTACGAGACGCCGCACGAGCTCACCACGAGCGAGATCCGGCAGGTCGTGGAGCAGTTCCGCCGTTCGGCGGTCATCGCCCGCGAAGCCAACTTCGATGGCGTGGAGATTCACGGCGCGAACGGCTACCTCATCGATCAGTTTCTCCGAAGCGGAACCAACAAGCGCGACGACGAATACGGGGGAAGCATCGAGAATCGCTGCCGCTTCCTTCTCGAGGTCACTCGCGCGGTCATGGATGTCTGGAACGATCGGCGAGTCGGCGTGCGTCTCTCGCCCGGGGGCACGACCAATGGCGCCGTCGACGACGATCCCGTGGCCACCTTTTCCGCCGCGATCGGCGGGCTCGACGCCCTCGACCGACTCGGATACCTCCACGTCGTGGAAGCCGCGATCAGTACGAACGGCCCCGACGATCGCGCTGTGTGCGCAACCGAGCTCGCGCGCGAGCTCTTTTCCGGAACGCTCATCACCACCGGCGGTTACACGCCGGAGACGGCCGAACACGTGCTCGAGAAGGACTGCGCCGATCTCGTCGGCTTCGGTCGGCTCTACATCGCCAATCCCGATCTCGACGAGCGGGTGCGGCTCGGGGCGCCCCTCAACAATCCCGACCGGTCCACCTTCTACAGCAGCGGCGACCAGGGCTACCTCGATTATCCGACGTTGGCCGCGGTTGTATGACATGAGCAGATGCTAACATCTCACCACATTGGAGTCGCGATGCAGAAACGCCAACTTGGCTCGCAAGGACTCGCCGTGTCAGCGCTCGGCCTGGGGTGCATGGGAATGTCCGACTTCTATTCGGGGCGGGACGACGACGAATCGATCGCCACCATCCACCGCGCGCTCGAGCTCGGGATGACGTTTCTCGACACGGCCGACATGTACGGTCCCTTCAAGAACGAGGAGCTGGTCGGACGGGCGATCGCTGATCGGCGGGACGATGTCGTCATCGCGACCAAGTTCGGGAGCGTGCGAACGGCGGAGGGTGTCAGTCTCGGCATCAATGGACGCCCGGAGTACGTGCGAAGCGCCTGTGATGCATCGCTCCGGCGGCTCGGCGTCGATCACATCGATCTCTACTATCAACACCGCGTCGATCCAAAGACACCGATCGAGGACACGGTCGGCGCCATGGCCGACCTGGTGAAGGAAGGCAAGGTGCGTTTTCTGGGGCTTTCGGAGGCGGCGGCGGAGACAATACGTCGCGCCCACCGTGTGCATCCCATCACGGCGCTCCAGACCGAGTACTCGTTATGGAGTCGTGATCCCGAAGACGACATCCTGCCCACCGTGCGCGAGCTCGGCATTGGGTTCGTGGCGTACAGTCCACTCGGCCGCGGTTTTCTCACCGGCCGCTTCCGTTCGATCGACGATCTCCCGGCGGACGACTACCGGCGCAACGCCCCCCGCTTTCAGGGTGAGAATTTTCAAAAGAATCTCGATCTCGTGCGCCACATCCAGGAGCTCGCCCGGGAGAAGCAGTGCACTCCGTCGCAGCTCGCGCTGGCGTGGCTTCTCGCTCGCGGTCCGGACATCGTGCCGATCCCCGGGACGAAGCGTGTGCAGTACCTCGAAGAGAATGCCGGCGCGGTCGACGTCCAGCTCACCGCGCAGGACCTGGCTCACATCGATGCGATTGCTCCTCAGGGCGTGGCCGCGGGCCCGCGGTATCCGGAAGCAGGTATGAGGATGGTCAACATCTAGCGGTGGCCTGATTGGTGGCTGGTGGCTGGTGGCTGGTGGAATTCGGATTGGCCGGCGCTGTGCGCCGGCCGTCAGTATTCACCAATCACCAATCACCAATCACCAACCACCAACCACCAACCACCAACCACCAGATGCTCTCCTTGACCGCTTAGGAGACGGATCCTAGCTTCTCCTAAGCCAACAAGGAGAGCGGAATGCCACTCGCGCCCGAGCTGCTGCCCGGTACTCTCGAGCTTCTGATCCTCAAGGCCGTCTCGCTCGGCCCGAAGCACGGCTACCGCATCCTCCTGCGTATTCAGGAGCTGTCGCGTGGCGCGCTCACGATCACGCAGGGCGCCCTCTATCCCGCTCTGTATCGACTCGAGGAGCAAGGGTTGGTCGCGACCGAGTGGGGAACCTCGGAGAACAACCGCCGGGCGAAGTACTACCGCCTCACACGCGCGGGCGAACGACGTCTCCAACAGGAGGCGGAGGGATGGAATCGACTCGCCACCGGGATCGGCTTCGTTCTCCGCGCCAGGACGGAGGACGCATGAGGTCAATCAGCGCGTGGGGGCGCTTCCTCGTCTCGCGGATCGACCGCCGGCAGCTCGATCGCGACATGGACGACGAGATGGCACTGCACATCCAATTGCACGCCGAAGCATTGGAGCGTGCCGGCGTCCCGGCCGTGGAAGCGCGCCGACGCGCCGTCGCGGAGTTCGGCGGAGTGCAGCGATACCGCGAGGAGTCGCGCGACGTGCGCGCCTTCGCCGGGTTTCACGATCTCTTCGCCGATCTCCACTACGGACTGCGTACCCTGCGCCGGTCGCCGGGCTTCACTGCCGTGAGCGTCGGGTCGTTAGGCCTGGGTATCGGTGCCAACGTCGCCATCTTTGGTCTTCTGTACGGGCTCCTCCTGCAGCCGCTGGCTATTCCGAGAGCGCGTCAGCTGTCGGCGCTCGTGGTGTCATACAAGGGCACTCGTTACGGGGCTCTCCTGCACGGCAGCTACCTCGCGCTTCGTTCAGTCCCCGGCGCGCCCGAGTTGATCGCGGAGTACGAGGCTGACAACGTACTCGTCGAGACGCCCGACACACGTTCATTCTCGCGCGTCACGTTCGTCGACGGGGGCTACTTCTCCCTTCTCGGACTTCGACCCGAGCGGGGACGGGTGCTCACGCGCCAGGAGGAGGAAGGACAGGAGCCCGTCGTCGTGATCTCGGACAATCTCTGGTCCGACTTCTTTGCTCGTGACGAGAACGTCGTCGGGAAACAGCTCCGATTGCGCGGATACTCCTTCACGGTCGTCGGCGTGATGCCGCAATCATTCCGCGGCGTTCGCTTCAATGCCTGGTTCAGCATGGCGGTGCCCGCCGGATTCGCAACGGTGCTCGGTACACCGGCGGATCGGAACTACGTGAGTGTGCTCACGCGACTCGACACGCCGGCCCAGCGCGCGGCCTTCTCCGTGCCCATCGACGCGGCATTCAAGCGCTGCTGTCTCACTGCCGAGCGGTTGCCGAGCGATGTTCGGCTATCGTTCGTGGATGCGAGCAGCGGCGTGCCGTACGGCAAGACGGATTTTCGCGACGACTATCGACTCGTCCTCTGGTCGCTCATGGGTGGAGTGCTCCTCGTCCTGCTCGTCGCCTGCTCGAACGTTGGCAATCTGCTCCTGGCGCGCGCCACCACGCGCCAGCGCGAGCTCTCCATCCGTCTCTCGATCGGTGCGTCACGGTGGCGAATCGTTAGGCAACTGCTCGCCGAGAGCGCGATCATCGCTGCCGCCGGCGCGGTGCTGGGCTTTCTGCTGGCCGGACTGACGACCCGATTACTCATTGCCGGTCTCGCGAGTGTCCTCTCGACGTCCACCGCGCTCGTCGAGTTCGGTGCCAAGCCCGCGCTGCTCCTCTTCACCGCCGTCGTCGCGGTGACGTCGGTGCTCGCGTTCGGCGTGGGTCCGGCACTCCGCGCCACCCGCGACGATCCCGCGACGCGGCTCCGCGATCGGAGCGAGTCGCGGAGCCGGAAGGGTGCCATCACGGATCGGCTGCTGGTCGTGTTCCAGGTCGCGATTGCACTCGTACTCGTTTGTGGTGCGGGGCTGCTCGTCACGACGCTCCGCAACCTCCGCGCGGTCGATCCGGGTTTCATGTCCACTCATGTTGCGGCGCTCGCGATCGAGACCCGGGGCACCCCCTCCGAAGCGGCGGGCATCGTCCCGCTTCACCGTGACATTCTCGATCGGGCGCGCGGTGTCCAGGGCATTGTCTCGGCCGCGATGGCCACTCGCATCCCCGATTTCGGCGGCCGGAGTGTATCCTTTCCCTACACGATCGTTGGCGAGTCGCGCCTCGATTCGGCCGAGGTGTGGCTGACGGTGATCACGCCCGGGTACCTCGCCACTGCCCGAACAGCCTTACTCGACGGACGCGACTTTACCGACGCCGATAGGCCAGGCAGCGAGCCGGTAGCACTCGCGAGCGAGGCATTTGTTAGGCGAAACTTCCCGGCTCGATCGCCGGTGGGCGCGCTCGTGCGCATCGATCGTCCAGATGCGAGGGAGACGGTGCGCATCGTCGGTGTCGTCCGCGATGTCCGCTTCGGCGATCGCCGCGAGAAGCCGGAGCCAATGCTGTACCTGCCGGCGCCCCAGGCGGGGAAGTGGCCGTTCTTTCTCCTGCTCTTGCGCACGGGTCCCGAGCCGCAGCTCGTCTTGCCGCGGCTGGTACGCGCGCTCGCGCCGTATGCGGCGCGACTGCAGCTGTCGAATCCGCAGATGATGAACGCCGCGACGGACGCCGTGCTGCTCCGCGAGCGCCTCGGCGCGGCGCTCGCCTCGTCTTGCGCCATCCTCGCTCTGGTGCTGGCGATGGTCGGATTGGCGGGGATCGTCGGCTTTACTGTCGCCCAACGTACCCGCGAGATTGGTGTGCGAATGGCACTCGGTGCCAACCGCGTCGGGGTCGTCTGGCTCGTGCTTCGCGGGGCCGTCACCCTGACGCTGCTCGGGGTCGTCGTGGGGGGCCCACTCGCGTTAGGCGCTGGAGAGGCCTTGCAATCACTGCTCTATGGCATCGCGCCTACCGACCTGTACCTGCTCGGCGGCGCGGCGCTGATGATGGTGAGCGTCGCGCTCATCGCCGCCGCGGCGCCGGCGTTCCGTGCGTCGCGCGTGGATCCGGTGATCGCACTGCGAGCAGAGTGAAGAGAACAGACTCTTGCTCACGCTCGAGGCTTGGTCGCTGGGACTGTCGTCCGATTCGCGCGGCGCTGCTGCAGCGTTGCGATGGTGTCGTCGAGGCTGGCGTCGCGAAAACCCACGATGACCACCAGGGCCAGCAACGCAATCGGAATGATCGCCCAGACCGGATGACCGAGCACCGTCAACTGCGCGAGCGCCGCGCCCAACATCGTGGCGGCAAGTGGAAGCGCCGCGAAACGTGCCGTACCCGGTAGCAGGAATAGAAGCCCGCCAACGAGCTCGATGACTCCGGTGGCAACCCGGAACCACTGGCCGAAGCCGATGCGCGCGAAAATGCGAAACCACTCGCCATGTGGATCCGAGTTGAACTTTCCCAGGCTGAACAGGACGAAGAGCACAGCAACGAGGATTCTCAGCAGCCAGCCGATGGGGTCGCGCCATTCGCGGCGAGTGCCAATGATCAACGTTGGGATGCGGCTCATGGACCCTCCGGGGCTTCCGGGTAATTGCAAGATATACTTCTCCAGGTGTGTCCGCTCGGAGGAGCGATGCATCGATCGGAAGCCAGATTCTGGGGGCTCGCCATCTCGTTAGGCTTCGTCGGTGCAGCCACGGGCCCAACGAGACTTTCCGCGCAGGCGGCGCCGAGTGGGTGCGCCGCGGACTCCGTGAGACGCGCCAGAAACCCCGACGGCGCCGCAGTGTTTTTCTACGCGATCCCCATCGCACCGAGCGCCCTCATACCGGCAATGCAGTGCGCGGACAGCGCGACACTCCCAGCACGAGGTCCGGTGCGGGACGTTCTGCTGTATGTCTCGGCGTCGGCAGGACTCGCAGACGGCTACGCTCACACCGAGAGTGCCGAGCTCCATTACCATCACCTGTATCTCGCCTTTCGCAATGCGCATCAGGATCCGTCCACGGAGCTCGGCTATCGCGAAGGGCGCATCGGGTATCTGTCGCACGCCGGTAGCCTGCTCGAGGGCGGCGTCACGGCGGGTTATCGTGCCTCGATCGGGAGCCCGACGCGCGGCGGGCCAGAGCTCGCCTTTCCGCTTCGTGTGAACTCCCGTCGCTGGAACGCATTGTTCGAGAGCTCGTACGTGTTGGACGCTGGCCAGGCGTACTGGAACTATCGACTCGAGGCGGATTATCCGCTGCACGGTGGGCCGATCTTCCTCGGCTGGCTCATCGATGCCAACGAGCTGCCGATCCGGAACCGCGGTCAGGTGCGCACTGCCGCCGTTGGTATCGTGTTCGGACTCACGGCCGCCGCGAGAGGCCACACCTAACGACCACGCAAGGCGCGCAAGCGTTGGGTAGCCCACACTCGCTCACCCGCGCTGCGTGGAGCGCGGATGAGGTAGTCCGTGTACTCCGCGCGCGCCATACTCGTGTCGTTCCTCTTCTCCGCGGCGAGACCGAGGAAAACGTGGGGAAGGGCGTAATCCGAGTCCGCGTGTAGCGCCGCGCGTAACCGCTGCTCACCTTCGGCGACGTGGCCCGCGCCGACGAGGAGGCTTCCGTCGTAAACCAGCACGAGCGGATCGTCGGGACGGATCAGGATCGCTGTTTCGAGCTCGCTCAATGCGGTGGTCGTGTCCGCCAACATCGCGAGCGTGCCGGCGAGGCGCACGTGCGCCATGTAGAAGCCGAGATTCTCGAGCAGGGTGTGCTCGAACGCGATGCGAGCTTCGCCGAGGCGTTGCTGGCTGCCCTGCAACATTCCCACGGCGTAGTACAGGAAGTCCTTCGCGAAGTAGGGGGCGACGACCGAGTCGCGCTCGACGGTTTCCAGGTGACGAATCAGCTCCGAGAGATCGGCGATCGCGCTGTCGGTCTGGTTGAGTCGCACCCAAGCATAGGCGCGAGCGATGTGCAGCATCGCCCGGCGTGGCTCCTTGCGAAGTGCTTTCGCCCATTCGATGGTGGCCTTCCGATAGTCCCGCTTGCCGTACGCGCGCATCCCTGCGGTGGTCGGGTCCTCGGAGGCGCGCTTCTCGTCCAGGCGCATGATCCATCGAGGTACGTCGAGCGTGCCCTCGAGAAAGGGACTGTACGCGATAGCGATGGTGAGCAGAGAGTCCGCCGATAACACGACATTCGGCGCCAGCCGACTCACATCGCGGATGGTGCCGTCGGGCATCTCGCGCAGGGGGTAGTCTCGGCGGAGCAGGGCCCAACGCGCGAAGTACGCGTCGGCGAAGGTCGGATCGAGACGCGTTGCCCAATAGAACGCGCGATCAGCGGCGCCCGGCTGGTGATAGCGGAGACTGTCGCCAAGGCGGTAGTAAACCAGCGGATCGTTAGGGTCCGCTGAGGTATCGAAAAGAATCGGCCGCGGAAAGGGCCCGTGAAGATCCGCGGCGGGATAATGCTCCGCGCGCCATCCCGGTCCGCGTACGTGCGCGACGCTATCGCGTATGGAGTCGCGCCGCGCCAGGCGGGCCGCCCCTGGAGGTGGCTCGGGCATCGGTACGCAGCCAGATACCGCGGTCGTGCCGATCAGCACTCCCACCGCCAGGCGTGCGCAGAAGATCGTGATCCTCATCGACCAAGAAATAATGCTCGGGGCCGGCCTCGTATAGCGTGAGGGCCGGCGCGCGGTGACGACGGCAGCCCACTCGCGTCTCTCAAAGACGTGACAGGGTGTTCCTCCCGCATCTCCTTTACATGTCTGTTGCCGCTCCGGATCTCCTCGACAATCTCGACCTCCTCGTCCGCTCTCGTTATGGACTCGTCATCGTCGATACGCTCGAGGAGGAGCGTGTCGAAGAGCTGTTCAAGCAGATCGCCTCGAAGCTGCAGCTGCATTACTACTCCTGGACGCGGAGTCGCGGCCTCCGCCGCGGCATGAATGCCACCGACCCATATGTCGACGAGAAGACGGCGCAACCGGTAAAGGAGCCTGCCGACGCTCTGCGCATCGTCGAGCGGGAGGGCTCCGGCATCTTTCACTTCGCGGGGCTCGCCGCCTGGTTCGGCGATCCAGTTGTCGAACGTCACGTGCGTGACGTCGCGACGCAATTCGCCCAGCGCCGCGGCGCGCTCGTCGTTTCCGGACACGAGAACGTTCGTCTTCCCGACTCGCTTCGACCGCACGCGACGATCCTCCGGTTGCCACCGCTGCGCTTCGAGGACTACCGATCGCTCGTCGATCGAATTGTCCGCGAGCAGTCGACGCGCATGAAGGTGAAAGTCGAGCTCTCCGCGGAGGAGCGTGTGCGTCTCATTCAGAATCTCACCGGACTTACCCTCGTCGAGGCCGAAAAAGTCCTCAATCAGCTCATCATCGACGACGGCTTCCTTCGCGCCGACGACGTCGAACGCGCGCTCGAGGCGAAGCGGAAGATCGTTCAGCAGGATGGCCTGCTCGAGTACTGGCCCGTGGAGCAGGGCATGGCCGATGTCGCTGGACTCGCCGGTCTCAAGGCGTGGCTCACGAAACGTCGAAACATCGTCGCCGATCCGTTGCGCGCCGCGGAATTTGGTCTCTCCTTCCCGAAAGGCGTGCTGCTCCTTGGCGTACCCGGGTGCGGCAAGAGCCTGTGCGCGAAAGCCGTCGCGCACGAGTGGGGTCTACCGCTGCTCAAGCTCGACCCCGCGAATCTCTACGACAAGTACGTCGGCGACAGCGAGAAGAACTTCAAGCGCGCGATGCAGACCGCGGAACGCCTCGCGCCGATCGTGCTCTGGATCGACGAGCTCGAGAAAGCTTTCGCCGGTGGATCGGGCGAAGAGGATGGCGGCGTATCGCGCCGAGTGTTCGGCGCATTCCTCTCCTGGCTCCAGGATCGCCGCGGTGACGTGTTCGTCGTCGCCACCTCGAACGACGTCGCGAAGCTTCCGCCAGAGTTCATCCGCAAGGGTAGGTTCGACGAAGTCTTCTTCGTCGATCTTCCGACCGCGAGCGCACGGCGCGCGATCTTCACGATTCACCTTCGCAAGCGTAAGCAGGACCCATCCTCCTTCGATCTCGAGCGTCTCGCCGCGGCGTCGGAGGGGTTCAGCGGCGCGGAGATGGAGCAGGCAATTGTCTCGGGTCTCTACAGCGCGTTCTCGATAAAGTCGCCGCTCTCCACAGAGATTCTGCTCGCGGAGCTCGCGGCGACGCGCCCGCTGTCGCGCACGATGCAGGAGCGGCTCGACGATCTGCGGAGCTGGGCGGCGAAGAGGACGGTCAGCGCCGATTGACCCGGTGCTTCCGCTGGGAGCATCTGTTATCGTCCTGCGACACCGCGACTGGGGCCGACATTGATCCTGAAGCGAACAGGGTGCATCGCGTTAGGCATATCGATTCTCCTCGCCCATCGCGCAGCCGCGCAGCTTCCGTACAGGAATCCCGCACTGCCCATCGAGCGTCGCGTCCACGACCTGCTCGGCCGTATGACCCTCGAGGAGAAGTTCTGGCAGCTATTCATGATTCCCGGTGGGCGTGAAGACTCGACCGCCGATTACTCGCACGGGATCTTCGGGCTGCAGGACCGGAGCGCCTCGAGCGCGCGGAGCGACGCTCAGCTTCAGAATGCACTGCAGCATTACTTCGTCGACTCCACTCGCCTCCGAATCCCGATCATTCCGTTCGAGGAGTCGGTACATGGCCTTATGCGGCGCGGGGCGATGGTGTATCCCGCAGCCATCGGCCTCGCCGCAACTTTCGACTCTACTCTCGTGCACAACGTCGCCGCGTCGATGGCGCGCGAGGCGCGCAGTCGTGGCATTCGGCAGGTACTGTCGCCGGTCGTCAATCTTGCGACCGACGTCCGATGGGGGCGTACCGAGGAGACCTACGGCGAGGATCCGCAGCTCGCCGCGGTGATGGCGCGCGCCTTTGTCGGCGCCTTCGAGCCGCAGGGCGTGATCGCCACGCCAAAGCACTTCGTCGCGAATGTCGGCGACGGCGGCCGTGACAGTTATCCGATCGACGCGAGCCCACGACTGCTCGAGGAGTTGTACTATCCCCCCTTCCGCGCCGCCATCGTCGACGTCGGCGCCCGGTCGGTGATGACCGCGTACAACTCCGTGAACGGAGTGCCGGCATCGCAGAACCGCGATCTGCTGGACGGCGTACTCCGGAGAGAGTGGAAGTTCAAAGGTTTCGTAATATCAGATGAGTCGGCGGTCGGGGGCGCGGTGGTCCTGCATCATACCGAGGCCAGCACGGCGGCAGCGGCAAAGCATGCCATCGAAGCTGGCCTCGACGTGATCTTCGAGTCGGAGTACCGGCAGCACCGGCCGTACCTGGCCGCATTCCGTAGCGGCGTGATCGCGCCGAAGGCGATCGACAGCGCCGTCGCACGCGTGCTGCGAGCGAAGTTCGAGCTCGGACTCTTCGACCACCCATATGTAAGTCCGGACAGCGCCGCCGCGCTCGGGAGCAGCGCTGACGCTCGCTCGCTGGCGCGCGAGGTGGCGCGAGAGTCCATCGTCCTGCTTCAGAATCGCGGTCCCCTGCTTCCTCTCGCCACCAACGCCGGCAGCATCGCCATCATCGGCGGCGACGCGGCCGAGGCGCGCATGGGTGGCTACACCCTCGATAGCGTCCGCGGCGTGTCGATTCTGGACGCATTGCGGGCGCGGCTTGGCGATCGCGTGCATTACGCCGCCGGCCCCGGCCGCTCCGCCGAGGACCATGAGGTGGTCCCGGCGGAATATCTCGATTCGTTGCGCGGTGAGTATTTCGATAACATCACGATGAGCGGCGCACCGCGAGTCACCCGCGCCGACGAGAACATCGACTTTCATTGGACGTTCAACGCGCCGGCGCGGCGCTTGCGCACGGGTTGGTACTCGGTTCGCTGGACGGGCCGCTTGCGAGCGCCGGCGTCAGGTGTGCGTCGCATCGGCGTCGAGGGCAACGACGGCTATCGCCTTTACGTGGACGGCAAGCTCCTCATTGATAACTGGCGCAAGCAGTCGTATCGAACCACACTCATTCCTGTCGCGCTCTCTGCAGGCTCGATGCACGACCTCCGGCTGGAGTTCTTCGAGAGCAGCGGCAACGCGCGCGTTCGGCTCGTGTGGGACACGACATCAACCGACCGCGCTCAGGCGCAAATCGATTCCGCCGTCGCGCTCGCGCGGCGGAGCGACGTGGCCATCGTCGTCGCGGGAATCGAAGAGGGAGAATTTCGCGACCGCTCATCGCTGGCGCTGCCTGGCCGGCAAGAGGAGTTGATCCTGAACGTCGCGGCCGTTGGGAAACCAGTGATCGTCGTGCTAGTCGGCGGCAGCGCGATTACGATGTCTCGCTGGCTCGACAGAGTCTCGGCGGTGCTCATGGCCTGGTACCCAGGCGTCGAAGGTGGCAATGCCGTCGCCGACGTGTTGTTAGGCGACGCAAATCCCGCTGGACGCCTACCGGTCACCTTCCCGATGTCAGAGGGGCAACTTCCGCTGCGGTACAATCACAAACCAACGGGTCGCGGCGACGACTACGTCGACCTGACGGGGGATCCGTTATTCCCGTTTGGATATGGCTTGAGCTATACGCAATTCGAGTACAGCCAACTCCAGATCGAACCTGCGATGGTTGGACCGAGCGGCCGCGCGCGAATCACGTTCCATGTGCGGAATGTCGGCAGCCGTGCAGGCGACGAAGTGCCGCAGCTGTATGTCCGGCCCATCGTTTCGGTGCAGGCACAGCCGGTGATGGCGCTCGACGCATTCGGCCGCGTACACCTCGCTCCTGGGGACGAGCGCGTGGTCAGCTTCACTCTGGACGCGCGCGACCTCCGCATGCTCGACGAGCGCATGCGCTGGGTTCTGCCCACGGGCACGACGACGCTCCTCGTTGGCACGTCGTCGAAAGACTTTCGCTTGCGCGGAGAGATCCGGACGCGCGACTAGATATCGAGATTTGACACGAACTGCGCGTTCTTCTCGATGAATTCGCGCCGCGGCTCGACATCGTCGCCCATCAACGTCTGGAAGATGTTGTCGGAGAGCACGGCATCCTCCATCGACACCTTGAGCAGCGTCCGACGCTCCGGGTCCATCGTCGTGTCGAAGAGCTGATCCTTGTTCATCTCACCCAGACCCTTATAGCGCTGGATGTTGATGCCGCCCCTGCCGTCACCGTTGGTACCGCCACCGCCGAACCGCTTGATGATCTCGTCGCGCTCCTTCATGTCATACGCGTAATACGCTTCCTTCCCCCTCGCCACGCGGAAAAGCGGCGGCTGCGCGATGTACACATAGCCCGCGTCGATCAGCTCGGGCATCTGGCGGAAGAAGAACGTCAGCAGCAGCGTACGAATGTGCGCGCCGTCCACGTCCGCGTCGGTCATGATGATGATCTTGTGATAGCGGGCCCTCGTGAGCTCGAACTCTTCCTTGATGCCGGTGCCGACCGCCGTGATGATCGTCCGGATCTCTTCGTTCGAGAGCACCTTGTCGATGCGTGCCTTCTCGACGTTGATGATCTTCCCGCGTAGCGGCAGAATCGCCTGGTACTCGCGCTTCCGCCCCTGCTTCGCCGAACCGCCGGCCGAATCTCCCTCGACCAGATAGAGCTCGCAGAGCGCCGGATCGGTCAAGGTACAGTCGGCGAGCTTGCCCGGCAGGTTGCCGACGTCGAGCGCCGACTTCTTTCTCGTTAGGTCGCGTGCCTTACGCGCGGCCTCGCGCGCCCGCGCCGCCGAGACGGCTTTGTCGACGATGATGTTCGCCGACCGCGGATGTTCGTCGAGATACGATCCGAGGAACTCGTTGACGACGGTCTTCACGGCCGACTCAGCCTCGGAGTTGCCAAGCTTTGTCTTCGTCTGACCCTCGAACTGCGGCTCACGCACCTTCACCGAGAGCACGGCCGTCAGCCCTTCACGAACGTCATCACCGGACAACGTGAAATCGGCCTTTTTGAGGAAACCGCCCTTCTGCGCGTATTGGTTGATCACGCGCGTCAGCGCCGACTTGAAACCAGTGAGGTGCGTGCCGCCCTCGTGCGTGTTGATGTTGTTCACGAACGAGAAGACCGTGTCGTTGTAGCCGTCGTTGTACTGCAGCGCCAGCTCGATGCCGATATCGTCCTTCGTGGTCTCGATGTAGATCACTTCCGGGTGCAGCGGCTTGCGCTTGTCGTTCAGATGCTGGACGAACTCCTTGAGGCCGCCCTTCGCGTGGAAGGTCTCCTCCTTCTCCTGACCAGCGCGCTCGTCCTTGAGCGTGATTACCACGTCCTTGTTCAGGAAGGAGAGCTCGCGCAGTCGCATCGCCAGTGTGTCGAAGCGATAGACGAGATCCGTGAAGATCTGATCGTCCGGCTTGAAGAACACGGTCGTGCCAGTCTCCTTCTTCGGCACGTCGCGCAGGACCTTGAGCCTGGTCTTCGTGTTCCCACGCTCGAAATCCATGTAGTGCTCTTTGCCGTCCCGCTTGATCCACACCTTCAGCTTCTCGGACAGCGCATTGACGACAGAGACACCGACGCCGTGGAGACCGCCGGAGACTTTATAAGTGTTCTTGTCGAACTTGCCGCCAGCGTGCAGCACGGTCATCGCCAGTTCGACGCCCGGCATCTTCTCCGTCGGGTGGATGTCGACTGGAATACCGCGTCCGTTGTCCTCGACGGTGACGGAGTTGTCTTCGTGGATCGTGACCGCGATACGGTCAGCGAATCCCACGAGCGCTTCGTCGATCGAGTTGTCGACGACCTCGTACACGAGGTGGTGTAGTCCGCGCTCGGAGGTCGAGCCGATGTACATACCGGGGCGCTTTCGTACGGCCTCCAGTCCCTTGAGAACCTGGATCTGTCCCGCGTCGTAGCGAGAGTCGCCCTGCCCCTGGTCACTTCCTTTCATTGCCATGAAATGCCGCCTCGATCACATCCGAATAAAATCCGAAAACCACTCCAAGCCCAACCTGAAAAAGCTAACCTGGCGACAGCTCGATCGCAACCCATCACGCGATGTGCAACCGCCTTTGCGACAAGGATTTACGGTCGTCGCCTCGCGTCTCGGGAGGACACGGCAGTCAGCCCTTCAATAGCCAACGGATGCGCTTGATTGGCGGCCGGCCGGTCTTCGCATTCAGCGATCGTAAGAGCTCCGGTTCCAGCAATGAGAGCTCGTTCATCCACGCGTTCGTCGATACGCCGACGAAGAGCGTTCCATTTGCCGAAACCGATCTCGGCTCGGTCACCGCGGCGATCTGCTCGCCAACCAGCTGCGTCCAGTCGGGGATGACGCCTGCCTGCTCGACGCGAGCACTCAGGCCGCGCTGCGCGAGAAAGCTGGCGACGACGTTGGCCACCGGCTCCGGCCGCTTCTTCTTCCGGTCAGTCACGCGCGAGCACTCCGTTCATGATTCGAAAACGCTGAAGATGCGGCATGCCGCCAGGCACATCGCTCTCGCGCGGGACAGCGAGAATGGTCTGGCCGAGCCCTGTCTCCGACAACAGCCTGACGATACGCTGCGTGCGCGGGACGTCGAGCTCGGCGAATGGATCGTCGAGGAGGACGATGGGCGGGCCCCCGCGGCGCTCCTGGAGACGCGACGCCTCCAGCAGGCGCAGAGCGATCGCCGCCGTGCGCTGTTGCCCCGCGGAACCGAATACCCGCAAGTCCCGCGCGGCGGCGTCCGCACCGCGGATGGTGATGAGTAAATCATCACGATGCGGCCCGGCGCGGGTGAGCCCGAAACGAATATCGGTCGCCCGGTGCTGCTCCAGTGCGTGGGCGAGATCGCGTTGGCGGTCGCTCCTCGCCGCGGAAACGCGTGCCCAGCTCGCGTAACGCAAGGCCAGCTCGTCGCCACCGATATCGCGAGCCAGAGCCGTGAACTGTTCCGCCACGGATTCGACCCAGGCTTCGCGCTCGGCCCAGAGCACGGCGCCGTGTTCGGCGAGCGGCGCCTCCCAGACGGCGACGCGCTCCTCGGCTCGCGCGGCGCTCCGGCGCGCGGCGTCGCGCAGCGCCGCATTGCGCCTAACGAGCGCGGCCCGATAATGCTGCAGTGCGCGCAGGTAGCCGCGCGAGGTGACCGCGAGCATGATGTCGAGAAAACGACGCCTCGTCGCTGGGCCGCCGGCGACGAGGTCGACGTCCGCTGGCGAGAACATCGCGACCGGCAGCGCGCCAACCGCGTCACTGAGCCGCTCGCTCACCACACCGTCGAGGCGCACACGCTTGCGCTTGCCGGATTTGTCGAAACCGACGCCGATCTCACTCGCGCGATCGCCGGCGATCTGCGCGCCGACATGAAAGCCTGGCGCACCGAATCGTACGAGATCCTGATCGCGCGCGCCGCGCATCGAGCGCAGCACCTGCAAGTAGTAGATCGCCTCGAGGAAGTTGGTCTTCCCCTGACCGTTCTCGCCCACGATGAGCATGCCCGCCGGTGGCAGTTCGAGCTCGAGCCGCTCGAGATTGCGAAAGTCGCGAACCGACAGCGCATCGACTCGGGCCGCTATACCGACTGCCACCACAGCGGTGCTCACGCGCCGCGAAATCGCGGCGCCCGCTTCTCGAGGAACGCTCGGGTTCCCTCCGCGGTATCACTCGTCGAGATCAGAACCCCGAACTGCGTCGCCTCGAGCGATAGGGCGTCGTCGAGGGGCATCTCGAGGCCGCGATCAACCATATCGATGCACGCGGCGAGCGCGAGCGGCGCGTTGGTGAGCATTTGCTGAATGACCGCCGTTGCCGCCGGAATGAGCTGATCGGCGGCGACGACTCGATTGACGAGTCCTATGCGATACGCTTCCTGAGCGTCGATCATCTCGCCGGTGAGAATCAGCTGCATCGCGCGCCCGCGGCCAACGAGACGTGGCAGCCGCTGGGTGCCGCCATAACCGGGAATGAGGCCGAGCTTCACCTCCGGCTGGCCGAACTTCGCTGCCTCCGACGCGAGTCGAAGCTGGCAGGACATCGCGAGCTCGCAGCCGCCCCCAAGTGCAAATCCATTCACCGCCGCCAATGTCGGCTTCGCGGAGAGCTCGAAACGACGGAAGATCTCCTGTCCCCGTCGGGCGAGACGCTTTCCGTCCACGGCGTTCTGATTGGAGAGCTCCGAGATGTCAGCGCCGGCGACGAAGGCGCGGCCCGCGCCAGTGAGAATGATCCCCGCAACGTCATCGCGCGACTGCAACTCGTCGATGGCAGTGCCGAGCTCACCGATGAGCGCCGCGTTCAACGCGTTCAGCTTGTCGGGGCGGTTGACCGTCAACGTCGCGATCCGATCCTGAACGGAAAGCAGCAGATGCTGGTAGGACATGGGGTGCTCGGGCCGGCGGCGGTGCGGAAGGAAGGAGAGACCGTGGGAAAAATCTAACTCACTTCGGTCTTTTTCTTGCCCACGTCCAGACCGTATGGCGACGCAGTGGTTGCGACGGCTGGGCACGAAGCGATCGGGATTCCGGTATGTGGACGAGCAGGGGCGCGTCGTTCGCGACCGCCGCGCGCTCGCCCGCATCGATGCGCTGCGCATCCCGCCGGCGTGGCGCGATGTGCGGATCGCCGTCAGTGCACGTAACCGCATTCAGGCATGGGGCTTCGACGCGCGCAATCGCAAGCAATACCGGTATCACGAGCGAGCAGTCGAGCGGCGGGAGCTCCGCAAGTATTACCGAATGCGCGAGCTGGCGAAGTCGCTGCCGAAAATGCGCGCCATTCTACGCAAGGACGCCGCGGCACGCACGCTTACCAGGGAGACTGTGGCGGCCATCGTGCTGCGCGTCATCAGCGAGAGCTTCTGCAGGGTTGGCGGCGAGCGCTACGCGCGCGAGAACGGCACGTACGGCATAACGACGCTGCGCAAGAAGCACATCGCGATCGAAGAGGATTGCGTTGTTCTGTCCTACCTCGGGAAGAGCAACAAGAAGCAGCGACAGGTAGTCGTGAGCCGGGAGCTGGCCAAGCTCGTCGGAAGGCAACTCGCCGCACCCGGCACGCGGCTCTTCCGATATCGTACTGCAGACGGTGGCTGGTGCGACCTCACGGCCCGAGACGTCAACAATTACGTCCACGATCGCCTGGGCCCGAGGTTCAGCGCGAAGGATTTCCGGACCTGGGGTGGTACGCTGCGCGCCGCGACAGTACTCGCGGAGTTGGGTGCCGCGCGCAACGAGCGCGAGGCGAAGCGCAACGTCGCGCTCGCGATGCGCCTCGTCTCGTCGGAGCTCGGCAACACGCCTACGATCTGTCGCAAATCGTACGTACATCCGATCGTCATCGCGCGATACCTGGACGAAGGCGACGCGATCGCCTTACCGGCCGCGCGGCGCCACGCGGCCGATCGCGGACAGGCACACTCGCCCGAGGAGCGAGCGCTGATTGCGTTCCTCGACCGCCACTTCCCGGAGCGTCGCCGTCGTCCACGGCGCGATGACGAGGACGAGCAGCGCGCGGCCTGAGATCGCTCGGTACCTTTCGAGCGTGGACATCATTCAATCGGTGCGCTGGACCGACGATGGCGCGGGTGTACGCATCATCGACCAGCGACGTTTGCCCGGCGAGCTCGTCGAACGCGACCTCCGTTCGCTCGAATCGCTCTGCGACGCGATTCGCACGCTCGCCGTCCGTGGCGCGCCCGCCATCGGCATCGCCGGGGCGATGGGCCTGGTGGCGCTGCTGCCTAACGGGACAGGCGCGCGTGAGCCGGTGCTCGCGGATGCACGACAACTCGCCGCGACGATCTGCGCGACGAGACCGACCGCTGTCAACCTGTCTTGGGCCCTTCAGCGTGTGCTCGGTCGGGGCGAGCGGACGGCGGGCGACGCCGCGGCCGTTTTGGCGGCGATGCGCGAGGAAGCGAACGCGATTCTCGAGGAGGACCGCGTCATGTGCCGCCGCATCGGCGAACACGGCATATCGATGATGCTGGACGGAATGCGCGTACTGACGCATTGCAATGCCGGCGCCCTTGCCACCGGCGGCATCGGGACCGCCCTCGCACCGATCTACGTCGCCGTCGAGCGCGGCTGGAAAATCGAAGTCTGCGTCGACGAATCGCGGCCGCTGCTTCAGGGAAGCCGCCTCACCGCCTGGGAGCTTCGTCGCGCCGGCGTTCCGGTGACGGTGCTCGCCGATGGCATGGCGGCGTCACTAATGCGCGAACGTGGCGTGGACCTCTGCATCGTGGGCGCGGACCGGATTGCGGCCAACGGCGACGTCGCCAACAAGATCGGCACCTACGGTCTCGCGATCGCGGCGCGCCATCACGAAGTACCGTTCGTAGTTGCCGCGCCGACCTCGACTGTCGATGCCGCGACCGCCACTGGCGACGAGATCATCATCGAGCAGCGAACGCCGGATGAGCTCCGGTGTATTGCCGGCGTCCCGACCGCGCCCATCGATGTGGATGTCTACAACCCCGCGTTCGATGTCACGCCGGCCTCGCTCATCTCCGCGATCGTCACCGATCGAGGCGTTCACCGACCGCCCTACCGATTCGAGTCTCGTTAGGCCCACGCGATGCCGACGCAAAGCAACCACGATCGCGCACTCGAAGGTCACTGTCGCGCCCTGGCGGCGTGCCGACGCTGCGGACATGGCAGCGACGTGAAGCCGATCGTCTCACTGGCGCGCCGAACACGTGTGATGCTCGTCGGCCAGGCACCCGGAAAGGTGGAAGCGGGCGGAGGCCGAGCGTTCGCCGGCAGAGCGGGGCAGACGCTCTTTCGTTGGTTCGCGCGAATCGGTCTCGACGAGAAAACTGCCCGTGAACGGATCTACATCGCGGCCATCACACGCTGCTTTCCAGGACCGAGCCCAAGCGGACGCGGCGATCGCGTCCCGTCACCCCTCGAACGCGCGAACTGCTCGGGTTGGCTCGACGATGAGCTCCGCCTATTGAAGCCGAGAGTGCTGATTCCCGTGGGGCGCCTCGCGATAGAGCGATTTCTCCCAAAGCTCCCACTAGACGAACTGATCGGACGGGAGCATTCCGTCTCCTTCGAAGGACACAACGCCATTGCGATTCCGCTGCCCCATCCATCAGGCGCCAGCAGCTGGATTCATCAGGACAGTCATGGGGTACTTCTGTCGCGAGCACTGGAAATGATCGGTACGTGTCTCGCGAAAGAAGGAATCCTGCGTGGCACCCGGACGAGGAGTGTCGCATGAGAATGACCCTGCTACTGATGCTGCAGCTTCACGGCCCAGGGGACCATCCGGGCGGCGACAGCTGGTTCGGCGTCGACAAGGTCAAGCACTTCTTCATGGGCGCGTTCGTGCAGAGCGTCGCCTATAGCGCCGTAAGGGCGACCGGCGTGGGTCATGGCGCATCGCTCGCCGCGGCGAGCGGCGTCACGGCGGGTGTCAGCGTGGGGAAGGAAGTGTGGGATGCGCACACGGGCGGCACCCCGAGCGTTCGAGATCTCACCTGGGACGCGCTCGGGGCGGGTGCCGCGACAATCGTTCTGCAGCAGTCGCTTCGGACGCCAAATTGAGCGACGGTGGGGCCGCCAATCGACGACGTGCTTGCCTTATATTGGTCGAAGTAGGAGTATGAACGGACTCGGCACTGCGCAGTTCGCCACTCAACCGAATCCGACGAATGAGCAAGCCGTCCGGCCCCGCGCACCAACCGTCATCGTCGACTGAGGCGGTGCATGACCGACGATCGAATCCGGAGCTGCGGCGGTTGATCGAGGAAATGTTGCAGCGTGTACGGCAAATGAACCGGAACGTCGGGATCTGGAGTCCGGAAGAGCGTGCGCGGGCCGAAGCCGATCTGGAGTCGGTCATGGCGCGCGTGCGACGCCTCGCAGGAGAGCGTCGCGCGGAGCAGTAGCATGTTGCCTAACGGTAAGGGAAGATGAAAGCGCGAACCAAGTTCCTCATCGGTGGCCTGCTGGTACTCGGCCCGGTGGGTTATCTGATGGCGAGCTCCATCAAGCAGACGGGCGTCTACTATCTGACGCCGAGCGAGCTGTCGTCGAGGCTCGCCGCGGATTCGAGCTTCCGGAATGTGGGTGTGAAGGTGGGCGCGCGGGTCGTGCCCGGCTCGATTGAGCGCGATCCCGGCGGCCGCGAGTACGCGTTCCGGGTGACGGACGGCGCGAAGACTTTCCCGGTGGTTTATCGGGGGATTGCGCCGGACACCTTCACCGACAGCGTGGATGTCGTCGTCGAGGGTCGCATGGGGCGCGACGGAACGTTTCGCGCCACCACCCTGCTCGCCAAGTGCGCGTCCCGCTACGAGAGCGCGCCTGAGAAATATCGCAGCACTCCGGGCTACAAGGCTGGTCTGGCGGGGAGTAGCCGCGCTTGATTCTCGTCGGCGAATTGGCCCTCTGGGTCGGGTTGCTGATGGCAGCCTGGGCGTGCACCGTCTCGTTCGCGGGTGGTGCGCTCCAGCGCGATGATCTGATTGCCAGCGGGCGCCGCGCTATCTACACGACGTTCGCGATGGTGCTCACCGCGTCGATTGGATTATGGACAGCGTTGCTGACGCGCGACTTCTCGCTCGAGTATGTCGCCGGGCACATCAGCGCGAACATGCCGAACGTGTACGTGTTCACGGCGTTCTGGAGCGGGCAGGCTGGCTCCATGCTCTTCTGGGCGCTGATTCTTTCCTTCTACTCGGCGATTGCCGTCTACGCGAATCGCGAGCGCAATCGGTCGCTGGTTCCGTACGCGGCGGGCACGTTGGGCGCGATCCTCGTCTTCTTTCTCGCCACGACGTGCTTCAAGGCGAATCCGTTCACGCGCCTCGACTGGACGCCGATGGATGGTCGCGGGATGAATCCGCAGCTTCAGAATCCCGGCATGGCGATCCATCCGCCGAATCTCTACCTCGGTTACGTGGCCACAGCGATTCCCTTCGCGTTCGCAATCGCGGCGCTGGTGACGCGACGGCTGGATGCGGATTGGCTGGGCGTCGTTAGGCGCTGGTCGCTGCTGTCCTGGTTCTTCCTGACGATCGGGATCGTGCTCGGGATGTGGTGGGCCTATGTCGAGCTGGGTTGGGGCGGCTACTGGGCCTGGGATCCGGTGGAGAATGCCTCCTTCCTGCCCTGGCTCACCGGCACCGCGTTCCTCCACTCGATCATGATTCAGGAAAAGCGCGGGATGCTCAGGAAGTGGAACGTCGTGCTCGTCGTGGTGACGTTTTTATTGTCAATCTTCGGCACCTTCATCACTCGCAGCGGAGTGATCGAGAGCGTACACTCGTTCGCGCAATCGCCGGTCGGATCCTGGTTCTCGGCGTTCTTCTTCATCGCGACGGGAACGACGATCTATCTCGTCGCGACGCGTTTGAAGAACCTCGAGGCAAAGGCAGAGCTCGAGAGCATGGTGAGCCGCGAGGCAGCATTCCTGTACAACAATCTCGTGCTCGTTGGCATCGCGTTCGCCGTGCTCTGGGGAACGCTCTTTCCCATTCTCTCGGAGTGGGTGCGCGCCGAGAAGATCACCGTTGGGCCGCCGTTCTTCAATGCGGTCAATCGGCCGCTCGGTCTCCTGTTGCTGGCGCTGACGGGCATCGGGCCGCTCATCGCGTGGCGCAAGGCATCGACGGCCAATCTCAGGCGACAGTTCATGGTGCCGGCGACGAGCGGCCTCGCGCTCGGGGTCCTGCTCTTCGCGTTAGGTATGGGCAGCGGCTACGCGCTCGTCACCTACACCCTGGCCGGGTTCGTCGCCGCGACCATCCTGCAGGAGTTTTACAAAGGCGTGAGCGCGCGCCGCGTAATTCACGGTGAAAGCATTCCTGTCGGTTTCGTGAGGCTGGTCGCGCGCAACCGTCGGCGATATGGCGGCTACATCGTGCACGCCGGCATCGTGATGCTCTTCGCGGCGTTCGCGGGGCTCGCCTTCAAGACCGAGCATGACGTCACCCTGAGGACTGGCCAGCAGTTCGAGACGAATGACCCGTACGGGCACCATTGGCGCTTCGTGAGCCAGGGTGCGTCCACGGACAAGCGCGCGAACCGCATGGTGACTTCGGTCGCCCTCGAGACCTTCCGCGACGGTAAAGCGGCCGGCTTCATCACTTCCGAGAAGCGACAGTACTTCGACAGCGCCGACCGTCCAACGTTCGAGCCCTCGACGGAAGTCGGGATACGGTCGACCGCGAAGCTCGATACCTACGTGGTGCTCGCCGGAGTACGCGGTGACGTCGCCGAGCTGCGTGTCACGTTCAACCCGCTCGTGGTCTGGGTATGGATCGGCGGCGCCTTGATGGCGATCGGCGGCTTGATCGTGATGTGGCCGCAGGCGGAGCGTCGGAGAGCCGCCCAAGCAGGGTATGTGTCCGTGCTCGCGCCGGCGCGCGTCGCGGCGCCCGCGGTTGGCGCTTCGGTGTGAAGGGCAGACTGGAGCGGGTGAAAGGCGCAAAGGCAAAATGAGAAGTTGGTGATGAATCGTCGAGAGTTTCTGTCGCGCCTCACGGTTGGCGCCGCCGGGGCGAGTGTGTCGACCGTCGCGATTGCGCGCGCGGCGCGCGCGCAGGCACAACAGTCGCCGACTGCCGTCGACTCGTCGAACCTGTTCGCGATGGACCAATCGGCGTCGCGCCCGGTGCGGTTGCCTCCGAAGCCTGGATCGCGTGTCGTCGTGAGCGCCGCGGAACGTGATGCCGTCGAGCACCGCATTCGGTGCCAGTGCGGATGCACGCTGGACGTCTTTACCTGTCGCACGACGGACTTCAGCTGCCAGGTATCGCCTTCGATGCACCGTGACGTGATGGCGCTCGTCTCCGGCGGCTACACCGCCCAGGAGATCCTCGATGCATTCGTCGGAGTGTATGGTGAGCGCGTGCTCATGGCCCCGCCGGCGACCGGATTCAACCTGTTAGGCTGGCTCGCGCCCTTTGCCGCGCTCGGGGGCGGCGCCCTGGTCGTCTCCGTGCTGCTGAGGAACTGGCGGCGCGCGGCTCCCACGGGCCCTGTAGCCGGTTTGAGCACCGCGCGTCCAACCGACGCCACTGCCGACGAGCTGGCAAGACTCGAGGCCGCGGTGCGCGACGACCGATGAGTGCCGCGATCGTCGCGCTCGTCATCGGTACGCTGCTCGCCATTGGCGCCCTGGCGTTCGTGCTCTATCCGCTCTTCTTCGACCCGCGTGCGCCACATGGCGTAGCGCCGCGGTCCGCTGGCGGCAGCTCCTGGTCCGATGACGTCGCGATTGACGCGTTGCGTGAGATCGAATTCGACAGGGCGACCGGCAAGCTGTCCGACGCCGATTACTCACAGCTTAAAGAGCAATACACTCGTCAGGCGCTGGCGCGGATGCGCTCGTCCGGGGAAGAGCGCCCGGTGGTCACGGGCGATGACGAAGTGGAAACGGCCATCCGCGCGTATCGAACGGCTCATCCGAGCTGCAACCGATGTGGACCGCGACCGGAAGCGGATGCGTCGTTTTGCTCGAGCTGCGGGCGTTATCTACCGGGCAGCTGTGAGCAGTGCGGGCGTCGAGTCGAAGAGATCGGAGCCCGATTCTGCGCCGCCTGCGGCCATCGTCTCGCGGCGTGATTTTCTGACGCGTTAGGCGGAGGAAAAACGAGAAGCCCCGAACGGCTTACGTTCGGGGCTTCTCATGTTGTCCGGTGCCAGGAACGAGCTTTACTCCTCGCTCTTCTTCGCGGTCGTGTCGGCCTTCGCCTTGGACGACTTCTTCGCCCTGCGCTTCGTGCTGGCGGTCTTGGTGCTGGACTTCGACGCACTGGCGGCCGACTTCGAGGCGGCCGGCTTCGCGGCCTTCGCCATCGCCTTCGTGGTGTCCTTCTTACCTTGCTGGGCCGCCTGCGCATGCAGTTGCGGAGCAACGGCGAGCATCAGGGCCGCGGCTGCCGCGGCGATGCTGAGACGCTTCATACTTCCTCCGAATGGGTGGGTGGGGTCAGCACGCGGTGGGGCCGCGTGACAGGTATTTCGACCCCGGGATCACGGGTACGGTCACAGTGCCGTTCGGCACTGTGGCCGTATGCGTGATCGGCCTTCCCTCTCGCGAGACCTACCGTTCGATGGCCTGCAGGCGGCGTAAGGCGACTTTGATCGGAACCAGTGTCGAGAGGAGACAGAGGGTGCCGGCCAGGCCGAATCCCACCACCATCTCCGTCACGTCGTTTGGGGACCCAAAGGCGCGTGCGTGCAAGTAACCGTAGACCGGCCGCGCCTCGAAGATCACCACACCACCGATGACGGCCACCGATGCCATCATGAACAACAAGCCGCCAAACGAGGTCGGGATCTGTGCCGCGTTCTCCGTCTCGAACTGCGGAAAGAGCGTTCCGAAACCCAGCGCGAGTCCCGCGAGCGCCAGCGTCATCGCGGCGATCGTGACGATCGAGACCATGAACATGAAGACGCTCACCTGCAGCAGATAGTTCGTCACTCCGACGATCAGGAGCGCGAGTATCAGCAGCGGCAGCGTGCCGACCCAGAACTTGGACCAGAGCAGGTCGCGAATGGACATGGGGCTCGAGCGCAGCAGCCAGAGTGTGCGCCCTTCGAGGCTCACACCGGGGAAGATGAACCGTGCTGCAATCGAGGCCAGCACAAAGCCCGCGAGCACGAGATTCAGAAACGGCACCACATTTCTGAGGAAGAACGTCATGCCGTCGCCCTTGAGGGGCAGGAACTTGATGTTGAACACGTAGACGACGACGAGCACCGCCAGGAGAAGGAGCTGCGACCACTGGGTCGTGTCCCGGAAGAAGAGACGCACTTCCTTGAGCACCAGCTCGCGGCGGAGAACGCCTAACGGGGCCAGAGCTCGATCCGCAACGCGGGAGAACCAGCCGCTGCGCGCCCATCGCTGCGCGCTCTCCTGGGCCTTGCTGAATCCCTGTGGATAGAGACGCCAATGCAAAGCAGCGCCGAGCACGACCGCCGATGCCGCCGTGGACCAGAGCAGATACCAGGGCAGCAGATCCGTCTTGTAGGTGAGCCAGGACATCGTAGCGCGCTGCACCCACTCGCTAGGCAACAGTGGCGACGTAGGCGTTCGCAGCAGCGTGATGAAGTCCACGAGCGACCGGAACCCCTCTGGCTTGGCGAAGCGCTCCGGCCTGACGAGCCGGAACAGCAGTACGACGCCGCTGGCCGTGAGGATTGCGATGACGCTGAGAATGTCGCGCGTTCGCCGCGCCGGGAAAATGTTCACCAGCAACAGCGTGATCGCCGAGCCGATGGCCGCCGGCAGGAGCAGGAAGGGAACGAGTAGCCCCGCGACAATGAATGGAAAGAACCACCCGCCCTCGTACACCACCCCATACGCCGCGAAGAGCGGAATGGCCATCAGCAGCACCATCCAGCTCGAGTGAACGAGCGTTTCCATGAGTTTCGCGCCATACAACTTCAACCAATCGACCGGCCCCGCGACGAGGAGGTCCAGATCCCGCGCGAGAAAAAAACTCGACAGCGCGGTGATGACGTTCGACAACAGCAGAATCGAGAAGAAGCCGACCAGGATCAGGCCGAGCAGCTTGCCGGCCAGAAGCGGCCCAATCTCCTGCACGCCGCGGAAATACTTCAGTAATCTGAAAACAACGCCGAAGATGAACGCCCAGAATAGGACGCCGAATATCGCGAGCACCAGCCAGCGGGCTGTGCGCCCGCGCTCACCCGCCATCGCTTTCGTTCTCGCGGTGAGCACCTTCGGGCGTAGCAGGTGAAAGAGCGACGGATCGGGCCGGCGCGGCTCGTCGACGCTGACGAAATCAAGCATCCAGCACGTCCACCAGTGCGCGCGCCGCGTTCTCGCCCGTGAGCTTGAGGAAGATGTGCTCGAGACCCGTGGCGCCGGCCTCCGCGTCGCGCCGCAGCTCGTCCATCGTGCCGCACGCGCGGATCTTTCCGCCCTGGATGATGCCGATGCGGTCGCATAACGACTGTGCGACCTCGAGGGTGTGCGTGGACATCATGATCGTGTGGCCGCGACGCGTGTACTCCCGAAAAAGATCCTTGAGGATCTTGGCCGCCTTCGGATCGAGACCGACCATTGGCTCGTCGACGACGATCACTTCGGGGCGGTGTACGAACGCGCTCGAGATGATCAGTTTCTGACGCATCCCGTGGCTGTAGCTCTCGACCAACTCGTCGCGCCATTCTTCGAGATCGAACAGCGCCAGGAGCTCGCGTGCGCGATGCTCGATCGCCGGCCCGCTCTGGTCGTACAGTCCCGCGACGAAACGAAGGAACTCGGCGCCGGTGAGCTTTTCGTATATGAACGGCCGATCGGGGATGAAGCCGAGCTTCGATTTGGCAGCGCGTGGATCGCCGACGATGTCGATGCCGGCGATCTCGATGCGACCTGCGGTTGGCCGAAGGATGCCCGCGATCATGCGCAACGTCGTCGTCTTTCCGGCTCCATTCGGCCCGAGAAATCCGAACAGCTGGCCGCGTGGCACCGAGAGGTCGATCTGATCGACGGCGGTGAAGGAGCCGTAGCGCTTCGTGAGGGCGGAGAGGCGAATCATGGGCGAGGGGCTAGTCCCTGAGCACGTCGATTTTCAGTCTTCCCATCAGACGAATCATCTCCGCCTGACGTCCCAAGCCACCGATGGTGAAGCGCAGGTGCGCGGCATCCGCGGGGAACTCACCGAAGGTCGGATCGACCGATACCCAATCACGGAGAAAAATTTCCGGCCAGGCGTGGTAGTAGAACTTGCCGTCGATGTAGGTGAGGCCCGCATCGACTCGGGCTGGAATGCCCGCCGCGCGCGCGAGGGCGACGAACAGTTGCGCGTGCTCGTTACAATCGCCGGCACGCGCCCGCAGTACCTGGAGCGCGCTCGGAATACCAAAGGTGATGCGCTTGGTGAGTGAGTCGTAAACCCACTGATTGATCCGCTCGGCGACGACTCGCGGGTCGCGCTGGCCGCGCGCAAGCCGTCGCGCCAGCCTGACGATCTCCGGATGGTTACTCTGCACCAGCGGCTCCGCCATCGTCAGCTCCGGCATCAGGCGTCGTCCGCCATCGGGAAGCGAGTAGGCCGCCTCGAACGCCGACGCGGGCTCACGCGTCACGGCGAGCGTGTCACCATGCAGACGCTGGCGCGGGCTCCTCAGATCGAACCCGCGCAGATCGGCATTGCCTAACGTCACTCTCAGCGACGCGAGATTTGCGTCGAGACGCCGATTCGCGCCGATCGCCGTCGTCTCGAGTATGTCGCGGTCCTGAGTGACGGCGGGTGTCGCATTGGTCTTCGCTGCCGAAAGCCGCCAGTTCTCGAACGCGACCTCGTAAGGACGTCGGCGGAGCACAAAGCCGAGCTGAGAAGTCTCGACGACGCGACCCAGCTCGTCGATCCATCCCGTGAAGCCCGCGGCACCCGCTCCGGTGTCGGTCACGACGCGGAACGCCCGCAGCGTGTCAGGCTGTACCCCGATCCAGCGACCCGTCGACTTGTCGAGACTGGAGCTGTCGTCGACGACGAACGTCGATTCGGCCGCAATCTCGAGCGAGACCCGGCGCGGCGTCAGGCCGATCGGATCGAAGACGGGGAGTGAGAGCTTCTTGCCGACTCCGGGCTCCTGAGTCAGCGCGACGGCCAGGGGCAGGAGCGTCGGGAGAAGAATCGGTCCGGACAGCTTGATGTGTTGCGTATCGACCGGCGCGTCGCTTCCCGTTGCGAGCACGAGGACGAGCGACGAATCGTCGACGACGCGTCCGCGCGCCACGATCGGCGCGGCGTCGCCCTCGAAAGTGACAGCGAACGCCTTGGTTCGCAGCGCGCGCGTGAGTACGACGTGTGTATGCGCGGAGGCGCGATGAACGCGGCCACCGACGGGAAGGTCGGCAACGAGGTAATCGTCGACGGAGATCGTCGACGTCGCGGTATCGATCGAAGACGACGCGAAGCCGATCTGCCGATCGCCCTGCATCACGGCGTAATAGACCGCGCCAGGTGACACCCGGAGGGCCGCCTCCGCGAGCCGCTCGGTACTCGGCCGGAAGTACTCCCGCCTAACGAGGAAGCCGAGCCCGCCCAGCCAGAGGAGGAGAATGAGGGCGGCGAGCATAACGCGCGGATTCTTCAAGGGACTCTGGTTCGTCATAGTCCGCTCCGCTGGAGCGCAGCTGAAAGCGCGCGCTCCTCGTCCGGCGTTTCGGCGATGAGCGTGATGTCTTCGGGAAACGTCGCTGCTCCGAGGTGTTGGGCTATCACCGAGAGCATGACCTGCGCGCTCTCGTCCACATCGAGATTACCAGCACCGAGCCCGAATGGGGGAATCGCGATATCGCGGATCTCCCACGACTCGACACGCTGCAATGCGCTCGTGAGGGCACGCCGCACGCTGTCGGACGTGACGCGTTCGGTGCGACTCATAACGACCGCGTGGACGAGCAGCTCGGCGCGCAGAGCGCCCGCGGATGTCACAACGGCGGCGCCGACAGGCAGCGGCTCATGGAGGTGTATCTGATCGTGCAACTGTGCTCCTGCGGCGAGCTCGAGTCGTCGAAGGAGCGGCGTCGTCGCACCGAGATCCTCGTTCACTGGACGGACGATTGCCTCTCCGTCGAAGAACGCGAGATCATCGATGCGTACGCGAATCACCGTCGTTGGGCGTCTCTGGCTCTCTGGTACGCGGCCGCCGCTTCGGCAGGCCGCCTTAGCTTGTCGAGGACGATTCCAACGCCCTTCAGGGCACGGTAGTTCGTCGGCTGCAGCTTCACCGTCTCCTCATACGACGCCAGTGCCAGATTGAGCTGGTCCGTCTGGTTGTACGCTTCGCCTAGGTAATAGTGCCCCTGCGGGTTGGAGGGCGCGAGCTCCACGACGCGCTGCAAGGGCACGATCGCCTCGCGCCAGCGCGCCTTCTTGCACAAGAGCATACCCATATGGAAAAGCACGTCGGCGCTGTCGGCTTCCAGCTTCGAGGCCCGCCGAAGATCCAATTCGGCCTGGTCGTAGCGCTGCATCGCCATCTCCACCGCCGCGCGGCTACAGAGCATCGAGACATCGTCCGGCTGGGCGTCGATCGCGCGACCAAGCTCGCCGAGCGCACCCGCCAGGTCTCCCTTCTGTTCGAGCACACTCGCGAGCTTCCGACGCGCCGGCACCTCTTCCGGATGGCGCGTTAAGTAGCTGCGGTAAGCCGTGGCCGCTTCCTGGAAGTCGCCGCGATCCGCCAGCTGGCTGGCGAGCGACAGCAGTTCAGTCGACGCGACCCTGTCGGCCTCCTTCGATTCCTCGGGCGAGTAATCAGCGACCGGAGCGCGCGTCGGTACGCGCTCTCGATCAGTCGCTGATGTCAGTTCGGTTGCATCAGCCGCCGCACCTGTCGTGCGCCGCTGTTCGCCATTCGTCGCATCCTTCGACCGCTTCGTCATGTCACGCCAGTGCCAGTGATGTTTCGCCGTTGATCCACTCGAGGTATTTGCCGAGGCCAGCCGATACCGGCAGTGCCAGCAGCTCCGGCACCTTATATGGATGTAGCTCGTTGAATGCACTCTGCAGGGAATCCAGCCGTGCCGATCGTGTCTTGAGCAGGACGACGACTTCGCGCTCATCGGCGATCTTGCTCTGCCATCGATACAGGGATCGCGCACCGGGAAAGAGCGTACCGCAGGCAACGAGCCGCCGTTCGAGCAAAGTACGTACGAGCTTTACAGCCTCATCCTCGGAGGCAACGGTCGTCAGAACGACTATGGCGTCAGTATGCACGTTCTGGTGGCTGGTGGCTGGTGGTCGGTGGCTGGTAAGTCTGGAATCTACCAAGCAGCAGCTCGGAGCTGTCGCCGGTTTCACCAGCCACCAGCCACCAGCCACTAGCCACCACACCGGAGTCTTGTCTCGACTCGGTTCGCGGCGCAGCTTTCCCTGGCTATGGCAGAAGACGCACTCATCGTTCGCGGCGCGCGAGAGCACAATCTCCGCAACATCGACGTGACGATCCCTCGCGATCGTCTGACGGTGATCACAGGACTGTCGGGCTCCGGGAAATCGTCACTCGCCTTCGACACGATTTACGCCGAAGGACAGCGTCGGTACGTGGAATCGCTGTCCGCGTACGCGCGGCAGTTCCTCGGTCTGATGGAAAAGCCCGACGTCGATTCGATCGAGGGACTCTCTCCGGCTATCTCGATCGAGCAGAAGACCGCCGGCCATAATCCGCGATCGACAGTCGGCACCGTTACCGAGATCTACGATTATCTCCGGCTGCTCTATGCACGAGTGGGCACGCCGCATTGCCCTAACTGCGGACGCCCGGTGCAGCGGCAGAGCGCCGGTCAGATCGCGGACATCGTGCTTTCGTGGCCCGCCGGCTCGCGCATCGAGGTGCGCGCACCGCTCGTGCAGGGTCGAAAGGGTGAGTTCCGCGAGCTCTTCGAGACGGTGCGCAAGCAGGGGTTCATTCGCGCTTACGTCGATGGCGAGCTGACAGAAGTCTCGAATCCGCCAAAGCTCAATCGGCGACAGAATCACACGATCGAAGTGGTCGTCGATCGGCTCGTGGTCCGCGCGGAAGACCGCGGTCGTCTTGCCGATTCTCTCGAGACGGCCCTCAAGCTCGCCGACGGTCTGGTGCAGGTGAGCCGCGCCGACGACGATCACGTCGAGCTGTTCTCCGAGCGCTACGGTTGCCCCAACTGCGGAATCTCGTTGCCCGAGTTGGAGCCGAGGCATTTCTCCTTCAACTCGCCATTCGGCGCATGTCCCGAATGTGGCGGGCTCGGTACGAAGCGACGCGTCAGCGAGGATCTCATCCTTGGTGATCCGCGTATCTCGCTCCTCGAGGGGGTCATCATCCCATGGGGCGAGCCACAGGGCTATTTGCGGAAGATGGTGCTGCCGGCCCTGGCGCGGGCGTACAAGTTCGAGCTCAACACGCCGTGGGGCGCGCTGCCGAAGAGCGTGCGCGACTGCATCCTTTACGGCGACAACGGCAAGCAGAAGGGCGACTTCCCATGGGAAGGCGTCCTCAGCAACATCGAGCGCCGTTATGCAGAGACGGACTCGGACACGGTGCGCGCCGAGCTCGAAGCGTACATGGTGGCGGTGCCATGCCCGTCGTGCGGCGGCCGTCGGCTCAAGAAGGAGGCGCTGGCGGTGACGGTCGCCGATCGCAACATCGGCGAGCTCACGGAGCTGGCAGTGACTGAGGCGCTCGAGTTCTTCCAGAAGGTGCCCATTCGCGGCGACGGACGTCCCGGACTCGATGCGGAGATCGCCGGTCCGATTCTCAAGGAAGTGAAGGAGCGACTGCGCTTCCTCGTGGACGTCGGGCTGGACTACCTCACGTTAGGCAGAGCGGCCGAGTCACTGTCGGGTGGGGAGGCGCAGCGCATTCGCCTCGCGACACAGATCGGATCGCGCCTCGTCGGTGTGTTGTACATCCTCGACGAGCCATCGATCGGCCTGCACCAGCGGGACAACGCGCGACTGATCGCGACGCTCGAGCAACTTCGAGATCTCGGGAACACGGTGATCGTCGTCGAGCACGACGAGGAGACGATGCGTTCCGCCGATCACATCATCGATCTCGGGCCGGGCGCGGGAAAGCACGGCGGGGAGGTGATCGCGGCGGGAACGATTGCCGACATCATTCGCAACTCCAACTCGATCACCGGGAAATATCTGAGCGGCGAGATGCAGATCCGCTCGCCCAGCGGCTATCGCCCGATCGATCAGCGACGCATGATCCGCGTCGAGGGCGCCAAGGAGCACAACCTGCGCGATCTCGACGTGTCCATCCCGTTAGGCATGTTCGTGGCCGTGACGGGGGTGTCGGGGTCGGGAAAGTCCACCTTGATCGAGGACATTCTGCACCGCGCGCTGGCGCGGCATTTCTATCGCGCGCGTGTCATCCCGGGGGCGCATCGCCGCATCACGGGCCTCGAGCACATCGACAAGGTCATCGACATCGATCAGAGCCCGATTGGCCGGACGCCGCGCTCCAATCCCGCCACGTACACCGGCTTGTTCACGCCAATTCGCGAGCTGTTCGCCGAATTGCCGGAAGCGAAGATTCGTGGCTATGGACCTGGCCGATTCTCCTTCAATGTGAAGGGTGGCCGCTGCGAGGCGTGTCAGGGCGACGGGCTCGTGAAGATCGAGATGCACTTCCTGCCTGACGTCTACGTGCCGTGCGAGGTGTGCAAGGGCAAGCGGTACAACCGGGAGACACTCGAGGTTCGTTTCCGAGGCAAGAGCATCGCCGACGTATTGGAGCTGACGGTCGAGGATGCGCTGCACTTTTTCGAGAACCAGCCCCGCATTCGGCAGAAGCTCGAAACCGTGAACGACGTCGGGCTGGGTTATATCCATCTCGGTCAGAGCGCGACGACGCTGTCGGGCGGCGAGGCTCAGCGGGTGAAGCTCGCGACCGAGCTGTCCAAGCGCGACACGGGCCGCACGCTCTACATCCTCGACGAGCCGACCACGGGGCTGCATTTCGAGGACGTACGTCTCCTGCTCGACGTGCTGCATCGCCTCGTCGACCGAGGGAACACGGTGCTCGTCATCGAGCACAATCTCGACGTGATCAAGACCGCGGACTGGATCATCGATCTTGGGCCGGAGGGCGGCACGCGCGGCGGCATGATCGTCGCCGCCGGGACACCGGATGAAGTGGCCGCGGCTCCGGCGAGCTACACGGGTCATTACCTGAAGCCCCTGCTCGAGCGCAAGCGGCAGGGTGTCGTCCCGAAGGGCGGAGCGACGAGGGATCTGTTGTTGCGAGCTGAGCGAGCAACAGCAGATCCTTCGCTTCGCTCAGGATGACAGACGAATCGTATGGTCAGCTTACTCGATATCATCGGTCCCGTGATGGTTGGCCCATCCAGCTCGCACACAGCTGGAGCGTGCCGGATCGGACTACTCGCGCGATGTCTCGTCGGCGGCACGCCGCAGCGAGCGCGCATCGAGCTGCACGGATCGTTCGCGCGCACCGGTGAGGGGCATGGGACGGACAAGGCCATCGTCGGTGGCCTGATGGGCTTTCGACCCGACGATGAGCGGTTGCGAACGGCGCTGGAGATCGCCGAGCGCGAGGGCCTCGACTACCAATTCGAGAAGACGAAGCTTGGCGAAGAGGGAGTCGTGCACCCGAACACGGCGCGGATCACCGTCGAGCGCGCCGACCGGACATCGGTGATGGTCGGGTCGTCGTTAGGCGCCGGGCGCGTGCTCGTGACGGAGATCGACGGCTATCCCGTCGAGGTCACGGGCAACTATCACACGATCGTGCTCGTCGCCGAAGATATTCCGGGGTCAGTGGCGCGCATCGCCGGCATTCTTGCCGACCATCATTTGAACATCGCGACGCTGCGCCTAACGCGGAAGGAGCGTGGCGGCGACGCGTTCATGGTCATCGAGATCGACGACGTCCCCGACGAAAATGTCCGCGACGAGATTCGGAAGCTGCCGTGGGTGAAATGGGCTTTCCGACTCGAAAAGGTTTCAGCGTGAAGACCAGCTCTCTCGTCGCTTCGCTCTCAGGATGACATCGAAACCATGTATCGCTCACTTCAGGACGCGGTTCGCGACGCCGATACGCAAGAGAAAACCCTCGCTCAGCTCGCGCTCGAAGCCGAGTCGCGGGACCAGGGCCGGCCTATTGCCGAGATCCGGGGCGCGTTGAAGCGCGCGCTGGATGTCATGCGCGGCGCCATCGCGCAGGGACTCACTGGCGAGCTCAAATCCGCGAGCGGCCTCGTTGGCGGCGATGCGGCCAAGCTGCACAACGACGCTGCCGGTCCGCTCGCCGACACCCCCTTTCGCGACATTCTGGCGCGTGCCCTGGCGGTGCAGGAAGTGAATGCGGCGATGGGCGTGATCGTCGCGGCGCCCACCGCGGGCGGAGCGGGAGTGCTCCCGGCGGTGCTCACGGGTCTCGCGGACGCGCGTCGTCTCTCCGATGAGCAGCTCGTGGACGCTCTGGCGACAGCGGGGCTCATCGGCGCTGTTGTGGCGGAGCGCGCGTCTCTGTCTGGCGCGGAGGGCGGCTGCCAAGCCGAAACGGGTGCCGCGGCGGCGATGGCCGCCGGTGCGGCCACCGAAATGCTTGGCGGAACGCCGACGCAAGTCGTGAACGCGGTCGCACTGGCGCAGCAGGGAACACTCGGTCTTGTCTGCGATCCATTGGGTGGTCTCGTCGAGCTGCCCTGCGTCTTTCGCAACGCGACCGGTGCCGCCATCGCCCTCGCGGCAATAGAGATGGCGCTCGCGGGCATCACCTTTGCCATTCCCGCCGACGAAGTAATCGACACGATGGGCGAGATTGGCCGGGAGATGGATGTGCGTTATCGCGAGACCGCGGGCGGCGGCCTCGCGGCGACGCCCACGGGACGCCGACTGGCACGGGAGCGGCTCGTGCAGATCAAGACACGGGACGCGTAACGTGGGACGGGCAACTCCCGCGCGACTGTCCGAACCCGTTCGCTGACACTATTTTGCGCTGACGTCGCGCCCCGCACACCCGCGTTTCGCGCCCCGCAGCAGAAACCGCCCGGCCCCAACTCTCCGTAGGGCCCTTACGTACCTCCAACCAGGTCAAGCGATGGTCACCAAGGAAGACATCGAAGGCTTCCTCGATCGTATCAGCGCTGCGGAAGGCGCGAGCTACCGCGAGGCGGAGCCAGGATTATGGATCGTGAAGCCGGGCGGCGAGCTCGATTTCTCGCTCGTCGTCAACTACACGCCGCCGGTCGTCTTGCTGCGCGTGAAAGTGATGTCCCTCCCCACGGATGAAAACGAGCTGGCGACGCTCAGCCGTCGCTTGCTGGAGTTGAACGCGACGGACCTGGTCCATGGGTCGTATGGCATCGAGGAGGAGTCGATCGTCATGACCGAGGCACTCGAGCTCGCGCACCTCGACTACGAGGAATTCCAGGCTGCGTACGAGAGCATCAACGTCGCTCTCGCATCGCACCTCCGCGAGCTGGGCTCCTATCGGCAGGCACACTGAGGCCAAACCACATGGGACTCTTCGATAGACTGTCCACGCTGCTGCGGTCGAACATCAATGATCTCATCTCTCGGGCGGAAGACCCCGAGAAGATGTTGAGCCAGATACTCGTCGACATGCGCTCGCAGCTTGCCAAGGCGAAGCAGCAGGTGGCGACCGCCATCGCCGACGAGAAACGGCTTCGCGACCAGGCTGACGGCGAGTACCGTCAGGCGCAGGATTGGGAAAAGCGCGCGATGCTCGCGCTGCAGGAAGGTCGTGAGGACCTGGCGAAACAGGCACTCGTCAGACAGAGCGAGCACATGGGGCACGCCCAGCAGCTCGAGCAGACCTGGGAATCACACCGCCTCGAGACGGAGAAGCTCAAGAACTCGCTGCGTGATCTCAACGACAAGATCGAAGAAGCGAAGCGGAAGAAGAATCTCCTCGTCGCTCGGCAGCGTCGCGCTCAGGCGCAGAAGCGCATTGCCGAGACGATGTCGTCGCTGTCGGAAAAGTCGGCATTCGAGGCGTTCGCCAGGATGGAAGAGCGCATCGAGCAGAACGAGCGCCAGCTCAAGGCGTCGGTCGAAATCGACGAAGAGTTCTCGGGCGATAACCTGGCCAACCAGTTCAAGCAGCTCGAGCGGGGCGCCGCCACGACGAGCGTCGACATGCGGCTCATCGAGCTGAAGCAGAAGATGGGCATGCTGCCACCCACGCCGGCGCAGTCGCCACGGCAGATCGGCACGGGGAACGCCAATCACGACGAAGAGACGGTGCACGCCGAGATCGACGACGTGGATAGCGAGAAGAAAGGCCGTTGACGGAGAACGGGAAGAGCAAGTTTCGCTTCGCGCCGATCCTCACGGCCACAGTCCTCACGGTTCTCGGCCTGTGGCTGTTCGCCAGGGTTGCGCAAGTTCTCATCTTGTTGTTCATCGGGCTCCTGATCTCGCTGTACCTGCGGGCGGTGGCCGGATGGTTCGAGCGTCGGTGGGGATTCCCAGAGCGGCTGGCATTTCTCACGTCGCTCCTGCTCAGTCTCGCCGGCGTCGTGGCGATCTTCTACATCCTCGTCCCGCCGGTGATCGAGCAGACACAGGCACTGATCAAAGTCCTGCCGAACTACATCACCGGATGGGAGGGAAGCATCGAGCGCGCGGTGAGTCGCGTGCCGGCGCTGCGCGAGTTCTGGCCGCCGGGCCAGCACAAGATTCTCATCGCCCTCTACAACGAGCTCTCGTCGACCTTTGCATCGCTGCCGACGCGCGTGCTCAGCGTCGTCGCCGGGGCGATCAGTCTGTTCTCCATCGCCGTCATTGCCATCTATCTGTCGCTGCACCCCGCGCTGTATCGCGAGTGGCTGATCGCGCTCTTCCCGCCGATCCACCGCGATCTCGTGCGCGATCTGTTGAGCGACCTGGGCGACACGCTGAGATCTTACATCGTGGGGCAGCTGCTCGTGATGGCTTTTCTCGCGGCGCTGACCGCGATTTTTCTCTACATACTCGACGTTCCATTCGCGTTGACCTTCGGCATCTTCACCGGACTGGTCGCGATCATTCCGTTCTTTGGTACCCTGCTGTCGACGACGCTGCCGGCGCTCTTCGTGCTCAACACGCCGAACGGCGGCTTCCGTGCCCTTGGCGTCCTGGGGATCGGCGTCATCGTCCACCTGATCGAGGGGAACATCGTCTCGCCCTACGCGATGTCGAAGAAGGTGGATCTCCCGCCGGTGCTCACGATCATGTCGGTGTTGATCATGGGCCAGCTGCTCGGCGGCATCGGCCTCATCGTCGCCCTGCCGACGCTCGCCATGGTGATGGTGATCGTCAGGCGCATTCTCATCACGAGGATCTACGAGGGCCAGGGCTTCCGCCGCACGACGCGCGAGCGTCCGCTCGTCTTACGGCTGCCCGCGCCAGGCGGCGGCGTGCTCGTCCCCAACGGCCCTCCAATCGACGTCATCTCCGTCGCTGAACACACCACGAGCAGCCGCCCCAACGGTCGCAAATGAATTCGCGTTTTCTAATCCTCGCGGAGGGGGCCTTCAGTCCCCTCCGGTCGAAGACCGCTAATGCCTGCATTCGCTACACTCCGCAGCAGGTCGTTGCGGTGATCGATTCCACCCGCGCCGGGGATACGGCGCAAAAAGTCCTCGGCTTCGGCGGTGACATTCCCGTCGTCTCCTCGCTCGCGGACGGACTCGCCCGCAAACCGAACGCTCTTCTCATCGGCATCGCTCCGCCGGGAGGTCAGCTGCCAGCGTCGTGGCGCGCGCTCATCCTCGACGCGATTGACAATCGCCTCGAGGTCTGGAGCGGACTGCACACGATTCTTGGCGACGATGCGGAGTTCGCGGCGCGTGCCAAGAGCCGCGGTGTCGCGATTCATGACCTGCGCAAACCGCCGGCCGATCTCGATATCGCGCGCGGCCGCGTGCGCGAGCTGGATGATCGTGCAACGGTGATCCTCACCGTCGGCACCGACTGCAACATCGGCAAGATGACCACGCAGCTCCAGCTCCGCGATGCAATGAAGGAGCGCGGCATGCGCGTCTCATTCGCCGCGACGGGACAGACCGGCATTCTCGTCGAAGGCTGGGGCATTTCGGTGGATGCCGTGATTGGTGACTTCATCGCCGGTGCTGCCGAGCGCCTGACGCTACAGGCGGCGAAGGACGCGGACATCGTGCTCGTCGAAGGGCAGGGCTCGATCATTCATCCAAGCTATTCCGGCGTCACCTACGGCCTCCTGCACGGGTCGCTGCCGCACGCGATGGTAATGTGCGCGCAGCCATCGCGGACGGCGATCAACAATCATCCGTGGGTCAGGATTCCGCCGCTGGCGGAATTCATCGATATGCAGGAGCGCGCGGCTGCTCCACTGCGGTCGGCTCCCGTCATCGCCGTCGCCTTGAACACCTACGACCTCGGCGATGCCGAAGCACGCGCCGCAATCGATCGGGTGCAGCGCGAAACCGACCTGCCGGCGACGGATCCTGTCCGCTTCGACCCCTCGCCGATCGTGGACGCGATCGACGCGTTCCATCGAAAGCGTTTTGACGACGTGAGGTCGTCCGCGACGTTAGGCGCGGGAGCGCGCTGAGCACCGCGTCGATTCGATGCGACGGTAAAGGGAATGATGGTGGAATCGCGAGCGATTCCACCATCATTCCGGCGACGACGCAAGGATCGCCGGTGAACCACTCACATCTCGTCAGCGTTCGCGCGCTGAGTAAGACCTTCGACGTCGGGCTCCGCGGCTGCACGGCGCGAGTCCGCGCGCTGGACGACCTGCATCTGGACGTGTCGCGAGGAGAGGTGGTGGCAGTCGTCGGTGACGCCGGCGCCGGAAAGACCACGCTGCTCCGATGCCTGGCGGGACTTCTCGTCCACGACAAAGGGGTGATCGAGCTCGCGTCGACTGAGCGCCACTCCGTCGCGGCGGTCACGTACCTGCACGATCCCGTAGAGTTGGCGAAACTGCTCGACGCAGATGAGGAGTGGGACATCGCGATCGTGGACAACGCCGATGCCGTTCGCGGTGACGTCGGTGGCGCGTTTGCGCTGCTGGCCGCCGCGCGCGAGATCCGCGCCACCGGAGGGGCGATGCTCCTCGCCGCGCGGGATCACCGCGCCATCGCAGCAGTGGCCGATCGAGTGATCGCCCTCGAGCGCGGCCGCGTCGGGACAGGCCAGGCCGGAGCGTATACATCCGTGCCGCGTGTCGCGGAGGAGCGGAGGCGGACCTCTCGTTGACCGGCATTCCGGGCGCGCGTAGCATTCGCCGGATGCAGCAATTCCGGCTTTACAACACGCTCACGCGCCGAGTCGAGGCGTTTTCACCCGCCGAGGGTGATACCGTCCGTATCTATAGCTGCGGTCCGACGGTGTACAACCCGGCGCATCTTGGAAATTTCCGCACCTTCCTTTTCGTCGACCTACTGCGACGCGCGCTTCGCCTCCAAGGCTGGCAGGTGCACCAGGTGATGAACCTGACGGACGTCGACGACAAGATCATCCGGCGCGCCTCGGAGCAGGGGAAGACGATTAGGGAAGTCACGGAGCCGGTGACGGAGATCTTCTTCAAGGATCGCGATTATCTGCGCATCGAGCCGGCCGAGGCGTACCCGAAGGCCACCGATTACGTGCCCCAGATGGTGGAGCTCGTTAGGCGACTGATCGACGCGGGCGTGGCGTATCAGGCCGAGGATGGATCGGTGTACTTCGCCATCGATCACTTTCCGTCGTATGGCAAGCTGTCTCGACTCGACAAGCGCGAGGTGAAAGCCGGCGCGCGCGTCGCGCAGGACGACTACTCGAAGGAGAACGCGCAGGACTTCGCGCTCTGGAAGGCGGCGAAGCCGGAGGACGAGCGCGCCCACGCCGCATGGGACTCGCCGTGGGGTCGCGGCCGGCCAGGCTGGCACCTCGAATGCTCGGCGATGGCCATCGATCTACTCGGCGAAACCCTCGACATCCATTGTGGCGGCATCGATCTGATCTTTCCGCATCACGAGGACGAGATCGCGCAGTCAGAGGCGGCGACGGGCAAGCAGTTCTCCCGCTTCTGGTGCCATGGTGCGTTCCTCCTCACCGAGGGGGCAAAGATGGCCAAGCGGCTCGGCAACGTCACGACGGTAAAGGACATGCGCGAGTCGCAGATACCAGCCGCGGCCATTCGGCGGTTCGTGTTCAATACTCATTATAGAAAGGAGCTGAACCTGACCGAGGAGGCGCTCGAGGACGCAATTGCCGCCGTGCGCCGCGTCGGGAAGTTTGCCGAGCGCCTTGGGGAGGCCAAGGGGGGCACGGCGGGGCTCGCCGAAGCGGCCGACGAGCTCGTTGAAAAGGCAGAGGCAGCGCTCTTCGATGATCTGAACGCACCAGAAGCTCTCGCGGCGCTTTCGGGGTTCATTAACCGAGCAAACGCGGAGCTCGACCGCGGCGGCAACGATCCAGGTGCGCTAGCAAAGGCGCGGGACGCGTTTGCGCGAGTCAACGGAGTGCTCGACATCGTGCCCGCGGCGGAGCAGGCGGACGCGGGGTTGGCTTCTTGGGTCGAAGAGCGATTGGCGGCTCGGAGGGCGGCGCGAGCGCAGCGGGATTTCGCGGCGGCGGACGCAATCCGGAAGGAGCTGGCGGACCGAGGCGTCATGATCGAGGACACGTCCCTGGGAACGAAATGGCGGGTAGCTCGCTGAGGCGAGGGTAGTACCTTTCCGTGCCGTAACGCGCGGCTTGACACTCATTTCCAGCCCGACTATTGTACGAGTCTCGCGCAAAAACGGCCGTTGCTGACGTAGCTCAATCGGCAGAGCTCCGGTTTTGTAAACCGGCGGTTGTGGGTTCGATTCCCATCGTCAGCTCTCGGACGAAACACACCGGTTGTCGTCGAGCGCCGATGGCGTGAGGGGCAGCGGGGAGGGAGGCGCGGATCCGGTGGGGTACCCAAGCGGCCAACGGGAGCAGACTGTAAATCTGCCGGCTCACGCCTTCGAAGGTTCGAATCCTTCCCCCACCATGCGACCCGTTAGGCGGGGTCAAAGGGTGCGCAGTCGCGGGAGTAGCTCAGTTGGTAGAGCGCAAGCCTTCCAAGCTTGATGTCGCGGGTTCGAGCCCCGTCTCCCGCTCCTGGGTTGGTGAGAGAGGATGAAGTAAGAGGACGGACGAGTGCTCGCGTAGCTCAGTTGGTAGAGCACACCCTTGGTAAGGGTGAGGTCACCGGTTCAATCCCGGTCGCGAGCTCTTGGTGAGAGAGTTTGAAACGGTGGTCGAGAACGGAAGGTAGGAACGAGCAGCCGGTCGGAAGGCGCGGGCCTTTCGGCGGGCTGTCGGCTGTGCGGAGTACGGGCGCACGGCTGCAACAAGGGAGCTGAAGGCGTATGCCACGAGAGAAGATCATTCTCGCCTGCGGCGAGTGCAAAAACCGGAATTACTTCACGACAAAGAACAAGCGTCTCCATCCGGAGCGCGTGGAGTGGAAGAAGTTCTGCGCGCGATGCAACAAGCATCAGATCCATAAGGAAACGAAGTAATGGCCGTCGATGCCGCACGACCACCGCAAGGCGCCCCACCAGCGCCGGTGGCAGGGAACTGGCTGACGAGGATCTGGCGCTCGTTGGTCACGTTCTATCATGGCGTGATCGCCGAGATGAAGAAGGTCACCTGGCCGGATCGCGGTCAGGTCCGTCAGGCGACGATCGCCATCATCATCTTCGTTCTTCTCCTGGCCCTCGCCATCACGGTGATGGACTGGATTCTCAGCCTCATCCTTGTTCGGGGCATTCCGTCGTTCTTCGCGCGATAACCAACATGGAACACCGCTGGTATGCCATTCAGACGACGGCTGGGCACGAGAACAAGGTTCGTTCGCTGATTCAACGGAAGATCGAGCTCGACACACGGTCCGCTGAGGAGCGTCAAATCCGTCAGGCGCTCGTGCCGACGCAGGAAGTGGTCGAGATCAAGAATGGCAAGAAGGTGACGGTCGAGCGGAAGCTGTATCCGGGGTACGTGCTTGTCGAAATGGTGATGAATCAGGAGACAGGGCACGTCATCAATTCGATTCAGGGCGTGATCAAATTCGTCGGTCACGACCAACGGTTTCCGCAGCCGCTTCGCCCCGAGGAAGTCAACCGTCTGCTCGGCATCGCCGACGAGACGGAGCAGGAAGAGCCGAAAGAGGAGATTCCATTCCTCATCGGTCAGGCCGTCGCGATCACGGAAGGTCCATTCACCGACTTCAACGGAACCGTGGAAGAGGTGATGGCCGACAAGGGAAAGGTCCGCGTGTCGGTGAGCCTGTTCGGTCGCCCGACATCGGTGGAGTTGGATTATCTGCAGTTGAGAGCATACTGATGCGTCGTGCGTGAAGCGTGGTGCGTGAAGCGCGGTCGAAACATCGCGTCACGCTCCTCGCGCAACGCTCCACGCAGACGTCGGCAACCACTCCGACGCTAAACGCCAGTGGGAGTCTGGGGCGCGGACGCGCCACGGTACGAACCAGCAGTGAGGTACAATGGCAAAGAAAGTCGCGGGATTCGTGAAGTTGCAGATCCCCGCGGGGCAAGCGACGCCGGCACCGCCTGTCGGTACGGCATTGGGCCCGCAGGGCATCAACATCATGGCGTTCGTGAAGGAGTTCAACGCACGAACCCAGAAAGAGGCGGGGACCATTCTCCCCGTCGAGATCACCATCTTCTCGGACAAGTCCTTCACCTTCATCACGAAGACGCCGCCGGCGGCGGTGCTCCTCAAGAAGGAGGCGGGGATCGAGAAGGGTTCGGGTCAACCGAATCGCAACAAGGTCGGCCGAGTGACCAAGGCGCAGATCAAGAAGATCGCCGAGATCAAGATGCCGGACCTGAATTGTGATTCACTCGAGTCGGCGATGGCGATGGTTGCCGGCGCGGCACGGTCCATGGGCGTGGAGGTCGTTGACTGATGCGCACACATGGAAAGAAGTACACGGCCGCGGCCAAGAATCGGGACATCGCGTCGACGTACGCGCCTCGTCAGGCTCTCGAGATCGTGAAGAAGTCGGCCTACGCGAAGTTCGACGAGACCGTCGAAGTGGCCGTCAGGCTCGGTGTGGATCCACGTCACGCCGATCAGGTTGTGCGCGGCACCGTCGTGCTGCCGGCCGGAACGGGCAAGTCCGTTCGCGTGCTCGTGATTGCCGCAGGCGATCGCGCTCGTGAGGCGCAGGATGCCGGCGCCGACTTTGTCGGCACCGAGTACATCCAGCGGATCAAGGATGGATGGCTCGATTTCGACGTCCTGATCGCCACGCCAGATCAGATGGGGCAATTGGGACAGCTAGGACGTGTGCTGGGACCTCGTGGCTTGATGCCGAATCCGAAGGCGGGCACTGTCACCATGAACGTGGCGAATGCGGTGCGGGAGACGAAGGCCGGCAAGATCGAGTTCCGTGTCGACAAGGGCGGGAACATACACGCCCCGATCGGCAAGGTGTCGTTCGGCGTCGAGGCGTTGGAGACGAACTTCAGCGCGTTCATGGATCAGATTGTTCGATCCAAGCCCGCCGCGGCCAAGGGCGTGTACGTCAAGACTGTGTGCGTCTCGAGCACGATGGGCCCGGGCGTCATCATCGACACTACACCATACCGGTAACGAGCGATGAACCGCACTGAGAAGGAACAGCTCGTCGCCGAGCTGAAAGACAAGATCAAGGGCGCTCCCGCGCTCTATTACACCGACTTCACTGGTCTCAACGTGAAGCGGATGACCGAGCTTCGCCGTCGGATGCGCAAGGCGAATATTGAGTATGTCGTAATCAAGAACACGCTCGCCCTCCGCGCCGTCAACGAGAGTGGATTGGTCGCGGACAGGCTGCGTGGACCCACGGGGCTGGTCGTCGCGAAAGATCCCATCACGGCGGCGAAGCTGCTTCAGGATTTCGCGAAGGAGAATGATCAGAAGCCGACGGTAAAGGGCGGCATGCTGGATGGGCGTGCCATTGCCGTCGATCAAGTGAAACGCCTGGCCTCGATGCCCTCGCGCGATCAGATGCTCGCCGAGCTCGGAGCCGGTTTGCAGTCTCCGATGGCCGCCTTTGTCGGCGCGCTCAACGGAGTGTTGTACATGTTCGCTGGAGCACTCGAGGCGCTGCGTGAGCAGCGCAGCAGCTCCGCCGCCTAATCCCCAGGCAACCAAGCCTGACTTACAGACCCAGGATTGCCTGGGATTACGAGGAGAAAAACCACGATGCCAACGACGCTGAGCAAGGACGAAATTCTCGAAGCGATCGGGAACATGAGCGTGTTCGAGCTTGCTGATCTGATCGAATCGTTCAAGACCCGTTTCAACGTGACCATCGCTGCCGCCCCGGTGGGCGGCGCGGCCCCCGCGAGTGGTGGCGGCGGCGCTGCCGCCGCGCCCGCCGTGGAAGAGAAGACGGAATTCGACGTCGTCCTGAAGGAAGCCGGCGCGAAGAAGATTCAGGTCATCAAGGTCGTGCGCGAGTTGACCGGACTCGGCCTGAAGGAAGCGAAGGACATGGTCGATGGTGCGCCACAGACGGTGAAGTCTGGTGTATCAAAGGATGACGCGGCCGCCATCAAGGCCAAGCTCGAGGAACAGGGCGCGGCGGTCGAAGTGAAGTGACGCGCGTCGCGTGATGCGTGGCGCGCTCTGCGGAGTGCGTCACGGACCACGCGCCACTCGCCACGCCACTTCAGCCAACGCGTCAGTGAAAGCGATCATCTCTCGCCTCACACTTTCAATCCTGCAGTACCAGGCCAACCCCGCCGCCCGCGATTTGCGCGAGGCGTTCGGGGGTGTGGCCGTTTTCTCGCCTGTGCGCGGGTGAACAATGCCTGAATCGATCAAGCAAATTTCGTTCGGTAAGCTCGAGCAGGGGATGGAAATGCCCCATCTCCTCGACATCCAGACGCAAGCGTTCGAAGCGCTCCTGCAGACGGATGCCGCGGCTCATGAGCGCGAGGATGTTGGGCTGGAACGCGTCTTCAAAGACCTGTTCCCGATCACCGACGTCCACGAAAACTTTTCCCTCGAGTTCGTTCGCTACTCTCTCGGTGAGCCCAAGTACACCGTCGAGGAGTGTATCGAGCGCGACATGACCTATTCCGCCCCGTTGAAGGCGACGCTCCAGCTCGTCATCAATGAGGAAGTAAACGGGGTCAAGCGGCCGCGCAACATCATCGAGAAGGAAGTCTATCTCGGTGAGCTGCCGCTGCTCACGCCGTTAGGCACCTTCGTCATCAACGGTGCCGAACGTGTGATTGTCAGCCAACTTCATCGATCACCCGGCGTGGTCTTCGAAGAGGCGACCCATCCCAACGGCCAGCGCTTGATTTCGGCACGCATCATTCCGTTCCGTGGCTCGTGGGTGGAGTTCACCGTCGATATCCACGACGTGATCTACGTCCACATCGACAAGAAGAAGAAATTTCCGGCAACGGCTCTTCTTCGCGCGTTTGGCTACGGCACGAATTCGGACATCCTCCGACTCTTCTTCGCGGTTCGCGATCTCGACCTGACAAAGAAGCGCGAGAGCCGCGGCGAACAGCGCGAGGTGCTCGGCGCGATCATCGCCGAGGACATTGCGCTGCCGGGCGAAGCCACGCCGGAAGACGCGCCGAAGGCGCGTACCAAGAAGGCGAAGGCGGAGCGCGAGCGTGCCGAGAACGTGCTACTCGTCAAGGAAGGCGACGAGCTCACCGAGGAAGTGCTCAATCGCGTTCGCCGTCAGGGCATCGACACGGTCAAGGTCTTCGCCTCGTACATGACGGTCGACCTGCGCGATGAGCAGGACGCCATCGAGCGCGGCGAGCGCCAGGTTCGTCGCCATCTCGCGCAGGACGTCGTGGACGCCGACGGCGAAGTCATCGCCGAGGCAGGCCAGCCCCTCACCGACACCGTGATCCGCAAGATTCGCAAAGCGGACACCAACAAGGTGCCGGTGTTCGTGGTGTCGGGCCGTGCCGAATCGACGCTCATCAAGAACACGCTCGCGAAGGATCCGACTCGCAGCGAGAAGGAATCACTGCAGCAGATTTACGCGCTGCTCCGTCCCGGCGACGCGCCGGATGCGGCGACCGCGAAGCAGGCGCTCGAGCGCCTGTTCTTCTCGCCCAAGCGCTACGATCTCGGCCGCGTTGGCCGATACAAGATCAACCAGCGGCTCGGCCTGACCACGGACGCGGGAACCACGGTACTAACGAAGGAAGACTTCGTCGCAATCCTTCGATATCTCGTGGAACTTCACGAGGGCCGAGGGCACGTCGACGACATCGATCACCTTGGCAACCGCCGCATTCGCTCGGTTGGCGAGTTGATCGCAAACCAATTCTCGGTCGGTCTCTCGCGCATGGCGCGCCTCGTAAAGGAGCGCATGTCGATCAACACCGATCCCGAGAAAATCTCGCTCGACGATCTCGTGAACGCGCGTACGGTGAGCGCGGTGATCCAGGCGTTCTTCGGATCGTCGCAGCTGTCGCAGTTCATGGATCAGACGAATCCGCTCGCTGAGTTGACACACAAGCGTCGTCTGTCGGCGCTGGGACCGGGTGGCCTAACGAGAGAGCGCGCCGGCTTCGAAGTCCGCGACGTGCACTACTCGCAGTATGGCCGCATGTGTCCGATCGAGACGCCGGAAGGTCCGAACATCGGTCTCATCACGTCGCTCGCGTGCTTCGCGCGTGTCAATGATCTCGGCTTCGTCGAGACGCCGTATCTCGTTGTAAAAAATGGGAAGGTTACCGATGAGATCATCTGGCTCGATGCGAATCGAGAGGAAGATGCGATCATCGCGCAGGCGAACGCGACGCTCGAGGATGACGGAACCTTCTCCGAAGATCTCGTGCTCTGCCGCCAGCAGGGCGACGTGCCGCTCGTGCCGCGCGATCGCGTGGACTATATGGACGTGGCGCCCGAGCAGCTCGTCTCGATCGCCGCGGCATTGATTCCATTCCTCGAGCACGACGATGCGAATCGCGCGCTCATGGGGTCGAACATGCAGCGCCAGGCGGTGCCGCTCCTGAATCCGCGGACGCCGCTCGTCGGCACGGGTCTCGAGGAGAAGGTGGCCCGCGACTCGGGTGCTGTCGTCATCGCCCGACGTGCGGGTGTCGTGACGCGCGTGACCGCGGATGAGATCATCGTCGACAGCGGTCCGGCAGAGCGTCGCGCCGCGGAGGAGCGTCGTTCGGACGATCGTCCGCTCGCCCGCCTCACGCAGCATGACCGCTATCGCTTGAAGAAGTATTGGCGTACGAACCAGGATACCGCGATCAACCAGCGGCCACTGGTTCGGCATGGTCAGCGTGTGAAACAAGGAGACGTCCTTGCGGACGGAGCCGGCACAGAGATGGGGCAGCTGGCGTTAGGCTCGAATGTCACGGTAGCGTTCATGCCGTGGTACGGCCACAACTTCGAGGACGCGATCGTTCTTTCTGAGCGCCTCGTGAAGGACGACGTTTATTCATCGATCCATATTCAGGAATTGGAGCTTCACGTACGGGATACCAAGCGCGGTCAGGAAGAGATCACGCGCGAGATCCCGAACGTCTCGGAAGAGGCGCTGCTCGATCTGGATGAGCGCGGCATCGTGCGCATAGGCGCTCATGTCAAACCGGGTGACATCCTGGTTGGAAAGATCACGCCGAAGGGAGAGACCGAGTTATCGCCGGAAGAGAAGTTGCTGACGGCGATATTTGGAGAGAAAGCCAAGGACGTCAAAGATTCCTCGCTCAAAGTGCCGCCAGGCATGGAAGGCGTCGTGATCGACGTCAAGATTTTCTCCAGGATCGAGGACCAGGTTGTTGAAAAGGATCGTGGCGAGCGGATTGGTGAAGTGCGCCGCCTCGAGAACGAGGAGAAGCTGCGCGTCAACGAAGTTCGCGATACCGAGCTTCTCGACCTGTTGAACGATCAGACGATCGCGCTCGCCCTCAAGGCAGGCACGGTCGAGGAAGCCATTCCCGCGGGCACGAAGGTCACGACGCAGCAGCTGAAGGACATGCGGCTGTCGACGATTGACCTGAAGACGCTGCGCGTGGAGAACAAGCGCGTGAACGAGCGCGTGCGGCAGATCATCGATGCGTCCACGGAAGAGAAGGCGCGCATCGAGGAGCGGGCGGAGGAGCGGATCGACCGCATCCTGCAGCCCGACGAGCTCCCGCCGGGCGTCATTCAGCTCGTGAAGGTCTATCTCGCCGAGAAGCGCAAGATCTCCGTCGGCGACAAGATGGCGGGACGCCACGGCAACAAGGGTATCGTTGCCCGAATCGTTCCCGAGGAAGACATGCCGTTCCTGCCCGACGGGCGGCCCGTTGACATAGTGCTAAACCCACTCGGCGTGCCGTCGCGAATGAACGTCGGTCAGATTCTCGAGACGCACCTCGGCTGGGCCGCAAAGATCCTGAACTTCTACGCCAAGACGCCGGTGTTCCAAGGCACCAATGAGCACGAGATCGGCCTGTTGCTGAAGGCGGCCGGCATCGTGTGGGCCGCTTCAGCGTTAGGCCTGCGGACGCGCGCGCCGCAAATAACGGATGCCGACGTTCGCACGATTCTCGAGGACATCAAGCCGGCTGACGTCGGTAATGTCGAGCTCTTCGAGCGGTTGGAGGAAGCATCGCTCAATCAGCTGGGCGGCCGGGGGATGTCGGCAGGCACGAAGGAGATCTTCCATCGCATTCGTGATTTCCTCGCCGAGGCGGCGCGCGAGCTCTCGGAACGTGAGCACCAGGAGATCGCGAATCAGGTCGACTTCCATACGGTTCGTTCGGAGGACGAAACGAACGGCGCGTCGCTGCGCACGGAGTACAAGAGCACGCTGCGACAGCTGGACAAGAGTCGCGGAAACGGCGCGGGCGATCTGCTGCAGCAGCTCGAGTTGCCTGCCCTCGCGTCGGCGGTGACGAAGAAGGCGGAGCTGGACGTCGACGCCGCGGCGCAGGAGCTGATGCGGCTCGCGGGTCTCTCTCCGTACGGCAAGGTGCGACTCCGCGACGGCCGAAGCGGCGAGACCTTCGCCTTCCCGGTGACGGTGGGCGAGATCTACATGCTGAAGCTGTCGCACCTGGTCGATGACAAGATTCACGCGCGGAGCATCGGTCCGTACTCGCTGGTCACGCAGCAGCCGCTCGCCGGGAAGGCGCAGTTCGGCGGACAGCGGTTCGGGGAGATGGAGGTGTGGGCGTTGGAAGCGTACGGCGCCGCGCACGTACTTCAGGAAATTCTGACGGTGAAGTCGGATGACGTGAACGGACGCAGTCGGGTGTACGAGGCGATCGTGAAGGGCCAGAACCTTCCGGAGCCCGGCATCCCAGAATCGTTCAACGTGCTCGTGAAGGAGCTGCAAGCGCTCGGCATCAAGGTCACGATGGGACAGAGCGACGATGGGTTCTACGGCACAGGCACCGACACCGGCACCTCCGGCAACGGCAAGGGGAGCGAGGAGTAATCAATGATTGATTTTCGCAGCGTGCGCGATGCTCGCGCATCGGCGTTCGATTACATCCAGGTGCGGATCGCTTCGCCAGAAGAGATCCGTGGACCCAAGGACCCGAAGGAGCGCGAGCGCCTCGAGATGGCGGGCGTGCGCAACTGGTGGTCGTGGGGCGAGGTTACTAAACCCGAAACGATCAACTACCGCTCGTTCAAGCCGGAGAAGGACGGCTTGTTTTGCGAGCGCATCTTCGGCCCAGTCAAGGACTGGGAGTGCCACTGCGGCAAGTACAAGCGGATCCGCTATCGCGGCGTGATCTGCGATCGCTGCGGCGTGGAGGTCACGCTCTCCAAGGTCCGTCGCGAGCGTATGGGTCACATCGAGCTGGCGGTGCCGGTCGCGCACATCTGGTTCTTCAAGACCTTGCCAAGCCCGATGGGCAACCTGCTCGACGTCACTCTGCGTGACCTCGAGAAGGTGATCTATTACTCGAACTACATCGTCATCGAGCCGGGCGAGCAGGACGTCTCGACGAACCAACTGCTGGACGAGGAGGAGTATCTCGCCCTTCGCACCAAGGCGAAGGAAGAGAACGATGCCGCGTTCAATGCGGACATCGGTGCGCCGGCCGTGCGCGAGCTGCTACGTCGTCTGGACGTGGACACGCTCGCCGATACGCTGCGTGCCGAGGTCGCGAACGAGACGTCGCAGCATCGGAAGAAGATGCTGCTCAAGCGGCTCAAGATCGTCGACGCGTTCCGCAACTCGGGCGAGAGTGGCGACGCGCGCAATCGGCCGGAGTGGATGATTCTCGACGTGATCCCGGTGATTCCGCCGGATCTGCGTCCGCTCGTTCCGCTCGATGGCGGTCGCTTCGCGACGTCGGACTTGAACGATCTGTATCGCCGCGTCATCAACCGCAATAATCGGCTCCAGAAGCTCATCATGCATCGCGCTCCGGAGGTCATCCTCCGGAACGAGAAGCGGATGCTGCAGGAGGCCGTGGACGCGCTGTTCGACAACGGGCGTCGCTCGAAGGCGATTCGTGGCCGCGGTAAGCGTCCGCTCAAGTCCCTTTCTGATATGCTCAAGGGCAAGCAGGGCCGGTTCCGCCAGAACCTGCTCGGCAAGCGCGTGGACTACTCGGGCCGTTCGGTCATCGTCGTCGGTCCGGAGCTCCAGCTGCATCAGTGCGGCCTGCCCAAGCTGATGGCGCTCGAGCTGTTCAAGCCGTTCATCATCCACAAGCTGGTGGAGAAGGGAATCGCGGAGACGGTGAAGCGCGCCAAGAAGATCGTCGAGCGCGAGTCGCCGGAGGTCTACGAGATCCTCGAAGAGATCATTCGCGACCACCCGGTGCTGCTGAACCGCGCGCCGACACTGCACCGGTTGGGTATTCAGGCGTTCGAGCCCGTGCTGGTCGAGGGCAAGGCCATTCGTATTCACCCGCTGGTCTGCGCCGCGTTCAACGCGGATTTTGACGGCGACCAGATGGCCGTGCACGTGCCGCTCTCGTTCGAGGCGCAGCTCGAGTCGCGACTGCTCATGCTGTCCTCGAACAACATTCTCAAGCCGTCAGACGGCCGTCCGGTCGCCGAGCCGAGCCAGGACATCGTGCTTGGCTGCTACTTCGCGACGAAGGCGCCGGCGGACTTCAACGAGAAGGATCAGAAGACGCTCAAGCGCTACACGAACGTGGCCGAGATCGAGATGGAGCTGGCGATCGGACGGATCACGCGTCAGACGGCGTTGCTCTACTACGTGAAGGCGGACGGCGCCCCGGCCCGGTGGGAGAAGACCACGGCGGGACGTGTGCTGTTCAATGCGATCGTGCCACCGGAGCTGGGCTTCAAGAACGCTGACATGAAGAAGAAGGCGCTGTCCGAGCTCGTCTTCGAGTCGTACCGGATGGCGGGTCTCTCGACGACGGTCAGCTTCCTGGATCGCTTGAAGGAGTTCGGTTTCTCCAACGCGACTCGCGGCGGCGTTTCGATTGGGATCGAGGATCTCGAGATCCCGACCGCCAAGACGACGCTGCTACAGGAAGCGGAGGAGCGCGTCGAGCGCTTCCAGCGCGCGTACCAGACGGGCAACATCACGAACGGCGAGCGCTACAACAAAGTCATCGACACGTGGACGCACGCGAACTCCGACATCGCCGACGAGATGGTCAAGTCGATGCGCGAGTCGAAGCGCGGTTTCAACCCCGTGTTCATGATGTTCGACTCCGGCTCGCGCGGTAGCCGCGACCAGATCCGTCAGCTGGCGGGTATGCGCGGTCTCATGGCGAAGCCGCAGAAGAAGCTCACGGGTGGCATTGGCGAGATCATCGAAAGTCCGATCAAGTCGAACTTCCGTGAGGGTCTCTCGCCGCTCGAGTACTTCACATCGACACACGGAGCACGTAAGGGCCTAGCTGACACCGCTCTCAAGACGGCCGACGCCGGCTATCTGACGAGACGCCTCGTCGACGTCGCGCAGGACGTCACGATTACAGAAGAGGATTGTGGCACCATTCAGGGTCTCGAGATTTCGGCGCTGAAAGAAGGCGAAGATATCATCGAGCCTCTCGCGGAGCGTATCGTCGGCAACGTCGCGGCGGAGCAGATCGAGGATCCGCACGAGCGTGACGAGGCCGGCCGGCAGCGCGTGCTCGCCGAGGCGGGTGACCTGATCGATGAAGAGACGGCTCGAGACATCGAGGAGTCCGGCATCGAGACAGTTCGCATCCGCTCTGTGCTCACCTGCGAGGCGAAGCGCGGTCTTTGCCGCATGTGCTACGGCCGCAACCTCGCCACCATGGAAATGGTGGATCTGGGTGAAGCCGTCGGCATCATCGCGGCACAGTCGATCGGTGAGCCGGGCACACAGCTCACGCTACGCACCTTCCACATCGGTGGAACGGCCGCGCGTATCGCCGAGCAGACGGCGCGCAAGTCGAAGGTCCCGGGCAAGATCGAATACGGCGATCGTCTCGTCGTCGTAACGAACGCTGAGAGCCAGAGCATCGTCACTTCCTACGAGGGCGAGATCCTCATCAAGGCGTCGTCGGATCGCAACGCCGGCGTCGCCGCGCGGCTGCAGGTGCCGTTAGGTGCCATCCTCATGGTAAAGGATGGCGACGAGGTGAAGCGCGACCAGGTGATCTTCAGCTGGGATCCGTACACCAATCCGATCATCGCCGATGTCGAAGGCACGATTCGTTTCGTCGACATCGTCGAAGAGGAGTCGGTGTCCGAGGAGCTCGACGAGCTCACCGGACTCCGGCAGCGCGTCATCATCGAGGATCGCGAGAAGAAGCTTCACCCGCATATCGAGATCGTGCAGGAAAAGGGCGGGAAGGAGCGGCGGGTGCGCGACTTCGTCATCCCGGTGGGCGCGCAGCTCACCGTCGAGGACGGACAGCACATCAGCGCTGGTACCACGATCGCGAAGGTCGGCCGCGAGGCGTACAAGACGCGCGACATCACGGGCGGTCTGCCACGTGTCGCCGAATTGTTCGAGGCGCGGCGGCCGAAGGATCCGGCAACGATCTCCGAGATCGATGGCGTCGTTCGGTTCGGCGAGATCAAGCGCGGCAAGCGCGAGATCCGCGTCCATCCGATCAACAACGACGGCAGCATCGACGAGACGGTGGAGGCGCAGACGTACGAAGTGCCCGCGGGCAAGCACTTGCGCGTGCACGAGGGCGATCGCGTGCGGGCCGGCGACCGCCTGTCCGAGGGTCCTGTCAATCCGCACGACATCCTGCGCATCAAGGGTCCACGCGCCGTTCAGGAGTATTTGCTCAACGAGGTGCAGGAGGTCTATCGCCTGCAGGGCGTGAAGATCAACGACAAGCACATTGGCGTGATCGTCAGGCAGATGCTCCAGAAGGTGCGCATCCTCGAGCCGGGTGATACGGAGTTCCTCGAGGGCGAGCACGTGGACAAGCAGGTCTTCCGCGACGTCAACGATCGCGCGAAGAAGAAGAAGGAGTCGCCCTCTACGGCGGAGCCGCTGCTGCTTGGCATCACCAAGGCGAGCCTCACGACGCAGTCGTTCATTTCGGCCGCGTCGTTCCAGGAGACCACGCGGGTTCTGACCGACGCGTCGATTCGTGGCGCGAAGGACGACCTGCTCGGCCTGAAGGAGAACATCATCATCGGGCACCTGATCCCGGCGGGTACGGGTATGTACCGGTATCAGGAGGTCGATCTCGACCTGCAGCCGCCCGAGGGGATAGAGTCCTTCCCGCCGCTCACACCGACGCCGGAGCCGGAGCTCAAGTCCATCTTCTCGATGGCCGAGGAGGAGGAGTTCCCGGCGACGCCGCGGCCGAGCCTTCCGAGGGAGGCTCGTTAGGTCTGCTGTAAATTCTAGGTTTGATTATTGACCACAGCATCACAGAGCGGCACGGAGGACGAAGAATTCCTCCGTGCCGCTCTGTGTTGCTGTGGTTTCATTCGCGCACTCAGCTGCCGATTAGGATAATGCGCTTCCTCGCTCTCGCCGCCGTTCTCGGGACTCGATAGACGGGCGCGTGCGCCCCGGCGCATCGTGCCGGTGCAGCCGACCTCTCACTGCGTGTGATGTCGTATAACATCCGCTCCGGCAACGGCGATCTGAGCGGCACCGCGGCGGCAATTCGCAAAATCGCGCCCGATGTCGTGGCGTTGCAGGAAGTCGATGTGCACTGGGCGCCACGCAGCAACTTCGCTGATCAGGCGACAGAACTTGGCCAACATCTCGACATGGCAGTACGCTTTGCGCGGATCTACCATCTGCCACCGCTGAGCGATACCGCGCCTCCACGGGAGTTCGGCGTTCGCGATCCTCAGCAAGTATCCGATTGTGCGCTTTGAGGATGACTCCCTCACGCGTCTGTCTACTCAAGAGCGGAATTCCCGAGCCGACGCGTATGTCCGGTCTCCTCGATGCCATAATCGACGTCGCCGGCGTTCGCACCCGCGTCCTCAACACCCACCTGGACTATCGAGCCGATCCGCGCGTTCGGAAACGCCAGGTAGATGACATGCTCAACTACCTGGGGACGGCGCCGACAAGGACCATAGTGTGCGGCGACCTGAATGCAGGGCCGGTTGCGCCTGAATTACAGCCGTTGTTCTCTCGGCTACACGATGCTTGGTCGAGCACGAGCGACAGCGGGTTTACCTATCCGGCCGACGAGCCAAAGAAGCGTATCGACTACGTGTTGACGACTTCGGACTTGCGTGTTCGCGGAACACGCGTCGTGACGACGCTGGCGTCCGACCACCGGCCCGTGGTCACCGACCTCGTTCTGACTGCGGCCTCGACCAAGTAGCGGGCACTGATCGTGAACGAATGCAAGATCGCGGCGCAATCGTCGAACGCTGACCGATTGCCTTAGGGCATCTGATGGGGCCGCGTTGCCGGCCATCATGCTTGCTTGATGGCTTTCGGCGCTGTGAGATTCGACATGAGCCGCAAGGTTCGGACCGACGGATGTGGGCCGCCCGCGGCAGCCATCGATGACACAGGACAAGTGAGAGACCTCGATGCGTTCCGCCTTCGGCTGCGTCCCGCATTGGCCGACGTGGCGATCGTTAATGATGTGTTCTAATGTACAAACGCTGATACTACAACTGGCCGGTAGGCGAAGACCGAACTTCGCCCGAAGAAATCCTGAGTGAATTCTAATGATGTGATCTAGCCTACTGCGGACCCGCTCAGCAGCGCGCGCCGCGAGTGCGCCTAACGGGTTTCGGGATGTGCGCGCGATCAGGGCATACAGCTTGCGCGCCGCATGGCTCCGACGCTTTAGCCGAGACGCATCGGCCGTCGCGCGTATTTGTGATCGACATTACAAGAGTGCATTCGCCTGATCACAGCTGCGCGATACGCGTCGCCTGTACCACTTGGAAGGGAGGAAGTCATGCAGCGCTCATCTCCTCACCGTCGGAAGGCACACGTCCTCGCCGGCATTCTCGCCATCGGTGTTGCCGCGTGTAGCGAGACACGAACGCCCACGCAACCCAGGGTGCCGGTGAGCGCGGCTCGAACGATCACCGCGTTGACCCCGGGGGTCAGGCCCGCCGAGGAACACTTTCACTCACTCGCGCGGGAGATACCTGGCTTCGGTGGGTATTTCATCGACAGCACGGGTGGTCTGGTCGCCTATGTCACGGATCTCACACGCGGCGACGCGCTTCGCACTCGACTCGGCGCGATCAGGCGCGCACACAGACTCGGCGCGAGGAATCCATCCATCTCCATACGCAAAGGCGATTTCGACTTCCCGTCATTGGCACACTGGCGGGATCTCGTCTCGACGCACATCCTGGGTGTAGTTCCCGGCGTCGTGATGAGTGATGCCGACGAGGCAGCAAATCGAGTGACCATCGGGATCGACGAGAAGCAGAGTCCCAGAGTGCGGGGCGAAGTTTTGCGACTGCTTGGTTCCATCGGTGTGCCGGTGAACGCGGTTCGGTTCATACAATCGACTGCGGCGTCGGTCAACGTCGCCGCGCCAAAGGCGCGCTCTGCTTCCATTATGCTCGAGAACCAGAATCTTTCGGACGAACCCTCGCCTGTAGTTGCAGGTTATAAGATCAGCGTACCGGGAGGCTTCTGTACACTCGGGCCGATAGTCACACAGAACGGACATCCCGCTGCGATGACTGCATCGCATTGCACGGCGGCGACTTATGCGCTCGACGGATCGACGATCAGCACTGTTTTAGGAACCTTAATTGGGCAGGAGCAGGTCGATCCCTCTCCGAACTGCGGCTCGCACTGCCGGAACAGCGACGCGAGCTTGTTTTATCTGACCGCTGGCCTGGCCAATGACTTCGGCCGTATCGCGCGGACGACCGACATCAGTTTTACTTGGGGGACGAGCGGAAGCCCCAATGTGGACCAGACCAACCCTACTCGCAATGTTATCCAAGCAGCGTCGTACTGGGATGTCACTAGTGGTATGACGCTGTATAAAACAGGGTGGCGGACCGGAACAACGGGCGGATACATCACTGCGACATGTAGCGATCAAATAGGCGCTGATGGATTCGTGAGGGCGTGCAGCATTATCTCCACCTACTACGCCGATGAAGGCGACAGCGGCGCTCCAGTGTTCGCGTTCATACCCGGGAGGGGCCCCGCGGAAGTTGAGCTCGTGGGAATTCACTGGGGCGCAAATCCTTCCAACCAGACCGCGGCCTCCAGTTATTTCTATTGGGCGACTTCCGAGATCGGTGGGACGATCGAATCCACGCTCCCCGCATCTCTGTACGAGTATATCAGCGGTGAGTCTGACGTGAACAATTCACCATCGTGCAGACTCACCTATACGGCGAACGTCTCCGGCGGAGCAGCCCCGTATACGTACTCCTGGAATACGGATGGAACCATTCTTCAAGACAATGGCTCCTCCGTAGTCGCCAATTTCGCCGGCCCCGCGGAAGGTCATTTCATCAGCGTGAACGTCACTGATGCAAACGGGGCGAGTTACGGTAGCGAGTGGGAGATCACCGCGGAGCCTGATTACGACATGTGCTACAACTAGCCCGAGGTGCGAAACTCAGCTCGAGCCCCGCGCCGGTGGACCAGACGAAGTGCGGACCTTGCGGTCCGCACTTCGTCTCGTCTGGGCTCTGGCGGGAGACGTACAGCTTCATGTTTCCCGACACGCGACTCGCCGCGACGCCGGCTGAGTTGAGCAGATATTAAGCTGGCGGGTTGCGACGAGCGGCGCGTGCTGGACGTCTCGTGCGATCTGGGACGCCACACCGTCGCCTTCGCCGCGTGCAGGCGAATCGCTACGCCGGTCGAGCTGCTCGCACCGTTGCCGCGACGTTGGCTTCCGAGTGATAGGCGTCGACCACAGCCCGTTCTTGCTCGAGCGCGCGAGAGGTAGTGGGCCACGCGCGTGAACGTCCACTGGATCGACCCAGCCTGGTGTCTCGAGCTGAATGCGCCGGTGTCGCATGTCCCGCCATCCATGTCGCCGCATAGCGTAGAAGGCGACGCACTCGATATGTTGGATTTACCGCTGGTCTAAGCCTCGGACGGTTTCCTTGAGCGCGGCGCGCCATCGAGTGCACGATTAGTGGTGCGAGAGTTCGATCACTATTGCGATGAGCCAGAAAAGCCACACAGCTGCGATGACGACCGCCACGCCATCGCGCGCTGGCCAAGGGTGACACTCCACAACAAAGTTTATGAAGAGAAAGAAGACAAGCACACGGGCCGCTGCAAAGGCCTTTATGGTGGGCTCCGCCAAATATCAAGGCCATGTGACGCCGAATTGATCCAGGCAAGCGAGGCGAGTACCAGATGCGCGGTCACGCCAACGACGCGGTACGGTTCGAGTGCGTTCGATGCTCGCCATAAGCCAACAATTCGTTCATTATCTCGCTAGTCCCTACGTCATAGTCCTTAGCGCTTCGCCTGGATGCTTCGCGGCTACTTCGACCGGATGGCGCTCCGGGCCGTACATCGCGCCGGTGCTCGCGTCGATCGCTACAAGCTTGCACGTCGCTCCTATGTCCGCGCGCAGCTGCTCGACGACCCTGTCATTCGCGACGCGGTGGCCCGTCATGCCGAGGAGGAGGGGATCAGCACAGGCGCCGCGTGGCATATTGTCGACGGCTACGTCGCCGAGATCGTGCCCTTCTTCAACATCATCGC
>DASXPH010000133.1:0-9488 GCA_036493735.1 Gemmatimonadaceae bacterium
GTCCCGCCTTCGGCGGGACGCCGCTGGCGGTAGGGGGTCGCTTCGCTCCCCCCAAGCTTATATGAAGTCGCGCAACGCTTCGCTTGCGCTCCCTGCGCCGGACCCAAACAGCGTCCAGCTTCAAATGACGTTCAGTTGTCAAACAAGTTCTGCATCTACAGGCCGGGAGGGACTTGAACCCCCAACCGCTGGTTTTGGAGACCAGTGCTCTACCAATTGAGCTACCGACCTACGCCGAGCCAAGGGTGACTGAGGGGACTTGAACCCCCAACCCCCGGAGCCACAGTCCGGTGCTCTAACCGGTTGAGCTACAGTCACCAGAACGCGCCGAAAAGTTGGCGCGCAGACCGTGAATTTTAAGGGACTCAGCGACCCTAATCAACCGGTTGTGGTGACTGGTTGTTGGTAGCTGGTGATTGGTGGGTCCGGATTAGCGGCGAGCGGCGCTCGCCGCATTCCTTATTCACCAGCCACCAGTCACCAACCACCAGCCACTACTTAGCTCGTTCCTGATACTCGCCCGTCGTCGGATTCACGCGGACCTTATCGCCCGTGCCGATGAACTCCGGGACCTGGATCGTGACGCCATTCTCCAGCTTCGCCGGCTTCGTCGACGCCGTCTTGGTCGCCGTCTTCATCACCGGCGCCGTCTCCACGATCTCCAACGTCATCGAGTTCGGCAGTCGAATCCCGACCGGACGGCCGTCGTAATACTCGGCCTGGATCTTCATTCCCGGCTGCATCCACGGCGCGTAGTCACCGAGCGTCTCCTCGTCCATCTCGAGCTGATCGTAGTTCTCGGTGTTCATGAAGTGGTACGTGCCCGCGGAGTCGTACATGTACTCGAGCTCGTGCGTCTCCATCGACGCCGGCTCGATCGAGTCTGCGGCGCGGAAGCGGTGCTCGAACGACGAGCCGCTGCGCAGGTTCTTGAGCTTCGCCTGAACCATCGCGCGCAGGTTGCCCGGTGTATGATGTCGGAACTCGACCACGCGCACGGGATCGCCCTCGAAGACGATGACCATGCCGCGTCGAATCTGGGTTGCCGGAATCGCCATAAGATTGACTCGATCGAAAAGTTTGCAGCTCTCGTGCAGCCTTAAAACGTAGGCACGAAAGCGCCTACAGGCCAGTGGGCAGCTGCTTCAACACGGGCTCCAGCGTCTTCCAGACGTTGTCGGCGACGATGTGCTCGCCGCGCTGATTCGGATGCATGCCGTCCGCCTGATTCAACGCACCATCGCCCGCGACGCCTTGCAGCAGGAAGGGCATGAGCGTCACACCCATCTCGCGAGCGACGGCGGGATACATGGCGTGAAACGCGTTCGTGTACTCCGGCCCGAGATTCGGCGGTGCCTCCATCTGCACAAGGACGACCTTTGCCTCCGGATGCTTCGCCCGGATCTGTGAGACGATATTCCGCAAATTCTCTTTGACAGTCGCGACCGGCGTGCCGCGCAAGCCATCGTTGGCGCCCGTTTCGAGCACGACGACGTCGAAATTGCCGCGCATCAACCAGTCCATGCGTCGCAACAGGCCCGCGGTCGTCTCGCCGCTCACCCCCGCGTTCACGACCTCGAATGGCAGATGCTCTGACGTGATCTTCTGCTGGACGAGCTGCGGATACGCGCTATCCGGATTGAGGCCGAATCCCGCGGTGAGACTCGTGCCGATGAAGAGAGCCATGTGAGAGCCGGCTGCAACGACGCCGCTGTTGGCGCGTAGGGAATCAGTGCCGGACGGCGTGCTAGCTTTCGCTATCGTGGCGGCCGATGCCGCACCGTCGTCCGCGCTCGAGCGCTTGCACGCCACTGGCAGCACTCCAGTGGCCGCGACGAACAGCAATGTCGTCCAGCGCCGTCGAACCATTCTCGTCATCCCCATGCTCGTCGCTCGTCAGCTCACCAAACAATATCGCAGCGGGGACCAGCCGCTCACCGTGCTGCGAGACGTGAATTTCAGCCTGCCGCAGGGCGCCTTCGTGGCAATCGTCGGTCCGTCGGGAAGCGGCAAGACGACCTTGCTCGGCCTCCTCGCTGGATTGGATACCCCGTCCAGCGGCACCGTGCTCCTCGACGACGACGATTTCTCGGCAATGGACGAGGACGCGCGCGCCAGGCTGCGCGGCGAGAAAGTTGGGTTCGTCTTCCAGAGCTTTCAATTGATCCCGACGCTCACGGCGGTCGAAAACGTGCAGGTGCCTCTCGAGCTGCGCGGCGACTCCGGAGCCGACGTCCGCGCTCGTGAGCTGCTGCGCCGCGTTGGCTTGGGCGATCGATTGCATCACTTTCCCACTCAGCTCTCCGGTGGCGAGCAGCAGCGCGTCGCGATCGCGCGGGCCTTCTCCAACTCGCCTCGCATCCTGTTCGCCGACGAGCCCACGGGCAATCTCGACAGCGACACCGGCTCGCGAATCGTCGAGCTGCTCGAATCGCTGAATCGGGAGTCGAATTCGACGGTGGTGCTGGTGACGCACGACGCCGCTCTGGCCGGCCGCGCCCAACGGATCATTCGCCTGAGCGACGGCATTGTCGTGTCGGATAGCGCCGAGGAGCAGGCAGCGTGACGCGGGACGCGGGGCGCGGGGCGCGGGACGCGGGCGGCCGCCGCCGGCCTTGGTCGAGGCTTGTCGGATTAGCGTGGCGAGAATCGCGAACGGCGAGAAGGCGGTTGCTGCTGTACATGTCGTCGATCTCGTTAGGGGTCGGCGCGCTCGTGGCGATCGATTCCTTCGCGGCGAACGTCACCGAGTCCGTGCGCGAGCAGTCGCGCGCGCTCCTCGGCGGCGACGTGTCGCTCACGAGTGGGGATCCGTACACGCCCAAGCTGCGCCGCGTGCTGGATTCCCTTCGGCAGCGGGGCGTTCCCGAGGTGCAGTCGACGAACTTCGCGTCGATGGCGCTCGTGCCGCGCTCGCAAGGCACCCGCCTCGTGCAGGTGCGCGCCGTGAGCGAGGGTTATCCGTTCTACGGAACGATCACGAGCGATCCCGCGTCGGCATGGCCCGGTCTGCAGAGCGGGCCCCACGCGGTCGTCGATCCCGCGCTGCTGGTCTCGCTCGACGCGCGTATTGGCGACACCGTCACGATCGGCGTCGAGAAGTTCGTGATCAGCGGCACGCTCCGGAACGTGCCGGGTGAAGTCGGCATCAGCGCGACGATTGGGCCACGCGTGTACATCCCGGCTCGCTATCTCCCAGGCACGAAGTTGCTCGTGTACGGGAGCCGCGCCGACTACGAGACGCTGTTCAAGTTGCCTAACGCCGCAGACCAGCCGCGCTTCGCGGCGTCGTTGCGACACGCGATCACGGGCGAGCGCGCGCGGGTCCGAACGGTGAAGGACACCGAGGTCAACCTCACGCAGGCGATCGACCAGCTGCGTGACTTCCTCGGCGTCGTTGGACTCGTCGCGCTCCTGCTGGGCGGCATCGGCGTGGCGAGCGGCGTGCACGCCTTCGTGATGCGGAAGATCGACACGGTCGCGGTACTGCGCTGCCTCGGCGCGACGAGCTGGCAGGTGCTCACGATCTACGTCGTGCAGGCCGCGCTCATGGGCTTGTTAGGCGCGGCAATCGGCGGGGTGCTCGGGCTGGCGTTCCAGCTGCTGCTGCCGCGCGCGCTCCAGGATTTTCTGCCCGTGGATGTCAGCGTGCATCTCGCGCCCGCGTCCGTGGCGCTCGGGCTGCTCGTCGGCGTCTGGGTCGCTCTCGTCTTCGCGCTCCGTCCGCTCCTCGCCATCCGGCGCGTGTCACCGCTGCAAGCGTTGCGGCGGGAAGCCGACGCCACGGTGCTGAGGCTGGGCCGTCTCGATCCGCTCCGCGCTCTCGTGTCGCTGGCAATCGTAGGGAGCGTGATCGCCATTGCCATCACGCGTTCCGGCAGCGTCCAGCGCGGCATCGGCTTCAGCGTCGCGATCCTGCTTGCCGTCGGCGCGCTGTTCGGCAGCGCCGTGCTGCTCGCCTGGCTGGCGAGGCACGCCGTGCGGCCGCGCTGGCCGTTCGTGCTGCGCCAGGGCATCGCGAGCCTGTATCGCCCCGGCAACCAGACGCGCGCCGTCGTGCTCTCGCTCGGCTTCGGCGTCTTCCTGATGAGTACTCTCTATCAGGTGCATCACAGCTTGCTCAACACGCTCGACGTGAAGCTGAGTCAGGCGCGCGCCAACCTGGTCTTCTTCGACGTGCAGCAGGACCAGGACCGAGGCATCGACTCGATCGTTCGCGCCAACGGCTACACGGTGGTGCAGCAGGTGCCGCTCGTCACGATGCGCATCGCCGCGATTAATGGGCGCTCGACGGCGCAGTTGATGACCGACACGCTGCCGTCGGCGAACGGCCGGCGTCAACGGCGTTCGGGATGGCCGCTGCGCCGCGAGTATCGCTCCACCTATCGCGACTTTGCCACGGCGTCCGAGCGTATCGTCGAGGGCAAGTGGTTCACGCCGACAACGGACAGCACGACGCTCCCGGAGGTCTCGCTCGACGTCGCCATCGCGCACGAGTTGCACCTCGCCATCGGCGACACGATCGTGTGGAACGTGCAGGGGGTGAACGTGCCGACCCGCGTCACGAGCTTCCGCGAGGTGAACTGGGCGCGCTTCGAGCCGAACTTCTTCGCGGTGTTCCAGACGCGCGCCCTCGAGAATGCGCCGAAGCAGTTCGTCATCCTCGCGCAGGTGCCGGGCGCGAACGCCGTCGCACAGGTCCAGCGGGGCGTCGTCCGCAGCTATCCGAACGTCTCGAGCATCGACCTCACCCTCGTGCAGCGCACCGTCATGGACGTGCTCGGGAAGGTGACGATGGCCATCCGCTTCATGGCGCTGGTGAGTCTCGCGTTAGGTATCCCGGTGCTCTTCAGCGCCGTGGCGGCGACGCGCCGCGAGCGGCTGCGTGAAGGCGTGCTCCTCAAGACGCTTGGCGCGACGCGCCGTCAGATCGGACGGATCATGCTGGCCGAATACGCGGTACTCGGTTCGTTAGGCAGCATTGCCGGCGTGGCGCTGTCGTTTGCCGGATCGTGGGCGCTCACCCATTGGGTGTTCCACGTCGCGTTCGCGCCGTCGGTGATCCCGGCGCTGCTCGTCGCGTTGGCGATGATCCTGCTCGCGGTCGCGATCGGCCTCGCGACCGGACGCGAGGTGTTCAGGCAGACGCCGATGGCGGCGCTGCGCGAAGCCTGATCGCCGTCAGGGCGTGATCGAGAAGCCGGACGGCGAGCTCGGAAAGGTCGACGTCGTCTCGGACATCCGCGCGGCACAGGACAGAAAGAGTCCGGTGGTGAACGCGAGGAAGGCGCGCTGCCAGAACTTCGAATCGAACTTCATCGGTGGGTATACGGAGGACGGCGGTCGATCGGAGGGCGGGGACAACGGAGGGACGATCGAACGCGGACGGCGAAACCTACTCGCGGGTACTATAAACGGTGAGGAGCACTTCGGCTCGCTCCTTCGGCTTCTCCTTCTCGGACGGAACAGCTGGCCACTGACACCACTGACGCGCCCTGAAACCACTGACGATCTCCTCAGCGGCGAGACCTCCTCGCACGGAACAAGGTCAGCGGTTTCAGCGCCGTGTCAGTGGTTTCAGCGGCCTGCTCTTTTGATTACCGTCATCCACCGGAAAGCCACCGGTGAATCGCATTGATCAGCAGCGATTCGTCCACGATCGGCTTCGTGATGTAGTCGTTGAAGCCGGCGTCGAGGAAACGCTCGCGGTCGCCTGCCATCGCGTGCGCGGTGAGTGCGATCACCGGCAGATGGCGCATCCGGCCGTCGCGCCGGATCTGGGAGAGGATCTCGTTGCCATCCATTCCCGGGAGGGAAATGTCGAGCAGCACGAGATCGGGTAACGCGCGCGCCAGGCCCTCGAGGGCGTCGGGGCCATTGTCGTACTCCACGATCGCGTAGCGATCGGCGAGCATGGCCGTGAGCAACAGGCGATTGTCGGCGTTGTCCTCGACTACGGCGATCGTTGGCTTCTGCGACATTCCGATGGGCGGTGAGACGGGCTGAAGCTAACCGCCTGCATCGGCGTGCGTCGAGCGCTAGCGAGGAACCCTGAATCGATTCGGTATCGCGATGAGGTTCTCGCAGTTGACGCCCGGCGCGAGCGTGGAGTCAGCACGCTTCTGATTGCACGACGCGAGCAGGTTGCGCAAGCCCTGGCCCAGCTCCTCGTGCAGTGCTGTGATTCGATTCGGATCCGGATCGAATTGTTGGAGAATCGAGAGCTCGCCCATCGCGAGCGTCAGCTCCTGTCGCACGCCGCGGGTGTCACCGCGATCGAAGCGCTGCTGCATGCGCGCGATGTGCGCCCGGATCTCGCGCGCGGCCGCGTCGTTGCGCGCAGCCATCGGCGCGTCGGGCGGAAGCGGCGGCGAAGCGACCGAGTCGCCGTTAGGCGCGAGCCAGTAGTGGCGGAGCGGCAGCTGGGGCCGCCGCTGCTGCAGACGACGGGCGCGCTCGACCTCCGGGCCGATGCGCGCGAGGAGAGAATCGACGTGCGTGAACTCGGACAGCGGAATCCCGGCAACCGCCCGCCTGATCGAATCCGCGAACGCCGGTCCAAGGTCGGCCGCGCCGTTCGGATCGAATTTCGTGAGTGGTCTTGGCGAGGCGCGCGGTTGCGGTCGCGGCGTGCTCCTTCGCAATGCGCTCGTGTCGATCGTCGCCGGTGCCGCGGGTGAGCTCGGTGCCGGCGGCGCAGGAGTAGCCGACGCTTGGGCTGCTGCCGGCGCGACGACCGTGTCCGCAACGCTCGCATCGAGCTCCTGTGTAGCCGCGCTCTGACGTGCATGCACGAGCGCGACGAGAACGACGACCGCTAGCGCGGCCGCCGTGCCGAGCGCCCAGGGCAATGCTCGGCGATCCGCAATCGGGCGGTCGAGCTTTGCCTCGGCCGGACGCGTCGCTTCGGGCGTTGCCGTTGCTCCCGGGGCGGCGGGCGCGGTTGCGCTGGCTGTGGGTAACACACTCGCCCCCGCCGCGGCTGACGAGACGTCGCCACCCTGCTCTGCTGCCTGCACCACCGCTCGCCCGAAATCGCCGACGTTGTCGTATCGATCCGCGACTTCCGTCGCGAGCGCGCGGTCGAGCGTCTGCTGGAGCGCCGCCGGCCACGCGAGCTCCGGCCGGACCTCGGCGAGCGTACGCGGCTTGGAGGTCAGTCGCCTAACGAGCGTCTCCTTCGAGGTCAGCTTGGGATAGGGCAGCTGGCCGGTGAGCATGTTGAACGTCACGAGCCCGAGCGAATACACGTCGGTGCGATGATCGAGCCTCTCGCCCGCGAGCTGCTCGGGGCTCATGTACTCGGGCGTGCCGAGTGACACGCCGGCCGTCGTCACCGTCTGCGAACCGCCGCCGTCGCGCTGGATGGTCTTCGCGATGCCGAAGTCCACCACCTTCACCCAGTCGGTGCCATCGAGGTGGCGCGCCACCATGACGTTCTCGGGCTTCAGATCGCGGTGGACGATGCCGAGGTGGTGCGCGGCGGCCAGCGCGTCGGCGACCTGCTTGGTGATCCGCGCTGACCTTAGAATCGGCAGCGGACCCTCTCGCGCAATGATGGCGTCGAGCGTCTCGCCGTCGATGTACTCCATCGCGAGATAGAGCGTGCCGTCGGCCATCTCGCCGAAGTCGTAGACCTGCGCGACGTTCGGGTGGTTGATCTTGCACGCGTTCGCCGCTTCGCGATTGAAGCGAGAGATCGCGTCTGCGGTCGTGGCGAGCGCCGGGTTGATGACCTTCACCGCGCTCTTCCGGCCCATGCGCACGTGTTCCGCGAGGTAGACGCGGCCCATCCCTCCCTCGCCGATGAGCGACAGGATCTGGTACCGGTCCGCGACCATCTGCCCGATGAGTGGATCGTCCGCGCTCTGAAAGCGCAGCGGGCTGCCATCCGCCGGGCAGAACTTCTGCGTCAGGTCGTATTCAGTTCCGCACTGCGTGCAGACTTTGATCGTGGACACGTCTCAGGGCTCGCGTGGACTCGGCGCTCTTCTACACTGGCGCATCGTAATTGGAGCCACAAGGTAATGGGGATGGGCGACGGGCGACGGCTGGGATTCGGAACGAAACGCTGATGGGGTGCCGAGCACTCGAGCTCAGGCACCCCATCAATGCTTCATTCCGAATTCCCCATCGCCCATCGCCCACCGTCCGTCCCCCCGTCACCAGGCGAACAACGGCCCGCAATCCACCTGTGCCGCAAACGGATTGAGCGTGTCCGCGTGAGCCGATTGGCAGGCCTGCATCGCGTCGCGTTGGGCGGTGGCGAGCTGGATGGTCAGGCGAGAGCGGATCGTCGGGTCAGCGAGCTCGAGACCACGCGCTTCCGTTGACGCGTCGCGATAGGCGGCGCGGGCGTGGGATACGTCGCCACGAGCGGCGAAGCGGCGCATGATGGCCAGGTGGCCCTGTAGCTCTTCGAGCTGGAGCTTCCGCAGCTCATCGGGCGCGACGTTTTCGTCGACCAGACGAGGGGCGGTGGAGTCGCCATTCGCGCGAAGCCATGGGTGGCGCAGCATCGAGCGCGTGCTGGCCGTCGCCGAATCAAACTTCGAAACGGACGTGGCTGGCGACGTCGTCGAAGACGGAGATGATGATGGTGCCGCGTTTGCCGTCTGCTGCGTCGCGTTAGGTTTGTCGGCTGGCTTCCCGGACGGCGCAACGCCCCGAACCGGTATCGGCGATGGCACTGGAAGCGAATCGCTCGCCTCACCCTGGGGAATCACCGACACCTGCGGCACCGAGTCCGTCGCCGGCACTGGTGAGGCGACGATCGCAGTCGTATCGCTCGCGCCTGGCGGAAGCAGGCCAAGCCGTTGCTCGATCTGTCGGGCATAGAAGAAGCCGCCACCAATGCACGCGAGCAGAATGAGCCACGCAAAGATCGGCCAGACCGGTTGACGCTTCGGCGGCTGCGGCCGCTGTGGTCGCTCCGATCGATTCGACGGCGACTCCTGCGCAACGACGCTCACCGGCGTGGGCGCCGTCGTCACGACTTTGTTGACCAACACGGGCGGTCGCTCCGCGGCGCGCGCGACGTCGGCGGCAAAGTCGAGGACCCGGCCGTATCGCTCCTGCGCTTCCGGTGCGAGCGCGCGATCGAGCGCCGTCTGCAGTCCCGGCGGCCAGGGTTGATCCGGGCGCACCTGCGCCAGGCCGGCCGGCTGGGTCGTTAGGCGCTTCACCAGCGTTTCCTTCGACGTGACCTTCTGATACGGCAGCTGCCCCGTGAGCATGTTGAACAGCACGAGGGCGAGCGAATAGATGTCGGTGCGATGGTCGAGCTTCTCGCCGGCGAACTGCTCGGGACTCATGTATTCAGGCGTGCCGAGCGAGACGCCGACCGTCGTGACGTTCTGGCCCATCTCCGACTCGATCGTCTTCGCGATGCCGAAGTCCACGACTTTCACCCAATCGGTGCCGTCGTGCTTCCGCCCGATCATGATGTTCTCGGGCTTGAGGTCGCGGTGGACGATCCCGAGCTGGTG
>DASXPH010000134.1:0-21007 GCA_036493735.1 Gemmatimonadaceae bacterium
CCGAGAATCCTGCGTCTCGTCGTCTTTCTCGCGACGAGGGTCAGGCTGGAGCGCGAAAAGATGGCGAGCCAACTCGAGTGCTGCGTCCATCTCGCCACTCTTCGCGAGGTAAGCGGTGAGTTCCGAGAGCTTCTCGGGCAGAAGGAAAGTCAGCCAAGGCTGTTTCGAAACCCATTCGGTCTCGGTTCTCGCCCATGTCGCCGCATCGCGAGGCAGAAGCTGGAGGGCCACAGTGACGAGATCATCGTGCACTCGCTGATTGTCGGTCAACGGGATTTGACTGAGCGCTCGGAATGCCGCATCGGGCGCACGGGCCGCTACACGACTGAGATAGTCGGATTCAGGCCAACTGGGGAACTGGATCGAGTCACCGTCGCGCACAACGTCTGGTGGCGTGGAGAAACGGCCCTGCTCAGCCAGGAGCTCGATCCATCGAGGCGATGTGAGCTTGCTAAAGAAATACACGTACTCGACGCGACCGCGCAGCATCGCAAGCGCACGCTTGACGGCTGCGCGATCAAGCATCTGACTCTGCCTCGGCGATCAGTTCGTCCAAGAGTGTGAGCGTAGCCGAAGTGGTGAGGCGAAGCCTAGCGAGAAGGAACGTCGTGCATTCACCGAGGCGCTGCTCAAATTCTTGGGCGTCCGGAAAGCGATTATGATGCGCCACATCTTGGAAGAACTTATCGAACCGCTTCCATTGCTCGAGCAGCTGTTCCTCCTCATCCGACGGAAGAGGCTGGGCAGGCGGTTCCAATCCGCGCAGAAATCGACGCTGCACTTCACGGTTGCGAGGGTTCGAGCGGTGCTTATGCACTGCCTCTTCAACTCGCATGAGAAGTCGTCGAAGCGAAGAATCAATTTCCCCCGCCCACGCGCGTTCCGTCCGATCGTAACACTGCGAGTTCTCCCACGCCTTTTCGAGATCGGACGCAATCTGGCCTAGGTAGTCGCTCGCCCAAGTGCGCTCGAGCTGAATTACCGATCCATCGTGTTGCCGCGAGAGCTTGTCGAGCAGCTCCCTGATGCTCTGCGCGGCTTGGCTGTGACGCTCGGGGTTCGATACTTCAGCTACGGCGTGGAGCGCACCTATGTACATCTCGGCGATCTTTGTGCGGAACTGTCCATCCCGAGACCTTAGAACCTGGACCAGGTGGCTTTGCTCTCGCGTGAATGCTAGCTGCTGACGATCAGGACGCTCAGGCGAAGGCGTGGGATCAGTCACGCAGCGCTCTTCGTTGCGCTCGAGATGGCCCACTGCCTGACGAGAGACCAGGCCAGTATCATGCCTACCACAGCTAGAAACGAAGCCCGTAACAAGGGCTAAACACTCGCATTTAGTTGGTTATCGCTCCGCTTTGTTCCGGTTCCTCTATTCGCAACGGGGGCATCATTCTAGTGATCACGGCCGAGGGAGATGCCCCGCGAATCTCGATGTCCGCGATCATCGCCTGAATGATGCTCACGCACATCGCCCAAAGAGAAACAGCCTCGGATATGGTGAGCGTGTCCTCTGGATGGGTGAGCGGATTGCGATGCAGTTGCCTTAATTGGTCAAGGTGGTGGACAATTTTATCATCCGCTCCCTTCGCCCTTAACGCATTGATATAGCTACCCCAGTTCCGCTGACTCTCGCGTGGTGCCGTGCAGCCGCACGCCGTCATGTATTTCTTGATAACTGCTTCCGTAGCGCGCGCAATGTGAAATCCAGCAGCGGTTGGGAGATTGAACGCCAAACAGCGACCGGCTTGGTTTGTGTCGAGCAACGCCTCTTCGGGTAAGCGATCCTTGTAGCCCTCAAAGGCGACATTGGCCTCCTCGATTAGCCGCCTCGTGTCGTACACACCCTTTGCGGTCACGAAGAAGGTTGGTAACCGAGCCAACTCCAGTTGCAATGCGTTGAGCAACGCGAAAACAGAGGTGTTGAATCGGTCAAGTGCGGCGTTGTCGAGAACCGCGTTGCCGTCAACCTTATGCATCTTCAAAACATCATCGAGCACTTCCCGCAGTTTTTGCGCTGCGGGGGCGCTCACCTCGAGCACGACGCCAGCATTACCGGTCAATAGTCCGTCCAGCGCGGTCTTCGCCTGTTCCGCGTTGAGATTCCACAGATTGAGCGGAGTCTTCGCGCTGTTGAAGCACGCAGTGACGTGGATGCCCAGGGATACGAATGCATAGCAATTGATTTGCTGCATGTTGTCTCCAGCGAGAAAGCGCGCCGGCAGCCTGCGCCTATAGCCGGGTGCGTCAAGCCCTTGTTGTCGAGAAGGCGACGCTGCCGACCGAGCAGATCGAAAAGCTTTCCGACTGAACGCCGAAACGGATCGCCGCGGTTGCTATTCGGTTGCTAGCTGTGAAAAGCCACCGGCGACTCGTTGCCGGTGGCCCACTGTACCAAGTTGCTGCGATTGGACTTAGCCTAATCGGGACGGCGGGATTTGAACCCGCGACCCCCTGAACCCCATTCAGGTGCGCTACCGGACTGCGCTACGTCCCGTCGCCGCCTCGCCGGAGCGAGACAGGCAGAAGAAGAATCGTACTCGAAAAGCCGCGTCTCAACAACTGGCTGACCAATAACGGCTTTGGCGAGAGAGGCCCAATCCCCAGTGATGCCCCATGCGGGAGCATCATTCGGCTCTCTCGAAATGCCATGACCGATCGATCGTGCCGACCCTTGGAGAGAAGTTATCCCAGAGCTATCCCACGTCGCGGCACCAGCCTGCTCTTCGCTGACAGCTCGTTTCACTGCCCGAAGTGATTAGCCTCCCGCGTTCTCGGCGCCAGCGGCGAACGCTAGACTTGCGCGATGCGCATTACAGACGTGTCTGAATTCGACGATGACAGGAGAAGCACGATGGCACTAAGTAGGGCCAAGAACAAAGAACTCACGTCGCTTCCTCCAGTCGATACGGCGGCATCCGAACTGGCCGCGCCGCGCTTTCCTACGTTGTGGGCTGCGGTTTTGTACGCGTCAGCAACAATGCTCCTCGGCTATCGCGCGCTGGCTGGCATGTTCCTCATCAACGCGCGCAGCGATCAATACATCGGCGGCTATGCTGTTCGGGAGTTCGCCGCTCAATCGCTCAAAAGTGGACACGGATTTCCTCAGTGGAATCCGTATCTCCAAGGCGGCCTGCCATACATAGCCGCTATGCACGGGGACATCTTCTACCCGACCTTCCTTCTGCGGTGGATCCTCCCGACCGACGTGGCAATGACGTGGGAATTCATCATCCACCTCTTTCTCTGCGGGCTGTTCACGTACCTGTTCCTTCGCTCCTGGCGTTTCGGCTTTTGGCCCGCGCTCGTGGGCGGCCTCGCGTACATGCTGGGCGGTTCGATCGCTGGCTATGCGTCACCAGGCCACGATGGGAAGCTCTTCGTGAGCGCACTGATGCCGCTCGGACTGTTGCTGCTCACGCGCGCCGTGCGCGATGGTCGACGCTGGGCGTGGGGCGCCTTCGCATTCACCGTTGGGCTCGCGTTCCTCACACCGCATCCGCAGCTCTTTCAGTATTTCCTGTTACTGGCGGGCTCGTATACGCTGTTCCTCGCTTTTTCAGATCACGTCGAAATCGGCAGACTTCGACGCGACGTCGCGATCAGGCGCATCGCTCTCGCACTAGTCTGTGTCGTGATCGGCATCCTCATCGGTGCCGTGCAGTTTTGGCCTGCGCTGATCGAATACAAGCCATGGTCGCCGCGTGCCGCCGGCCACGACTGGGCCACGGCGACGAGCTACTCTTTTCCGATTGAGGAGACACTCAACTGGTACTGGCCACAGTTCACCGGTATCCTCGACAATTACTTCGGACGCAATGTCATTCACCTGCACAGCGACTACTTCGGTGCTGCTGTCTTGATGCTCGCTGGCGCGGCGTTTGGTCGCAGTCGCCTGATCAGCTTCAAACGCTTTTGGCTGGCCGTTGGAGCGGTTTCTCTCCTCTGGGCGTTTGGCGGCAACACGCCGCTTTATCACATCATCATGTTCGTTCCGTACACGAAATATCTCCGTGCGCCGAGCATGATGATTTTCGTGACAGCCTTCTCGGTGGCCATGCTTGCAGCTATCGGTACGGAGCGCGTCCTCGCACGGGCCATCTCGACCAGATATGCGCTGTGGTGGACCGTAGCCGCGGCGATCTTCGCAACGGTGATGACTGTCGGCGGCTATAGCGTTCTCGCGACCGCAGTCGTCGAGAGCGCAGCCAGCGGGCGGTACCCTCCGGAGCTGCAGGCACAAGCCGTCGAGGCGATCACTCAGCAGAAGGTGGTTCCGAACCAGAGCGCGGCGATTTTTTGCGCCTGGCGTTCGTTCTTCTTCGTAGCGCTTACGGCAGCTCTCATCTGGGTAATGCTCAAGGGGCGCCTGCGCGTGCGCACCACCGCGATCGCGCTGTGCGTGGTGATTGCGGCTGACCTGTGGTCCATCGAGCGTCTGTATTGGATCTTCTCGCCACCGGCATCGAAACTCTTCGTTACCGACGGCGCGATTGAGGCGATAAACGCGGACATGCGCCGGACCGGGGAATTGGGACGCGTGCTCAATCTTCCGCTCTCAGAAAACGTAGCGAACGAGCTTGGACGAACTGATCGCGCGTTTTCTGGCGACAAGCTGATGATCTTTGGATTGCGTATTCCCGTTGGCTATCACGGGAACGAGCTCGGCATGTACCAGAGATTGCTTGACGCTGATTCGGGTCGGGTGCTGTTCTCGCCGCAGTTCTGGCGGCACGAGAACGTTCGATACATCTACACGGCAGCCGATACCGCGTTCATGGCCAGTGTATCGCACCAACTCCACGTTGGACCATTCGTCAAGCTCGCTGGCCCCGTTCGGGATGCAGCCGGTACATCGGTCTTCGCTTATCGCGTGCCGACGAATAACCCGCTGGCATGGGTGAGTGCCGCGATGGTGAAAGCTGCAGAAGACGAAGCACTGGCGACAATTCTCGACCCGCGCTTCGATCCGCGGCGCGTATCTATCGTCGACACTTCGGCGACCAATGTCGCCGCGCAAAAACTGCAAACGCTTCCGCAACCGTCAGACCTAACGACTCACGTGGATGCGCCTCGAGCTGGATACTACGATGTCCGGCTCCAGAAGCCCGCTACGAGTGGCCAGGTGCTCGTCGTCTCGGACAACTACTTTCCGGGCTGGGAAGCGACATCGAACGGCAACGTCCTGGCCGTCGTTCGCACGGATTATAACCTGATCGGCGTACCACTTTCTTCGGGTGTTACTGCCGTCCGGCTTCGCTTCGAAGACAGAGCGTACAACAAGGGGAGAGTCGTCACGGCTCTAGCGCTGGTATTGTCTCTCGTACTCTGGATTGCTGGCGCGATCATCGAGCGTAGGCCGACAACGCAGCAAACAATACCGAGTCAGAGCGTGCGAATTACTGATCGGCCGATCCGAAGTTCTGCTACGCGGTAAAACTGGCCGAAACGTTGCCTCAGCTCTTCCGCGCGTCGAAATAGTGGTTCTCGCCCTCGTCGTCGTACTCACCAACTACCACCAGCCCCGCGGCCGAAAGCTCTCGCCGGTACTCCTCCCTGCCGATCGACCGCGACTCCAATCCCGTCATCACATCAGTCCACGTCACCGGCCCATCCGCCCCACACGTGGTGAACAGCAAACGTCCGCCGGGACCCAGTACGCTCGCGATCCTCTGGATCACGTGACGCTGATCTTGCTCGGCAAGTAGAAAAATCAGACCCCACGAGACGACCGCGTCGAACGTCCGCCCGAAGAACGTGGACTCCTCCACGGCTTCGCATGCGATCGGGATCTCCGGAAAGTTCTTTCGGAATGCCTGCACCATCGAGGGCGACGCATCGATCGCGAAGACGCTCAGGCCTTCGTCGACAAGTTGCTTCGTGATGGGCAGCCCGGAGCCGCAGCCCAGGTCGAGAACCGTCGCGCCACGCGGTAGTGTGCGCGCCCAGTCGCGCACCTCCCTCGCACCGACCGCTGTCGACGGCGCTCGACCTCGCCCCGCGAGAAACTCCTTCGACACGCGCTCATATCCGTTGGATCGATCGGTCATGCTCTCGTTCCGGCGTCAGGTATTCCCCTGCTGCATTTCCGCCAACTGCTGATGGCGCGGAGCGCGGCGGTGCCTGACCTTCACGTCATTCAGCATTTAATCACATCCGCGCCGAGTGTCATATGCGTCCCCTCCGGTACGTCTCCCTCGTTGCGCTGGCCGTGGTGGCCGGTGCATGTGTCCCGCGTCCGGGCATGCTGGATTATGCGCTCCCGCAAGGCGCCCAGTGGACGGCGACGCTCATTCCGACGACGAAGAGTAGCACGCTGCACGGCACGGTCAGATTTGTGCGCGGCTCCCCGGAAACGTGGACGCGCGTGATCTTCAACCTATCGGATGGGACCGGCGGCGCGGTGCATCCCTGGCACATCCACTACGGCGTCTGCGGCGACGATCACCTCATCGTCGAGAATCCCGCGAAATATCCCCCGCTGCTGCTGGGCAGCACGGGCAGCCTAACGGGGACCGCGGCGCTGCAGGTACACCTGCTCGACAACGAGAAATACGTCGTGCACATCCACGCGTCGGCGATGGATATGACCACGATTGCCTGTGGGCCGCTGGTGCCGGACCGCGCGATCGCGAGTGTGGACCGACACTAGTCGTCGTGACGCATAACGGCGATCAACTCCTCGATCCCGAATGCCACCACGACGCCAATCGCCGCGCCAAACACCAGGGCGTTCCGTGGTCTCGATGGCCCGCAACTCGGCGCGTCGCAACTCTTGCTCTCGATGACCATGCCGACTCCTGCACCTATGAGGCCGCCCAATACCAGGCCGTCGATCCTCAGCTGGGAAGTCGGCGCGTTCCCCGAGCGCGCGACTTGGGGAATGCCGGGAACGATTGCGCGGTGAACTCCCACCGGCATCGCGCTCTGCGCCATAGCCGCTCTGTGTGAGCAGATGCTCACGGCTACGGCCAGGGTCGCATAACGTAGACACTGAAGAAGCATCGACGGCTCCGGTGAAAGAGGCGAGGGTCTACGATGCGACTTTGGGAGCCGGCGTCAAGGCGGACCCATCCGAACCGAGGACCACGTCGGCACGCCTGCTGCACTAGTTGAAGCCGCTCTCGGCACGCGACTGCCTGCCGTTCCTCTCTCTCGCGACTCGGAGCAGCTTCAGGATGCGGTTTGTCGTCGTGACCAAGTGGTTCACTGGACTCGGCTTCGCCACGCGCCTGCAGGACGAGGGGCATGACGTCGAGCTCGCGGTCGTGGGCATCGCCGACCAGCGGCTGCAGTCTCGTTATGCACTCGTCGGCAATGGACTGGTGAAGAAGCGCGCCCTCGCCGACGTGATGGCCGCGCGCAGCACACTGCGCGACGCGTACTTCGTCTGGGACGAGAACCACGCCGTCGAGGAGAACGAGTGTCTGCGCGCGGAAGGGTTCAAGCTGTTCGGCGGCGGCCGTTACGCGGACACGATGGAGCACGACCGCGACGCATGCCTCGACTTCGTCGGCAAATACGGCCTGCAATCGCCGCCCTCCACCGTCTTCGCCGACGTCCCCTCGGCGATTCGCTTTCTGGAAGCCAATCCGCAAACGGCATTCGTCTACAAGCCCGACTCGGGTGAGAACTATGAAACGTACGTGCCCGAGGCGGCGGCACCCGAAATGGCGAACCACGAGCTGCGCGACTATCTGCAATCGCGAACGAGTAGCTCGCCATTCGTGCTGCAGGAACGGAAGGACGGTGTCGAGGCCAACATCGAGGTCTGGTTCGTTCGCGGCGAGCCGCGCTTCGCCTTCATGACCCTCGAGTCGAAGCGGCGCCTAACGGGTGACCTCGGCGATTTCGGCGGCTGCGCGTTGGACTTCAACTTCGTCATCCCGCTCGAGTCGCGCGCCGTGACCGAGACGGTGGGACGGCTCTTTCCCGCCTATCGCTCGATGTGCTACACGGGCTTCGGCGACGCCAACGTCGTCGTCGCCCGTGACGGCGTCTGGTTCTTCGAGAAGTGCGAGCGCTTCGGCTACAACTCGCACCCGAATCTTTTCTGGAATCTGTCGCGCGACCCGTTAGGTGAGACGCTCGCCTCGCTCGTCGACGGCAGCTTCACCCCCAACTTCGCTCCGGGATTCGGCGCGTCGTGCACGATGTACATGGACCATCCACTCTGCGGAAAGACGATCACGATTCCGGGCGAGGTGTACCCGTCCGTCTATCTGATGGACGCGTACAAGGAGAACGACCAGCTGCGCACCGCCGCCTACGCCGACAGTGTGCTGCTCGTGAATGCGTTCGGCTATACGATCCCGCAGGCGTGGGAGAGTGTGTTGGGACGCGCGGCGCGCATCTACTTTCCGGGGCGCAGCTATCGTCTCGACGGCGCGGGCACGAACTTCCCTTCCTCGCCGGTGCGGCGCTACGAGGCGCTCGAGGCGATGCGCTATTTCTAGATTGCCGCGCAGCTCAGCGGCTGTCCTGACCCGCGGCGGCGGCGGTGAACATGCCGTGCTTCGCGTACCAGGCGTGAATCCGCTCGAGTAGCACCGGATCGGAGCGCACCTGCAAGTGCCCTCTTCCCGGATAGACATATAGCTCGTGCTCCACGCCCAGACTCGCGAGGAATGCGTCGAAGCGCTCGTCGTACGCCACGGGCAGCGTCTCGTCCGCCGAGCCATGATGTAACTGAAATGGAATGCGGATGCCGTGGAGCTGGCTCTCGCTCGGCGCCGGTCCGCGCCTGATTGCGTTCGGCCGCACGCCACCGCCCGTCGTCGACGCAACGCGGAAATCGTTAGGCCAGGCGCTCGCCACCGCCGCGCTCACCCACGCACCCATGCTGTGCCCGTGGAGCGCGACGCGCTGCATGTCCACGTAGCCGAGCTGGCGGAGCAGCAGATAGGTCATGTGGGCCCGCTCGACGTTCGCGCGGCTCGCACCCGGCTCGCCGCCGTCACCGGGGCTTCCGACGGGGACGCCTTCCGAGTGCGTGTAATTCGGCGCGATGACGACGAGCCCCCACTGCACCATCGCCGGACCGACGAGTGACGCGATGTTTTCGGCGCTACCACGCGAGCCGTGGCTGAGGATGACGGCGGGAAATGGGCCGGGTCCCGATGGCTTGAGGAGGACGCCGGCCAGATCGTAACGCGTGCCGTCCACGGTGCCGCGGAAAGTCCAGGTCGCGCCGCGCGGCGTTTCCGGGTTGCCGGTGATGACAAAGCCGTCATTCGCGTTAGGCGCATCGCTCGTCTGCGATGTGCGGCCTGCGCAGGCGAGGACAGCCACAACGGTGATCGCGAGGGCAAGCGGGATGCGGCGACGGTGATCTCTCACATGCCGCAAGACCCGAGGATTTCGCACGTCGTCACCGTTTCTCGCTCAACGCCCAACGCTCAACGCTCAACGCATCAGGGGCAGGTCGAGGCCGGGGAGATACCGATGTCCAGCGTTCCGCTCGTCTTTCCATCCGCAAGCGCGAGCGCGGTCACCTTCACGGTGCCTCCGGCGGTCACGCACTTTGCCGTGACCACACCGCTCGCGTCGACGCTCGCGAGCGTCGCGTTATCCACGGACCATTGCACCGCGGTCGACACGCCGGGATCCGCGTCGAAGTGCGGGATCAGCTTCACCTGCGCGCCCGGGTGATCGAGAAACTCGCCGCCGATGAGGACGAGCGCGCGCAAAGGCGGCGCGTCCGGCTGAAGCTGCAGGACAACCGGGACGATCGCTCGATTCACCGAGCCACATGCGCCGGGAGTCGCGGTGATGTTAGCGACCGTCAGATCCTGATAGAACGCCCGGCTGAGTGTCGCGTTATACGTGCCCGTTTGGCTGAATGCGCCGTAGATGTTCAGCGTGTCGCTGCCAGCACGCGTCTCGGTCACGTTGTTCGGGCCGTGGATCACAGCCGTGGTGCCGATGGCCTGACCTCGGCCATATGTGTCGCGGACGATGAAATCGATTCCCGGGCTGATGACCACTCCGGGCGCGGGCAGGCCGCAGAGATTGGGCTGACTATCAGTCCCGCCGCTACAGGCGACGGCGACGGTTGCCACGACCACGAGCGGCGCGGCGACGATCCAGATGCGCATCAGAAGACCTCGGCCTGGTTACTCGATTGCTAAACCGGGCCGAGGTCCTGAAAGTCACCGACGGACGTTACGCCCTACCGAAGCGACAACTTGTTACTCGACGCGTTGTAGCGGCAGGTCACGGTCGACTCGCGCCGGCCATGGTTGCGCCTAACGGTGACGGGCACGTCGTACTGGTTGCGCCCGTGACGCATCGCTGCGCCGACGCTCACGACCTGGTAGCCGCGACGCTGGCTGACGTAGTTCTGACACATCGACGCGGCTTGCTGATCCATTCCCGAGTACTGGCCATTCCCCTGGCTGAGCCGACCGCGGTCGTCGCGATCGTAGTCTCCCGGCCGACGATTCTGGTCATCCCACCGCGGCACCATCGCGATGTTCCGCTGCGCGTCGTAGCGGCAGGTGACGTCGGCTTCCGTGCCGGCGTGCGAGACGTGCATCGGCAGATTGTACGTATTGCCGTTCACGTTCTCACGGTCGCGGCGCATCACCTGGTAACCGTAGCGGGACGCCGCGGCATCGCAGGCCTGTTGGGCGGCGCGCGGGTTGTAGCTACCCTGGCCGCTCTGCCGTGGCGGCTGAGCCTGCATCGTGCCCGCCGCCATTATCAGTCCAACGAAGAACCCCGGAGCCATCAACTTTGGTGCGGTCTGCATATCTCCTCGCGTGTGCGTTGTGTCACCTTCGTCCCATGGTGGTGGCACATTCCGCGCCCAGCAGACGGCGCGGTGCGCAGCTTTCGCGCGAGCCGCTCAGAATTAGCGCGGCAGCGGCGCGTACCGAATGGTGAGGCAGCCCGCGACGAGCTTCGGACAGTAGTAGCTCACGATTGCGACCTTATATAGCGTCCCGGTAGCAGATCGGATCGCGAAGACGTGTCCGTTCGGCTCGAGCAGGTGGGTGAGCAAGTTGTAACGATACCAGTGGTCGATCGCCGCGTTCTCGGGATGCTGGCCGTCTTTCGTGGGAACAAATCGCGCGTCGGATGGCACGTGCGCACCGTCGAATGCGACGTCGCCCAGATCCGCGATCGCCTGACCCGTTGGTGTCACCACCCGGTAGCGCTGGACGGCGATCTCCCACGGTATCGTATCGCCGATGTCGAGCGCTCGGCCCCGCGCGAGGGAGACGCGTCGCCAGCTGTCGCCGTCGGTCGCATCGATGGTGAGCGTGTCACCAGTTCGCTCCCAGTTGACGGGACGAGTGCGCTCCGGAGAGGAAATCGCGAACACTGGGGCCCGCCGTCGCGTGAGCGACGCCGCGACGAGATACGCAATCGCGGCGAGAAACGTCCCGAAGAGCAGTAGCAGTGGCAGCGGTGCGACGATGCCCGCCCGATGAGGGGTTCCTGTCATCACGCGCCACGCCCCACGCGCCGCGCCTCACGGTGTCGATCGATCCAATAACTCCACGGCACGAACAGCCAGATGGCGAGGGCTGCATAGGCGACGGCGCGCGCGCTTGGCGGAGGTGGTGACGCAAAACCACTAAAGAAAATGAGCAAGAGAACAACAACCAACGCCCAGAGCGGCCACGTCCCGACGCGGTCTCTCGCGCGGGTCGTCCGCAAATACACGGCGAGTCCGCCGAGGAAGATCGTCAGCTCGATGACGATGGTGAGCGGGATCGATCGCCAGGCGCCGAAGCCGAGGCGCACGCTAGAGCCGGGCCAGAGCTGCAGATCGGGCCGATGCATCGGGAGATCAAGGATCCAGTGACTCAGTACGAGCGCGCCGACAATTATTGCGCTGCGCCGGTCGCGGCGTATAACGAAATAGATCGTCCCGAAAATGAAACTCCAAACAATTGCCGCGGCGAGGCTGTGGGTGTACGGATAGTACACGAAGTCGAGAGGGTTGGCGGGCATCAGCCCCGGCACGATACGAACTTGCTCGACACCGAAGACGAGCAGGATGGGCCAGATCTCGTCGAGGAGCTGCGCGGCGAGGGTCAGCGTGCCGAGTGATGTGCGCGGGATCAAGCGCTTTGTGGCGAACGCGACGCCGTAGTGTCCGAGGAACATTGCGGTACCACTTTGGAGTGTGAACGCGGAACACGCAAGAGCGAAGGACTCTGGGTGACGTTAGGCAGTGAGGAGCAAAAGCAGATCCCTCGCTTCGCTCGGGATGACAAGCCGATGTCATCCCGAGGAGCGCAGCGACGAGGGATCTGCTTTTCCCGCTCCTCTCCGTTTCACCCTCTACCCTCTACCAGTCCTGTTTTCTACGCCAACAAGGTCTTGTGCGCCTCCGTTCCGCCCGTAGAATCTCGCCGGGTGCCCAACAAGGCAGCGGGAGGGTGACCGAAGCCGCAACGCTCGTTCGCGCCACGTCGCGCGAGCTCAAATTTCGCCAGGCCGCATTCGTGTATCTCCACGCCGCGATACTGCGCGAGGCGTCGGCGTACGAGATGTGGCGTACCGGGCTGCTGCCCTTCTCGCCACTGGGGTCGCCCCTCCCCTGGCTCATCGCGGGCGCCTTCGTCGCGCTGCTCGTGTTCTTCGGCATCCTCCGCTGGCAGAACCTGATCTTCGTGCGCGTCATCTGGGCGCTTGACGCGGTGCTGCTCTTCCCGCTCATTCGCTACGCCTTCTTCGCGGGCGCCGATCGGCCAATCCCGCGCTCGTTCTATGTCGTCGGCATCGCCGTCATCGTCATCACCCTGTGGATGCTCGCGCGCGCTGCGTGGGACCTATGAATCATCGTACCTACTTCGACGTCGAGGGCGACGATCGCTCCGCGTTAGGCGCGCAGGTGGGGCGTCAGCGGGCGCGCGTGACCGAGCGCTTGCGCGACGTGCGACGGGTCGTGGCAATCGTCTCCGGCAAGGGGGGCGTGGGCAAGACCTACGTCACCGTCGCCCTCGCCCGTGCGCTCGCAAGGCGAAGCGCGGTGGTCGGCGTGCTCGACGCCGATCTCCAGAGTCCAACCGTCGCGCGTCTGCTCGGCGCCGCGGGGCCGCTGCGCGTCGCCGACGAGTCGGTCCATCCCGCGTCAGGCAACGACGGCATTCGCGTCGTCTCCACCGATCTGCTTCTCGACGACGGCCGCCCACTCGCCTGGCGCACGACTGCTGGCGAGACGCACGTCTGGCGCGGCGCCGCCGAAGCGGGCGTCCTCCGCGAGTTCCTCGGCGACGTCGCCTGGGGCGCGCTCGACGTCCTGCTGGTCGACATGCCGCCCGACACGGGGCGCCTCGCGGACCTCGCGACGCTCGTACCGCACAAGCTGTCGGCGATTGCGGTGACGATCCCCAGCGACGAATCGGCGCGGGCGGTGCACCGCGCGCTGTCGGCGGCGCGCGACGTCGGCGTCCCGGTGCTGGGCATCGTCGAGAACATGAGTGGATACTCATGCGGGACGTGCGACACGATCGGCCCCCTGTTCACGGGGAACGCCGGCACTCGCCTCGCCGCGGCGTTCGACGTCCCACTTCTCACGCGGATTCCCTTCGTCGCCCGCGGCGCAGCGACTACCTGGCTGCCGACGGCATTGGTGGACGCCGTCTTCCCGCGGGTGGCCGATCACCGATCGCCGTCCACCGACCACCGTTCACCGGCCACCGAATGAAGTTCCTCTGCATCGACTGCGATACACAGATGACCTTCGAGGAGCGGCAGCAGCCCGGCGACGGCACCTTCGCCGCGTCGTTCGCCTGCCCAACCTGCGGCCGACGCGTCGCCATGCTCGCCAACCCGATGGAGACACAGCTCGTCAGCACCCTCGGCGTCGAGATCGGCGGACGCACGCTCGACGAGCAGCCGCTGGAGTTCACTCGTAAGGCGGTGGCGGGACGCGACGACGCCTTTGCGGAAGATTCGTCGCCGACGGCGCCGCGCGCTCCCCGGCCCGTCTGGTCGAGCGATGCCGAGGAACGGCTGACGCGCGTACCGGGCTTCGTGCGGGGGATGGTGAAGAAGATCTATAGTGATTACGCGCGCGACCGCTCGATCGCCGAGATCACGCCGGCGATCATGGACCGGGCGCGGGAAGAGCTCGGCCTCGAGGGGATGTGAGCGAGGACCAGGATCAGGAACGCGTCGTCGGCGGTTTGCGGGTGCGAATCGATCGCACCCTGTGCGTCGGCTTCGGCGACTGCGTCACGGCTGCCCCGGACGCGTTCGTCCTCGATGGCGAAGACATCGTGATCTTTCGCGCGCCCGAGTCGGTGGACCGCGAATGTCTGCTGCGCGCCTGTGAGAGCTGTCCGGTGGACGCGCTCACGGTGTGGGACGAGAACGGTGACCAGATCGTGCCGTAGGCGTTGGGCGATGGGCGATGGGCGTTGGGCGACGGGCGATGGGCGATGGGCGATGGGCGATGGGCGATGGGCGATGGACGTGACGGACGAAGTCGCTATGGTAGCATGCTCCATGCTCTCGATCCCGGCGGTAGAGGGGAGGACCGCATGCCTGAAAGCGATCGCAACAGAATGGACCGGGGTGGATCGAGTCAGCCGGCACCGCGAACGAACGAGGATCCATCGAAAAAGTCGGATACCGGGGAGCACCGTCTGCGCGGCGCTGAGCTCGAGAGCGATTTCGTGGACGCCGAGGGCGACAGCTGCGTGGTGCACACGCGCCGGAACGATCAGGAGTCGGACAGCTGACGCGTTAGGCCTTCGGCCTGCTTTTTTCTTTAGTCGACCGAGGTCCCGCATTCGCATGGCCGTTAGGCGACGCGCCGCGGGCGGCGCGACCTGGTGTCGCGTCGAAGCCTCCAAATCGCGCTCCGACGTTAACAGAACATCCCGCGAACGCGGTCGCAAGAGCCAGCGAGTCCGCGGAATTCCGGACTCTGTGCCGGCGGTCTCTTGACACGCGATTCGCCCCACTTCATATCTGGCGCCGGCGAACTTGGCGAGTTCGCGAGAGGAGCGGGAGCGCGCGCGAACAGCGCGCGCGACTCCAAATAGCGATCCTCGCGCGTTCGCCGAGAGGAGCCTCGGATAGTGTAGGTCAGCGCGAGGATTGACGGGTGCTGATGCGCGGGTGTAGTCGCGCATCTCCTACTCTGAAGGTTGCAGAGAAGCCTGCAATTCGGAACTCGTTTAAGCGACCCCAGCACGGCCGAGGACGGAGTTATGCCATATAGGGAAGTCTTCGTTCCCGTAGACAACTCGCCACACTCCGATTGGGCGCTCGAGCGCGCCATCGAAATCTGCCACGCGTCCGGCGGCCGCATCACCGGCAATCACGTGTATGCCGCGCGCCTCCACGACGTCAGGTTTCGACAACTCGAAACTGGACTCCCCGCGCAGTTCCAGACGCAGGAGGAGATCAAGCGACAACGAAAGATCCACGACAAGCTGATCGAGAAGGGGCTGCAGCTCATCGCCGACAGCTTCCTCGATCAACTCGCGATGCGCTGCGAGCGCGCCGGTGTCGGCATAACGAGGCAGCTCCTCGAAGGGATCAACTACGAGGAGATCGTGCGCGAAGTGAATCGCGGCGAGGGGCGGCTGCCGGGACTCATTGGATTCGATCCAAATCGCGCCGCGGGCTACGACGGCGGAGCGAAGACGCGCAGTGACGTGCGACTGGGTGAGAACGGACGCATCGTCGCCGAGGAGGAAGACGACGCGGGCAAGCTCGTTGGCTCGTCCGGCCGCAAATACGATCTCGTCGCGATGGGAGCGCATGGCCTCGGCCGCCAAGAGTACTCGCAGCTCGGCGGAGTAGTCGCGCGCTCCCTGCGCGAAATCGAAAAGGACATGCTCGTGATTCGCGACCAAAGCGCCCTGGAGGGAGGGCGCTTTTTGGTCTGTGTCGATGGCTCATCCTACTCGTACAAGGCGATGCGCTCGGCGCTCGAGCTGGCACAGCAGTTCGGCGCGTCGCTCTACGTGTGCAGCGCATTCGATGTCGAGTATCATCACGTCGTCTTCGGCAATATCAAAGACGTCCTCTCCGTTCAGGCCTCCAAAGTCTTCAAGTTCGAGGAGCAGGAAGAATTACATAACAACATCATCGATAAGGGTCTGCTCAAGCTCTGCCAGGCGAATCTGAAACGGGCCGAGGTGATGGCGCAGGAATTCCCCGACGTGCCGATCAAGACGCAGATCCTCGTCGGCAAGCCGTTCCAGGTGGTGATGCAGTGGGCGCAGGAGATCAAGCCGTCGTTACTGATACTCGGCCGGCACGGAGCGCATCGTATCGACGGTACCGATCTCGGTTCACAAGCCGAGAACCTCGTGAGACTGGCGCCGTGCAACGTGCTGTTGGTCGGCACCGTCGCCGTGAAGCCGGAAGATATTCCGTGGATCGAGGAGGACGGCGTCGCTTCCCTGCCATGGGCGCCGGAAGCAGAGGTGCGCATTCTCCGGGTGCCGCCATTCGCTCAGGGCATCGCAAGAAAGGCGGTAGAAGAATTCGTCCTCGAGCATGGCGGTGACATCGTCACGAATCCTCGACTGGATGAGGCCATTCGCAAGCTCCTGCCGACGCACATGCAGCTGATCATGGGCATCGGCAGCGCCGAAGAGATCGCGCTCGCCGAAGTCAAGGCTCAGGAGCAGATGGGGCGGACACGAGTCGAAGGCCACGACGACGATCCGGAGCCGGTGGACTCGACCGTCGAGGTGAAGTGTCCCATCACGGGACGCGTTGGCCGCCGTGAGCGCACCGCGACCGATCCGATCCTCTGGACGCACGAAGCGTGGGCGCGCTTGCAGCTCGTCCCGTTGATTGCACGTCCGCTGGCGCGCAACACCGTCGAGCGTTTTGGGCGGGCGCACGAGATCTGGCGCATAACGACGCGCGTCATGGACGAGAACAAGCAAGCGATGATCGAAGCCGACGAGTTCGACATGGACACGATGCTCGTCATGTTCAACGAGCTGCGCGCGAAGCAGATTCGCGCGGAAGCGGAAGGCGGGAGCCCGGCGCTGTCGCCGGAGATGCGTCAGATGATCGAGGAAGCAAAAGCAGCCGGGATCACTCGCTGTCCCATCCGGGACGTCGAGACAAAAGCAGCGAAGTGCCCGGTCGATATGAAGTTGGTAAAGCCGGAAGATGCAAAGGCAGCCGTAGAGGAACTGGTGCGGAGGGGCGGGTGAAACTCTAAATGTCGCGCGCACGCGCCGCGACAGAGGAGCGCTCCACATGGGGCATCCGCGGTAGACTTCCGACGGGCCGAGGCGCCGAAGCTCGAGACGCCGCGCGACCACATGCCACATGTGATCGCGTGGAATCTCACGCGCCGTTGCAATCTCGAGTGCGCGCACTGCTACATCGCGGCGGGCCCACACGAGCCGGCAACGGGCGAGATGAGTACGTCCGAGTGTCTGCGCATCGCGCGCGAGATTCTCGCCGTCAATCCGTCGCCGCTCTTCATCCTCTCCGGCGGCGAGCCGCTGCTGCGAACGGATCTCGAGCGCATCGCCGAGCACGCCGTGCATAACGGCGCGACGGTGGTCATCGGCACAAACGGCACGCTCCTCGACGACCGTCGCATCGATTCACTCAAGAGCGCTGGCGTTTCGGGCTTTGCCGTCAGCGTCGATTCGCTGACGCCAAAGCACCACGACAACTTCCGTCGCGGGCATGGCGCCTTCGAAGCGACGGCCGCGGCGATTGCGCGACTGCGCTCCCACCGAATCGACTTCATCGTCCAGACGACGATCACAAAGGGCAACCGCGGGGAGCTGGAGCACCTCGTCGAATGGGCCGCGAACGAGGGCGCGGTTTCGTTCAACGCGTACTTCCTCGTCCCAACGGGACGTGGCGCGCGCCTCTCGGATCTGACGCCCGCCGAATATGAGGAAGTTCTGACGCGGCTCGTCGGCCTGCACAAGGCGTATCTCGGCAGGATGATGGTGCGCGCCAAGTGCGCGCCGCATTTCATGCGTCTTGTCCACACGCTGGCGCCTGATTCACCGATACTCAACTACGAGACGCGCTGTCCCTGCGGAACCCAGTACTGCCGCATCACGCCGGACGGGAAGCTCACCCCCTGCCCCTACGTGCCGGAGATCGCGGGCGACCTGCGCCGCGCCTCCTTCGCGCAGGTGTGGCGAGACGCGCCCCTCTTCCAGACCTTGCGCAACCCGGAGCTCGGCGGCCGCTGTGGGCGGTGCGAGTATCGCGGGCTGTGTGGCGGCTGCCGGGCCCGCGCGCTTGCCGTCACCGGCGACATCCTCGCCGACGACCCATCGTGTAGCTACCAGCCGAAAGCCGCGGCACCGCCGATCGAGCGCGTCAGGCCGATTACCTATGGGATGAAAGCCGACCGCAGCATGCCCTGGAGCGCGGACGCCGAAGCTCGCCTGTCTCGCATTCCGTCATTCGTCCGCGCGGTCGTCGCGCATCGCATCGAGGAGTACGCGAAGCGCCACGGCCAATCGGAAATCACCCTCAACACCATGCGTGAGGTCCGCCAGTCGATGCCTGTCGACTTCTCGAAGAAGCGTCCCTTCTTCCTCGACGAGGAATGAGATGACGACGACGTTCGCACTCCTGCAGCAAGTCGCCGACACCGCCGGCGCGTACGGACATTTCCCGGGCATCGGTGGCCGCGGCGCCGTGTGGATTGCCGCCGAGGTACACCTCATGTTCGCCGCGTTCGTGCTCGGCGTGCCGATGTTCGCCGTGATCACGGAGCTCATCGGGATACTCGGGAAAGATGAGAAATACGACAGGCTGTCGCACGAATTCACGCGACTGCTGGTATTCGCGTACAGCGCGACAGCGCTCTGGGGCGCGATGCTGCTGTTCTCGCTGACGACGCTCTACCCGAAGTTCTGGGCGCACATGACGAAGATCTTCAGCGTGTCGATGTGGCTGTATGTGAGCCTCTTCTTCGTCGAGTCGTTCACGCTGTATCTGTACTACTACGGGTGGGAGCGCTGGCAGCGCGGGCGTGCGAAGTGGTTCCACTTGGCGCTCGGGGTCTTGCTCAACGCCTGGGGCACGACGGTGATGCTCATCGCCAACGGCTGGCTCACCTACATGATGTCGCCGCCGAAGGGTGTGACGGCCGAGGGATTGCCGCCGGGCGTGACGATGTGGAACGCGATCGCGAACGCGACGTGGATCCCGATCAATATTCATCGACTCATCGCGAACGCCGTCTTTGGTGGTTCCATCGTCGCCGCTTACGCCGCGTATCGGTTTTTGGCGGCGAAGACTGATGCGGAACGTGCTCACTACGATTGGATGGGCTACGTCGGGAACTTTATCGCCATCTCGACGTTCATCGTCCTTCCCTTTGCCGGCTACTGGTTAGGCAGAGAGATCTACCAGTACAACCAGCAGATGGGCATCACGATGATGGGCGGCTTCATGAGCTGGCTCTGGATCGTGCAGGCGGTGCTCATCGGCGTGCTGTTTCTCTGCGCCAATTACTACCTGTGGTTAGGCATGGCGCGCATTCCCGGCGCCGAGCGGTTCGTGCCGTACACGAAGTGGATGCTGTTGCTCCTCATCGTGTGTTGGATCGCGTGGTCCACGCCGCACACGATGATCGCGACCCGCGAGGAAATGGTGGCGATGGGTGGAGCACATCACCCATTCCTGAATGTGCTCGGCGTGATGAGCGCGAAGAACACCTCTGTGAATCTGATGATTCTCACGACGTTCCTCTCCTTTCTCATCTATCGTCGAGCGAATAAGGAGTCGGTTGTTCCCTGGGCGCGCACCGGTACGCTCATTCAGGGCGCAATGTTCCTCATCGCCGCGGCGGTGGTGCTCTTCTATGGAGTATACGGCTACTTCGTCGAAGCGATCGTGCGCATCGGGTTCAGCGTCTACCAGGTTGGGGCGGTGCTGGCGTGCATCCTCGGCGTCTCGATCATCGACGTCTTTATCGGCAAGGGGGCGAGGTCGCGCGGTGAGATCCGTTGGGGGCAGATGCCGGAGCGGTCTCAGTACGCACTGTTCGTCCTCGCTGTGACATTCACCTGGTTGATGGGCCTGATGGGCTTCGCGCGCAGCGGCATAAGACAGCATTGGCATGTGTGGGAAGTGATGCGCGACTATAGCGACCAGGCATTCACTCCCGCGTTAGGCTACGCCGCGAACATGATCAGTCTCTGCGTGCTGATCTTCCTCTCGCTGGTGGCGTTCATCTTCTGGCTGGGCGGCCTTGCCGAGCATGCGGCGCATGGCACGCCCGAGGAGAAGCCCGGCGTGACGATTCCAAAGGGCGTGTCGGTTCCGGGCCGCGGCACCGCACCGGTTTCAGGAGACTGACGCCATGTGGAAGACGAATCTCAAGGTTCTCCTGCTGGCGTTGATCGTCGTTGGTTTTTACACGACTGTGGCGCACGTCATCCCGCAGCTTCAATCTGAAGTTCCGGAGGCCTTGGCCCTGGGCGCCAGCGTCACGCCCGAAGCACTTGTTGCGGCTGGTGAGAAAATTTATAACGGGGCTGGCGGTTGTACCGCCTGTCATGGATTGGGAACGCGCGCCCCGAATCTCATCACCGATTACAAGGGACAGGGTGCAATCGGCGCGCGTTGCGGCACGCGCAAGCCGGGCATGGATTGCAAGGCCTATATCTACGAGTCGCTCACCGCACCCGCGGCGTTCGTCGTTCCGGGCTTCGATCCGATCATGCCCGAGATGCGCAAGCAGCTCTCCGAAGATCAGATCTGGGCCGCGGTCGCATTCCTCGAGTCGCAGGGCGGCACGGTGGACGTCACGGCTGACGACATCGCGAAGACGGCGCCCAAGACTACGCCAACAGCGGCCGTCGCGGCGACTGGGCCAGTTATGAGTACGACGCTCGACCCGGTGAAGCTGTATTCAGAAAAAGGATGCAGCGGCTGTCACGCGCTCGACGGAAAGGGACCCAACATCGGCCCGTCGTGGGATCACGTCGGCAGCCGGCGCAGCGCCGCTTCGATTCGCAAGAAGATTCTCGATCCGAAGAGTGATACGACGAAGGGTTACGAGAAGTTCGCGGGGATG
>DASXPH010000135.1:0-7874 GCA_036493735.1 Gemmatimonadaceae bacterium
CGGGGGGTGCTAGGCGGCCCCATGACAAATTTGGAATGCACACATCGGAGCGCCTTGGGTGCATCGTTGCTCGCATTCCAAATTTGTCATGAAGCCGCTGTGCACCCCCCGATCACCAGCACCCTGGCGCCGCGTAGCACCCCCGATCATCAGCTCTGGGGTCACTAACCTATCCTCTCCCCTCCACCCGAAAGATGTGGCCAATCTGTCCCGAGATCGGATCCAGCCGCACATAATTGCGCGCGCCGCGCCAGGTGTAGCGGGCTCCTGTTAGCAAATCATGAACCGTGTAGCTCGCGTCGTCGGTGAGGCCGAGGTCAGCCATCGGGACGTGCACCATCGTCTCCTGCACGACGCGCGGATCAGTCGTCACCGCGATCAGCAGGTCGTGGGCGTCGCTCGTCGTCTCCCACATCGCTTCCGTCGGAACCTCGTAGTACGATGCGCGGCCGCCGGTCCACTCACGCGGACGCGTCGTCCTCGCCTTGCGATAGAAAAGCACCTGTGGGTTCTCACTCCGGTGGAAGCTCAGGTTGTCGTACTGCTGCAGCGCTGGATTCTCCCGTCGCACGCGATTCACCAGCTGGATCATCGCGTTCAGATTGCCCGGCGCTTCCCAGTCGCGCGGCTTGATCTGGTACTTCTCCGAGTCCAGATACTCCTCGCTTCCGGGACGCTGCGGCACGTTCTCGTACAGCTCGTAGCCGCTGTACAGGCCATACAGCGGCAGCAGCGTCGCCGCGAGCAATAAGCGAATGCGAAATGCCGCCGGACCGCCATGGACGAGGTACTCGTTGAGGATGTCGGGCGTGTTCGCGAACAGATTGCCGCGGAAGTACTCCACCATCGGCGAGTTCGTCAGCTCGTCGAGGTATTCGCGCAGATCCCAGCTCGTGTTCTTCCACGTGAAGTACGTGTACGACATCGTGAAACCGAGCTTGCCCAGGCTCTTCATTTTCTTCGGACGCGTGAACGCCTCGGCGAAGAAGATCGTGTCCGGATGCTCGCGCTGCACTTCGCCGATCACCCACTCCCAGAACGCCAACGGCTTGGTGTGCGGGTTGTCCACTCGAAAAATCTTGACCCCACGTCCAATCCAGAACAAAAAGATGTCGCGACAGGCGTTCCACAAGTTCTCACGATCATCGCACCAGAAGTTGATCGGATAGATGTCCTGATATTTCTTCGGCGGATTTTCGGCGTACTTGATCGACCCGTCGGGACGAATGTGGAACCAGTCCGGATGCTCTTTCACCCACGGGTGATCGGGAGAGCACTGGAGCGCGTAGTCGAGTGCGATCTCGAGATTGAGGCTGTTCGCGGTCTGGACGAAGCGCTCGAAATCTTCGACCGTGCCGAGCGCGGGCTCGATGGCGGTGTGGCCGCCATTTTCATTGCCGATCGCCCAGGGGCTGCCGACGTCTTCAGGATCAGGCGTTAGGCTGTTGTTCTTGCCTTTTCTAAACTTCCGGCCGATCGGATGGATCGGCGGTAAGTATATGACATCGTAGCCGATTTCGGCGAGCCGTGGCAGTCGCCTGGCCGCGTCGTCGAAGGTACCGTGTCGCGCATCCGGCGCCTGCGAGCGGGGGAAGAGCTCGTACCAGGCGGCGAATCGCGCCAGCGGTGTGTCGACGTAGATGCCGAGCTCGCGCGGATAGCAGGTGACGTCGCGCGGCGGAAACAGCTCGTTCATCTGTGTGAGAAGTTCCTCATCGAAGGCGCGCTCGGTGCGTTGCTCCGCCGTCGTCTCCTTTCGATCTTCGAAGATGCGCGCGGTCTGGAGCAGCGACGCCCGAACGGCCGGCGACTTCGCGCGGCGCGCGGCGGCCCGCACCAGCAACGCGCCCTCGAGCAGCTCGAGGTCCACGACTTGTTCGGCGTCCACCTTCTTGCGGAGCTCGGCGCGCCAGGTGCCGAACGCGTCCGTCCATCCTTCGACGGTGAATTTCCACAGTCCGATCCGATCGACTTCGAAGGAGCCGTACCAACGATCGCTGTCGAAATCGAACGTCAGCTGCGCCGACCTCCACCCTGTGTCATCGGGTCCCTTGTACAGCGCTCGCGCCGCGAGCAGGTCGTGTCCTTCCTTGAAGATGTCGGCGCCGATCCAGACTGTGTCACCAACGACTCGCTTCACCGCGTAGCGGCCTCCGTCGAGCTCGGGAGTCACGCATTCGATCGTCAGATGGTCGAGCCCGCGACCAGATGACCGACGATCGCGTCTGTTCACTGCTGGGTTTGGTGCCAAGGGATACGGGTTCGCGAATCGTTGGGTCGAGACTCGGGCGCTGTCCATGGATCCGTTGTCCAAATAGCCACTCAAATTTCACCGCGGAGGGCGCGGAGTGCACGGAGGGACGCGGAGGACTGCTTTGTCATCGCGAGCAAAGCAGGCGATCTGCTTTGAATGGTATAAAAGAACTGCTTTCCTCCGCGACCTCCGTGCACTCCGCGCCCTCCGCGGTAAGCAATAACAGTGCGTCGCTGGTGGGCGAGAACCAAAGTCAGGGGACGATCGGTGGCCCCGGCACCTTCGCGCTGCCGATCGCGTTCTGATCGGATCCGTACCAGAGCTGGCGCGTTTTCTTGTCGAAGACCATGTGACGGACCGTGTTTGGCGCCTTTGCTCCGACCGGCACTGACGCCACCCACGTCCTCGACTTCGGGTCGAACGCCACGAGGGAGTTGGGCTGGGTGCCCGTTTCGGCGACCCAGATCCGATCCTGGTCATCGATCGCCATCGCGTACGGGAGCGACGCGGCACCGGAAGGCATCACGAACTCGTCGACCTTTCCCGTTGCCGGATCGAGACGGCCGAGGTAGCCGCGCGTGTAGTCGCCGTACCAGATGATGCCGTCGGAGGTCATCGCGATCCGGCGCGGGCGCGTTCGGTCGCTGGGCAGGGTGTACTCTCTCAGCTCGCCCGACACGGGATCGATCGTTCCAATTTTGTTAGTGCCGAACTCGTCGAAGTACGGGCGACCCTTCGCGTCGAGCACTATTCCATATGGACGCGAGCCGCTGGCGAGGTGCCAGAGCTTTGTCCTGCCGTCGGCCAGGGTGAGCTTTCCGACGACGCCGCCATTCTGCGCCGTGAACCACGCGTCGCCCCTCGCGTCGAAGATCATCGTGTGCGGGTCGTGCACCGACGTGTCGGGAATCATGTACGTCTGGAGCTTGCCGGTCTCGGGGTCGAGATGCACGATGCGACCGTTCCGATTCCCGGTGAACCAGACGCCGTTGTGGCGGTCGACGACGAGATCGTGGGGATACGTCCCAGCGTCGATCTCGTAGCGCTTGAAGTCGCCGCGCGCCGGGTCGAGTCGCGCGACGTAGTTCCCCATCTGGCCGACGAACCAGACGTGACCCTGCTGATCGACGTATGGATCGCGCGGCACCGTGTTGGCCCACGGCACCTTCCACTCCTTCACTGGATCGATTGGGATGCGCAACCCGCCGGCGAGGGCGGTGGATTGCGCTCCGGCGGTGCTCGCGAAACCCGCGAGGAGCAACGATGCGAAGAGGAGTGGAACGCGCCTCATGAGACTCTCCTGATCTCGACTCGAGGTTAGAGATAAGTCAACGAAGGGACTAGGGGCTAGGGACTCGGGGCTAGTCGGGAAGGGTAGAGGGTGGAGGGCAGAGGGTAGAGGGTGAAAAGCAGATCCCTCGCTGCGCTTGGGATGACGGTCGGCCACATCGAACCTACCTGTCATCCCGAGCGCAGCGAGGGATCTGTTTTTGCCGCGGCACGCGTCACGCCACACCAACTGCGAGCGTCGAAATCGAGATGAGCCGCGAGCGTGACCTCCATCGTTTGGCGCACGTCAGCATCGGAGCAGCTTCGTGATTCTGCTGGTCGCGCTTCTCGCCCTCACTCCACATGCGACTACTCGGCATCCCGGCAACGGTCGGCGGCATCGCCCTCGCCATCATCTTCTTCAAGGTCTATGGCCTCGTGTCGCGGCCGGACGTGCCGCGGCCAATCGCGATTCTGGTCGACCAGTTCGCGCCCGGCGTCGAGATCGGAGCGCGCGTCTCCGACATGAAGCACGCCGTGCCCGCGATGACCTACATCCCCCACCTCGGCTTCGTCGGCATGCCGGGCCAGCGCGGTGCGAACTTGCCCGACGGCTACACCGTGCGCTTCGAGCAGGTGCGCTTGCTGCTCGACGAAACGACTCGGCGACAGCCGAATCCAAACCCGGCCAAGGCGCGGGTGGACGCGGTGGAGGTCGTCACCAGCGAATCGATTGCGGCGGGTGAGATCGGCCAGGCGTTCAACATCATCTTCCGGAAGCCACCACGTCTGGGCTGTCTCCACATGTCGGACGAATCCAGGCTTCGCGACGTCCAGACGTGGGCGACACCTAACGAGCGCGGCGGCCTCTCGATCATCAGCGACTACCGGCCAGATCCCAAGGTGCGGCCGAGTGGTCCCGTGATCACGAACGTCATTGCCTTCGTCGGCAACTTCGACGGCGGGCGCACCCTCCGGGCTAACTACACGGACGCGAGCTGCATGCTCGTATCGCAGCAACAATGATTACGATCGGTGGGCGATGGGCGATGGGCGATGGGCGGTCGCTCTCGGCGGCGATCGTCATCGCCACGGTGATGACAGGCGCCTGTCACCGCGCGCCGCGGTCCGATCCGGCCGAGCTCGCGCTCGCCGCGGCGGCCTCGGAGAGTCTCACCGTCGCGCTCGCGGATTCGCTCGCGCCGGTGCAGGGCTTCGTCGTCAGCCAGGCCGGCACCGGGATCGAATCGCTCTCCGCGTGCGACGATCGCGCCGATTCGCGCGGCTGGCAGAGCGTCGGATCCTCCATCATCGAGACGGAGCTACCCGAGGGATTCAGCTCGTCCGGCCAGTCGAGCGGCTCCGCGCGCTGGTCCGGACCGAGCGGCTGGATCAGCGCCTCGGCCCAGCGCGGTGACGCGCACATGAACTGGACGGGCCTGATCACCAGTGAATGCGACGTCTACATCTCGGGGTGGCCAGCGCACGTGGATCTCGTGACCACCGCCTACGGCCGCGGCGTGCACGTCGTCATCAAGCCGAACGACGCGCCGGCGATCGGGATCGAAGCGCAGGCGAAGACGATCGACGGCCAAGCGCAAATGCTGCACGCGATACGGACGGCGAGGATTTCGTCGGCCTGGGGACATTAGAGGCAGGGAGCTAGGGCCGGCGGTCAGGATCTCTGCGCCCCGCCCTAGCCCCTAGACCCTAGCCCCTATTCTCTTCGCCAGCATGGGCACAAGCGACACCAACAGCAGCAAACCGCTCGCGACGCCCACGTCCCAGTACGCGTGCGATTTCGCCCCCTGGATCCCGCGAACCAGGCTGTCGGCGAAGTAGGCGAAGATCACTGTCGCGGGCAGGATGCCGATGGCGGACGCGGCGACGTAGATGTCGAAGCGCGTTCGCGCGAGACCCGCGGCGAAGTTCACGACACTGAGTGGGATGACCGGTACCAGGCGCAGTCGCAGCAGCGTATTGAACGAGGTTGACTGGGTGAGTGCCGCGCCCACCTGCTTGCGAGCGATCCAGCGCCGGGCTGTCTCCCGACCCACTCCACGCGCCAGCGCGTAGCCGAGCATGGTGCCGACGAGGGCAGCTGCCCAGCTCAGAGCGCTTCCGATCAGGTGGCCGAAGATCGCGCCGCCGGCGACGGTGAATGGCAGCGCCGGAAATCCGACCGCCGTCGTCACCGCAAAGAGGACGAAAAAGATCACGCCGACCGTGAAGGTGGTCCGACCGCTCTGAAGCCGGGCGATGGCTGCCGTCGCGCGCTGCAGGTCGAACCACCCCATGCGATAAGCCACGAGCGTGAGGGTGACGATGATGACGACGAGGAATGCGATCCGGCGCAGAACGATGCGGCGCGTACGCTGCCGATCGGTCGCGCCCTGATTCCCCGCGTCGGCCGATCCCGTTCCAATCAATGAGCTTTGCTCCAGACTCGTCGTCACCGGCTCGCCTCGAGACTTCACGACCCGGGCAATGTCAGGATTCATGCCTTGGCGCGGGCGATGGGCGATGGGCGGGGCGCGGGGCGCGTAAAAGCAGATCCCTCGCTTGCGCTCGGGATGACAGGCGCAGTTCGATGCGGCCGACTGTCATCCCGAGCGCAGCGAGGGATCTGCTTCTTACCCTCTACCCTCTACCCTCTACCCTCTACCCGAGTCGCCGGCACTCGACACGTCTTAGTATCACTGGAAGTACGCGCGCACCAACCGTGGTGCTGCCGATGAGGTCAGCGGGGGGAGTGGGGTGGAGCAGGAGCGTTCGCGTCGGGGCGTCGACAGAGAGGCGAATCCCACCGTTCGCGAGCGGCTGCCACCACGCGTTGGCGAGCGGCTGGCGCGTATCGCCGACGATCGTTGCGACGTCGCGGGGCGCGTCATCGATCGTCGGCGCAGACGCGCGCTGCGCTCGGCCCGCCGACCCGCCGGCGATCGCCCGGCCTAACGAGACGGCAAGCGAGCTGTCGAGCGACAACCGGGCAGGGAGCGCGGCGGCGGAGTCCGCGGTCACCGCGTAGCAGCCAACGAACAACGATGGTGCCGCTGGGCGCACCGCGCCGAAGTTGGCGCGCGCCGCCATTGGCGCGGGCTGCGGTGTTCCACCGATCACCGCCGATGAGGCGACGGGTGCCGCCGCCTTCTTGGCGCTCTCTGCTTCTCGACTCGCCGATGATGTCGCAATGACGTCGCTCGCGATGTCGCGCGGACGGATCGACGTCGAGTCGGCAAGCGCGGCCGATTTCGTCTCCCGCGCCGGAGCCTGGGCGACCGACTGCGATGCCCGGACTTGGGCCTGCACCGCCTCCGTGTCGCGTTGCGACGACACTCGAGCGCCCGGACGACCGCCTATCAGTTTAGTACGCATTGCATCGCGCCGCTCCGGAACGCTGGCTGGAGCGGGCTGCGCCAATCCGCCTGCCACGGTGGGCGCGCTGTCCGGCGCAGCGCTATGGAGCGTCGAGGCACGCGACGTGTCCGCAACGAGACGCACCTTTGCGAAATCAGCCTCGTCGTTAGGCGCGTTCCGCAGCACGAACAATGTTCCCGCCGCGAGGAATACCAACGAGGCTGCCGCCGCGCGCAATGGCGTCAGGTGCAGCGTGCCCCACAGCGACCGCGAACGCGCCGACGACGATCCCCCGCCTGACGCCGGAGCCCGCGGGGTGACCGCGGCCGGCACATGATCGAGCGCCGTGAGAATGCGCGACGCACCGGCCACGAGACCGCGCGCTTCGGCGACAGCGGCCGCGCACGTCGCGCACTCGCGCGTGTGCTCTTCGACGCGCGATGATTCCTCCGCGTCGAGCGCGCCGTCGAGCCAGGCGTGGATGGTTCCTTCGTCAAGATGCTGCATGCGTACCTCGTAATCCGAACTTATCACCCGCGCGCTGTAGCTCATCGTACGCTTCCACGAGCCGCCGCCGCGCGCGGGCTAGCGTCGTGCCGATGGAGCCGACCGACAGCTCCAGCGCCGCGGCGATCTCGTGATAGTCCAACCCTTCCTCGCGCATCAACAGCGCCTCTCGATCGCGCTCGCCGAGCTGCTCCAGCGCCCGCCGTGCGAGCGCCGCTTCCTGCGCCCGCTCGAGGGAGGTGGGCTCCGGCTCGACGACGTCTTCAGCCTTTGCCTGCTCGCGCAGCAGCTCGAGATGACGCCGCCTTCGCGCGTCCTTGCGTGCCTCGTCGCGGACGAGATTCGTCGCCACCGCAAAGAGCCAGGCTCGTTCGCTCACGATCCGCTCCTGTCGTAAGGCACGCACGAACGTCTCCTGGGCGATTTCCTCCGCCCAGTCGCGATCACCCAGCCGCCTGACGAGATAGCGTACCAGCGGCTCGTGATA
>DASXPH010000136.1:0-4771 GCA_036493735.1 Gemmatimonadaceae bacterium
GAGTTTCGCCACGGCCGGCGTCTCGCCGAGCTTCTCCACGAGGGCTGCGCGTGCGCGGGATAAGCGCTGCCGAAGGGCTTCTGGAGTGACCCCGCACACCGCTGCTGCTTCCGTGGGCGTCAATACCTCGTGCGCGACGAGTAGGATGACGGGGAGGAGCGGAGCGCCACACTTGGCGGGTGAGCTACCTGTTCGTGGGCCGTGGCCGGTGACCGCCGACGTCCCGCGTGTCAGGAGCCCAGCGCTGTTGCACGATACGCGTCGGCTGACCGGTCCCGTCGGCATCGTCGGCGCGCCGTGATGCCGTTGAACGCCACCGTGGTCCTGGCCTGCACCCAGGTGGCTCGTGCCGGTGATCGTCCCTATCTTACCGACCGAGCTGTCGGTCGGCGACGCGCTGCAGTTTTCGCTCGCTTACCGCCGGTCTTGAGTCTGGCCTTTGAGGAGACTGCCGGGCTCGTCACCCGCACAGGATGCCTTGAACGCCGCCGGAGCTTGACGAGGGTGAACGGCTCGTCGCCCATGCCTTCTTCAGCACCCTTTACCCACAGTTGGACCTTCGCCCGTTCCTTCCAGTCTTGGGCCTCTACGACCCTGATGAAGCCCTCGATGTCGAAGCGCCTGTACCCGCCTCCGAACAGATTGACGTCCAGCCCATTGCCGGTAGCCTTCGCGTAGCTCGGCCCAGTCAGGTCGACAAGCTTTCCGTGGGGAATCCAGTGGTTGATGCGCTCCACGGGCACGCAGATATCCCGTGGCGCCTCCTCGCCGTCCTCCCACAATTCCTCGTTGTCGAATGAGAGCAAGATGTTCCAGACGAAACCTTCGGCTGACCTCCCCGCTGTACTGCACGCCGCTATCTTCGGACACGGCCAGGAGACGCTCGAATGCCAGCACTGATGTCTTGCTGGCGTGAGCGCAACCGAAGGCAGGATCGAAACATCGTGCCGAGGGAGCAACTGATGTCGGTAATTCAAAGGGCGATGCCAGTGAGTCCTCCATTTGCGAACGACCCATAGGGCATCCGCTAACGCGGCCTGGTGTACACTCGGATCGCCAGCCGCCGTTCCGGAAGAAGTCGTATGCGCATCGGCTCGTTGTGCTGCGTGCTCGCCGCCGTCGTCATCGCCGGCGCGGTCGGGATCGGTCAGGATCGGCAGGTCCCGTCGTTCAATTCCGGCGTCCAGGTTGTCCGCATCGACGTCTCGGTGCTCGACGGCAAGCGTGAGCCCGTACGCGGACTCCAGGCGTCCGACTTCACCGTGCTCGAAGACGGCCAGCCGCGGCCGATTCGCTCGTTCCAGGCGGTCGACGCCAGGGCGGCGAGGACCACGAGGGCGGCGGCGATGCCGCCGATGGCGCTCCTGCCCGCGCACAACGTCGTGACCAATCAGGTGTCGAGCGATACCAGCCGGTTGATCTTCATATTGATGGATCGCTCGATGATGCCGCAGCGCCCCATGATCGTCGCGCGGCAAATCGCCGACGCCGCGATCGACGCGATGGAGCCGGGCGACTTGGCGGCCATCGTCACCACCGGTGTTCAGGGCGTGGCTCAGAATCTCACCTCCGATCGCGCGCGGCTGCACAAAACGATCGCCTCGAGCGACTGGAGCCAGAAACTGAGCAGGGCGATAACAGATACCGAGGTTGCGGGGACGTTGGACCTGAACAACGACGCGCAGGATGGCCGCTGCATGTGCGGGCTCTGCGCCATGGATACCATCACCCAGATCGCCAACGCGGTGCGCGATACGCCGCGACGCAAGGTGCTGCTCTTTATCGGCAGCGCCATCACCGTGCAAGCCGGGGATAGCGACTGCGCCCCTCGTCTCCGCGAGTCGCGGGAGAAGCTGTACGACGCTCTCGGCACGTCCGGCTTGACCGTACACTCGATCGACCCGCAAGGCATGGCCAGCGTCGGCCCGGCGGCGCGCGCCACGGTGCGCAACGGTGTCCCCAAACGCGACGGCAGGGTCCTCAACGAGCAACTGCAGGCGGAGCGCACCGAGTTCATGGCGGCGCAAGGATCGCTCGCCGTGCTGCCGGATTTGACGGGCGGCCGCGTCATCATCAACGACAACGAGCCGTTCCGCCTGGTGCCCGACGTACTGCGCGAAAGCGACGCGTCCTATCTCGTCGGGTTCGAACCGATCGAGGCCACGGGCGACGTGCGTCACGACATCCAGGTCAAGGTCGCGCGCGACGGCGTCGCCGTCCACACCGCGCGCTACATCGCGCCCGCGAGCGGCCCGACCGCCCCCTCGGTCGCCGCCAGGGCGACATCACCGCTCGAGCGCGCGCTCATCGGCTTGCTGCCGGATCCCGCTCCTCCGCTCGGGATGTCGGTCGCCGCGTTCGCGGGCCCGGATCGTGACCACGCCTCCGTCGGCATCACGCTCGACGCGTCGGCGTTCGCCGACAGATCCGGATCGATTCCGCTCGAAATCGCCGTGCTGGCCAGCGACGAGCACGGCAAGACGGCCGGCGGCGCACGACAGACCGGAACCGTCCAGGTCCCGTACTCGACGGCCGGCGACTCCGCGTTCGTCGAGTTACAGACCTTCGTAACGCTGCCGGCGGGCGTTTACGAGCTGCGCGCCGCAGTGATGAACGGCGAGACACAGGCAGCGGCGAGCGTCTTCACCCATCTCACCGTGCCCTCCTTCGACACGGGCAGCCTCGCGCTGTCGGACCTCGTCCTCGGGACTCGCGAGAGCACCACGCCGCCGCAGCCAGGCGCGCCCGCGATGCCGATCGTGCCGACGACGGCGCGCGTGTTCCGTGCCGATACCCCGGCCTGGGCGTTTCTCCGCGTCTACCGCGCGGGCGACACGGACGCGGAGCGGGTCGCGCTCGATGTGACCGTACTGGACGGCCAGGGCAGGCGCGTCAAACACCAGTCGCTGCCCAATGCGTCGTTCTCGGGACGCCAGGCCGACGTGCGCCTCTCGTTACCGATGAAGGGCCTCGCGCCCGGCGCCTACATCCTGCGCCTCGACGCGAAGCAGGCCCGCGTCGAGGCGTCGCGCGAGGTGGCCTTCGCGGTCACGTCGCCCGCGCCGGTGATGGCCCCGACGGTCCACACGCCGGAGCTCGACGCGGCACTCGACGCGGCGGCGGCCTATCTCGATCGATACGAACACCGCATCAGCGCCATCGGCGCCGAAGAGCAGTACGAACAGGCGGTCGCGCCGCTCCCTGGCGCGATCAACCGCCCCAACATGGCGGTCAACGCGCCGCCGATCATCCGCAGGACGCGCGCCAACATCATGACCCTCGGCATGGGCGCACGCGGGTGGGTCGCGTTCCGCGACGTCTTCGAAGTCGACGGCAAGCCGGTGCGCGAGCGCGAAGAACGGCTCAGCCACATTCTCCAGAACGTAACGCCCGATTCGCTGGAGCAGGCACGGCAGATCGCGATCGAGAGCGCGCGCTACAACCTCGATCCCGAGACGACCCACATCAACCGCACGATCAACGTGCCGATGACGGCGCTGCTCTTCCTGCGGGGCGCGAACCAGGCCCGCTCGGCCTTCCACCTCGGCAAACCCGAGCGCGTCAACGGCATCGACTGCGTCACCCTGCAGTTCACCGAGCGCCTGCAGCCACGACTCATACGCACGGGTGATGACGTCCCGGCGCAGGGGACCATCTGGATCGACATGGCCAACGGCGGCCGCATCGTCAAGACCGAGCTGGCGATGGATTCGGGCGGGGCGCAGGCCGTCCGGTCGCGAACCGCGGTCACGTATGCGCGCGTGGACAAGCGGGATCTGTGGGTGCCTACGGTCATGGATGAGACCTATGAGGTGACCGCAACGCGTCAGGTCCTGACCGGCCGCGCCACCTACTCCGACTTCCGCGAGTTCAAGGTGACGACGAGCGAAGGCATCAAGTGACGCCGCGAGTCGCGATGCTGCTGGTGGCCGTCGGGTGCACGGGCGCCGCAACGATGGCGCAGGAACGCCAGCGCCCCTCCTTCAAAGCCGGCGTCCAGCTCGTGCGCATCGACGTGTCGGTGCTCGACGACAAGCGAGGAGCCTGATTTGAGCCCCTCAAGCTGGCGCTTCGCAGGCCCGAATGAACCGAAGCACTCATCAATCTCTTGTGCTTGATCGCTGATAGACCCTGCTTCAAAACCAACTCGACCTGTTGGCAGCAAGAGTGCGAGCCGAGCTAACGAAGGATTAGGGCCGGACTATAGGCAATTACGAAGCGTGAACTCCTGAAGCTTCCCGGGACGTTCGAGGAAGCCCTGTCCGATCTGATGCGGACACCCCACCGCCGAAGGACAAGAAGCCTCAGCCGCTGAAGCCGAAGAAAGCAGAAGGGGCGCTAGCGCGCTAGCCGCGCTTTTTGGTCGCGCGTCTTTTGGGACTCAGGGTCTTCGCGCTCTTACGGATCACCCCGCTTTCTTCTTTCAGTTCGTCCGCGAGCTTCCGCAGCGTGCGGCTTTGATTCAGCATCCGATTGGCGCGGTCGAGAATGCGCCGTCGATCGTCGGCGTGGTCGTCGGACATTCAGCCTAGCCTACTCGTTTCGCTAGCTGCCGAGGAAGGGGCCGCGCTGGGGCGGGATCTCGAGGTGTGCCTGCAACTCTTTCCTGCGCGCGTCGAGGGCCTTGATCCTCGGCCTTCCCCTCGTCCACCGCGATCTCGTCGGCGGTCAACTCGCCGCTAGAAACCATACAGCGCCGCGGCGCGACGGATGATCTCCACCAGGTAGGCGAGGCACCACGCGCTACCCAGCACCGGGCCAATCACGCGTC
>DASXPH010000137.1:0-3305 GCA_036493735.1 Gemmatimonadaceae bacterium
CGCGCCGACGAGTGCCGCGCCCCGCACGTTCCGCTGGCCGGACACGATGGTCGTGACAGCGACGACGTGGTCCGGGTCGGTGGCGTGGCGCATGCCGAGCATGAAGCCTAACGAGAGAATGGCGAGAAGATCCATTGGCGACGGGCGATGGGCGATGGGCGATGGGCGACGGGCGACGGGCGCATTAAAAAATAGCTCAACGCGCCACGCGCCACGCGCCACGCACCACGCACCACGCACCACACTTGCTCCCGTTCGTGACACCAACGCATACTCCGGTGCTCCCACTTTCCCGCTCTCACACGGATCGACGCACAATGATGCGCTCAACCCTTGCTCGCTGGTCGCTGCTTACCCCGCTCGCCCTTGGCGGTCTCGCGCTCGCGCGGCCAGTCCAGGCCCCACCGGTCGACCCTTCGCTCTATGCAGGACTCGTCTGGCGCAACGTGGGCCCATTCCGCGGCGGCCGCATCGCCGCGGTGTCCGGCGTCGTCGGACAGCCGGGGGTCTTCTACGCCGGCACGCCCGCTGGCGGGGTGTGGAAGACGACCAGCGCCGGCGAGACCTGGTTTCCCGTGTTCGATGCGATCAAGGCGGTGTCTTCGATCGGAGCGGTCGAGGTCGCACCGTCCGATCCGAATGTCATCTACGCCGGTACGGGCGACATGGTGACGGGGGGCGCGATCAACGAAGGCGATGGCGTTTACAAGTCCGTTGACGGCGGCCAGAGCTGGCAGCACGTCGGTCTCGACGCGACGAAGCAGATCCCGTCGATCCTGGTGGACCCGCACGATCCGAATCTCGTGCTCGTCGCGGCGCAGGGGAACATTCATCAGAAAAGCGACAGCCGCGGCGTCTATCGCAGCACGGATGGCGGCCGAAGCTGGACGAAGGCGCTGTACGTCGACGATCAGACCGGCATTCAGAAGCTCGCCTGGGCGTACGACAAGCCGTCCGTCGTCTTCGCGACCACCGTTAGGCACTACACCGCGCCGGGTGCGCCGCCGCGGCGTGGCGCCGAGCCGGACACGGGGCGGACGGGCACGGCGCTGTACAGGTCCACCGACGAGGGAGTCACCTGGCAGGAGATCACCGGCGGCGGATTGCCGCGGCTGAGCGGACGCACGTCCGTAGCCGTGGCGATGAACACCAACGCGCAACGGGTATTCCTCATCTCCAACACCGGCCTCTATCGCTCCGACGACGGTGGCGCGACGTGGCGGCAGATGGATGCCAGCGATGAGCGTATTCGTAACGGTCAGGGCGGCTATAATTGTGGAGTTTACATCGATCCGAAGAATCCGGAGGTGATGTATACGATCAATACGTCCAGCTACAAATCCACCGACGGCGGAAACACCTTCACCGGCTTCAAGGGCGCGCCCGGGGGCGACGATCCTCAACAGATGTGGATCGATCCTACCAACGGCCAACGCATCCTCCTCGGCCTCGATCAGGGCGCCGTCGTCACGCTCGATGGTGGGGCGACGTGGAGCTCGTGGTATAACCAGTCCACCGAGCAGGTCTATCATCTTTCGGTCGACAACTCCTTCCCGTACTGGGTGTACGCGACGCAGCAGGACGCTGGCGCGATTCGCACGAGAGCGCGCGGCAACTTCGGTGCGGTGACGCCGCTCGACTGGAATCCCGTCGAAGGGTGGGAGTGGGGCACGATCGTTCCGGATCCGCTCGACCCGAAGTTCGTGTACGCGAGCGGCTCGGGCATCGTGAAGATCTCGTATCCGAGCGAGCAGTGGATCAACGTGAGTCCGGCGACGGATCCGAATCTCAAGCTGCGCACGTCGTTCTCGCAGCCGATCATCTTCACGCCGTGGAACCAGCACGAGCTGCTCGCCGGATTTCAGTATCTGATGGCGACGACCGACGGGGGCGTGCACTGGAGAAAGATCAGCCCCGATCTTTCCGTACCGAAGGGCACCGGCCCAACGCTGGCTGGCACGAGCGCTGGTCCAAATGCGCCGCAGCCGGTGAGCGGCGGGATCGAGTCGATCTCGCCCTCGAGCGCCGCCGCGGGAACGATCTGGGTTGGTACAAACAATGGCCTCATCAAGCTCACGCGCGACGAGGGCAAGACATGGGAAGACGTGAGTATACCGAACTTGCCGAATCCAACGCGCGCTCTCATCTCGGCGATCGACGCGTCGCATAACGAGGCAGGCGAAGCGTACGTTGCGATCGACTATCACACGACGGGCGATTACACGCCATATATCTATCGCACGCGAGATTTCGGCAAAAGCTGGGTAAAGATCGTCGATGGCCTGCGAACAGATGAACCCGCGGGCAGCTTCGCGAGAGTCGTCCGTGCCGATCCGAAGAAGGCGGGCCTACTGTTCGCCGGCACTGAGACGGGAGTCTACGTCTCGTTCGACGATGGCGATCACTGGCAGTCGTTGCAGCTCAACCTGCCGACGACCTCGTTCCGCGACATGACGATCCACGATAATGACTTGGTCGTCGGAACGTACGGCCGCGGCATCTGGGTGCTCGACGACTACACGATGCTGCGCCAGCTTTCGCCTAACGGGAACGGCGAGCAAGTGAGGCTGTTCAAGCCCGCCGACGCGGTACGCGTGCGGCGGAACGTGAACGCCGACACGCCATTCCCGCCGGAAGTTCCGCACGCGCTCAATCCACCGGACGGCGCGCTCATTTATTACTCGCTCCCGTCGAAGCCCGCGGGCCCCGTGTCGCTCGATGTGCTCGACGCGTCGGGGAATCTCGTGCGGCACCTGTCGAGTGTGCCGAGCATGCCGGTTCCGGAAGCCGCGCATCCGCCGGAGCCTAGCTTCTGGTTGGCGCCGGCCTCGGCGCTCACGACCGACGTCGGAACCAATCGCGCCAATTGGGATCTGCGCTACGACGCGCCGCCGGCGTTCTCGCATTCATACGAGATCAACGCCAACCCGGGCCAGACGCCACCGTCACCGGAAGGCCTGCTCGCTCCACCAGGCAGCTACACGATCAAGCTCACCGTCGACGGCAAGAGCTATACGCAGCCGCTGACGGTGCATAACGATCCGAGGTCCATCGCGACCGTCGCCGATATGCGTGCCCAGCACGCGCTGCTCACCAAGCTCGACGAGGGGATGCGCCTAACGTGGGAGGGGCATCAGCAGGCGGTGGCGTTGCGCAACGCCGTGAACGCGGCCGTCTCGGCCAATGGGTCCGCCGAGGCGAAGTCCGCGGCGGAAGCGCTCGCGGCAAAGCTCGACAGTATCGCCGGGAGTCCGCGGGGTCGCGGTGGGTTCCGGCGTGGTGGACGTGAAGGCATTCCGAGCTTC
>DASXPH010000138.1:0-72129 GCA_036493735.1 Gemmatimonadaceae bacterium
GTCGCCTTCAGCACGGAACAGGAGGCGACCGGCGCCGAGGTCGATTCGGCGGAGAGCAACAGGGTGGTTGCGGAGACCGTCAGCCGGGTGTGCCAGTGCAGCGCTCGACTTTCGGACGCAATCGGTCGCGTCGGACCTAACGAGTTCGCCATCATCGCACCGGGAACGACGGAGGAGGGCGCTGAGCACATCGTGGCTCGGTTGCGCGATTCCTTCCACTCGCTGCGCATAACTGAGCCGGAACGGCGCCTGCGCTTCTCGGCCTCGATAGCCGGGGTCACGAATCTGGCCACTTCGGCCGTCGACGCGATGGAACTTCTGTATCGGGCGACCACATCGCTCAGGCAGACGCGCGGTTACGCTACGGAAGCTACGGATACTGCCGTTAGGCAGCCGTAGGGCGTCACACACAACAGAGTCCTCGAACGAGCGCGGAAGCCTCGTTCGCGCCGCGCATCGTCAATTGGGCGATTCGTCGCGCGCCCGCCTTCACGACAACGATTGGGCCGCGTAAATCTTAGCGCCCGGCCAGTTGTCCCGCGCTGTTCGGGAAAAGATGACGTCGACGCAAGTCAAAGCCCAGCGCTAACAACGCGGAAAGACATCGACTTGAGTGCGCGACCAAGTGTTGCTTGTTGCATAGGAGCAACAGTTCTCGCGAACATCGATCGGTCAATTCGTCAAGTCCAGTTAGCAAAGCTGATACACGACCGCCACAAGTGAGGCTAAGGTCCATCAACTGCTTCTTGACAGTTCAGTTGGATAGGCTTAACAAGAGGGCGGCCCAAAGTGACGTAAATCACGAAGGCGCCTCCATCCCGAGCGCTGGACCTGCTGCCCCTCGAGATCGAAGAAAAAAAATCACGCGGCTCTGCCGACGACCAGGTGGAGACCGACCAGCGGCTGTTCGCATCACATCCAGGCCGGATTCGGACCGAAGGAGGACTGAATGGCTACCGCTTCTTTCTCTCGCATTAATTCTGACGACGACGTGGGGCGGACCGGGGCGGCCTCTGAAAGCGATCCGTTCAACGTTTCGCCAGAATTGAGAGAATCGATCCAGGTACTGGTCATTGATGACGATCGCACGCTCCGCGAAGGTTGCGCGAGCATGCTGCAGATGAGCCGATACAACGCCAGCTTTGTCGGCCGTGGCGACGAAGCCCTCGAGCTCCTCAAGCGACGTCGCTTCGACATCGTGCTCTGCGACCTCTACATGAGCGGCGTGCCGGGGATGACGCTGCTGCGTGCCGCCCTTCAAACCGATAAGGATACGCTGGTCATCATGATGACTGGCAACCCGACGGTCAGCTCGAGCATCGAGGCACTCCGGGCCGGAGCCTGGGATTACCTGCCCAAGCCCTTCTCGGCAACGCATTTGGAGGTGCTACTCGGTCGCGCAGCCCATGCCGTCATCGTCGCGCGCGAGACGCTCGAGATGCAGCGCTCGATGATCGCCGACGTCAGTAACAGCGAGAAGGTCCTGTTGCTCGGTGCCGCACCTGCCTTCACACGAGCCGTCGAACTGGCTCGACGAGTTGCACAGACCGATGCATCGGTGATGATCACGGGTGAGAGCGGTACGGGCAAGGAAGTCATCGCGCAGTTCATTCACAAGCACAGTCGCCGCGCGAGCCGCAAGTTGGTTCCGATCAACTGCGCCGCACTTCCAGAGCCACTCCTCGAGTCCGAGATGTTCGGCCACCGCAAAGGTGCGTTCACCGGTGCCGATCGCGACAAGCCAGGCCTTCTCGAGACAGCAAACGGTGGCACGCTGTTCCTCGACGAGCTGACGGAGATGTCGCATCCGATTCAGGCCAAGCTTCTGCGCGTGCTGCAAGATGGCGTCGTTCGCCGCGTAGGCAGCGAGCAACAGGATGCGGTAGTGGACGTCCGGTTCGTCTGCGCTACGAACAAGAATCCCGAGGAAGCTGTCCGGAAGGGAGTCCTGCGCGAAGACTTATTCTATCGCCTGCGGGTCGTGCCCATTCGACTTCCGGCGCTTCGTGAGCGGGTCGAGGACATTCCGATCCTCGCAAGGCATTTCCTCGGGCACTACTGGGGCCGCCATCGCCGGCGAAACGAGGCGATACCGACACTGAGACCGGAGACGATGGAGTTCCTCCGCACCCTCACGTGGCGCGGCAACGTCCGTGAGCTCCAGAACGTGATCGAGCATGTGGCAGTGCTGGCGGAGCCTGGTCAGCAGCTGGGTCCTGACGACATCACGCTGTACGACGATGTCTCGCCCCCGGTATCCGAGACGGGTATGCCCCCGGGCACGCTGGATGGGGCGTACCATCTAGCGAAGGATCGTCTCGTGACGTATTTCGAGAAGGAGTATCTGTCACGTCTGGTGTCGCGCGCCGGCGGAAATATGTCGAAGGCCGCCCGGTTGGCGAGTATCGATCGCACGACGCTGTACCGGCTCATGGAAAAGCACAGTGTCCATCGAGAGGATTCGGGCGAGGCCGTCAGTTAGTGCGGCCAGCCGTGTAGCTCGATCCGCACCTCGTATGCTGGCCGAACCGGCCAGTGACGTTTGCGCGATTCTGAGGCAAGCGGCTGAAAATGTCGTGAGCTCGACAACCGATGGTGGCGCCGAATTCAGGCGCCACCTCGGCGTGCTCTCACAGGCGATCGTCCAAGCGAGTGAAGGCGTCGATCCGAACCTGGGGTCGTTGCCGTCGTATGCGCCAGCCCGGCGCCTCGTCGATGCGTTGCGTAGGGAGTTTCTTCAACTCGCCTCTGAGCCACCGCAGCCGAGCTCCGAACATCTCCTGGCCGTTCTTCGCGGCATCGAGAGCGTCCGCAGCGCGCTCGAGGTAGACGCCGCTCAACGGCTAGCGAGCCGCATCTCCAGTCCAAACGCTCTGGAGGCGGTGGTGGCGGTCGCGCATGATATGCGGTCGCCTCTGACCTCCGTGCTCTTCCTCGTCGACACGCTCAGAAAGGGGCACAGCGGTCCGATAACACCACACCAGGAGAAGCAACTCCTACTCGTTTACGCTGCTGTCTTCGGTCTTAGCTCGCTCTCGTCGGATCTGCTCGATCTAGCGCGTGGCGGCGATCGCCTGCTCGATCCGATGCAGGTGCCTTTCTCGATTAGCGAGTGCCTCCACGTCGTGCGCGACATCGTGAAGCCGATCGCCGAGGAGAAAAAGCTCGAGGTGATCCTCTCCGCGCCGGGGAAAGGAGACCGGCGGATAGGGCAGCCTGCCGCGATCATCCGCGTGCTGCTCAACCTCACGACGAACGCTCTCAAGTTCACCGACGAGGGGAACGTGACGGTGTCGGTGACCGACGTCTCGAGAAGCGAGGTCGAGTTTTCAGTGAGCGACACCGGGCGAGGCATTCCGGAGGAGGTCGTCGATACGCTCTTCGACGCATTTCGACAACAGTCGCGCTCTGGAGAAACGGTGTTTTCCAGCGCGGGACTCGGGCTCTCGATTTGTCAGAAGCTCGTCTCGGCGATGGGCGGCACAGTTGCCGTCGAGAGCGTGTACGGGGAGCGAACGCGCTTCTCCTTCCGTCTGAAGCTGCCGCTCGCTCCCCGTATCTGATCGGCTGACGGCTCGCGTTACCTCTTCCGGCCGTCCTTGTTCGTCTTCGGGAACTTCTCAGTCAGGCGCGAATCGAACTCGCGCTCACCGTAACCCACGTAGATCTGCCGCGGGCGCGCGATCTTCTGTTCCTTGTCGTTGAGCAACTCCTCCCACTGCGCCAGCCAGCCGGCGGTCCGTGCCACGGCAAATAGCACCGTGAAGAACTCGGTTGGGAACGCCATCGACCGATAAATGAGGCCGGTGTAGAAATCCACATTCGGGTAGAGCTTGCGCGAGACGAAGTAGTCGTCGTGCAACGCGACTTCCTCGAGCTTGAGCGCGATCTCGAGGTCCTTGTCCATTCCAATCTGCGCAAAAACCTGATCGGCGAGTCGCTTCACGATCTTGGCGCGGGGGTCGTAGCTCTTGTAGACGCGGTGCCCGAAGCCCATCAATCGGCCTCCCTTGCCACCCTTCACGCTATCGATGAACGTGGGGACGTTCTTCGGATGGCCGATCTCCTCGATCATGTGCAGCACGGCCTCATTGGCGCCGCCGTGAAGTGGACCATACAGCGCCGCGATTCCGGCGGCGATGGCCGAGAAGGGATCGACTTCGGATGAGCCGACCGCGCGGACTGCGTTGGTCGAGCAGTTCTGCTCGTGATCGGCGTGGAGAATGAAAAGCACCTCGAGCGCCTTCACGAATACCGGATTCGCTTGATACTGCGGCTCCGACATCCGAGCGACCATGCTTAAGAAGTTCTCAACATAGCCGAGATCGTTGTCAGGATAGATGAACGGTAGTCCCTTGCCATGCCGATAAATAAATGCGGCGAGCGTCGGCAGCTTGGCTAACAGTCTAATAATCGAGATGTAACGCTGCGCGGGATCCTTGATGTTCTTCGCCTCTGGGTAGAACGACGAGAGCGCCGCGACGCTAGAGCACAGCATCGACATTGGATGTGCGTCGTAGCGGAACCCCTCGAGGAAGCGCTTGATGTTCTCGTGGACGTACGTGTGATAGGTGATGTCATGAACCCATCCGTCGTAATCCTTCTGTGACGGGAGCTCGCCATTCCGAAGCAGCCATGCTACCTCTAGAAAGCTCGCGTCTTCCGCGAGCTGCTCGATTGGGTAGCCGCGATAGCGAAGGATGCCCTTGTCGCCATCGATGAAGGTGATGGCACTCTTGCACGACGCCGTGTTCATGAACGCGGGGTCGTACGTCATGAGCCCGAATTCCTCGGGTGCGGTCTTGATTGGACGCAGGTCCATCGCGCGGATGGCGGTGTCGCCTTCGACGCCGCCCTCGAGTATCTGCACCGAGTAGTTCTTCCCAGTGCGTCCGTCCTTGATGTCGAGCGCTCCAGTCGAACGAAGCTCCGCGTTCGGAGCCTGCGTCGTGGGCGCAGTTATGGTGTCTGCCATGCGATGTGTCTCCGCTGGATTTCTGGCGGTCGGATCCGTCCCAACCACGCTCTCAGAATCTATTCGTGCCGAGCATCGGCGGCATGTCGCGAAGCCTCAGGGGACACCGACGTCCTCCTCGCGGGCTGTTCGCTCCGGATCCTGCGCCCCGTCGCGCACTCTCGACTCACCGGGCACTGTCCGCATCGGGCCGTACGCGCCGTGCAGATGAGCGCGCCGAGCTCCATGAGTGCCTGGTTGTGCATCCAGGTAGCGCGACCTGTGCGGGGCAGCAACCGACGCGCGATCTGCCAGATCGCGCGCTTTCCAGCCGCGGTCTTGTAGTCCGCCTCGGGGGCGAAAGCACGCCGCAAAACGCGCGCGACGTTCGTGTCAACGAGCTCCGCGCGTCGCTCGTAGGCGAAAGATGCAACGGCGCCCGCGGTATACTCGCCAATTCCAGGCAATTGGCGCAGACGTTCGGGCTCGGCGGGCAGACTGCCGTTAGGCAATCGACCTTTCTCTGTCACTGCCTGCGCCAGGCGGTGCAGATTACGGGCGCGTGCATAATAGCCGAGCCCCTCCCACGCCTCGCGCACTTGTCGAGGTCGTGCCAGGGCGAGATGAGTCAGACTCGGAAACCGCTCCACGAATCGATCGTAGAAGCCAAGCACGCGCGAGACCTGTGTTTGCTGGAGCATCAACTCGGATACGAGGATGCGATAAGGGTCGCGTGTCCGCCGCCAGGGCAGGTCGCGTCCCTTCTTCCGGTACCATGCACGCAGTCGGCGGCTGAAGGCCGAGTCACGGGTTGGTCTACTCGTCAACGATCTGCCTCTGTAACCCCGTCGCCTTCCAACGCGCCGGGACGATACATGATGACTCGTGCCCGCTCCAGAGTGATGAGACCTCCGCCGATCATCTCGTCGAGCTCCGGCAAAATGGCCTGAATGCGCTCTTCCGTCTCGATGCATTCGACGACGATCGGGAGGTCGATCGAGAGCTCGAGAAATCGGTCTGTGCGAATGTGACTGCTGGCGCCAAATCCCATGATACCGCGATAGACCGTAGCGCCGGCGTAGTGCTTCCGCCGAAGCAGCTGCACGATCTCGCTGTATAACGGATGCCCGTTGTGCTTGTCGCGCTCACCGATGTGTATGCGCATCAGAACGCGTTCGCCCGTGAAGCCGTGCATCAGCTCACCCGAATCAGCTCTGAGCGCGCAAGCCGATGAGCCCACGCGCCAGGACAATGCCAAGCCAAGCGCCGGCCAATGACAGCACGACGCTGAGTACGATGTACAGGCCGGCGCGCGTCGATTCTCCGTCCTCGATCAACATCATCGTTTCGTATGTGAACGTAGAGAATGTGGTGTATCCGCCGCAGAAGCCCGTCGTGAGAAGCACACGCGTCTCGGGCGAGATCGCATCTGTGCCGAGCGCGATTCGCATGAGAAAGCCAAGAAGGAGCGAGCCCGAGATGTTGACGACGAGCGTGCCAACGGGGAAGTTGGGCCCCACGCGCTGCTGCACGAATGTGGCGAGCGCGAATCGGGCCACGCCGCCAGCGGCACTGCCGATTGCCACGTACCACCAGATCATAGCACTGGGTTTGACGTCCAGCGAGCGAGCATCGCTACCGGTGAGGGTCGTCTGCTAGCTTGCCCAGAGTCGCAAGCAGTCAGGTGCGTCATCCGTCCTCGCGAGATCATGGAAACTAACAAGCTCGTTACAGAGAATGCTCCAGCCGCGCGTCAGTCCTGGCTGCGCGCTGGAGTGATCTCGATGATCGCCATTCTTAGTGTTCCGGTCGCCCTGTATGCTCACGCCCATCTACGGCGCAGCGAGCCGAGGGCGCGCGAGAGACTCATGGCGACGCCCGTATCCATCCGGCTCTGGTTCACGGAGCGTCCGGAGCTGAGCTTCACACAGGTTCATCTTCGCGCCTCGGACAGCAGCGAGGTAACGCTCGGCAATCCGATCCGGATGTCGGACGACCCGATGGGTATATCGCTCGCGATCACCTCGCCGCTGGTGCCGGGTACTTACACGGTATTCTGGCGGACGGCGGCCGCAGACGGTCATGCAACATCGGGCAGCTTCAGCTTCGATGTCCTTAGCGGAGCAGCTGCAGCGGCTCGGCCAGTCGATACGATGCCGAGGCCGGGGACAGGACACGCTCTGATTCATGCCGACAGCACGGCCGAGCGATTACCAAGTTTGAACGCGAGCGCCGCCACGCGATGGCTGGAGTTCATGGCGATGCTGGCGGTAGTTGGAGCGGTCGTGTTCCGCCTGGTCATCCTTCCGCGGGCGACGCGGTCGATGGCGGGCGCCCTGACTGAGGATGTGCGTGCCGAGGTCGCGGCATCCGCGCGACGGCTGGCGCAGAGCGCGCTGGTTCTGCTCGTCATCACGGACCTCTCGCGGCTGCACGCCGAAGCGCGCGCGGTGCTCGGCCCGGCGCGGCAAATCGACGGAGGGGCGCTCCGAACCCTGCTCGCGACGAGCTGGGGTATCGGCTGGTCGACGGGTGCCGCCGGAATCGTGTTGGCGGCAATCGGCTTCACGCTCGTCAGGCGAGCGCGCGCCGAGTCCGGATGGCTGGTCGCGGCGTTAGGTGCGGCGGCGATCGGCGTCGCACCGGCGCTTACGGGTCACGCGAGCACAACGCAGCCTGTCGGTGTATCCGTCGTGCTCGACATCAGTCACGTCTTTGCTGCTTCGGCCTGGCTGGGCACCCTCCTCACATTGCTCTTTGCGGCGCTGCCCCTCGTGCGCGGTCGCCTCGGCGGAAGGGAAGTGCGGCCGGGGCCTGTGGTGGCGGCGCTCGTGCGCGCGTTTCACCCCGTTGCTCTGTTCTGCGCCGCCGTCGTCATCGCGACCGGATTGGTTGCAGCGTGGATGCGACTGCCAACGCTAGCGTCGCTCTTCGATAGCACCTATGGCCGAGTGCTGTTGCTCAAACTCGCTTTCGTTGCAACCGTAGTGGTGTTGGGCGCGCTGAATTGGCGACGCATGCTTCCCAGACTGGGCGACGACCACGCCGCGCTTCGGCTGACGCGAACCGCGGGTGCCGAGCTGACGATCGCCGCGCTCGTGCTCGCGGCGACTGCGGTGCTGGTCTCCACTTCGCCGCCGGATCGAATGATTGGTCAGACGGCAGATGGTGGAATGCAGACTGTGATAGAGGGTAGAAGGTAGCAAACACATCAAGCAACCCGACAATGACGGCCATTCTTCCGGCCACCTGGCCGATCAGCTACGACGACGTCGAACAAGCGCGTGAGCGAATCGCTTCGCATCTGACGCCAACGCCGCTTCGTCGACATCCGCTTCTGGACAGCGCGACTGGACTGCAGCTCTTCGTCAAACACGAGAACCATCAGCCCACCGGTTCCTTCAAGGTGAGAAACGGCCTCTCGTTCATGACCGCGCTCTCGGCGGAGGAGCGTGCACGTGGCGTCGTCGCGGCGTCGACCGGAAACCACGGGCAGGGCATCGCCTACGGCGCCGCGCTCGTCGGAACGTCGGCCACGATCTGCGTACCGCGCGGCAACAACCCGGAGAAAAACGCCGCTATGCGCGCGTGGGGCGCCACGGTCCTCGAACAAGGCCGCGACTACGACGAGTCGGTTCAGGCGATGCTGAGTATCGCTCGGGAGGAAGGCCGCGTACTCGCGCACTCCACAAATGATCCTCGAATCATCGCCGGCGCGGGCACGATGACGCTCGAGATCCTCGAGCAGGCAGGGGCGCGACAAATCGACGCGCTCGTGCTTGCCGTCGGTGGCGGCTCACAGGCGGTGGGCGCGTTGACCGTCGCGAAGCAACTCGCGCCACATCTCGAAGTGTATGGCGCTCAGGCAGCGGGCGCCGCGGCGCAGCACGATTCGTGGCATGCGCGCGAGCCTCGCGTCACGAATCGCGCCGACACCTTCGCTGAGGGAGTCGCGACCCGTTCGACTTACGAGCTCACGTTTCCCGCTCTCGTCGAAGGGCTTACGGACTTCGTGACTCTGACGGACGCGGAAATCGCGGAAGGGGTGCGCATGATCCTATCGACGAGCCACAGCGTGGTGGAGGGGGCGGGCGCGATGGGTGTGATGGCGGCGATGAAGCTGCGAGATCGCCTAACGGGCAAGCGCGTCGCGGTGGCGTTCTGTGGGGGGAATATCGACTCGGCGGTATTGCGACGAATCCTGAATCGTGAATTGTGATTTCAATTCAACTGACTTTGCGGGTTTTCCTTTTCAAGAAGTCCATCAGGATAAACTGGCCGAGCGTCATCGTCGTCGTGAAGTAGGCTTTGCCGCGGCTGATCTCGGAGACGCGTTTCACGAAGTCGACGAGTGATCGATCCCGCGCGAGCATGAAGGTGTTGATCATGATCCCGCTCCGACGACAGTGCGCAACCTCGCGCAGCGTCTGTGCGATAACGGTTGCATCGAGACCGAACGAATTCTTGTAGATCTGCCCGTTAGGCATGGTGAGCGCGCTCGGCTTGCCGTCCGTGATCATTATGATCTGGCGCATGTCCTTCTTCTGCGCCAACAGGAGGCGACGGGCGAGCTTCAGGCCTTCGGCCGTGTTCGTGTGATACGGCCCGACCTGCGCGGTAGCAAGGGCACCGAGGGGGATCTCCTCGGCCGAGTCGTGGAAGAGGATGACCTTGAGCGAATCGCCGGGAAACTGCGTTCGAATGAGATGTGTGAGCGCAAGCGCGACCTTCTTCGCCGGCGTGAAGCGGTCCTCACCGTACAGGATCATCGAGTGCGAGCAGTCGAGCATGAGCACCGTCGCGCACGACGAGCGATACTCGGCCTGACGCACCATGAGGTCCTGATAATCGAGGTCCATCGGCACTTCGATCTTGCCGGTGCGAGCGAGTGAGCGCTTGAGCGTCTCGTTGACGTCGAGGTTGAGGACGTCGCCGAATTCGTACGGCTTGCTGTACCCGTCCGCCTCGATGCCCGTCGCCAGATACTGCGTATCATGGCTGCCGAAGCTCGACTTGCCTAACGAGCCGAGGAGGCCGCGCAACGTCTTGTAGCCGAGGAAGTCGATGCCCTTGTCCGTGAGATTGAACTGGACGTCGCGTGCCGCCGCCTTGGCGAGACTCCCCGGCCCCTCGAGCGGCTGGTGCCCAGCCGGCATCTGGGGCGGGGCATCCATCGAGAGGTAACCCTCGTTGACCAGGCGCTGCACAAGCTCGTCCAGGAGCTTCGCGAGCTTGGCTTGTCCCTCCTCGTCGCCCTCGCCGCGGAGCGCCTCGAGCATTTCGGGGGTGAATTGGCCGCTCTCGATCAGTGCATTCAGAATGGCTTGACGCAGTGCCTCGAGCGACCGGTCCCCGTCCTCGCCAAAGTCCCAGCCATAGTACGGCTGCTGATTCTTGCCGCCGGCAAATCCAGACTGGAGCAGGAAGTCCGCGAGCTTGTCGAGCAGCGACTGGAGGTCGACTGCATCGGCCATCTCGGGGCTGAACTTCGTATACGTGTGAAAGCGCATGGGGCCTCCTTCTCAAAGCATACGCTGGTGCGAACGGGATGTCACCATCCCCGGTCGCGTCATCCACAAAACCCGGACCCAAATGGTGACTTTCAGGAGGGTCGTGTGTCGCTGCCTGAGTAGATTGCCAAAACCGATGCCCTCGCTGAATCCCTTTCGCGCACTCCGCCACCGCAACTTCCTGCTCTTCTGGTCGGGACAGACGCTCTCGCTCATCGGGACGTGGATGCAATCCATGGCCGAAGGCTGGCTGGCGTTCACATTGACCCGCAATGCGTTCCTGGTGGGGCTAGTCGCAGCCGCGCAGTCGCTGCCGATCCTGGCGCTCTCGCTCTACGCGGGAGTGCTCGTCGATCGAACGAACAAGCTCAGGCTCGTCACGGTCTGTCAAACGCTCTTCGCGCTGCAGTCGACGTCACTGTGGCTGCTCGCGCTCACGGGCCACATCACCATCCACTGGCTGATCGCGATGGCGACGATCAATGGGGTGATCAGCTCCGTAGAGATTCCGGCGCGGCAGTCGCTGGTGATCGAGCTGGTTGGCCGCGACGAGTTGCCGAGCGCCATCGCCCTCAACTCGAGCGGCTTCAACCTCGCGCGGATCGTTGGGCCTGCCGTAGCGGCGATCGTCATGGCCAAGCTTGGCACCGGGTGGTGCTTCGGCGTGAATGCGCTGAGCTACACCACGGTACTGATTGGACTGTTGCTCATTCGGCTCCCGGTGTGGGTGCCGACAGAGCTTCGCGCATCACCGCTGCAGGGTATCGTGCAGGGTGTGCGCTTCATGCGCGGTACGCCGTCCGTGGCCGCACTCATCGGCTTCGTGACAGTGTTCGCGGTGTTCGGCAGTCCCTATCTGACTCTCATGCCCGTCGTCGCCGGCGACCGCCTCGGATTGGGCCCGGGCGGTTACGGTCTCTTGCTGGCCTGTGTGGGCGTCGGCGGGCTGATCGGCGCGTTGACCCTGGCGGCGGTCGGCGATCGCCTTTCGCGGCGATTCGTACTGTCACGGGCGTCGGTCATGTATTCGTGTTTGCTCATCACGCTCGCGGTGGTGCGCTCGGCAAGCGCCGCCTACGTCGTCCTACTCTTCACGGGCTTCGCGATGATCGTGAATAGTGCACAGGCGAATGCGATGCTGCAGCACTTCGTGCCGGACGAACTGCGCGGACGGATCATGGCCGCATATTCGTTCATCGTCGTCGGTCTGTCACAGGTGGTGGGCTCCTTCATCGCCGGGGCCGTGGCGCATGCGATTGGTGTGGCCTGGGCCATCGGCGGCGGCGGCGCGATCATGCTCGCGTATGCGCTGTGGGCGTTCCGGCGGCACGAGTGGCATACGAGCCCCGCTCCCGAGCAGGCGGCGCTTGGCGCGGTTGGGTAGCCCGTCCTATAGCACGCCGAGTTTCTGCCTCACGAGTGCCACCACGAGATCCGCCGTGTCATCGATACCGAGGTAGCCGGTATCCACGCAGAGTTGGTAGTTGGTGACGTCCAGCCACGCTCTGTTGAAGTGGCGCCGGACATACTGCTCGCGGTTCCGATTCATCTCGGTGACGACTCGATCGGCGTCCTTCGGGGCGACGCCAAGTCGATGGATTGCGCCCTCGATGAGCTTCGCGCGCGAGGCATAACAGAAGACGTGCAGGGAGTCCTGTCGATTGGCGAGGAGAAACTGCACTCCTCGACCAACGAAGACCGCGGGCCCTTGCTGAACGGCTTCCTCGATTACCCGGCGCGTGATGTCGACGAGTCGCTCCTCGGTCAACATCACCGGCACTTCGGGAATGACGGGCATCGATTCGGGTGTGCCGAGGGAAAGCGTCGTCGCAATGCGCTCGACTATCGACGGCACGCGCTCGTCGCGCTCTCTCACTTCCGCTTTCGTTAGGCCGCTGCGCTCAGCGACGGCATCGACGACCGCGTTGTCGAACAGCGACCAGCCGAGCGTGTGTGCGATGCGCGCGGCAACCTGGGAGCCGCCGGCGCCATACATGCGAGAGATGGTGACGAAGGGCACGTGCGACTCGGGCGCGTCAGCGATCTCCGAGGGGACGCCGACGGACCTCCTCCATCACTGCGAATCCCTGCGCCGCCCACGCGGCGCTGGCGCTCCCGCCCGGTACGTTGTGGAGGCGCATCTCCGTGAGGCCCCGCTCGGCGCACCACTGGTCGGCGCGCCGGAGCAGCGCTTTCAGCACCCCCGCCCGTCTCGCCGAGGGTTGGACGTACACCGACGAGACATAACAATATCGCTCAGGGTCCAGGAGCGGCGAGTTTAGCGTTTCTACGCAGCGCAGGATGCCAACCACGCCGCCATTCGATTCGGCGAGAAACATGATTTCATGCGGCGAGCGTAGCTGCGCCCCGAAGACGTCGAAGGCCCGTGCGCGCGCATCGTCGCGCAGTTGGCCGTACACCGGATGGCCGGCGTTCTCACGCAGTAGTGCGAGGCGGAGATCGACGATCGTCGGCAGATCGGTCAGGGAAGCTCGGCGGACCGTGAGCGATGGGCGCGTCGGTGTTCCCTTCTCGGCATTCCCTCGCGTGGCGGCATGATGGGCCGAGCCTAACGAACGCGGCGTCGCCGCGACTCGAAACCCATCGCCATTGCGACCCGTCTCGCTACGCCGCGTCATGCCATGCCGCCGCCGAACAGATCCTGGCCGGGCCGTCGCCGCGGCTCCGGCATCGCGCGGCCGTACGCACCGCTGTCGGTCCGGGAGATCTTCTTCCGCGCGACGAGCGCCTCGAGAACGAGCTCGCAGGCGGCGACAGACGCTGGTGCGTCGTCCTCACCGGCGAGGCCGACATGCCTGATGACGTGCAGGAGATCGGGGACGACATCGAACCCCTTGAGCACGGCCTCGGAGCGGGCGTCATCGGTCACCTGCAGCGCTCCACCTTCGTCGAACCACATGATGATCTCGTCGACATTGACGCCGCCGGCGCGCTCCTGGAATGTCGCGTCGGCTGCGCGACGAATGAGCTCGCGTGCGATCGCATTGCCCCCCACGAGCTCTCCCTCGTACTCGAGCTCGATCTTGCCGGTAATCGCCGGAAGCGCCGCGTAGATGTCGGCGATGCGAGGTACGACTTCCTCCTCACCGGTAACGATCGCCCGACGCTCGGCGTTCGATACGACGTTCTCCATTACCGTGATAGGCATGCGCTGCGAAACGCCAGAGCGCTTGTCGATGCGACGGTCCGTGCGCGCCTCGAACGCGATGCGTTCGATCATCTCGGCGACGAAGTCCGGCACGCGTATGGGTCGATTGTCGCGCTCCGTCCAGGCTTCCTGCTTCGTGATCGTTACACCGAGATCGACAGTCTCGGGGTAGTGCGTGAGAATCTCGCTGCCGATGCGATCCTTGAGCGGCGTGATGATCTTTCCGCGGGCGGTGTAATCTTCAGGGTTGGCGGTGAAGCAGAGCTGCACGTCGAGCGGCAGACGGACGGGATAGCCCTTGATCTGGACGTCGCCTTCCTGCATCACGTTGAACAGACCCACCTGCACCTTGCCCGCGAGGTCCGGGAGCTCGTTCAACGCGAAGATGCCGCGGTTCGCTCGGGGCAGCATGCCGTAATGGATCGTGAGCTCGTCCGAGAGCAGATGACCCCCGCGTGCGGCCTTGATCGGGTCGAGATCGCCGATCAGATCGGCAATGGTTACGTCGGGCGTCGCGAGCTTCTCGACGTAACGATTCTCACGACCTACCCAGCTGATCGGCGTGTCGTCGCCGCCTTCCCCGAGCAGATTGCGAGCAAACTTGGAGATCGGCGCGAACGGATTGTCGTTGACCTCGCTGCCGGCGACGATTGGGATGGCATCGTCGAGGAGCGTCGTGAGCGCGCGCAGAATTCGTGATTTTGCCTGACCACGCAAGCCGAGCAAAATAAAGTTGTGACGCGATAGAATCGCGTTCACGATTTGCGGCATCACCGTTTCCTCGTAGCCGATCACGCCGGCGAACAGCGGCCCGCCGTTGCAGAGCCGCGCGAGGAGGTTCTGGCGCATTTCGTCCTTCACGGAACGAAGCGCGCGCTCGGGTACACCGTACGGTGAGCGCTTCAGGGCCCCCAGAGTCTCCGGAAACGACGACACGGCGTTCTCCTAAGTCGGATGAAAATGCCTCTTCGTCAATGAAGCGATGCTGATCGGCTGAATGCAAGCCTGTGGTGGCTGGTGGCTGGCAGCTGGTGGCTTGTGAAAAAGCGGCGCATTGCAGTGCAGTCCGAGGTTCACCAACCACCAGTCACCAACCACTAGTCACCAACCTCGTTAGGCTCAATCCGCCAAGCTCACCTCGACCAGGTTGTCATAGAACACCGGGCCATGGCCGAGGTCGGTCTCGCGTTGCGACGTCGTCTGATTCGCGTTCGCACCGTCCGCGGCGAACTTTCCCCACCAGATCGAGGGCGCCCACACGACGCCTTCGCGAATCGACTCCTCGACACGCGCAACGGCGGTGAACGCTCCACGGTCGTTCCGGATCACAACGCGCGCGCCACCGGGAATCGCGCGGCGCTCCGCATCGCGCGGATGGAGAACGCATTCCGGCTCTCGTGCGGCACGACGAAGTGCCTCGACGTTCACGAATGTCGTATTCAAGAACTGGTGCGCGGGCGATGAGATCAGCGTCAATGGATATTGCGCGGCGACTTCCGGCGCGTCCTCTGGAAACTCATACGGCGCCGTGAACGAGGGCAGCGGATCGAGCCCCATCTGCGCCATGCGCTCCGAGTAAAACTCACATTTGCCCGATGGAGTCAGGAATTCGCCCCTCGCGAACGGCAGATACGGCGTGGGGACGTTGAGCCGCATCCAACCTTGCTCGACGAGCTTCTCGAACGTGACGCCTTGCAGCTTCTTGGCACTCGTATCCAGCGCCTGGCGAATAAGGCCGACGTCGTCGATTCCAAAATGCGCTTCCGCCAATCCCATGCGCTGAGCGAGCAATCGGAAGATCTCACTGTTCGGCTTCGCCTCGCCGAGCGGTGCGATCGACGGCTGGTTGAGACTGACGTAGTGGTGGCCGTACGCGAAATGGACGTCCCAATGTTCGAGCTGCGTCGTTGCGGGGAGTACGATGTCAGCCCAGTCGGCGGTATCCGTCTGGAAATGCTCTAGCACCACTGTGAAGAGGTCCTCGCGAGCGAGGCCGCGTAACACCGCATTGCGATCCGGTGCGACCGCGGCGGGATTCGAGTTGTACACGACCAGCGCACGCACGGGGGGCCCACCGACGCCGGCGTTCGCCGTCGTCAACGCTTCGCCGAGGCGGATCATGTTGATCGTGCGAACGGGCGGCGAGAGATCTGGCCGCTCGAGCGCCTGTTTATTGAATTGGAAATTGGCGCTCGTCGAGAGCTGGATACCACCGCCGACGCGCCGCCAATGACCCGTAATCGCCGGTAGGCAAGCAATTGTTCGAACCGCCATGCCGCCGCCGCCATGTCGCTGCAAGCCATAGTTGATGCGGATGAATGCGGCGCGTGCGCGGCCATAGCGCTCGGCGAGATCGACGATCTTCGCCGAAGCAATTCCGGTTATCTCGCCGACGCGTTCGGGTGTGTATTCCGCAGCACGAGCGCGCAGCGCGTCCTCTCCGAGCGTGTAACGCGCGAGATAGTCCCGGTCCTCGAGGCCACGCGCGAAGAGCACGTGCATGATCCCCAACGCGAGCGCTGCATCGGTACCAGGACGGATTGCGATCCATTCGTCGCACTGTGCCGCGGTTCGCGTGCGCAAGGGGTCGATGGCGATGACCCGCGCACCGCGCTTGCGCGCCTCGAGAACGAAGGGCCAGAGGTGCGGGTTGGACGTAAGAGTATTCGTACCCCAGAGGAGCACGAGGTCACTTTCGGGAAGCCCCTCCGCGTCGGCGCCGACGTTTGCGCCCAGCGTCATTCGCATCCCCACCGTTCCGGCCATCGAGCAGATGGTCCGATCGAGCATCGACGCGCCGAGGAGGTGGAAGAATCGTCGATCGAGCGACGAGCTCTGGACCAGTCCCATCGTACCCGCGTACGAGTAGGGAAGAATCGCCTCCGGGCCATCGGCGGACTGCGCAATCTCTCCAAGCCGATCTCCGATCTCGGCGATGGCTTCATCCCATCCAATGCGGACAAAGCGTCCGGTCCCCTTTGGGCCAGACCGGCGCATTGGATGGAGCAGCCGATCCGGATGGTACGTACGCTCGACGTACCGATTCACTTTCGCGCAGAGGAAGCCCTGCGTGAACGGGTGGTCGGGATCGCCGGCGACGCGCACCGCCCGGCCGTTTTCGACGGTGACGAGCATCGCGCACGTGTCCGGGCAGTCGTGAGGGCACGCGCCGCGTACGATCGCCGACTCGGCCTGAGGCAACGGTTTACCAGTCATTACATCCTCGGCGCCGGAGAGTGCAAAGCTAGAGGAACTCGCAAGGAGGGGCTAGCGGAGTCATTGGACGCATTGACGGAACAGAAGGAGACATTCCGTAGAAAGCCTTTGCGGCCGCTCCACTTGACCTCGGAAAGGCTCCTTGACAGCATGGCAGTGACCGGTAGCTTTCACGCCGCGATATTGATCCGAGCATCGCCGCAGCGAGCGCGGAGACCGATTTGAAATCCCGTACCCCTCTCAGGAGATCTGCATGAAGCGCCTAGCTCTCGTGGCCGCCGTGTTCGCGATCGCGGCTTGTGCGAAGAACGACCAAGCCAAGCAGGATTCGGCAGCAGCTGCTGCAGCGCCGGCTCCGGCCGCCGCGCCCGCCCCGGCTCCGGCCGCGACGGACACCGCTATGAAGATGGACTCGACGCACAAGATGGACTCGATTAAGGCCGCTGATTCGGCCAAGGCCGCGATGAAGACCAAGACCAAGACTGGCACGAAGTCTGGTACGAAGAAGCCGTAAGTTTTCGCTTTTGCGACGATCGAGGGCGCGACGATGGTCGCGCCCTTTGTCTTTCTTGTGCCTAACGATTCTCGCGCCACCACCGAAACGCCTCCGGCACCGTGACGTCGGGACGACTCGCGGGATTCCACCCGAGCTCTCGACGCGCCCGGTCGGAGTTGAATGGATTGTCGCGGGTCATGAAATCGAGCGAAGCAGTGGCGACGAGATTCAATCGGCCTCGCGTCAGGAACCGAATCGTGCGCTTCGTGACCGTGAGTGCCCCTCGTGCCAGCCATGGCGGTATGCTGACAAGTCGAATCCGCCGATCCAGGCCGATGCTGGCGAGACGGAAGAACTCGCGCCACTGGACGTCGAAGTCGTTGGCGAGATTGTAGGCGTTGCCGCCAGCCCGTTCGGAGGTCGCGGCACGGAAGGCGCCGTCCGCGACGTGGGCAGCGTTCACGATGGCCATCACCGCGCGGCCGCCGGCGATCACCGGCGCAACTCCTGATCGCAAGAGCCGCGCGACGCGCGGTACGAATTGGCGGTCTCGCCGGCCGTAGATCACATCCGGGCGCACCGCGGTTGCCCAGATGCGTCCCTCACTGTGCGCTTCCATAACGAGTTGTTCGGATTCCCGCTTCGACCGCGCGTAATACGCTCGCTGCGGCAGGGGATCGAACGGCACCGATTCGTCCACCGCGACGGCCTTGCTCGATGCGTACCGAGCCTCCGGCCCGTATACCGCGACGCTACTGAGTTGCAGGAGCCGCGCGCCGGAACGCGCCGCTGCGTCGATGGCGTTCCTCGTCCCCTCTACATTGGGAATGCGGAAAGCGTCATACGGATGGATGGCGCTCGCCTTCGGTGTCACGGCGGCAGCGGTGTGAAAGATCACGTCGCAGTTGCGCGCGGCCTCCGCGAACGATGGCAGATCGAGAATATCCCCACTCGCGATTTCGACGCCGCATTCGCGCAGCCAGCGGACGCTATCCCACCGGCCCTCATGCGCTCCGTCACTGCGATCGCGAACGAGAGCGCGGATTCGCCAGCCATCCTCGGCGAGCCGCTCGACGATATGCGACCCCACGAGACCCGTCGCACCGGTGACGAGCGCTGTCGGCACCTGCCGTTAGGCGGGGAAGGGAAGGTGCGCGACGTCCACGCGTGTCTCGCCACCCTCCCAACGAGCAATCAGTGCGGCGCCCAGCTCGATCTCGCGTCGCACCATTCCGATCGCGAGGCCGCCCAGCCTTGGCGAAGGCGCCGTGCTACGTACATCGCCCACTTCCTTTCCGCTGGCGTCTAACAACTTCGCACCCCGCGCCGGCGGTTCGGAGGACGCAGTCCGCAGCCCGCGTAGATGTCGGTTGACGTGTCCACGAAAGTGCACGCGAGCGACAGTTTCCTGGCCCGTGTAGCAGCCTTTCGTGTAGGAGATGGCGTGAAGCTCCTCGAGATTGGCTTCCTGCGGGAGCGTGGACTCATCGATGTCGACGCCCCACTCTGGGCGCCCCGCCTCCACCCGCGCAATTTCCCAGGTTTCGAGCCCACCGGGTGTCGCCTTGGCCGCCAGCGCGCGTGCCCAGAGCAGATCGTACGCTTCCGCCGGTGCGAAGATCTCGAAACCCTCGAGCTCCAGCTCCGGAACGCGTGCGACGAGCACCCGCGCGCCATCGATCATGACGGCGACATGATGATACGGCGGCAATATGCCGAGCGCGCTGCTATTGACGCCCGTCATCTCGCCGACAACGAGACGCGCTGCCGTGCCGAAAACGCCAAGGTCGCGCGTCGTCGCGCTCTCGTCGGTGTACGGCGCCAGGCGCGGGTTTACATATTTGCGAATCGTCTCCAGCCAGCCTTCGGTGGCGCGCGGAGGCGAGTCCACGAGATACGAGCCCTCCTCCCGGAAGATCCGTAGGTCAGCGAGGATCTTGCCCTTCGGCGTGAGCGCGGCGGCGTATTGCCCCTGACCGGGTGCGAGCGCGACGACGTCGTTCGTCACGAGACCCGTCAACATCTCGCCAGCTTTTGCGCCCGTTAGGCGTAGCCGACCGCGATGGCTGCGATCGAAGACGGCCGCGAACTGGCGCAGTGCCTCATATTCGGTGGCGACGCCCGCGTACGAGAGCACGACGCTCCGCCCGCCGATCTCACCGACCGTCGCGGAATCCGCGCGCACGGTGTTGGGCTGGCCCGTCACGCGGTCTCTCGCGCCAAGTGGCGCGCGCTCCGCTTGGCGGCCTCACTTCTCTGTCTCGAGACGGCGAGCATGAAGGAAGTGATAATAGGTCGTACCTGTCGGATGGTAGGTGCCGTCCGGCTTGCGAGTCTGGAACCGCTCCGCATTATCGCCGCCGCGCGTACGATTCGTCGAGCAACTCCACGGGGTGGACAGCACCCGCGCGAACCCCGGCGCGACGCATTCCCGCACCGATTTGCATGAGGCAACCCGGATTTCCAGTCACGACGAGCTCGGCGCCAGTCGCGGCGATATTACGCAACTTTGGCGCGAGCACTGCATTTGACGTGTCGGGTTCGACGAGATTGTAGATGCCCGCCGCCCCACAGCAGTGTTCCGCGCCCTCGAGTGGCGCGAGGCGCAGCCCCGGAATGGCACGAAGCACCGCTAGCGGTGGATCTACAATGCGTTGCGCATGCAGGAGGTGACAGGGCGCATCGTACGTGACGGCTCTCGGGACTTCACCGCCGCGCACCGGACCGGCGGCGACGAGTAGCTCGCTCACATCGCGGACCTTCGACGAAAAGGTGGCGGCGCGATCGCGATACTCGGCATCGGCGGCGAGCAGGTGTGTGTACTCTTTCATCATTGCGCCGCAGCCGGCGGCGTTGGTGCACACATACTGTGCGCCGCTTCGGTCGAACGCGTCGATGTTTGCGCGCGCCAACGAGAGTGCGCGACGCATGTCACCCGCGTGGGCGTGGAGCGCGCCGCAGCAGCGCTGTCCGGGTGCGTCGATCATCGTGTACCCATTCACGACGAGCGAACGCTCGGTCGCGCGATTCGTTTCCTCGAGCAGCCCTTCCATTACGCACCCGAGGAGGAGCGCGACCCGTCCACGTGCTCCGTCGCCCGTCGCGACGTATGAGTGACGACGCGGGCGCGCCGTCGACGCCAGCATTGCCATCGAGAAGCCGAGCCGGCCCGGCAGCCGCGAGAGCAACGCCGGGATGCGCGTTGCGCGCACCGCACGCGACATCGACATCGCCATGGACATCAGGCCTCGCCGCGCGAATACCCAGAGAATCATACGCGCGACAAAGGGCAGCCGGCGCGGCGCGGCCATCGTCGCGCGTGTTGCCTCGAGAAGGTGCCCGTAAGGCACCCCCGATGGACACGCGGTCTCGCAAGCGCGGCAGCCAAGGCAGCGATCAATGTGCGTCTGCAGCGAGGGATCATCGAGCGCTATCGTCCCCTCGACGGCGGATCGCATCAACAGGACGCGACCGCGCGGGCTGTCGTTCTCGTCTTCGAGTGTGAGATAGGTCGGGCAGCTCTGCAGACAGAAGCCGCAATGCACGCAGGCGTCGATGCCGCTACGCATCGCAGCGAGCGGTGTTCCGGGGAGAGCGCAGGGTGCCTCACGAGACGCCTGTGAGGCGATCGCACGCTCATCGACGAGTGCGCGAGAATGCGTACCGGTCACTGCAGCTCTCCGAGAATACCTGGATTCAAGACGTTAGACGGATCGAAGGCAGTCTTCACGCCGCACTGGAGCTGGCCGTGAAGTGACGGTGATGCGAGCGATTCCCAGAGGGATGGAGGCAGTCGCTCGTAAATCCGAGCTCCCTCGAACGAAACGTCCAACGCCGATCGAAGCTCGGCCTCGGAAGTGTCTTCGGCCAGTGGGAGCACGATTCGAACGACGCCGCGACCGGGATCGCCATGGCAATACGCCGCCGACGGCCACCGCTCGACGATGCGCATTCCCGTGCGCCAGGTGGAGGCGAACATCGATGACCGACGCGAGAAACGCACCACTGCCGCCCGCGCCGGCTCCGCGACACGCAGATCATCCCACACGGCCGCGTCGATCGTGCGCGCATCACCGAGCGAGCGAAGCTGCTCGCGTTGATCGCGGACCGCTTCTTCGTTGCCGCCGAGCCTAACGAGCAACGCCCCGACGCGATCGCCGGCGCCGAGCAGGCGCGTTGCCGTGGCGTCGAGCAGCTGCGCGGCCAGGGGCATGAAGGGCAGCGTGCGCAACGCGGCGCGGAGTCGCTCGATCTCCGTCTCGGCGCCGGCAACGTCGATGGCGAGTGTTGCTTGCACGGGCGGAATCGCGCGAAGTCGCACCGTCGCTTCGGTGATCACGCCAATGGTTCCCCAGGAGCCGGTCACCAGTCTCGTCAGGTCGAACCCGGCGACGTTCTTCACGACGCGTCCCCCGCCGCGCACAATGTCTCCCGTACCGGCGACGAACTCGACGCCAAGGGTCATGTCGCGAGGAGTACCGAACTGGTGCGCGAGTGGGCCGTACGACGCGGTGACAATAGTCGCGCCGAGGCTAGAGCGCGTCGGGTCCCCGTAAGGATCGAGCGACAACCATTGCCCGTGCGCCGCGGTGGCGCGGGCAATCTCCTCGAGTGTCGTCCCCGCGCGCGCGGTGAGGGTGAGATCCCCCGGCTCGTACTCCACTATTCCCGAGTGGCCGCTGACATCGAGAGTCGCCTCGGCCTGGACCGGACGGTTCGCGTCGAGCCAGCTGCCCCGCCCGGCGACTCGTAAGGCAAGCCGTCGGCCCGCGGCGTCGCGCACGCGATCGCGCAGCTCGATCGCATCGGAAGACGTCGTCGCGGTGGTCACTCGTGCTCCATCGCGGCCGGCCGCGCGGAGGGCGCCATATGCCATTCGCGGCAGGAATGCATCGGCACGACCTTGCCCGGATTGGCGCGCCGCTGCGGATCGAAAACGGTTCGCAGCGCGCACATGGCATTCAAGGACTCACTCGAAAAGAGCGCTTCCATGTATGGCAGCTTATCGATGCCTATGCCGTGTTCACCGCTTACCGTCCCCCCGGCGTCGATGCACGCTTGCATGATCTCGCGCATCGCGGCGTGGACGCGCGCCGACTCATCGGGGTTGTTCGCATCGTAACCGATGTTCGGATGGAGGTTGCCATCGCCGGCGTGAAACACGTTGCAGACCATGACGCGATACCGCTCGGCAATGTCGTGCACCCGCGCGAGAATCTCGGGCAGCTTGGTGCGCGGTACCACCGCGTCCTGCACGACGAGGTGCGACGAGATGCGCCCCATCGCGCCGAAGGCTTTCTTGCGCCCCTGCCAGAGCTTGGCGCGCTCGGCGTCGTCGCGGGCCACGCGGACCTCGCGGGCGCCCGCGTCACGGCAGAGCCTAACGACTGTCGCCACGTCCGCGTCCAGTCCGGCGAGGGCACCATCCAGCTCCACCAGCAACACCGCCGCCGCGTCCGTCGGATACCCGGCGGCATAGATCGACGCCTCGACAGCGCGAATCGTCGGCGCGTCCATCATCTCCAGGGCCGCCGGCAGAATGCCGCTGGCGATGATCGCCGACACGGCACGCGCGGCGGCATCGATGGACGAGAAGTCGCCGAGCAGCGTCCGAACCGCCTGTGGCGTGCGCGAGAGCCGAACGGTGACGTCGAGGACGACGCCGAAACATCCCTCCGATCCAACAAACGCGCCAACGAGGTCGTAGCCGTCGGATTCGCCGTCCGCGTTGCCGAGCGAAACGACATCACCGTTAGGCAATACGACTGTGAGCGCGAGCACGTGGTTCAGGGTGACCCCATACTTCAGACAATGAGGGCCGCCGGCATTCTCGGCGATGTTTCCCCCGATCGTGCACGCCGCCTGGCTGGAAGGGTCCGGAGCGTAGTGGAGGCCGTAGCTGCTCACCGCGCGTGAGAGCGCGACGTTCACCACGCCAGGCTCCACGACGGCGAGCGCATTCTCCGGATCGACGGAGAGGATCCGCGTGAGACGATTCAAACCGAGGAGGACGACGCCATCAGCGAGTGCGCCACCAGAGAGTCCCGTGCCGGCGCCGCGCGGAACAAAGGGCACGCCGCGCTCGGCGAGCGCGCGAACGACCGCGACGACCTCGTCGCGCGTGCCGGGAAAGACGGCAAGGGACGGCCGCTTGAAGTAGCCCGGCAGGCCGTCCGAGCTGTACGCGAGCAGCTCACCGGCGCGATGGAGCACGCGCCTCTCACTGACGATCGCTGCCAGTTGCCTGGCGAGTGCCTCGTCGATCGCATGGGTCGGCCGCGTGTCAGCTACTTGTTGAGAGTTGGTCATTGCTGAGCGTGAGCTCCGCGGCCGTTGGTCTTGGCGAGTGTGTGCGCCTGCGCGCGGGCGACAATGGCGCCTAACGCGGAGGACAGCACCCGGTCGAGAAGCCGGAGTCGCTCGAGCGGCGACCGCGACGCGAGAATCTCCTGGCGCCCGTCCAGTCCGACGTCAATCATCGAAGCGATGGCGAACGACAGGCCTGCCGCGTCGTCCGGCAACTCGGGGAGCGGATCTGGATCGTCGGACAGCGTTCTGGCCGCTCGGGCCACGCGTCGGAAAGTGTCGCGCACCTGCTCCGCCAGACCATCGAGCTCACCGCCAATCTCGAATTCGTCTTCGATCAGCTCGGCGCGACACACGTGATACGGATGCGGCGACGGGACGAAGGAGACGAACGCGAAGCGCTCGGCGCCCCGCACGACGATGTTCGAACGGCCATCCGGCAGTCGCTCCGCGTTCACGATTTCGGCGATACAGCCGACCGTGCCCGGCGCGATCTCCAGTTCTGCAGCGCCTTCGGACAGCCGCACGATACCGAAGCGCTTGTCACCCTCTACCAAGTCGGCGAGCAGCTGCCGATAGCGCGGCTCGAAGATGTGGAGTGGGAGCGCCGTTCCGGGCAGGAGAACCAGCGGTAACGGAAAGAGCGGAAGCTGATCGAAGGCCACTGTTTAACGTACGTCTCCGACCACCACTTTCAACCCTTCGCGGATCAGGCGATAGTCGAGCGGCGGCGACATCGAGACGATCTCGCCATCAATGGCGATGCGGCCAGCCAACACGCGAGTACGTGGCTCGATACGGATCCGATCGACGATGAAGCTCTGCATGTCCGGCGTACGCGAAACCTCGCGGACGCCGCGAGCGACGGCCGCGAATGCCAGCGCGAGCACGCGTCCCGCGCTGCGCGATTGCACGATAATGACATGGAGGCCGCGTTTTCCTCCGGAGACTCGCTTGCCGAGCGTCGGCATCTTCAGCTCGCGCTCCCCTACGCCCACGAACACGAGTGGCGTCAGGTATTCGTGCTCGACCCCATCAATTTCGACGGTGACACGGAAGGTTCGAAGCCGCGCGAGGATTCGAAGGCCGGCGACGAACGAGGCAATCCAGTAGCCGAGCCGGCGCTCGAGTCGTTCGCGCGTGCGCACATACGTGACGTACGCCCCCACCGAGCTTGTATTCAGAAAGACGTGGTCATTTACCTCGCCAACGTCGATGCAACGGGTGGACGTGCCGCTGGCGACGCGCGCCGCCTCCTCGAGATCAGTTGGTAGCCCGAGATCCTGCGCGAGGTGATTGAGGGTGCCGCCGGGCAAGATCGCGAGCTCGCACGTTCCGCCGCGAATGACCCCCGCTGCGGTCGCGATCGAGCCGTCGCCGCCGGCGACGAGCACGCGGCGAGCGCCGCTCTCCACGGCGTGCCGTACGCGGGCAGCAAGATCGGTGGGCGCGATGCGCTCCACCCGAAAGCCGCCCGTCTTCTCGAGCGCCTCGCACGCATCGTCTGCTGTACCCGCGTCCGTGTTGACGAATGCCTGGATGTCGACGCCGCTCACGCGCTGCCGCCGGCGCCCATGGCCTCGAGCTCCACCGTCGCTTTGCGCTCGAGCTTACCCCAGCCCACAACATGGCCGCGAATCGCGGCGGCGAAGGACTTCACGACGACCCAATACATGATCTGGCGATACGCGAAGCGCTGGATGAAGATCAACCATGTGAGCTGCTTGTCCTCGCGCGGCTCCATGAGAAAGGCGATCATGGCCGCCGCCCAATCTACCAGCAGGAAGACCGCGTAGTAGGTGAGGACCTGCTCGAGGTTCACAAGGGCATAGGTCGCGCCATGAGAGGTGCGCGACGCCCACACGGAGAGAAGGCTGAACACGAACATCAAATCGGCCAGCGGGGAGAGAGCCGGCAGGAGCAACTGGAAAAGCCAGACGTTAGGCATCGCGACCCAGCCAAGCGTGCCATAGCGTCGTCGAAAGAGCGTTCCGCGGTGCTTCCACGCGCACTGCAGTGTCCCGAACGACCAACGGAATCGCTGCCGCGCCAGCGTCCGGAGCGTATCGGGAGCCTCGGTAAGGGCGATGGCGCCGTCGGCATACGCAACCGAGTAGCCGGCGCGGCGCACGGCGAGCGTGAGGTCCTGATCTTCCGCGAGCGTGTCTTCGCGAAATCCGCCGACCTTCAGCACCACTTCGCGGCGCCAAGCGCCGACCGCACCGGGCACCACCGTTATGCAGTCGAGCAGGGAAAAGGCCCGGCGATCCAGATTCTGACTGGTAACGTACTCCAGCGCTTGCCAGCGAGTCACGAGGTTGATGCGATTGCCGACCTTCGCGTTACCGGCGACCGCGGCGACTCTGGCGTCGGCGAGTGGCTGCACGAGCTCGGCGACGGTGTCGCGGGCGAAGAGGGTGTCGGCATCGAGGGCGACGATGACATCGTGGAGGGAATGGGCAATGCCGAAGTTGAGGGCGCTCGCCTTCCCCCCGTTCGGCTTCTCGAAAATCCGCACGCGCGGCTGGTCGCCATGTGAAGCGCGCGCCTGCTGGTAGGTCGCGTCGCGCGAGCCATCATCCACGACGATGATCTCCATCGGCCCGTCGTACTGCTGGGCGAGGATGCTGTCGATGGTCTGACTGATGACTTTCTCCTCGTTATAAGCCGGAATCACGACACTCACCCCCGGCGCGTAGGTGGTTGGACGCGAACGATCCTGATGCCGGAGGAGTCGCTGAATGAACGCCAGAGCGCCGATGACGACGAGCCGCGCCACTCCGAGTACGACGGCGATGGTGAAGATCCAGAAGAGCAGCCATTCCACGATGCCGAGCAGTCCGAAGCCGCCAATGAGGAGCAGTCGCTCCATACCGGCGCGTCCGCCTAACGGCGGCATCGCTTCGTCGCGGGTGAGGCCGGCAAGCTGCGACACCAGTACTAGCGTGTCGCCCCGGGCGCGCAGCGAGTCGATCAGCGGTCCGAGCGCGGCGAGCGTATTGGCTCTGTTGCCGCCGCCATCGTGAAGCAGGACGATGTTACAGGCCCTCGTCGTGCCGGTGCCGAGCGAGCGGCGGCCAAGCGAGTCGGCGCATTCGGCGCGATCGCCCGGGTCCTCCGGACGATTCTCGAGCACGTTCTTGATGATCTGCGCCGGGGGTGGATCCTGCCAATCTTCCGAGTCGACGTGCAGGCCGACGGTGATGTAGTTGCGTTGCGTCGCCAACCAGACCGGAACGAGCTCGTTGAGCGTGGTGGGCTCGGCATCTCCGAAGTAGGGCGGTCGAAAGAGCGCCGTGCGGTGATCGAGCATCGCCTCGATGAGGCGTTCGTTCGCGTCGAGCTCGACCTCCGTTCTCTTCCGACCCGTCAGGCCGAGATTGGGATGGGAGTAGGTGTGATTCCCGATCTCGTGCCCTTCGCGATAGGTCCGTCGAAGCAGCGGCAGGTGGGCATCGGCGTTCTCGCCGATGACGAAGAACGTTGCCTTCACACCACGCGATGCCAGCGTATCGAGAATCGGTCCCGTCCAGTTCGCGTCTGGACCATCGTCGAAGGTGAGAGCTACCCAGTGCGGGTGGATCTCCTGCGCGCCGAATCGCTGAACGATGAAGGGCGTTGGATAGTTCGTGTACTGTTCGGCCGTGATGAGGCCCGAGGTCGAATCGACCGTTATCGCGCGCGTACCGGAAACCGGCTGGGCGCGAATGCGCAGAATCTCGCCCTGCCCATCGATCTCGGGATCGTAGCCGGGCGAGACCGTCGTCAGGTTCTGCGCCGATTGAAGGCGTCCGTCCTCGTCAAGAACGCGCCAGACGGAAGGGTCTTCCGAGCCCAGGCGCCAGAATGCGACGCCGGCCACACCTAACGATTGCGCGACCTTGAGCTGATTGTAGGCGGTGACGGCGTCGAGAAACCAGATATCATGATCGGTGGAGTCCGGGCTCTGAAATGTCGCGACCGAATTGAGCGATGTTTTGTCGAAGCGGACGACGGCACCGCTGTCGCGAGCGTCGCGCATCACATCCTGAAACGTCGCCTCGTCGGCGGTGATCTTGCCCGTCCGATCGTTCCAGTCGTAGCCGTATGCGCCGATCATGAGGGTCAGCTTCTCACGCGGAACGATCGACGCAATCGCCCGGGCACGGTCGGCGTAGAATTGCTGACTCGCGATGGGACCCGGCTCTCCGGAGCTGTAGTGCTCGTCGAAGAGCATCGCGAATACCTGGTCGACGGTCGATGCGATCTCCCGGAGCTCGGCATTGGTCGCGTAGGAGGGCGTCGCGTAGGCGATGCTCTTGTCCAGCGGATGCAACGCCGCGGCGAGCTCGCGACTGAAGGTCATCGAGAGCTCGTGCAGATGCGGAAAATTCGCCGCCGCCTCGAAGTCGACGAGGACGCCGGCGAGACCATTTGCCTGCACGACCTGCGTGAGCTGCGCGATGGCGCGGGCGCGCGCCGCGGGACGAGTGAGCAGCGAGCGCAGCTCCGACGTCCCGAACTCCTGTTTAGTCGAGTCGAAATTGCTCACCATGACGAGCAACCGCGGCCGCTTCTCCACTGGCTCCTGGAGAATGCGCGACATGGCGCGTTTTCCGTTGAGCGTATCAAGGCGGAGCGAATCGCCGCCGCCAGCGACGAATCCCCACTCGAGAACGACGACGTCGAGATCCTTGAGATTCGCGGCGAGGGAAGCGTAGGAGTTGTCGTCCCAGTTCACGTAGAATCCGCCGACCACGGGCGAGCCGGCCGCGGCCTGCTTTTGCCCATTGGACGGGACGGACGGTATGCGATTGACGTGTCGCGCTGGGGGAACCCGCTTTGTCGTGGCGAGGGCTTGCTGGAATCGATGTCGCGCCGCCAGTCGCGCTCGCTCGGAGAGCCTGACTATTGGCTTTCGGGTGAGCGACTGCGGATGCAGTTCGGGGATGCTCGGTGCGAAGAGGAGACTGAGGCCGAGCGTGAGCCCGATCGCGGTCGTGATGACGCCGAGGACGATGGCCGCGCGGCGAATGCGCTGCCATCGCCTACCCGAGCGATCGATGAAAACTGGAGTGCGGTGCGGCATGAGGAGGGAAGACCGACCCCCGAATGATAGAGCAGGGGCTAGGGACTAGGGACTAGAGGCTAGGGCCAGACGTCAAATCTCAGCGTCGCCGCCCAGTCCCTAACCCCTCTTGCAAGGCGAAAGAAAAGAACGGGAACCCTCAGCGGGTCCCCGTTCTTCATTCGTTGCTACGCTTTCTCTAGGCCGCCCAGAATCCGCAGAGCGCCCTGCCGTCGGGCGATTCGCGGAGCTTCTCGAAGGCCCGCTCGCGAATCTGCCGAATCCGTTCGCGCGTCACTCCCATGAGGGCGCCGATCTTCTCCAGGGTCATTGCCTCCGACCCTTCCTCGAGGCCGTAGTAGAGGTACAGAATCTTTCGCTCGCGCGGCGAGAGGTACTTCCGGAAGACGCGGTCGATGAACTCCCGCATCAGCTTGTAGTCGCACCGATCCTCGATGTCCGCGCCGTCCACACCAGCAAAGCGCTCTCCTAGCGTAGAAGCTTCGCGATCTGAACGGTCGATCGGGGCGTCGAGAGAAACCTCCGTTGCCGACATCTGCTTCGCGGCCCGGACATTCTGGGGCGTGTCTTCGAGGACGCGGCTGATCTCTTCTTCGGTGGGGTCGCGCTTCAGGACCTGGGCGAGGATCGTCTCGGCGCGGGCGAGACGAATGAGCTGCGAATTCTGATTGAGCGGGATCCGGACGGATCGGGTCTGTTCGGCAAGTGCCTTGAGTACGGCCTGTCGGACCCACCAAACAGCGTACGAGATGAACTTGACACCCTGGTCCGGATCGAACTTGCGAACGGCCTTGAGCAAGCCCTCGTTACCGATGGCGACGAGCTCTGAAAGGTCGAGCCCATGGCCCTGGTACTTCTTCACATAGGAGATGACGAAGCGCAGGTTCGCGGTAACCAGTCGTTCGGCCGCCTTCTCGTCACCACGCTGGGCGCGTCGGGCGAGGCGTCGCTCTTCTTCAGGGTCGTCGATTAGGGGAAGCTTTTGAATGTCCTGGAGGTACTGGTCAAACGCGGTCGAGGGGGACGAGCGGAAGTACCCTCGAGAAGACCTGGTCTCCGTCACTTGCTCCATACACGCTCCTCACCAAACGGGTAAGGTGGAGCGAGCACCATGGGAGGGCGGCGGCGCCCATCGCGCGATGGCTCGCGAGAGGTGGGGCAGGGGTTCAGGGGCGGCTAGGGTAATGACGGGTTTTTGAGGCGTCAATACTCAATTGTGAGCTAGCTCTCACAAATGTGCCCGCGAATTCGCGCGGTAATGAGTTATCCGCCGGCTGCGTGCAGGGTTACAGGTTACTCATCCGATTCAATAAAAAAATCGAGGATGACGCTCGTTAGAGAGCGTCACCCTCGATCTGCGACCGAGAAAGCCGCTAAACGCTCGAAAGGAAGCCGGCTCAGCCCGCAGGCGGCTGCGGTCCGGAGCCCGGAGGGGGTGGGTCGCGCGGGCGAGTACGACTTGTCGCCATCAGGACGCCGAGGCCCAGAAGGATGATGATTCCGACGACAATCCAACTCGTTGGGATGTTCAGCAGATAGGCGCCAAACGCGAGCCCAGCGATCAGGATGATGAAGCCGATGAGATACGTCGCGAAGGAAGACATTTGAGGGGCTAGGGCCTAAGGACTAGAGGCTACGGCGTAACGAAAAAAATGGACCCGTGCGCAGCCAATCCGAAATCACCGTCAAGAGTCACCAACCACCAATCACCAACCACCAACCACCAATCACCACTATTTGGCACTGCCCGACTGCACGACCTCCAGTTCATGTCTCGGCAGCAACATAGCCGTTCCACGCTGACGTCCGAAGATCTTTGCCTCACGACAGGTCGGGACCCACACGTCGATGTGGGCGCCGCGAATCATGGACCCCGTGTCGTCAATGAGAAACCGCCCGAGATACTTCTCACCGGCATACAGCTCGATATATCGCGATAGCGGAAACAGCTTCCTATCAGCGGCGACGATCCCCGGCCGTACATAACGACCACGACGCGTCGTTCCGTTCAGGCAGTAGGCGGTGACCAGCACGGGTACCGGTTCTCCAGCCTTCAGAGGGAGGTGCGTCTTCTTGGCCCAACTCTTCGTCGCCGCGAGGACGACGACGCCATCCAGTTGAACCGGCTCCAGTGGTGCACGCTGCACCGGCGGAGCTTGAGCCGCGGCCTCGGCCGCCGCACGGGCGCGGGCGGCCGCACGCTGCTCCTCCCGGACGCCAAACGCGATGACAACGCCGAGAGCGATCGTGGCGGCGCCGAGACCCGCGCAGAGCGCCCCTAACGAGGCGCGCGTGCCGAAGCGCCGGCGGAGTCGCTGCATCATCTCAGCACCTCGAGCACGATGTCGTCCGAGACGGGAACACCCCAGCCCCGATCCGCGCCCGCCATAGCGCCGATGCGCGCCGGCAGTGCGTATTCGACGATACCGGATCGCACCTTCTTGTCTCCGCGAGTAGCCGAGAGAATCGAGTCCGGCGTCTGATCCGCCGGACGGGTCGCCGGCAACCCGGTGCGCTCGATAGCCGCGCGCACGCGATCGCTGGTGCCCGGTTCAGCAAGGCCCAGCCTTTCAGCAACTCGACTCTCGATGACCATCCCGACAGCCACAGCCTCGCCATGCAGCATTCGATAGTCGCTGCGCAGTTCTATGGCGTGGCCAATGGTGTGGCCGAAGTTGAGCGTCTTGCGAAGGCCGCCCTCGCGCTCGTCGCGCTTCACGACGTCGGCCTTGATCGCGATACTGCGCACGACGACGCGCTCGATGGCCGCAGCCGCGGCGCGTCCCCCGCCGACAATGTCGGGTGCCGCGCCGGCGACTTCCTCGAAGTAGTCGGCGTCGGCGATCACGCCATGCTTGATCGCTTCGGCGAGGCCAGCACGCATTTGCTCGGCTGGAAGTGTGCGCAGTACGTCCGGATCGGCGATTACGGCCGACGGATGGTGAAAGGCGCCGACCAGATTCTTACCCAACGTGGTGTCGACGCCGGTCTTGCCTCCGATAGAGGCGTCGATCATCGCGAGCAGGGTCGTCGGCACCTGTATGAACGGAATGCCGCGCATGTAAGTCGCGGCGACAAAGCCGGCGAGGTCGCCAACCACGCCGCCACCAAGCGCGACAACGGCCGAGTCCCTGCCAAAACCGTCGGCGAGCATGGAGTCGGTAAGAGAGCTCCAGCTTTCCCGCGTCTTGTGCTCCTCGCCGGACGGAACCGTGTAGAGCGTCGTGCGCCCCTCGCCCAAGGCGCCGCGGACACGCGACGCATATAGTGGCGCGACGTTGCTATCGGCGACGAGCGCGTAGCGATGCGCCCGCGTCGCCGATGCCGCGACGCGCCCGAGGTCAGCGAGCGCTCCTCGGGCGATGATGACGCGATATGTCGGTAGCTCGATCTCGACCGGGTCCATGTTTACGGGACGGTCTTAAGACGATTCGGGTTACCGCGATGTGACGAACATCACCACGTCACTTCACCGGCACCAGCGCGCCGGTTCGCGACACGCGCCAGCGTGAAGAGGAGGTCCGACAGTCTATTGAGATAGATGACGACAACTGCCGGTATGTCGTCCGTTCCGGACTCGCCGAGTGAAACCACGCGCCGCTCGGCGCGGCGGCAAACGGTACGCGCAACGTGCAGCGCCGCGGATTTTGGGGTGCCACCAGGGACGATGAACGAGCGAAGAGGCTCGAGCTCGCGGTCGCCGTCGTCGATTGCCCGCTCGAGCTGCGCTATGCGATCGTCGTCGACGCGCGCCTTCTCCAGATGCTGCCGCATCTTCTCGCGGTCGGGCGTGGCGAGGAGCGCGCCGATGGCGAACAGATCTCGCTGGATTGGCACGAGCACCTCGTCGACGCGTGGCATCTGCTCGATGGAACGAGCAAAGCCGATTGCCGCATTGAGCTCGTCCACATCGCCGTACGCTTCGACGCGTGGATGATTCTTCGGCACGCGTCCGCCGCCGAAGAGACCAGTGTCACCGGCGTCGCCGGTGCGAGTGTAAATCTTCAAGGGCAGGGACTAGGGGCTAGGGGCCTAGGGACTAGGGCCGGTTATTGAGCATCAACTCGCGCCCACAAAGCTATCGAATCGTGTCGGGACTCGTGGACTTTGGCGCGGGAGAAGCTCCGGTCGTCTTAGCCGCGGGTTCCCGACCGCTTCTTCTTCCAGCTCACGCTCAGCGCCGACTTCAGATTGGTGAAGTCGGTGTCCTCCTCCTCCGCGGTCGGCGGCTGGTAGGAGCCCGGGAAGATCTTCGCGAGGTGCGCCTCGAGCCGATCGGGCGTCGCCACTTCCTGCTGATCAGCAACCCACCGGTCTAGCGCCTGACCGAGCGCTGCGGCCGTGGGACGCCGCGAAGGATCCCGCTCCAGAGCGGCGAGGATGATGCGCTCGAGATTCTCGTCGAGGTTCGTGACGAGGTCGCGCAACGACGGCAGCGGCGCGATCGCGACCTCGGAGAGCGCAAGGGCTGTCACGTCTTCACGAAAGAGCCGCTCGAGAGCGAGAAGCTCGTAGAGCACGAGACCAAGCGAGAACACATCGCTCCGGCCGTCGACCTCGAGACCGGTCAGCTGCTCGGGGCTCATGTAGTGCTTCTTACCGATACGGATGCCGTCCGAGGCGGGGTCGATTGACGTACGCGCCTTGGCGATTCCGAAGTCGGCAAGTTTGATGTGGCCGTCCCAGGTCGCCATGATGTTGCCGGGTGAAACGTCTCGATGGACGATGTCGAGCCGGTTGCCATCGGGGCCGACGAAGTTGTGGGCGAAGTCGAGCGCCCGGCAGACGCGGCTCGCGATGTAGGCTGCGAGTGTTTGCGGCATCGCCTTCCCCACCTCGCGATGCCTATCGACGATGTTGCGTAGCGTGGGGCCGGGGATGAACTCCATGGCGATGAAGTAGTCGCCGCCCACCTCGCCCAATTGATAGATCTGGACGATGTTGCCGTGGAGCAGGTTCGCCGAGAGCTTCGCCTCGTCGATGAACAGCTGGAGGAACTCCGGCCGCTGGGCGAAACTCGGATGAATGACCTTCAGCGCGATACGCTTCGAGAAGCCCGACGGCCCGAGCTGCTGCGCTTCGTACACCGTCGCCATGCCGCCTTCCGCCACCTTGTTGACGAGCTTGAAGGTGCCGTGGTAGTCGAGTAGGCGTTGCGCGTCGATCATGCCGGGCAGAGAGAGTGAAGCGTGGCGCGTGGCGCGTGAGGCGTGACGCGTGGAGCGAGCGGCTTGTATCGCAGTGTCGAGTCGGCGAAGCTTAGCAGATGGTTCACGATCCAAAAGACATCACGATCATCGGCGGAGGGCCCACGGGACTCTTCGCTCTTTTTTACGCTGGCATGCGAGGTGTGACGGCGCAGATCATCGACGCGCTTCCCGAGGCCGGCGGCCAGTTAGCGGCGCTGTATCCCGAGAAGTACATCTTTGACGTTGCCGGCGTGCCGCAGGTGCTCGCCAAGGATCTGGTGAAATCCCTCCTCGAGCAGGCAAGTCGCTTCCAGCAGCCAATCCACCTCACGCAGCGTGTGACCGGCCTAGAGCAGGACGGAAAAGAGTTCGTGGTCGTCACGGATCGCGATCGGTTTCCCACGCGCTCGATCATCGTTGCCGCTGGCATCGGCGCCTTCTCGCCCCGTCGCCTGCCACAGCGATGTGCCGAGCCCTGGTACGGACGCGGCATCTATGACGTCGTGACCGATCCGGAGCAGTTTCGCGATCAGCGCGTGCTCATCATCGGCGGCGGCGACACGGCTTTCGACTGGGGCACGCAGCTCGTCCAGCGTGCCTCGCGAGTGACGCTCATTCACCGGAGTGACCGTTTCCGTGCACACGACGCGACGGTGGCAGAGTTCCGCTCCGCGGTCGAGGCTGGCCGTGCCGACATCTACACCTTCCACGAGCTGCACGACATCGAGTGCCGGAATGGTGGCACTCAGTTCACCCATGTCGTCCTCCGCGACATCAAAGCAAAATCGACTCGCGAGCTCGAGGTAGACGTCGTACTGCCGATGCTCGGCTTCGTGAGCGATATGGGCGCGATCAGCGAGTGGGGCCTAACGATCGAGAAGGACGAGATCATCGTGAACAGCCAGATGGAGACCGGTCGGGCCGGGATCTACGCCGCCGGCGACGTGACGACGTATCCGGGGAAGCTGAAGCTGATCGCGACCGGCTTCGGCGAGGCCGCGACGGCGGTGAACCAGGCCGTGCACTGGATCTACCCGGAGAAGAAGGTGGCGCCGGGGCATTCGTCGAACATGGCAGTGTTCGGCCAGAAGGACGACTGAAAGCACCGACGGCGCAGCCTGCTCGGGGTACGCTGCTTGCCCAACGCTGACGCATGAGAATCCGGGGACACGACATCGTCGCCCTCGCGAAGAAGACCTGGTCGGAAATTGGGAAAGACAAGATCAGCGTCTATGCAGCGCAGATGGCGTACAGCTTCTTTTTCGCGCTCTTTCCGCTACTGCTCTTTCTCGCGGCATTGCTGAGTCTCGTCGCGGACAAGCAGACGGTCATGGGCGGCTTCAACGAGCGGATCGCCGGTGCTCTCCCGGACGATGTGGCGAGGCTTCTCGGTCGAACGATCGAGCGGGTAGTGTTCGCGAAAGGTGCGCCAGGGTTGCTCTCGTTCGGCCTACTCACCGCCGCGTGGTCGGGGTCGAGTATCTTCGGTTCGCTGCGCGTGGCGCTGAACGCCGCCTACGAAGTCGAGGAGACGCGGCCCTGGTGGAAGCAGTACATCCTGCAGTTAGGCATGCTTCTGCTGGCCGGCGGCGTCATCGTGATCGCGACGGTGGTTCTGGTCAATGGCGAAGGAGTCGTCAGCTGGATCGGCTCGCATCTGGGCCTCGGACGCGTGACGATGCTCCTGTGGACGGTGATTCAGTTTCCGCTCGCCATCGGCGCCCTGGTCGCGGTGCTCTGGCTGGTGTACTACCTGCTCCCGAACTCCAGCGATCAGGATAAGCGAATCCTCATCGTGGCCGCGCTCCTCGCGACGATGCTCTTCATTGTCGCCACGCTACTGTTCCGGCTCTACGTGCAGAGGTTCAACGCCCTGAACCCGGCGTACGGCGCGATCGGCGCGATCATGGTGCTGCTCACCTGGATGTACTACTCGTCTTTCGTGCTGTTGGCGGTCGGTGAGCTCGCGGTCGAGTTAGAGGCAGGCACTGGCAAGGTGGATGCGCCCGCCACGAGTACCGAGTCGATCGCGGGCGCGGCCGTGCCGCGTCGATACGCCCTCGTTCCATATGCTCTCGGTCAGCAGTCGGCCGACCACGACGGCGACCGTCGCACGCGCTGGCGCGCGCTGGACTGGCTCGTGCCCGGGCGTATCGTCAGGCGAAGTCGCGAACGACTTCTCGACACCCGCGATTGGATCGAAGACGCCGCGGCGAACATCCGCGGCGACATTGCCATTGCCGGGCGCGAGCTCGGTGCGATGGTGCGGGCGATCGGCGAGGGATCGCTCCTGTGCGCGGTTGGCGCGACGCTCGGTCTGCTCGGAGGGATCACCTTCCTTGCCGGCCTCGTTCTCGTCATCGGCGACCAGTGGCTGCCGAAAGACCTCTACGCTGTGGGTGCGCTGATCATCGCAGGCATTGCCGGCATGTTGACATGGTTCTTCCTCAGGCGCGGGATGGAGCTGCTCACGAGTACTGCTTCGTCCGAAGCGGAAGGGGCAGTCCGCTCCGAGCAGCTCAGCCGTTAGGCAGATGGCCGATTCGCTCCGGGGCCCACACGACGACGTCGAGTAGGGAAGAGAACGCGAGCCGAGGCTCCACGGCAGGCAGCGACAGCCCGGCCGCGAGCGCCATCGTATTCTCCTCGATTGACGCCTCGGCCGGCTGTAGCGGCCATTGATGGTGGTGGATTTCCGCGCGATAGACGCGGCCGGCATAATCGGCCGAGTAGAGGCAGTAGCGCTCGGTGAGCCAGTGGTCGAGCGTGCCCGAAGGGCTGTATGCCACCGGAGCTATTGCGCGATAACGGGCACGAAAGTGGGCCGGCCTGCCTCGACGATCCGTGCGGTGACTGCTGTATTCGATCGCGCCGTCGGTGCTCCTCCGGATCTGCATTTCGGCGTTGAAATACGGGAGATGGTAGGTGGCTCGGGCGCCGGCCACGGCGAGCGCGCTACCGGCGTCGAGACTGAAGAAGTAGACGCCGGGCTTACCGTTTAACGCGACGTACGTCCGCACATTGAGCTCGGGAAATGCCGAGACTATTGGCAGCGCCGGCAGCCAGTGCGGTCGGAGGTGACTCAGGTGGAAGGACGCAATCGAGAGCCACGCCGAGCCGTCGAAGGTGTCGAGTGGAAGGGACGGGGGTACGAGCGCCCGCATCACGCCGGGCTCGATGGGCCAGTGCGCGAAGAGCAGATCCGTCCATCGCTGTGCCATCAGCCATGGCGAGCGGGGGATTGCCCATGGCCGATGGGCGACCTCAGTGGTGGGATCAGGAGTCCAGCTGAACACGCCGAGCTCCCCGCCTAACGGGTTTCGCCGGCCCGGAAGCCATCAGGGTGCCGCCGCGCGAGCTTCTCGACGTTGGCCCGCGCCAGCGAATCCAGTGAGATGCCAAGCGCGTCGGCGGTCACGGCGAGACACCACAGCACGTCGCCCAACTCCTCGGTGAATTGCTCGACCGAGCTCTCTCGCCGCTGAAAGACGCGCTTCCGCACGAGCCCAAGAACCTCGCCTGCCTCCTCGGCAAGGCCGGCGGCGGCATCGAGCAAACGCTCATCATCGGAGAGCGACGCGTTGAGCGTCCGGAGGGCACCCCGCTGGTACTCGTCGAGCGTCATGTGTAGCTCACTCGCGGATCCGCCTTGGCGTACACGAGATCGGTGATCAGATTCACGATCACGAATACCGCGCTCAGAAACAACACCGTGCCTTGAATGGCGGGCAGGTCGCGGCGACCGATCGCGTTCACGACGTAGCGGCCGATTCCCGGCCAGGAGAAGACCGTTTCGGTGAGAATGCTTCCAGTGAGATACGCGCCGAAATCGAGTCCGATGACGGTGATGATCGGGATGAGTGCATTCCGCAACACGTGTTTGAGCGTCACCACCCATTCGCCCAATCCTTTCGCGCGCGCCGTTCGGACGTAGTCCTGGCCAAACGATTCGAGCATGGCCGAACGCGTCATGCGCGCGAGAAACGCAATCGAGCGCATTCCGAGAGCGAGAGCCGGTAGCACGAGAAAGCGGAGACGGCCGTAACCCGATGGCGGGAGCACACGCAACGTCACTGAGAAGAGAAGGATCAGGAGGAGTCCCACCCAATACACAGGAAAGGAGATGCCCAGATAGGCGATACCTAACGACAAGCGGTCGAAGAGGCCGCCTGGACGACGGGCGCTCAGTACGCCCAGTGTGATCCCGACGGTTGCCGCGAGCAGCATGGCCGCGCCGGCGAGCTGTAACGTTTTCGGAAAGCGCTCACGAATGTCCTGCGTGATGGGCCGATTCGTGATGTAGGAACGGCCCAGGTCCCCGCGCGCGACGCTCGCCACGTAGTGTCCGAAGCGCTGCGGCAGCGGATCGTCGAGATGAAGCTGCGCGCGGAGTCGAGCGATGGTCTCTTCATCCGCGCGCTCGCCGACCATCGCCTGCACGGGGTCGCCCGGCGCGATGTATAGCAGCAAGAACGCGACGACGAGCACCCCAAAGAGCGTCGGAATGGCGAGCAGGAGACGGCGAAGAAGGAAGCCCATCAGTGTGGCGTGGCTGTGGTGGAATCCGTTGCCTTCCCCCGCGTGATCATCACATCCAGCCAACGCTGGCCATTGAATATCACCGGCGGATGGAAGCCCTTCACCCAGGGTTGCACGGCGTAGAGCTCATTATAGAAGTAGAGGAACATCATCGGTGCATCGGCGAAGGCGATCGAGTCGGCCTGCCGCAACAGGGCAACCCGTTTGCGTTCATCGAGCTCGCGGCGCGCAGCGAGTATCGTCGAATCGAACTGCGGATTGGAGTAGAACGAGACGTTGCCGCCCGAGCCCTTGTTGCCGCTGTACAGCAGAGGATAGAGAAAATCCTCGGCGTCCGGGTAGTCGGCGTACCAGTCCTTGAGGATCATGTCGGTCTCGCCCTTCCGCGCCGCGGCACGGGAAGCACTCGACTCGCGTTGGATGACTTTTACCCGAATGCCGACCGTGTTGAGATACGCCTGGATCGTCTCGGCCATGCGGATGTAGATCGGCGTCATCGACACCCAGAGCTCGATATCTATCCCGTTAGGGTACCCCGCGGCGGTGAGCAGCTGCCGCGCCTTCGCCGTATCGTAGGGGTATGGACGTCGGGCGCTGTCGTATGCGCCGAGGGTGGGGGGAATCACGCCCGCGGCGCGAGTGCCGCGCCCACTCACCAGCCGATCGACAATGGTGCCGATGTCGACGGCATAGTTGATCGCCTGGCGTACACGGACATCCTTGAGCGGCCCCCGCGTGGTGTTGATGCCAACGTACACGAGCTCCAGGGCGGGAGTAGAGCTGAGTAGCGGCCTCCGGCTCTCGTCTTCTTCCCACTCACTCGTCTGTCCCGCGGGGATCTCCAGCACGTCGACGGTGCCGCTCTCGAATTCAGCGACCGAGGTACTCGGCTCGGCGATGATGCGTGCCTGGAGCGACTCGGCTTTGGGTGCCCCGAGGAAGTAGTGGTCGTTACGCGCGAAGAGCAGAAAGTCATCGTGGCGCCATTCGACCAACCGCCAGGGTCCAGTGCCGATCGGATGCTCGCCGAAGTTGGCCGCCGGATTGGGAGGGACGATCGAGGCGACAGGCATTGCCAGCAGCTTGATGAAAGCCGCCAGCGGCTCTTCTAGCGTGACGATAATGGTGCTGTCGTCGCGCACAGCGACGCCGGCAATATTCTGGGCTTTCTGCGTGTGGAATTCGCGCGCGCCCTTGATCGGGTAGAGGAATTCGCTCGCGGAGCTCTTGCTTGCTGGGTCGAGCGCGCGCTTCCAGCTGCTCACGACGTTGCGTGCGCTGAATGGTGAGCCGTCGTGAAAGGTGACGTTTCGACGCAGATGGAAGGTGTATGTCTTGCCATCTGGCGTGATGTCCCAGCGCTCCGCGAGAGCTGGCTCGACCTGGGCGGCCGGCGTGAAGCGCGTCAGCCCGTCGAAGACATAACCGACGGCACGACCCGTTGGCACATCGGTGGAGAGAGCTGGATCGAGGGAGCGCGGATCGTAGTTATCACGCGAGTCAATCAGGGTGTGCCGAACGGTGGTAGCGTCACCGAAGCACGCGACCAGCGCGACAGCGCAGAGGACCACGAGGTAGAATGGGCGACGTTGACATGCTGCCATGCGCGCGAGAACTTACCCGGCCGCGCCGCGAAGCGTCAATCGTACGTGCCCGCGCATCAGCGTCGTGATGCCGGTCCGCGACCCGCCTCGGCGCCGTGTGGGCACTCTCGCGCGAACGAAGCGGGCTCGCGAAACGGAACGTGAGTGCTCACATCGAGGCTGGAATGTCCGCACTGAGTGATCCACGCCGCATCGGGGCGGTAGACGTGGAGCCGAAGTACTACTATCGAGACTCGCTGACGATCCGCGAGCTCGCTCCCGCCATTGGTGCTGCTGTCGCGGCGGCCGCGGTGACATTCTACCTCGCGAAATTGTTCCTGGAGCGCAAGCCGCTCGGCTCGCGGTGATGCAGCGGGCACTCCTCGCGCTGATCGGGGTGGTGGCGCTGCTCGTGGCCGGCGGCAGCCGGCCAGTGGGCGCGCAGGATCTCGGATGCGATCCCGGCGATCGGGAGGTGCATTCGTTGAACTTCATTGGGAATCGCGCTTTCACGGACGACCAGCTGGCGCTTCGGATCGTGACGACCGCTTCCACCTGGTCGCGTCGCCACCTGCGGGTCATCGGCACGCGTCGGTGCCTCGATAGCGACGAGCTGTTTCGCGACAAGTACCGGCTCCAGCTGCTGTATCATCAGGCGGGCTACTACAACACCAAGGTGGACACCCTCGTCGCGCCGATCAGTGCCGACGAGGTGAACGTGTCCTTCCTCATCGACGAGGGCCAGCCCGTCAAGATCACGCGCCTAACGATCGCCGGGCTGGACTCCGTACGCAACAAGGACGAGATCCTGAGCGGTCTCTGGGTGGCGGTCGGCAAACCGTATGACCAGACTCGGCTCGAGCAGGACGTGCAGACCATCCTCTCGAGGCTGAGAAACGCCGGCTATCCACGGCCGGATGTGTTGCGCAATTACGAAACATCCACGAAGGACTCGCTCACCGCGCACATCGCCCTGACGTTCCTGCCAGGGCCGCTGGCGCACATCGGCGCGGTGCAGGTCTCCGTCACACCGAATACCAGCGGGCACCAGGAGATCAGCGATCGCATCGTCCGAAAGTTGGTGGGCACTGGCCCGGGCGACCTTTTCCGCGAGCAAACGATAGCCGACGCGCAACGAAACCTCTATCAAACTGGCGCCTATCGGTTCGTTCAGGTGCTGCCCTCGATCGACAGCACGACCTTCGCGGCGGATTCGACGGTGAATCTCAAGGTCACCCTGATCGAGGATTACATGCGCGATCTCAACACCGAGTTTGGTTGGGCGACGCTGGATTGCTTCCGAACGCGGGTGCAGCTCGTGGACAAGAACTTTCTCGGCGGGGCGCAACGACTGGAGCTCACCGGCCAAGTGTCGAAGATTGGCTGGGGCATCCTGGAAAACGATTTCACGAGGCACAACCTCTGCTACTTCACCGATCTTTCCCAGGATCCAATCTTCAGCGCCACCGGCAACTATTCGATCAACGCCACGCTGCGACAGCCCGCTCTGTTCGGCACCTGGGCGACTCCCTCCTTCTCGCTTTATTCGGAGCGCCGCAGCGAGTACAAGGCGTTTCTGCGGCAAACTTACGTCGGCGGTGAGGCCTCGTTGCTTCGGGCGCTCTCGTCCTCGGCGTCGCTGCGCCTCGGGTACAATATCGAGCTTGGCAAAACCATCGCCGACCCGGCACTCCTCTGTGCCGCCTTCGCTCGCTGCGATTCCGCGTCGATTGCGCAGATCACGACGAAGCTGCCGTTTGCGGTGCTCAGTGGCGTCGTGGCGCAGGCCCGCACCAATAATCCGATCAATCCCAGCGACGGCTACGCCCTTCGTCTCGAGTCGCGCAACTCGGCGACTTTTCTCGGCTCGGACCCGCAGCTCACGTTCATCAAGGGAGTGGGCGACGCGGCGTGGTATCATCCCGTCGGCTTCGGGAATATTCTCGCGCTTCGTTTGCGTGTCGGCGGCGTGTGGGGTGGCGCCGACGTTCCAGGGGGACGTCAGCCGCCGCAACAGGAGCGCCTGTACGCGGGTGGCCCAACGAGCGTTCGCGGCTTCGAGCAGAACGAGCTGGGGAGCCTCCTGTACGTGTTCGATACTGTTGCCGTGATCCCATTACCGCGGGCACCCGGGCAGGACAGCACCGTGTACTTCGTCTGGGATAGCACCCGGACCGTCAGGCCCCGGCGCATCGTGCCCGTTGGAGGCAACACACTGTTCGTGATGAACGTGGACTATCGCATTCGATCGATTCTGCTTCCCGAGCTCTTGCAGTTCACGCTCTTCACGGACATCGGGAGCGTCTGGAATCGCAACACTCAGGCGAACTCGAAATTCAAGGCGTATTGGACGCCCGGTGTCGGGTTGCGGCTCTTCACTCCCATTGGGCCCATCCAGGTCAACGCGGGGTACAACCCGTACCCGTCGGTTTTCGGTCAGGCGCTCTTCACGGCGGGCATCGGGTCGGCCAGAGCAGCCGAGGGGTTTACTAACGTGTACTGTGCGGTTTCTCCCCTTACACCGGTAGCGGACGCTCCAAAGGCTTTCCTGCAGAATGGCGTATGGCAGCCGCAGCAGGGTGTCACGTGCAATTCGACCTACCAACCCAAGTCACGGCCAGGATTCTGGCATCGTCTTACCTTTACGTTCTCTTTAGGGCCGGACTTCTAACTCGTCTCGAGCTTGGATGATCAAACGCCGCCGTCTCGTCGCCCTCGTCAGCGTCATCGCGCTGCTCGTGATCGGGCTCGTGACCATTGTCACGGTCGCGATCGTGACGCGCACGCATTACGGGCAAGAGGAGCTGCGACGGGCGATCCAGGGCCAGCTGGCGAGCACGATCAAGGGAAAGGTCTACCTAGGTCCGGTGAGGGGCGGTTTTCTCACCGGCATTCAGATCGACAGCTTCGCGATTCGCGATGCGGACAACGATTCACTGTTCCTGAGCACCGGCCAGATCACCGCGAGCTATGACCCGCGCGACCTGATCGACAAGCGTCTCCTGCTGCGCAATGTCGTGGTCGAGCATCCGGTGATGTACATCCGGCAGCACGCAAGCGGCCGCTGGAACTTCAAAGAGATCTTCCGGGGCTACGACAAGAAGCCCAACCTGCCGAAGACGCCGGGTCGGAATTTTGGCGATTACTTCGTGATCGATTCGGCGCGCATCCACGACGGTACCTTCGTCTTACAGATGCCGTGGACACCGGACGACACCCTGCGAGGCGCGAAGCTCGACAGCGCGGTCAAGTACACGATCTCGCGGCCCGACAAGGAGATTCGGCGGGTGATCGACGAGGGGAAGCGGAGCTACGCGCGCACGTGGCGGTGGACAAAGCTGTCGGCACTCGCGTCTCACATGCGCATTGCCGATCCGGACAGCGACAAACTCGGTCGACTGTTCGTATTCGACAGCGTTCACGCCGTGGAGAGTGATCCACCCTTCAATTTCCGCAACATTCGCGGGACGCTTCGAAATCTGGGCGATTCGATCTGGGTGGACGTACCCCATTTCGATCTGCCGCGCTCCACGGGCGCAGGCAGTGGCAAGATCGTTTGGGGGAGCGACCTGCCGGTGCGTTATGACGTGAGCGTCCGAGGTGACTCCGTCGCGCTCAACGACGTGGCGTGGGTCTATCCGACGCTGCCGACGACTGGTGGCGGCAAGGTGATGCTCCACATCGGCAACGAGCAGGACAATCTCCACATCATCGACTACAAGCTCACGAGCATGGATGTCACGACGACGGGGTCGCATCTCATCGGTGACATGACCTTCGCCGTCGGCGGCCCCGTGCTCGTGGTGAAAGACGTGAAGATGTCGGGTCAGCCCTTCGACTTCGATCTCTTGCGGGCATTGAACGGCAAGCAATTCCCGGTGGACTGGCGCGGGCAACTGTATGGCAGTGTGCGCGCTCGCGGCGGCCCGCTGACGCACTTCTACGTGGACGAGAGCGAGGTGATCTTCCGCGACTCGCATGTGCGAGGCGCGACGTCACGGGTGGGCGGCAAGGGCGAGTTGAACATTCTCTATCCGGCGCTGACCAGCTTCCGCCACTTCGATGTCAACGCGGCATCGGTGGATTTGCGCTCGATCGAGTTTCTGTACCCAAACTTTCCGAGACTTGGCGGCACGATTTCGGGAACGGCAACGCTCGATTCGTCCTGGCTCGATGTCCGCTTCAGCAACGCGAACGTCCTCCATCAGGACGGACCCGGCGAGCCGTCGCACCTTACGGGCAATGGCCGCGTGACGTATGGCGAGAAGTACATGACGTACGACATCGATGCACAGGCGCAGCCGGTGTCGCTAGGCATGCTGGCCCGCTCGTATCCCAAGCTGCCGCTTACGGGGATTCTGAGTGGTCCGATTCGCGCGCGCGGCACGACGGCCGACCTCGAGCTGACCACCACTCTGCAGGGAGCGGCGGGAGCGCTCAGCTTCGACGGGCGCGTGGACATCGATCCGCCGTCGTACGGCATTCGCGGCAACGGTCAGGTCAACGGACTAGCCATCAACCAGCTGCTGGACTCCACGCGTCTGCGCAGCGCCTTGAGGCCGACGACACTCACCGGTCGTTACGACGTCGCGCTGAGCGGCGACTCACTTCCGAACCTTGAAGGAAGCGCCGCGGTCGACCTCACGCGCGCGGACGTCGATGGACTGCGCATCTTCCCGTCGAGTGCACGGCTGCGCTTTGCCGACCGTCGGCTTTTTGTGGACACGCTTCGCGTTGAGACGACGGCAGCGACGATTCTCGCGCACGGCGCGCTGGGTTTACCACATGGGGTTTCTGACTCGCTCCACGTTCAGTTGATCGTCGACTCGCTCGGCGGCTTTCGCCGATATCTCGTCGCGCGCAACACGCGCGACGGTGGCTTGGTCGATTCCATTGGCGGTCAGGTGACGCTCGACGGCAGCGCGTACGGGCGCGTCGATTCACTCGATGTGCGCGGATCGGTCGTCGGCACGGGACTCCTCTTCGGAACGAACCGCGGCCGATTGGTCGGCGGACAATTCACCATTCGCAACGTGCTCGACGATCCGACGGGTCGTGCCTCCCTCCGCTTCGATACGTTGACGGTCGCTGGCATCCTGCTCGACTCGGTCGAAGCGAACATCGAGCTTGCTGGGCGATCGCGCGCGGCATTCGCCATCGGCATGCACAGCGACAATGGACCGAGGGCGCGACTGGTGGGAAGCGCCGTGACCGCGGGTGGCGCAATCGGGTCGAGCAACACGCAGACGCGCGTGGCGCTCGATTCAGTGAGCCTGACGATCGGCGAGAGCAAGTGGCGGCTCGCGAGTAGCGCGCATGTCGTGCGCGACAGCGCTGGCATCGCGGTCGATTCGCTCGTGCTCGTGAATGGGGCCGGCGGTCACATCGCCCTTCGCGGCAGCGCACCGCAGCAGGCACCGGTCTCCCTGTCCATTGCCGCTGACAGCGTTGGACTGGCGGATGTCGGCGTCCTGGCCCAGCTGCCTGCGCCGCTGTCGGGATTCGCGACAATTCATGGTGCGCTGACCGGTACGCGTGCCCATCCCGAGCTCCGTCTCGATGCACGGACGACACGCGTCGGATACGCCGGCATGCGCGTCGAGCGCGCGACGGCTAGCGGCACGTACCACGATCGGAGCCTCGACTTCGCGATGGATCTGTTCCGGAACAACATTCCGGCGCTCCACGCCACCATGGGCCTCCCAATGGAGCTGACGCTCTTCAGCGCCCAGCGACTCGACGCGCCGATTCATGGCTCGATTCGCGCCGACAGCGCTGATCTCTCGATCATCGAGACGCTGTCGCCGTCGCTGCAAAGGGCGTCTGGTCGCCTAACGGCGAACGTGGACTATGTCTTCACGCCAACGCACAAGACGCTGAATGGTTTGATCGCGGTGCGCAACGGCCAGGTGACCGCGCAGAACCTTGGCATCACCATCCGCGCGATCAATGGCGGCGTGCGCTTCGACGGGCGGAGTGACAGTTTGCAGGTGGATCTGACGGCGGCAAGCGGCAGCGCGCCCGGGTCGCGACTCGCGCTCCGCGGTTCGGTGAACTATGCCAAGTGGGATAATCCACGATTCAACGTCGCGCTCTTCGCGCGCAACTTCCACGTGATCGACCGGCGCACGCTCGCGAGCCTCGACGTCTCGACCGGTCAGGACTCGCTGCGCCTCACCGGCGCCATGGATGGAGCGAATGTCACCGGTACCGTGCGCGTCGAGCGCGGCGACGTCTATCTGCCGGAGCGGGACATCTTGCGCAAACAGGTGGTGGATCTGAGCGGTGCGGGGATCACCGAGATCATCGATTCGACCGATTATCGCGCTCGCTCGATCGTTCCCGACGCGCCGTCGCGACTCGTGAAGAATCTTCGCCTTCGCGACGTCAAGGTCGTGCTGGGAGACGAGGTGTGGTTGCGCTCGCGCGAGGCCAACATCAAGCTCGGCGGATCGCTCGACGTTCAGAGTGCCGAAAAGCAGACCAGCCTCACCTCCGGGCGACAGGGAAGCTTCGATACTGGTCCGCGGTATGGCCTCGCGCTGACCGGAACTCTGAGGGCTGACCGTGGCTCGTACACGCTCGACCTTGCGCCGGCACCTGTGCAGCGCGAGTTCGCCGTAGAGAGCGGATCGCTGACGTTCTATGGATCCGCAGACTACAACGCTCAAGTGGACATTGTCGCCACGCACAATGTGAAGCGCGCGAACCAGCCTGATCTCGTCATTCAGGTGAAGCTGAGCGGCTATCTGTTCCCGAATCCCACGATCGATCTCTCGAGCCGGAATGAGCCGTATCTCTCGGCCTCCGATCTCGTGAGCTACATGGTGACTGGGCAGCCAACATACGCATTGAACTCCGGCGATCTTTCAGTGGTGCAGCAGGTGAGCAACGTCATTGCCCCGACCCTGAGCGCGTATGCCGCGTCCGCCTTGCGTGGCGCGGGCGGCATCGGCAGCGTGTTTCAAGATCTGCAGATCGAGAGCGGGGCTGCTCCCATCATCAATACCGGCGCAACCACGCAGGCGAGCTTCAGAGACTACATCTTCGGAGCGCGGCTCGGCGCGGAGAAGCAGATCTCGAACAATCTCTTCTTCAGCTTCAGCGCGGGGCTGTGTTCGCTCGATCCGTCGAACCGAAACCTGAACAGCAGCCAGAGCGGATTCAACGGCTTCCTCGACGCGATAGGTGGTAAGGTTTCGTACCGCTTCAATCCACGCCTGTCGCTCCAGGCGGGCACCGATCCGCCGACCTCGGCGCTGTATTGCCGCTCCAACTATTCGCTCGGCAGCGTCGTCGCGACTCCGCGGCAATGGGGTTTTTCCCTCCTGCGAAGCTGGCACTTCTGACCTCGGACGATCACGCCGCCGAGAAACGTTCGCGCCTGATCATCAAGCGCGCGCTGCTGGTCGCCAATCCCGCATCACGCCTCGGCCAACGTCGGCTGCCTCGAGCGGTCGCGTCACTGCAGAAGGCCGGTGTGCAATGTGACGTTGTGTTCACGGAGCGCCCAGGGCACGCCGCGGAGATCGTGTTGGAGCGCGCCGCCGCCTATGATGCCGTCTTCACCCTCGGTGGTGACGGAACGGCGATGGAGGCTGCCGGTGCTCTTGCCGGCACTATGCGGCCGTTGGGCGTCCTCGCGGGTGGAACGGGCAACCTCCTGGCGCGGGCGGTCGGCATTCCGTTGGATCCGAAGCGGGCAGTTCCCAAACTGCTGGGCGGGGAGGAGTTGCACATCGACCTTGGGCGGATCCTGGGCACGAATCCCGTCCGTCACTTCGCGGTGGCGGCGGGCGTGGGGATCGACGCGGTGATGGTCGCCGAAACGCCATCGTGGCTGAAGCGTCGTTTGGGTGTACTCGCTTACACCATCACGGCCACGAGGGCGGCACTTCGGGCAGTTTGGCGCCGGGAGTTCTTCCAGGTGCGCCTGACGGTGGACGGCGAGGTATTCGAGTCAGCCGCTGCAGCAGTGATGATCGCGAATTTCGGGGCGGTGTTGAGCGACCGAATCACTTTCGGTCCGGGGATCCGCTATGACGATGGAGTGCTCGATGCGTGTCTGTACTCGCCGAGGAATCTGCGCGACGCCACACGAATCATGTGGCGCCTCTTGCGGCGCAATTTCTCCTCGGACGCAGCGATGCTCTATCGAAGCGGTCGCCGCATTCGGATCGAGACGGAGCCTCCTCGCATGGCGCAAGCCGACGGTGAGCTTCTCGGTATGACACCGCTCGAAGTCGAGATCGCCCCGCGCGCGGTGCGGCTGCTCGTGCCGAACCAGCCAGACCACACGAACCGGACCCCACCCTCGCGCGACCACGCCTGAGCGTCCCGCATCGATAAATGGCCAGCGTACTGATCATCGACGACGAGCCGGCGATTACCTCGGCGCTCGCACAATACTTCGAGCGCCTGGGACACGCTGTGATGCGCGCTCATTCCGGAGAGGAGGGCGTGACGGCCGTTAGGCGCACGCATCCCGATCTCGTGCTGCTCGATCTGCGTCTACCCGATGTGAGCGGCTTCGAGGTGCTCGAGCGCGTTCGCGAATATAGGCCGGTCGTCATCATGATCACCGGTCACGGCGACGTGCCGGACGCGGTGCGCGCCATGCAAGCGGGCGCGGAGAGCTTTCTCACGAAGCCGATCGAGCTGGCGCATCTCGGAGCGGTCGCAACGCGCGCGCTCGAGAAGTCGCAGCTGCGGCAGATGAATCGCTATCTGACAGATCGCCGCGGCCGTCTGCCGGCAACTCCGCTACTTGGCACCTCGGCGCCGATGCGCGACCTGGCGCACCAGATCGAACTGCTTGCGCGCAGTGACAAGACGACCGTGCTCATCACAGGCGAAAGCGGCACCGGAAAAGGCTATGTCGCCGAGACCATCCATCGCGCCAGTGCGCGCGGCGAACGACCCCTGGTCGAGGTGAACTGCGCCGCGCTCGCGGGCAGCACGCTCGACTCGGAGCTATTTGGCCAGGAGATGGCGCCAACGAACGGCTCCGAGTCACTCCGCCCGGGATTGCTCGACATCGCTGAATTGGGGAGCCTCTTCCTCGATGAGATCGGCGATCTCGACCCGCTGTTGCAGCCGAAATTGTTGCGTGTGCTCGAGGGGAAGAGCTTCCGCCGACTCGGGGGCACGCGCGAGCTGACCGCGGACGTCCGCCTGATCGCCGCCACGGGCAAAGATCTGGTGAGCGAAGTGACGGACGGAAGATTCCGCGAGGATCTCTACTATCGCCTCAGCGTCATGCCGATCAATCTGCCGCCGCTACGGGCGCGGTCGCGCGAGGATCTGCTCGAGCTGATCGCGCGTCTCGTCGAGGAGCTGCGACCGAACCTCGTCGATGCGCCAACGGAGCTCGACGACGAAGTGCTCGAGCGTCTGCTCAAATACTCGTGGCCGGGCAACATCCGCGAGCTGCGCAATGTGCTGGAGCGGGCGATGATCATGGCGCGCGGCCTAGAGCGAGTCGGCGTTGGTCATCTCCCGATGGAGGTGCGCGACGCATCCGGTGCTGGCGCGGAGCATCACGTACCGCGCACGCTGTCGGAGGTGGAACGCATTCACATCGACCGCACGCTTCGGGCACATAACGCAAATCGAACGCGCGCCGCGCGCGAACTGGGCATCTCTCGTGCGACGCTCATCAAGAAGATCAAGGAGTATGGGTTGGAGACCAACGAAGCGAGACCGGCGCGGCAGCGGATGATCGGGTAAGCGCCTTCGGCGCTAACCCGATCGTCCGCTGCCGCTGCGCGTCGGTCGCTCGCGCTCCCGACAAGTCATATTTGGCGTCGCGCGCGCAAGCGCGCGCTCCCGTTCGCCTCGCCTTCCACAATTCTCAGCTTCCAACGCACCACGCACCACGCACCACGCGCCCTGGCCCCTAGTCCCTATCCCCTAGCCCCTCTAAGATCCGTGACCAAGATCCAGGAACATGACGCGATGCAGTGCCGCGCTTGCGGCAATGAGGAGCGTGCGTCCGAGGGCTATCCGTGCGTCGATTGCGGCACCTTCATCTGCGTCGTCTGCAACATGCGCGGCGTCACGCGTTGCCGAGCATGTCAGGCAAAACAGCCGCCGGGAGCGAAAGCGGCCGGGTGAGGCGGTGACGCTCGACTTCCGCGCGCTCGGCGTCGCCGTCGGCCATGCGACGGACACCGCGGGAGCTACGGGACTCACCGTCATTCGCGGACTCGATGCGCCAATGCGCGGCGGCGCGGCGGTGTTTGGCCGAGCAAGTGGGACGCGCGAGCTGCACACCCTATCGGCCGATCACCTCGTCGACCGGATAGATGCAGTGCTGCTCACCGGCGGCTCCGCCTATGGCCTCGACTCCGCCTCGGGAGTGATGCAATGGATGGAGGAGCGGAGCCGCGGCTTCCTCGTGCCCGGCGGTGTTGTTCCGATCGTTCCCGCCGCGGTGATCTTCGATCTCGTTCCGCTCGGCCGCTTCGATGCGCGACCGACCGCCGCGATGGCGTATGACGCGTGTGCCGCGGCGACACCTAACGACGTCGCCGAGGGTTCCGTCGGCGCGGGAACCGGCGCGACCGTCGGGAAGATCGCCGGGCCGACACGCGCCATGAAAGGGGGGGTGGGGGGCGCCATCGTCGAGAATGGAGCGTGGCACGTCGGCGCGCTCGCGGTCGTGAACGCCCTCGGCGATGTGCGCGACGTGAGCGGCCGGATCATCGCTGGAGCACGCGCCGACGAGCGACGGAGCGCGCCGTACAGCTTCGTGGACACGGTGCGCCAACTCGCTTCCTCGGCGAGCTCGCTCGCTGGGGATCGGCTCGGCGCGGCGGCGGCGACAAACACAACGCTGAGCGTGGTGATCACCGATGCGCCGTTAGGCAAGGTCGAGCTGGGGCAGCTGGCGCGCGCGGCGGGCGCGGCGCTCTTCCGGCGGATCACGCCGACGGGGACGACCGTGGACGGCGACGTCGTCTTCGCGCTCGCGCCGGCAACGGCACCGAAGCCGCTCGGCAGTGCGGCGACGGCAATCGAGGCGCTCGCCGTGGCCGCACTGGAACGCGCGATCGAACGCTCCGTCATTACGGCGCGCGGTCGCGACGGCGTGCCCGGACTCGCCGATTGAATCACATTAGGAGTATGGACGACAGTCTCGATCCGGAATCCATCCTCGTCTCGACGGTGGCCGGCGCCGTCGTCGTGGCGGCGGTCGCGCCGATGCTCGCTGAGCCCCACGTATCGAGTGGTCAAGTCTCGCAGCAGCTCGCCGGGCATCGGGTCGCTATCGTGGAGGACCACGGCGACTGGCTCCTCGTTCGCGGCTGTGACGAGTATGAAGGCTGGATGCATCGCGGTTATCTCTCGCGTGAGTCGCCGCTTGACGAGAGCGCCGACCGCATCTCGTTAGGTTGCCTGGTGCGTGCAGTCGATGGACGTACGCGGTCGCTGCCCCTTCGGGCGCTCCTCGCGCCAACGGATCGTGTCGAAGACGGCGAGGCGATCACCTCCGAGCTCCTCCGGCGCCGATTCCCGACGAACGCAGCAGCCATCTGCCGAAGTGCCGTCGAGCTCTATGTCGGCACGAGCTATCAGTGGGGCGGCGTGACTCCGTGGGGCGCGGACTGCTCGGGGTTGGTGCAGAGCGTGTTTGCCCTTCATGGAGTGCAGCTGCCTCGCGATGCATGGCAGCAGGCGCGCGTTGGTCGGGACGCTGGCGCCGACATCCTCGCCACGAAGTCGGCGGATCTCCTTTTCTTCTCCGATCGCCAGGACGGACACGTCACGCACGTCGCGATCGCGCTCGGCGAGCAACGCATCGTCCATCTCGCGCTCGGCCGGGGAGGTTACGCGGTCGAGCAACTCGATGGCGAGCGTGACGAGTACGTGGCTAAGCTCAGAGCCCGCTTCCTGTTCGCGCGATCGGTGCTCTGAGCGGGATCAGCTCACCATGGTTTGCGGCGCGACTTTGAGCGGCGTCCGCACCTGGACGGGTACGTCAGCGGTGTGATTCGTGTCGAGTCCAATCGACATCACGTATCCGCCGGCCACGTCCATCGGCAGGTCGATCTGCGCGATGAGCGGCAGGTCCATCTCGCCAATTCCTGGCGGCGGAGCGCCGACGTTGAGCTCGCCCGTGCTCGTCCAGAGCTCACTGCCATGCGGATTGATCCATCGCAGCGTCACCGAGTGCGTCCCGACGTCGAGCTGCGTGCCTTTCAGATGAACAACGAGATGCGCGCGAGGGTGCACGGCTGGAAGCGTCGCCACCTGCAGCGCGTCGAATACGCCGAGGATGTTGAGCTTTCCTTCCTGTGAGAGGTTCGCCGCGTCGGCGAAGAGCGCGAAGGACACTTGCATCATCCCAACATAGACGGCCATCACACGTGAGTCTACTTTTCGTTCATGGCTACTCCGCTCCGCGATACGGGGACGCAGACGTCAGGGGCCGACGCGCGCCTCACGCGGGTGGATACCGCGATCTCGGACAGCTCGCGCCTGGCGTTTGGCGTCACCGACATCTCGCTGCTGTTGATGGCGCTCATCTGGGGCGTCAACTACACCTCGGTGAAATACGGCACCGGGCTGATCGCACCGCTCGCCTTCAACGGCGTGCGCGTGACGCTGGCGGCGGTGGCGCTCGTGCTCGTCGCGCAGATCGGCAGGGGTGTCTTCGGCATCGAGCGCGAGGGCTGGCCGAGCAAGCGCGATACGATCGCGTTATTGCTGCTCGGCACTCTCGGCAACGGACTTTATCAAATACTCTTCGTCGAAGGCATTGCGCTGACACGTGCCAGTGACGCCGCCCTCCTCATCTCGGCGTCGCCGGCGTACATCGCGATCATCGGCCGGCTGCGCGGTACCGAGCGCGTGTCGTCGCGCGGCGTCGTCGGGATCGCGCTGTCGATTCTCGGGATGGCGTTGGTCGTCATCGGCACGACGGGCGACGGCGGCGACCATCGTGCGACCCTGATCGGCGATTTAATATTGCTAGTCAGTGCTCTCTGCTGGTCGGTGTACACGGTGTACCTGCAGCCATACACACATCGCATCGGCGGCATTCATCTCTCCGCGGTCACGATGATCGGCGGCCTGGTGCCGCTGCTCGCCGTTGCCGCACCGGCGATGCTCGCGACACACTGGAACGCGTTGCCCTGGCGTGTGTGGGGAAGCATCACCTACAGCGGCCTGTTCGCGCTCGTCATCGCGTACCTCTTCTGGTATCACGGCGTCCGCGTGCTCGGTCCAACGCGCACCGCGATGTACTCCAACCTGCAACCGGTGTTCGCCGTCGCCGTGGCATGGCTCGTCCTCGGTGAAGCGATCACGGGGTGGCAGGTCGCGGGGGCCGTGTCGATCATCAGCGGCTTATTGCTCACCCGGTCCTGATGCCCGGCGTAGCACGTGCCGCTCACCGGCCGAACGGCACTCGTCTCGTTCTGTTCGACATCGACGGCACGTTGTTATGGAGCGACGGTGCGGGGCGTCGCGCCATTCATCGCGCCCTGATCGAGATCTTCGGCGACACCGGACCGGAAGATCATCGCTTCGATGGAAAGACTGACCCGCAGATTGTCCGTGAGTTGATGCGCTTCGTCGGGCACGACGACGATACGATCGACGGTCGCATGGAGGAGCTGTTCACTCGTTATGTGACGTGCCTGCGCGAGGAGCTCCAGGATGCGACGCACCACGCTGTCGCGCTGCCGGGAGTGATGCAACTTCTCGACGCGCTCGAGCAACGGAGTGACGTCACCCTGGGATTACTCACCGGGAATCTCGTGGACGGCGCCCGCGCCAAGCTCGAGGCAGTCGGCATCGATCCAGACCGCTTCGTCGTCGGCGCCTATGGCACCGATCACGAGCTACGTCCGGAGCTGCCTGCGATCGCGCAGCGTCGGGCGCGAGAACAGCTCGGTATCGAGGTCACCGGATCGAATGTCGTGATCATCGGCGATACACCCGCCGATGTGGAATGCGGTCGGGCGATCGGCGCGCGTGCCATCGGCGTCGCGACAGGTCGATACACCGCCGACGTCCTGGCGACGCACGGGGCTGTCGCCGTGTTCGATGACCTGTGTGATACGCCCGCAGTGCTGCGCGCCATTCTCGACGGCCGATGATCGAGACCGAGCTGAAGGCCGTCGTGCCGGACCTAGTAGCCACGCGCCGTCGCGCCGAGCAGAATGGGGCGCGACTGACCTTCGTCGGCCGACTCGAGGATCGCCGCTACGACCGGCCCGAAATGAGTCTTGCGGCCATCGACCACGTACTGCGGTTGCGCGTGTATCGGAACGGGGCATCTCTGTCGAGCGCGTCGATCGACTGGAAGGGGCCGTCGTCGTTGACCGGCACGTACAAGGAGCGCGAGGAGCTCACCAGCGTGGTGAGCGGCGATCCAACGCCGCTCGGGAATATTCTCGAACGGCTCGGATTCATCATCACCATGCAGATCGATCGGGAAATCTGGCAGTACGAGCTGCGCGACGCGATCGTGCGCTTCGAGCGCTACCCGCGCATGGACGACCTCGTCGAGGTCGAGGGAGAGCCACGCGCCATCGAAGCCGCCATCTCCACGCTCGGCTTGCCGCGCGACTCGTTCACGACCGAGCGGCTCCCCGATTTCGTCAAACGGTATGAGGCGCGCACCGGAGCGACGGCGGCGCTGAGCGACGACGAGCTGCACGGTGCAGTACGTTACGACGTGAATAACGCGTGACCTCCGGCATGCCCGATCCTGCCTCGCCGTTCGACGAGCTTCCCGAGTTGATGCTGTCGCTGCGCAGCTTCGGCTCGCGACGGGGATTGCCTAACGACGAGGCAGCTTTGCCCGAGGAGCAGGGTCGGTTCTTCGCGCCCCTTCTCGACTGCCGGCGTCGAGCGGCCCAGGCGATCTCGCGCGGACAGGTACTCGCGGCGTTCGAGGCGCGCCGGTTGACAGCGCTCATCGACGCGACCGTGCGCGCGTTTGCCGCCGAGCGCTTTGCGACACGTGTGCCAGCGCGCCGTGCGTTCGAGGCCGAGCTGTTCGAGATCGTCGAGCCGTTGCGAGAGGCGCTCCAAGAGCTCCGCGGGTTGACCGAAGAGTCGTCCGGTCAAAGCGCGACGATGGCCGACGAGCTCTGGACGCTCTGGCTCGCACAACTGCGCGTCGTCTTTCGCGTCGCGGACACGAGTTGGCCCTTCGTACGCGACGCACTCACAACATTGCCGATACCATCTACGCGCGGACGCGGAAAGCCCTCACGCGGAGAGAATCCCCAGTGATTCTTGGCCTTGGCGTCGACATCGTGGAGATCGATCGCATGCGTCACATGCTCGACACCACGGGAGAGCGTTTGATCAAGCGGATCTTTACGGATGGCGAGGCAGAGTACGCGCTGGCCCATGTCGAGCCGGCGATACACTTCGCTGCTCGGGCGGCAGCGAAGGAGGCCACCTACAAGGCTTTATCCGGAAATCAGCTCGCGCGCGCGGTGGGCTGGCGCGAAATCGAGGTCTGTCTGCGAGACGACGGCGCACCATATCTCGTACTTCATGGCCGGGCAAAGGAGCGTGCGACGGAGCTCGGGGTGAGCCGAATGCTCATCTCGTTGACTCACAGCAAGGCCGCCGCGGTCGCAGTCGTCGTGCTCGAGGCCTGATGTGATCGGAGCGCCTACTGCAAAAACGCTGAATCCCGATACATTCTATCGGCAATGACTTGCGCTGCCGCTTTGATCCGTCGAATTCTCGTAATTGCCTTCGCTGCGGTCGCCATTTCCGTTGTACCGGGGCTGGCGGCGCACGCGCAAGAGAATCCGGTCCAGCGCGTCGCGAACATCGTCACCGTCGCGCTGGAGGAGTACGCAAAGGGCATCGACGATCATGGGCGCCTGATCTCCGCACAGGAATACCAGGAAGCGGTCGATTTTCTCACCGATGCTCGGCGCACCGCGCAGCGACTGCCAGGTCCACGCGGCGACAGCGCGCGCGTGCTGCTCGATTCGATCGTCGTCGCCGTCCAGGAAAAGCGACCGCCGCGCGTGCTCGCCAGCCTCAACCGACAGTTCGCGAGCTCGTTAGGGAGCGACGCGGCGCTCGAGCTTCCCAGCGGTCCGATCGATCTCGCCGACGGGCGGACGACTTACGAGCGCACCTGCGCGTCCTGCCACGGCACGCGCGGCCTCGGCGACGGCCCGGCCGCGGGGGCACTCAATCCGAAGCCGCCCGCCATCGGCAGCGCGAAGGAAATGCACGATCGCAGCCCGGCATTGCTCTATCGAATCATGTCGGTCGGCGTGGCCGGTACGCCGATGCTCGGCTTCTCCGGCCGGCTCACGCCCAAGCAGCGATGGAACGTCATCTCGTATCTGATGACGCTTCGCGCCAGCGCGGCCGACGTCGCGGAAGGGGAAGGAATATTTGCGCAGCGCTGCGCGTCCTGTCACGCTATGACCGGTAATGGCGACGCGGCGTTGGCGCGGTCGCTCAGCCGCGTCCCCCCTGAGATCGCCTCGTTCAGCTGGCAGGCGGAGCGCAATGACGAGCAGCTCGCCGCCGTCGTGCGCGACGGAATGCCGGGGACGCCGATGCCGTCCTCGCGCGAGCTCTCGGATACGGAGGTGCAGAGGGTCGTCGCGTATCTGCGCACGCTGCCGATGCGCGATCGTAACCCCTCGACCGTCGCGGCAAGGACCGACACCAGCAGCGATGCGGCTGCCGCGAACGCGCTATCGCTGTTGGAGCAGTCGCTCACAGCGGCGCGAGCCGGCCGGTCGAGCGACGCATCCGATCGCGCCTTCGATGCCTATCTCGCGTTCGAGCCGATCGAGACGCCGGCCAGGGCACGGGACCCCGGGGTCGTGGCTTCGATGGAGAAGTTGTTCGCCGATTTCAAGGCGAATATCCGCGACAACGACATTCATGGTGCCGAACGCGCGCGTGACGCGATCGAGGCGACTATGCCGAAGGTCGTCGATCTCACGCAGCGCACCAGTAGCGCGTACGAGGCGTTCGTTCAGTCCTTCCTCATCATCCTGCGTGAGGGCTTCGAGGCCATCCTCGTCATCGGCGCCGTCGTCGCGTTTCTGCTGAAGACCGGCCATCGCGAGCGACTGCGCGACATCTGGACGGGCGTGGCGCTTGGGCTTCTCGCGAGTGCCGTCACGGCCGTGGTGCTCAAGACGGTGCTCGGCGCGATGCCGGCGAGCCGCGAGATCATCGAGGGGCTCACGCTGCTCGTCGCCGTGGCTGTGCTCTTCTCGGTGAGCTACTGGTTGATCTCGCGCGTCGAAGCCGCGAAGTGGCAGCAGTTCATTCGCGAGAAGGTGGCGAATGCGCTCGAGCATGGCGGCGGCAAAGCGCTGGCGTTCGTCGCATTTCTCGCCGTGTATCGCGAGGGTGCGGAGACGGCGCTCTTCTATCAGGCGCTGTTCGACGAAGGCCCGCGCGTCGCGCTACCGATCACGCTCGGGATCGTACTCGGCTTCGCGGCGCTGGCGATCATCTTCACGCTGTTCTATCGCTACGGCGTTCGCATTCCGCTGCGGCCGTTCTTTGGCGTGACGAGCGTGCTCCTGTACTACATGGCGTTCGTATTCGTCGGGAAGGGCGTGCGGGAGCTTCAGGAAGGAAACGCGATGCCGATCACACTCATTCCCGGCTTTCCACACGTCGAAGCGTTAGGCTTGTATCCCACCTGGCAGACGCTGCTCGCGCAGTTGCTGCTGTTGGCGCTGTTCGTATTCGCGCTGGCAAAGACGTTCTGGCCAAAGCGGTCGGTCGCGCTTCCCACGGTCCCGCCGGATTCCAAGCCCGCCGCGGATCTCGCTCAACAGGTGGCCGCGCTTCGAGAAGAGAACGAAAAGCTGCGTGCCAGAATCTCGGTCCTCGAAGAGGCTTTTTCGCAAGAAACCAAGTGATGCGGGTGCGGGAGGCGTGGCGCGCTAAGGCATGAGCTCCGAGTGGTCAGGGCACCACTCGCCACGCGTCACGCACCACTCGCTTGAATTGCGTAGATGCCGGGCTTGGTCGCCGTGACATCGCGGCGCCACCGCATCCAGGCGAATCCTCCCAACGTGAACGCGACCGCGATCAGCTGTGCTGTCGAGAGACCGCCGGCGAAGAGGAATCGATCGTCCTTCGCGCGCAGGAACTCCACGAGAAAGCGCTCGATGCCCGCGAGCACACAGTACAGGCCGAACAGCCACCCCTCGGCGTGCTTGTGATCACGCAGGCGCCAGAGAATCCAGAACATGAGCAGCCCCAGCGCGACCTCGATCAGTTGCGTTGGATAGACGCCGACGACGGTGTTCGGATCCATGCCCGGCGGGAACTGCACGCCGAAATCGTGATGCATGTATCCCACCGTCGATGGTGGTGCGCCATTCGGAAACTCCACGGCCAGGAAGCCACCTGGCCAGGGCTTGCCGTAATCGTCGCCGACAGCCCAACAGCCAGTGCGGCCTACGGCGTAGGCCGCCGCAACCGCTGGTGCGCCGACGTCGAAGATTCGCAACATTGGAATCTTCTTCTTCCAGATGACGAGCATCACCGCGAGCATTCCGCCGATGAGCCCACCCCAGAACACGAAGCCTCCACGCGTGAACAGCGCGTCCCAGTTGCCGAGAATCACGACGTAGTAAAGCTTCGCGCCAAGTAATCCGCCGATGACTGCGGCGAAGATCATGTCGCTCACCGGCTCGGGATCGTGGCCGCGACGAGCCAGCTCTCGCTGGCCGATCAGCTGCGCGACGACGAATGCCATGAGCACCGCCACGCCGAAACCGGTAAAGGTCAGCGGCCCGATGGTGTAGGAGAGCGGATGGTGAACGATGGGATCGGCGAGCGTCATATCGGTGATGTCAGTCTAATGGCCGCGCGGAGCACACATAAGCCTCTCGAGCGGCGCTAATTGGCCAGGCCGGGAATCGGAATCGACGCGAAGGCATTCAGCTCGAGCCCCGACCGCTCGCCGCGCTCCAGGTGAAACAGTCCGGCCCTCGCAATCATGGCAGCGTTGTCCGTCGCGAGACGCGGGCTCGGGGCAAATACGCGAGCGCCCCACGGCGCGAGTCGCGAGCGCATGGCCTCGACCAGCGTCCGGTTGCCGGCAACGCCGCCGCCCAGTACGACCCGTTCACGCTTGAATTGGCGGACGGCGCGCGCGGTCTTCTCCACCAATGTCTCGATCAACGCCTCCTGGAACGCGCGTGCGATTGCTGCTCGCCGCGGCGGCTCCAGCGAGGTGGCCGCGCCGTCCTCACGCACGGCATTCAGCACCGCGGTCTTCAGTCCACTGAAAGAGACGTCGTAATAATCGGCGTCGCCCGGTCGCTGGTCGCGGCGCAGCATTGGCCGCGAGAAGCGATAAGCGTTTGCTAACGACGTTCCGACATCGTCGCGTGCTTCTCGCTCGATTGCCGGACCCCCCGGATACGGCAGGCCAAGCAGCTTGGCGACCTTGTCGAATGCCTCACCAGCGGCATCGTCGCGGGTGCGGCCGAGCAGGCGATACTGGCCCCAGCCCTCGACGTCCATCAGGAGGGTGTGGCCACCGGACACGAGCAACGCCGTGAATGGAGGCACCGCCTCGGGCGATTCGAGCGCCGTCGCGAAAAGATGCCCCTCCATGTGATGAACGCCGATCACCCGTACACCGAGAACAAACGCGAGCGCCTTGGCAAAGCTGACGCCGACGAGCAGCGCGCCGACGAGCCCTGGTCCATTCGTGACGGCGATGGCGTCTACTACCTCACGAGTCAGCCCCGCCTCCCGAAATGCCTGTTCGACCACGGGAACGACCGCGGTGACGTGCGCGCGGGAAGCAATCTCCGGCACGACACCGCCGAAGATGCGATGGACATCCTGTGAGAGGATCACGAGCGAATCGATCCGTGCGTCGTCGTCGCTGCCTGACAGCAACGCCGCCGAAGTCTCGTCGCACGAGGTCTCGATGCCGAGCACGCGCATCGTGTGTTCTCAGGGCTTCGCGCGCGGCGGAGCGCTCGCCGTCACCGGAGAGGCCGGCACGAGGTGCACCTTGACCTGCGACGGCTTCACCCGCAACCCGAGACGCGTCGTGTCGATGTCCACGAGATGAGGAAGAGAATCGGTCGCGGGAATACTGACACGAACGGTGGACACGTACTCCAGGCTGAGCACCCGCTGGCGTGGTCCGCTCACCTCCACATGGTCGGGCTCGAGTCGCGGCATCACCGGCGCTGCCAGGTGCAGCGTATCCGGCACCACCTCTACGGCAGACCGTACCGGGACCGCCCGCGAGCTCATCGACTCGAAACGGAGAGTGACACTCCGCGGCTCGATGCCACGCACGATCGCATCCACACCGGCCGGCAACTCGACGTCCGACGTTGACAGATCGACGACAACGGTGTCGGGAGAATTGGCGGCGATTGGCCGTTTGATCACCAGTGGGTGCGCGAACAGCTTCAAGAGCTCCTGCGGCGTGCCAACCACGAGGGCGTGAATCGGCGGTGGCGGATCCCTGAGCACGAGCGAGCTGTCGAGCTGCGGCGCGAACTGTACTTCGATGAGATCCTGGTTCGGCTCCTTTGCTGTCACGATGAACCAGAGCACGATGGCGATGAGGATCGCCGTGCCCTTCAGGGCCAGCCGTTGGGTGAACGCTTCGCTAATGCGACGCTGCCAAGTCGGGACTGGACGCGGCGCTCCGCCGCTATCGTTAGGTGCCGGCGTTGCCGCCATCTGCTCCTCAGTAGGTCGCCGCCGTAGCGGCTGGCGTACCGAGCAACTCGTCGAACAGCGCGCGGCTCGAGGGCGCGTTCCAGTCCGCGGCCGAAATCCACTTGCGACGGATCACACCGCTGCGGTCGATGACGAAGCTCTCGGGATATCCGGTGGTCTGATACGCGCGCTCGATGCCGTGAGTCGGATCGTGCAGGATCTCGAAGGTGAGACCGAGATTGCGCGCGTACGCGCGGATGGAATCCTCCGGTACATCGTCGTCGATGCTCACGGCAACGATGTGGACGCCTCGCGGACCATACGTCTTGTACAGCTCTTCCATGCTTGGCATCTCGACCTTGCACGGCTCGCAGTACGTCGCCCACACGTTCAGGAGCACGACCTGCCCCTTGTAGTCGGCGATCGTACGCGTCGCGCCGGAGTGCACGTCCTTCGCCGTGAATGCCGGCGCGGGCGCTCCCACGCCGATCGGGTACAGGTCGGCGCCGAACAGCTTGACGCCGGCGAATAAACCGCCCCCGAGCACGAGGACGACGATGCCGACCACCATCCACTGGTGCCTAACCGTCATGTATCCCTCCTTCCGCTTTCACTCTTCAGACGGCGACGGCGCACTGGTCGCGTAGCGCACCAATCTCGGCCTGCGGGTCCTTGGCCGAGAAGATCGCGTTGCCCGCGACGAACGTATCCGCGCCCGCGCGCCAACAATCAGCTATTGTGTGCCGCGAGATCCCACCATCGACTTCCAGCACCGTGCGGCTGCCGCCTTCCGCCAGAACGCGCCGCGCCCGGCGAATCTTGTCGAGAGAGTTCGGTATGAACTCCTGGCCGCCAAATCCCGGGTTCACCGTCATCACCAGCAACAGATCGAGGTCAGCCAACACTTCAACGATACCCGTCAACGAGGTCGAAGGATTCAACGCGACGCCAGCCCGACAGCCGAGCTCGCGAAGTTGCGCCAGCTGCCGTTGCAGGTGCGGCGATACCTCGGCGTGGATCGTGATGCCGCTCGCGCCGGCGGAGACGAAGTCCTCGAAGTAGCGCTCCGGTTGGACGATCATCAAGTGACAGTCGAGCGGAAGGTCCGTGAGCTTCCGCACCGTCTCGATGACCTTGGCGCCGAAGGTGATGTTCGGAACGAACTGGCCGTCCATGACGTCCACGTGAATCCAGTCTGCGCCCCCGGCCTCGCACATCGCGATCTCGTCGGCAAGCCGCGAGAAATCCGCCGAGAGAATGCTCGGAGCAATGCGCGGGGCGCGGCTGTGCAGGGTCATGTCACTCACTCGGAGCCGACCTTGAGCGCGATGCGCGATCCGGCGACGACCTGCGCCCCCGCGGCTGGCGACTGCGACGACACGATGTCGCCGCCGCCCGGCGAACCACCGCTAGGCGTAGTCACATCGCCGACGGTCAGCCCGAGTTGCTGCAACACCTGGCGCGCCTGGCCCAATGTGCGGCCGACGACATCCGGCACCTGAATGGTCTGCGGGCCGCCGCTGAGGACGAGCTGCACCGGTCCGGGAATGGGTGTCTCCGTACCCGGGCGGGGCCGCGTGTCCAGGACTTCCCCGCGGGCGGACTGACTCGGCTGCTCGCTGACGTCGCCGACGTCGAACCCGGCCTGGTCCAGCGCGTGCTCCGCGTCCGGCCTCGCCATTCCGACGACGTTCGGCACGGTCCCCATACGCTGACCGCCGCTGATCGCGAGTGTCACCTTCGTGCCCGCGGCGTCCTTCGTGCCCGCCGGCGGCGTCTGATCGAGCACCGTGCCCTTCGGCGCCGTCGCGTGAAAGCGCGTCTCTCCCTGCTCGGAATCGAAGCCGCTCTGCTTCAATCGCTGCTGCGCCGTCGCGAGGTCCAGGCCGATGACGTTAGGCACCTTGAGGTCCTGGCTGATGACACCCGATGGAAAGAAGACGAACGCCGCGATCAGGTAGGCGAGCAAGAACCCGCCGACGATTGCGATCAAATAAGGAATGAAGCGGCGTATGGCGCCGCGCCAATTCACTGCTCCGTCCTCCGCAACCGAGCGGCGAACGCGCCATCGATACCGTGGCGCTGCGGAAGGACGCGCAATCGTCCCGCGTCGAGCACGCCCGCGGGCACAGTGCCTTCCGGTGGTGGCTCCAATCGCCACCCAGGATGCTCGGCGAGAAACGCTTCGAGTTGCGCGTCATTCTCCTCCGGCTCCAATGAGCAAGTGCTATACACCAGGAGACCCCCCGGTCGCACGACCTGCGCCGCCGCGCGAAAGATCGACCGCTGCAGCGCGCCAAGAACAGCGAGGTCAGATGGCTTGAGTCGCCACCGCCCATCGGGATGTCGCCGGAACGTGCCCGTCCCCGTGCACGGAACGTCGATGAGGACGAAGTCCACGGGGTTGATCGCTGGCACTCTTGCGTCCGCGACGTACGGAAACACGTGGGAGATCTCCAGGCGGTTCGTGTTGCTGATGACTCGCTTCAGCCGCCCCAGCGAGATGTCGCTCGCGTAAACGCGCGCCGCGTTGCGCGAAAGCTCGATCGTCTTGCCGCCGGGGGCAGCGCAGAGGTCGGCGACCACCGCGCCCGTCGGAACGCAAGCATACTGCGTCACCAGCGTCGACCCGGGATCCTGTAAGTGGAACAGTCCCTGTCGGAACGCACCGAGGTCGGTGAGCGAGGAAACTGGGCTGTTCAGCACGATACTGTCTTTTGCGAGCGGGGCGTCTTCCACGCGCACGCCCGCTGACTCGAGCATTGCCTCGAGCTGCTCGCGAACGGCATGATACGGTCGCGCGACGAGCGGTGCCTCGCCGTTGTTCGCCTCGAGCAGACGACGTGTCTCCTCTTCACCCCAACGGGCAATCCAGCGCGCGGTGAGCCAGCGCGGATGCGAGAACTCGAGCGCGAGTGCGTCAAGTGGGTCCGACGGCGTCGGCAGGCGCAACGCGTCACGCTCGCGGTCGAGACGGCGGAGCACAGCGTTCGCCAGCTTGCTCGCCCCCATGCCATGTCGCCGTTTGGAGAGCTCCACGGTCTGCGCGATAGCCGCGTACGCGGGCACGCTGCCCATGTACAGGAGCTGAAACGCACCAAGGCGAAGCAGGTCCAGCAAATCACCATCGAGGCGGGCGATGCCGTTGCGCACGCGCTCGTTCAGAAACGCGTCGAGGCGCGACCGGCGGCGAAGCATGCCGTACACGAGCTCGCGCGTCCAACGGCGATCGCGTGCATCGAGATGGAACTCGTCACCGACGCGCCGATCGAAGGCGGCATCGAGCAGCTCGCCCGCGCGGAGATCGGCGCAGATCGCGGCTGCGGCCGCCCGCGCGTCGGTTACGCCGCCGGGCGTCGCGACCCGCGCTGGCGCATCCCCGTGCGCGTCCGCGCCGCCACCTCCCGATCCGCCGATTGCCGAGCGGCTATCGTCCCACCTCCGAGTCATACGCGGAAAGATAGTCGATGACTGCACGCTCGGAATGATCGACATCCCAGATGCCACGAATCGCGGCGATACCGTGGACCCCGGCACGACGGAGCGGCGCGACGTGCTGCGGCACGATACCTCCAATCGCGACGATTGGAATGCCGCTGTACCTTACGAGTCGCTCGAGAAGTACGGGTCCGCTCTCTGCGGCTGGCCGGTCCGACTGGTCGTGGACGCTGAGCACATCACTCGCGACGCCCCATGCCGCTCCCGCGATTCGCGCGCTGATTGCCTCCTCGAGCGAGTGAACGCTGGCGCCGATTGCGCAGCTCGCAATCTCCCCGCAGCGTGCGCTCACCTTCGAGAGCACCACCTGCGCGTCGGGGACATCGATCGAAGCGCTCGTGAGCTGTACGCCCCGCGCGCAGGCAATGAGTGCGACGTCCACGCGATCGTTGATCACGAGCCAGGCGCCACCGCGTTCCTGCTCCTCGACGAGGGTGAGCGCCAGCTCGAGGAACTGGGCCGACCGATCGCGCGCCATCCGCGGCGCACGGAGCTGCAGCGCGCCACGACTTCCCATCGCGCGCATCACGCTTCGCGCGCGGGCCATGAACTCGGACCGACCGACGATCTCGTCGTTGGTGACTGCGTGGAGAACGGGAACCGCGACCGCGGGCGCCGAGACGTCCACGATCAATCAGGAGACGGTTGTGGGACTGCTGTCGAAGCGATCGCCAGCCGCGGCGCCGCGGCCCCGTGCCCAGTCGTTAGGTGAAAGCCGCCGCTTGCCCGCCGGCTGTACGACGGCGATCCGCACCGCACCCTCGCCGCACGCCACCACCATACCGTCATCCTCGATCGACTGAATCTGACCGGCCGGCACCGAGGCACCATGTGGCGCCAGGCGCGCCCCGAAAAGCTTCACGTCGGCGCCCCGCAGCATCGTCAATGCGCCAGGCTTCGGGTCGAGCGAGCGAATGACTCGCGACACGTTGTTCGCCGGCGCGCCCCAGTCTATCCGCGTCGAGGCGCGGTCGATCTTCGAGGCGTATGTCGCGAATCGCTCGTCCTGTGGCTCCTCACGCGCGTCACCGAGCTCGATGAGGGAGAGCGCCTCGATGAGTGTCAGCGCGCCGAGCTCGGAGAGACGAAGCGACAGCTCGCCGTACGTCTCGTCATCGAGCACCGGAGTCCGCGCCTGCAGCATGATCGGCCCTGCGTCGAGGGGCGGCACCATGCGCATGATCGTCACACCCGTCTCGTGCACGCCGGCACGAATGGCGGCCTGGATCGGTGCGGCGCCTCGCAACGCCGGCAGGAGCGATGCGTGAATGTTCACCGTCCCGCGACGTGGCAAGTCGATGACCGATTTCTGCAGGATGTGCCCGTACGCGACGACCACCGAGAGATCGGGCTGCATCCGCGCGAGCTCGGCCAGAAACTCTTCACCCCGCGGTCGCTCGGGCTGCAGCACCGGTATTCCCTCGTCCACGGCGATCTGCTTCACCGGCGACGGCTGTACCGTCGAGCGCGATCGACCAACCGGACGATCGGGCTGAGTGACGACGCCGCAGACGTCGAACCCTTCGCCAATGAGCGCACGAAGGGCAGGGGTCGCAAACTCCGGCGTGCCCCAGAAGAGCACGCGCATGGCTCAGAGCTCCTCGTCGCGGTGATGGTGCGCGGCAACCTCGCTAGGCGTTAGGCGACGGATGTTGCCGGGATACTTGTCCTTTTCCTTCGCCCACTTGTTCGTCGCCGCGCGCCGTTTGAGCGCGCTCAGATAGTCGATGAAGAGCCGACCATGCAAATGATCGATCTCGTGTTGCAGGCAGCGCGAGAGCAGCTCGCGCCCCTCGACCTCGAACCGTTTGCCGTCGATGTCCATCGCGCGCACCACGACGCGCGACGAACGCTCGACATCGCCGTAGATCTCGGGAATCGAGAGACAGCCTTCCTCACCCTTGATTCGCTTGGCATCGCTGTCGATGATCTCCGGATTGAAGAGCACGAAGCGCTCATCGTCCACGTCGATCACCGAAAGCCGCTCGAGTCGGCCGACCTGTGGCGCCGCGAGTCCGATCCCCTTCGCGGCGTACATCGTCTCGAACATGTCGTCCACGAGGCGGCGCAGCTCCGGCGTGACCTCGTCCACGATCGTCGTCTCCTGACGGAGAACCGGATCACCCAGAACGCGAATATCCAGCAAGCTCACGAGAATCTGTTCGGCAAGCGTTCGAGGTGCCTCACGAGGCGGTCGTCGACGACGCGGCTTCCGCGCGCGCCGCCGTGATGACGCGCGCGATCCGGCCCCGCTCGACCACCAATCGCGACTCGCCCGACTTGATCGTCACTTCGTCTTCCATGGATTTCTGCGGCTCGGTGCCCTTCATCGTATCACGAATGTGAATCACCGTGCCGATGATGCCACCCGTCGTGACGATGTTATCTCCCTTCTTGAGATTCCGCAGATTCTCCTCGTGCTGCCGGCGCTGCTTCTGCTGCGGGCGGATCATCAGGAAGTAGAAGATCGCGAGGATCAGCGCGAACTGAATGCCTAACTGGAACAATGGCGAGGCCCCGGCACCACCGGCGGCTTGGAGCAGGTACACGGCGCCTGTCGAGGTCATGCGGAAATCGTTGGTCGAGAGTGATAACGGGCGAGCCAGTCGCGGCTCCATCCCACGAAGGTGCCGCCGCGAATCCGATCGCGCGCGACACGCATCAGTCGAACGAGGAAATGTACATTGTGCAGTGAGAGCAGGCGATGGCCGAGGATCTCGTCCGCGACGTAAAGATGGCGGATGTAGGCGCGCGTGAAGCGCCGGCAGGCCGCGCAATCACATTCCTCGTCCAGCGGTCTCGTGTCCGTGCGGTACTCGGCGCGCTTGATGTTGATGCGGCCGTCGGCGGTGAAGGCAGCACCATTGCGTCCCATGCGTGTGGGCGCGACGCAATCGAACAGATCCACGCCGCGCTTCACGCCCTCGACGAGATCTTCTGGGAATCCGACGCCCATCAGGTACCGCGGCCGGGTCGTCGGCAGCATGTCATCGACGACCTCGAGAATGCGATACATGTCGGGCTTTGCCTCGCCCACCGAGAGCCCGCCGATGCCGAAGCCATTCCAATCGCCGCTGTCGACGATCGCACGCACTGCGCCGCGCCGCAGCTCCTCATGGATGCCACCCTGCACGATCGGAAAGAGCGATTGCGTGCGGTCGAGCGGATCTTCGCTCGCGAGCCGCGCGAGCGCCCGCGCGCAGCGCTGCAGCCAGCGGATGCTCCGTTCGCTCGCGTCGCGCGCGGTGTCATAATCGCTCTGCCCTGGAATCACGTGATCGAACTGCATGATGACATCGGCGCCGAGATTGCGCTCGATCTGCATCACCGATTCGGCCGTGAAGCGCCGGCTCGATCCGTCGATGTGACTACGGAAGTCCACCCCGTCCTCGTCGACGGTCCGGAGCGATGCCAATGAGAAGACTTGAAACCCGCCGGAGTCGGTGAGAATGGGACCGGACCAGCCCATGAAGCTGTGCAGTCCACCAAGCTCGCGGATCAGCGCATCGCCAGGCCGCAGATGCAGATGATAGGCGTTGGCCAGAATCATCTGCGCTCCCATCGCTTCCAGCTCCGCGGGATCGAGCGCCTTCACGGTCCCGAGTGTGCCGACGGCCATGAACGCCGGCGTCTCGACGACACCGTGCGGCGTCTGGAACGATCCAGCTCGCGATCGCTCCTCGCTGGCCTCGATATGGAAAGTGAAATCGAACGCGGTCACCCTAGTCCCTGGCCCCTAGCTCACACCACTGCCATCGCATCGCCATACGAGTAAAAGCGATATCGCTCGACGATCGCCTCGCGATAAGCTCGCATCGTTAGGTCGAATCCGGCGAACGCGGCAACGAGCATGATCAGCGTCGAGCGCGGCAAATGAAAATTCGTGATCAGATGGTCGACGGTCCGGAAGTGATATGGTGGTCGGATGAAAATAGCCGTCTCGCCCGCACCCGCGACGACGCGTCCCGTCTCCCCGGCCGCGCTTTCGAGCGTTCGCACGCTCGTGGTCCCGACTGCCCAAACCGATCCGCCCGCCCGCCTCGCATCCCCGATGGTCGCCGCGGCCTCATCCGAGATGACGTAGCGCTCCTCGTGCATCACGTGCTCCGCCGGATCTTCCACTTCCACGGGCTTGAACGTTCCGGCACCGACGTGCAGCACGATCTCAGCGAGCCTAACGCCTCGACGTGCGAGAGTCGCGAGCAGCTCCGGTGTGAAGTGCAGCCCAGCGGTCGGCGCGGCGACCGATCCGGCCTCGCGCGCGTATACCGTCTGGTACCGTTCAGCGTCCGCGGGCGCGTCCGGTCGATCGATGTAAGGAGGGAGCGGCACGTGGCCATGGCGCTCGATCAACTCATCGAGCGAACTGTCGCCCATCAGTCGCACGATGCGGGTGCGTCTCGCCGTAACCTCAAGTATCTCCGCCGAGAAGCCGGGCGCGATGTCGACTACTCGGCCCGGCTTCATCTTTCCGCCCGGGGAGACCATCGCCTCGTAGCGGTTGTCATTCAAAGGCTTGAGCAAGAGTATCTCCGCCGGCGCCCCCGAGTTGCGACGAATACCGAGCAGCCGCGCACGGAGCACACGGGTCCGATTGACGACGAGCACGTCTCCCGGCGGAATCACTTCCGCGAGATCGCGAAAGCGACGGTGCTCGATCGTCCCGCTCGCTCGATTCACCACCATCAGCCGACTCTCGTCCCTTCGCTCGAGTGGCTGCTGGGCAATCAACTCGGGCGGGAGTTGGAAGTCGAAATCAGAAGTGTGCAAGGCCCTAAAACAGGTTTTGCTGTCCCGATTGGCTCGGTGGTGTGTAGCCGAAGTGTCGGTAGGCGAGCGGCGTCGCCACCCGGCCCCGTGGCGTCCGCTGAAGGAAGCCGTGCTGAACGAGGAATGGCTCGTACACTTCCTCGATGGTCGTGGAGTCCTCTCCGATGGCCGCACCGATGTTGTTCAGCCCCACCGGACCACCCTCGAATTTCTCGATGATCGTCTTGAGAATGCGAGCGTCCATGTCGTCGAGACCGAACTCGTCGACGTCGATCATTCTGAGAAGTTGCGATGCGACGTCCTTAGTGATCACGCCGTTTGCCTTCACCTGCGCGTAGTCGCGAACGCGTCTGAGCAACCGGTTTGCGACGCGAGGGGTGCCCCGCGCGCGGCGAGCAATCTCGTGTGCGCCCCCTTCGGCGATGTCGACGTTGAGCACCATCGCAGACCGGGTGACGATCTGCTCTAGCTCCTCGACGGGATAGTAGTTCAACCGCTCGACGATCCCGAACCGAGCCCGCATCGGGGGGGTCAGCATACCGAACCGGGTCGTCGCTCCTATGAGGGTGAAGCGCTCGATCGCCATCGTGATCGTCTGCGCCTTGGGACCCTCTGAGAGGCGGATGTCGATTTTGTAGTCCTCCATCGCCGGGTACAGGAACTCCTCGATGATCGGCCGGAGGCGGTGAATCTCGTCGATGAAGAGGATGTCGCCCTCCCGCATGTTCGTGAGGGTTCCAACAAGATCACCGGGTTTTTCGAGCGCAGGCCCCGAAGTGGTGCGAATGTTGACTCCCAGCTCTCGTGCAATCAGCTCGGCGAGCGTGGTTTTGCCGAGTCCGGGGGGGCCGTAGAAGACCGCATGATCGAGCGGCTCGCGGCGCGCTAGCGCGGCGTCGATCCATATGCGGAGACTCTGTTTCACTTTTTCCTGGCCGATGAACTCGGCCAGGCGCTGGGGGCGGAGGGATAGCTCGACGACGGATTCGTCGGCGAGCGCCTCCGGCGTGGTGATCTCGGCGCGTGACATCAGGTATTGTCGTCCAATTTGGCTCTACGATACGCGGGCCAGGCGATTCGAAATCATCCGACCGAATGGGCGTGGGAAATATAGTCCGAACAAAGGCCGAATTGAGACCGGAGGAGGTCCTGGCTCGACAGTCGCGTGTCTGTCACTCTGACGGCGCACTTTTCGCTGTTTGGCGCCCGGCTTGGCGAGCCTCGCGAATTCTGGGAAAGGAGATTGCGTGGCTCTTCACAATTCATGTGCACACGTAACGCACTGCGTCTTTGTCTGGTTGCAGCGCGTGAGCGTCGGCGAGCGGTGGGGACTTACTATCTGAGGAGGCGGTTCATGGGACGCGATCGGCTTCTGCGCGTGGGCGCGGTGAGCCTGGGAATGCTGGCGCTGAGCGCGATGGTTCACCCAGTCTGGGCACAGAACCCCGGGCAGATTCTCGATAGTCTGCGACGACGCTTTCAGCTCCCGCTGGTACCGGCAACGGAAGTCGCGGCAACCGCGTCGCGCTTTGCGCCGGGGCACAATACGTCATCGCAATCGGCATACGGCGCGAACTTCGGTGACGGCTTCCTGGGCGCCGGTTTCGCCAGCCGAACGCGGACGGGCGAGTCGAGTGACGGATCGGCCGTCGCGGGCTTCGGTTTGTGGAACGCACGCGATTATGTCGGCGTCGAGGTCAGTGTTTTCTCATTCTCGACGGTGCGTGAGGGCTTTGGCCAGAACGGCGCGCTCGGCCTCAAGCTGCATCGCGTGATGCCGGGGAACTGGGCGTTCGCCATCGGCGGCGAAAATCTCGCCGGGTGGGGCTCGCTCGACGCGCCGAAAACGTACTACGGCGTTGCATCGAAGGTGTGGCGACTGCGCGAGCGCGAGGGCGATCCCTTCGGCAGCCTGACGACGAATCTGGGCATCGGCGATGGACGCTTCAGCCCGAACTTCGACAGCCTCACGAGCACGTCACAGCTCGGCAGCATCGGCGTGTTCGGCAGCGCGGGCCTCCGGGTGCACGAGAAGGTGACGCTCATCGGAGACTGGGGCGGCCAGGATCTCAACCTTGGCGTCTCCGTGCTGCCGCTGCGCTGGGTGCCGCTCGTGATCACCCCCGTGTGGGCGGACGTCCTTGGCCGCAACGGCCACAGGTCCGCGTTCCTGCTCGGCGTCGCCCTGGGGTTCAAGTTTACTCAAGTCCGAAACATCTTCTTGCCGCCTACGAGGTAGACGATGCACAAGCTCCTTATTGCCGCTCTGAGCGCGGCGACGTTGACGGTCGCCGTCTCGTCGCGCGCGACGGCGCAGGCGAACAACAACACGACGATCCCCTTCGTCGTCGTCTCACTCTTCACGCCGGGTACGGTCGCGGTGCCCGTCGATCTCGCGGTCGCGAGCGCCGTCGGTACCGAGATGGAGCGCGTGCTTCGCGAGCGCGCGAACATCATTTCGCCGATCACCGGTGTCGCGATTCCGGCGGACATCGCCGCCGTCGCCATCGGGATGATGACGACCGCGACGCCGCAAGTGCGTGATCAGATGACGCGGGCGCTCACGACGAACAGCGGTGCGTCCAGTGCCGTCGTCAACCAGCTACTGGGCAGCCTGCCGAGCCTACTCTCTCGGCCCACGGCTGGCCAGCTGCAGAACGCACTCAGCGCGTTCAACGGATTCGTGAACAACGCCAGTGCGGCGTACCTGGTGAACCCGCCAGCGGAGTTTCTCGCGCTGCACGCGATCATGCTACAGGTGAGCACGGCAGCGAACAGGACGCCGCATCCGTAAATCAGGTGGAGGATTGCGGGTAGAGGGTAGAGGGTGGAACAAGGAAGGCCGACGGCAAAGCCCGTCGGCCTTCGTTTCTTTTTGTGCCCTCCTGCCGCTGAGTCACCTTCCGGCTCTTGCAAAAGCTCCACGGGACTGCAACACGCACTGCAGCACCTCCATCGCGTGCCGCAACAACCGCAGTGCGTACCGACGGAACCGCAACGCGTACCGACGCAACTGCAACGCGTATCGCCGCAACTGCAACGCGCATCGACGCAACTCCATCGCGTATCGCCGCAACTGCCGCGCGTACCGACGGAACCGCACCGCGTACCGACGCAACTCCATTGCGTATCGCCGCAACTGCCGCGCGTACCGACGG
>DASXPH010000139.1:0-17827 GCA_036493735.1 Gemmatimonadaceae bacterium
GTTGAATTATGACAACGCCGCCATGCGCAAAGCGATGATTGCCGCAATGCGGTGGTGGGTAGACAGCACCCACGTGGACGGCTTTCGCTGCGACGTCGCGGGTGGCGTGCCGATGGACTTCTGGATGGAGGCGCGTCGCGCCCTCGCCACCTCACGCGGCGATCTGTTCTTCCTGGCGGAAGGCGAAGGTCCCAAGTTCCACGCCGCGTTCGACGCAACCTACGGCTGGGAATTTCATCATCTGCTCAACGAGCTCGCGCAGGGCAAGAAGCCGACATCGGAGCTCGATGCATACCTTGCGCGCGCGCGGCGCGATTACCCCGCGGGGGCGTATCGCATGTATTTCACCAGCAACCACGACGAGAACAGCTGGAACGGAAGTGAGTTCGAGCGCATGGGTGAGAACCACAAACCGGCGTTCGTTCTCGCGGCGACGATGCTGGAGGCGATGCCGCTCATCTATACCGGGCAGGAAGCGAGCGTACACAAGCGCCTTCGGTTCTTCGAGAAGGACACGGTGGACTGGAAGGGTCCGTCGCTCGCGAGCTTCTATCGCTCGATGACCGATTTGAAGCATGCTAATCGAGCGATCTGGAATGGCGCGTTCGGCGGCGATGAGGCGGCACTTCAGACCGATGGCGGGGCGCGCGTTTATTCCTTCGTTCGCACCCGCGGCGCCAACAGCGTGGTCGTCGCCGTCAACTTCGGTGACCACGCGTCGCACGTTTCCTACCGCGGCCTGTCACATCCCGGCGGCTATACCGATTGGTTCGACAAATCCCAGGTAACGCTCGGCTCGTCAGGGACGCTGGACATCCCCGCGCACGGCTATCGCGTCATGGTTGCCGCTTCCAGACCAGAGATGCAATAACCAATGCGTACCCGCGACCTCTATCTTCCCGCGCGCCGAAGCTCGAAGACGTAGCCCTCGAGCGGCGCGAACGAAGATATCGCTCTGAAGTTCTGCAGTTGCCCCTTGGCGTCGGCGTGGACGGGGGCCCCGTCGGCGCCGCCGAGGAGACTTCGTAACACCCAGCGTCCCGGCGCGACAGCTCCCCGCCGCGACCAGAGGGCTACGTCGGTCAAGGTGGTGTTCGTTAGGTTCGCCACCACGAGTACCTGCTGCTCGCCCGATTCCCGTAAGTAGGCGGCCACGCCGTCGACGCTCGCCTCCAGTGGGATCAGCGTGCCACTGCCCAGCGCGGGCACTCGCGAGCGGAGGTGAATCATGCGCCGATTCATCGCCAGCAGCGACGTCGAATTCCGATCCTCCGCCTCGACGGCCGTCGTCAGCGAATCAGGTTGCAGCGATTCCCACGGAGTGCCCGTCGTGAACCCGTCAGCGTGTCCCGCGCGCCACTGCATTGGCGTGCGAATGCGCTCGTCAGGCTTGCTGCCGATCATTCCGATCTCCTCGCCGTAATACACGAACGGGACACCTGGCATCGTCAGCAGCAGGAACGACGCCAGCCTCGCCTTTCGCATGTCGCCACCGAGCTCCGTGCGCGTGCGGGGCTGATCGTGGTTGCGCAGGAAGGGCGACCATCGATCGTTAGGCACCGACGCCTGCATCCGCAGCACCGGCGGCAGCAGCCCGCGCGCCGATCCGCTCCGCACGGCCGAGATGATGCTGTCGGCGACCTCGAAGCCGAAGTACGAGTCGAGCTGGTCGGGGTAATACGTCAGCACCGTCCCGATGCTGTCGTACACCTCGCCCACGGTGTATGCATTTGGCTGCACGCGTCGCACATACGCTGCGTACTCGTGCAGCAGCCGATGCGTCCCCGGACTGCCGGCGAGCTTCCCCCCGTCTTCCATCAGGAAGGGCACTGCATCGAGACGAAAGCCATCCACCTTCATCTCCGTCAGCCAGAACCTCGCGATCTTCTTCGCCTCCGCGCGGACCGCCGGCGTCTCGTAGTTCAGATCCGGCATGCCGCTCCAGAAGACGGCGTAGTAGTACTCGTCGCGCACTGGCGACTTGTACCACACGTTCTGCCCCCACGGACCTTTCTGATCCGGTTTGGTCGGCGACCAGCGGTACCAGTTCCGATACGGAGACGTGGTGTCATGCAACGCTGCCTGGAACCAGGGGTGTTCGCTCGACGTGTGATTGAGCACCATGTCCACCAGCACGTGAATGCCGCGTTGATGCGCCGCGACGACGAATCGTTTGAAGTCCTCGTTTGTCCCGTAAGCCTTCGCGACGCGGTAGTAGTCCGTCGCGTCGTAGCCGTGATAGCTCGGCGACGAGACGATCGGCATGAGCCACACGCAGCGCGCGCCGAGGCTCCGATCGCTCTTCGGGTTCCCATCGTTGATGTAGTCGAGCTTCGCCGTGAGCCCCTTGAGATCGCCAACGCCGTCACCGTCGCTGTCGTAGAACGAGCGGACGAAGACCTCGTAGCAGGTCGCGCCGCGAACCCAGCTCGGGGCGTGCTGGGCGCCGACCCTCGCCGCTGAGGTCAGGAGGGCAATCGTGGCAATGATGGGTCGCATGGCACCGTTAAATGTTGGCCCTTCTCACCGATGACACCAGAGCACATCTTGGCCACCTCACCTCGGCCGCCACTCGCCGACCTCACCCTGCTCTGGCTGCTCACATGACTGCCACAAACCGGCCGCGGCTCGCCCCCGTCGAGATGTTCAACATGAGCTTCGGCTTCCTCGGCATCCAGTTCGGCTGGGGATTGCAGCTGGCCAATATGTCGGCGGTGTACGAGCGACTCGGCGCGCGCTCCGACCAGGTCCCCCTCCTGTGGCTCGCGGCGCCGATGACCGGCCTGCTCGTCCAGCCCCTGATCGGCGCCCTCAGCGACCGCACCTGGGGCCCGTTAGGCAGGCGGCGCCCGTACTTCCTCACCGGCGCCATTCTCGCCTCCATCGCGCTCTTCGTGATGCCGATGTCCAGCGCGATCTGGATGGCCGCGACGCTCCTCTGGATCCTCGACGCGTCGAACAACATTTCGATGGAGCCCTTCCGCGCGTTCGTCGCCGACAAGCTGCCGATCTCGCAGCGAACGCAGGGCTTCGCGATGCAGTCGCTCATGATCGGTATCGGCGCGAGCCTCGCCAACGCTCTCCCATACGTATTCTCTAAACTCGGCGTCACGGGCAGCACCGCCAGCGGCATTCCGCTCTCCGTGCGGTATTCCTTCCAGGTCGGCGCCGCGGTCTATCTGCTCGCGGTGCTCTGGACGGTGTTCACCACGACGGAGTTCCCGCCTGAAGACATGGCGGCGTTCGAGCGCGCCCGCCGCGGTGAGCTCGGACTCCGGCCTCTCTTTGCGGACATCGCTCGCTCCATCCGCGAGATGCCGGCGACGATGCGGCAACTCGCGGTCGTCCAGTTGGTCACCTGGCTCGGCCTCTTCTGCATGTGGCTTTTCTTCGTGCCCGCCGTCGCGAGGCACGTCTTCGGTGCGACCGATCCGCAATCAGCGCTCTACACGCGGGGCATCGAGTGGGGCGGCCTGACGTTCGCGTATTACTCCGTCGTCTGCTTCGTCGTGGCGCTCGCGCTGCCGAAGCTCGCTGAGGCGACGAGCAGGAAGACCGTGCATGCGGCGGCGCTCGCCTGCGGTGGCATCGGCCTGCTCTCGACTTATGTGATTCACAATCAGTACCTCCTTCCATTGACGATGGTGGGAGTAGGCGTTGCCTGGGCATCGATTCTGTCCATGCCGTACGCGATCCTCTCGACAGCGCTCCCGGCCAACCGGATGGGCGTCTACATGGGGATCTTCAACTTCTTCATCGTCATTCCAGAGATCATTGCGGCGCTGACCTTCGGACCGATCGCGCGCCTGGTCTTCGGCGCGGGCAATCCCAACACTGCGCTCTACTTCGTGTTGATTGGCGGCGCGGCCATGCTCGTGGCGGCGGCGCTCGTCGGCATCGTCGACGATCGTGCCGACGGCGAGGTGCCGGTGCAGGCAGTCATTCGCGGCGATGAAGTCGAGCCATTGCTCATCCAGGAATCGATCCAACCGGTGCCGAGCTCCGGCATGCCTGGCCGGCGCCGTTGAGCACAGACTCACCTCTCATTGATTCAGGAGTGGAGATCCCACGATGCTGTCCCGCTTGACTGCCGCAGCCGCCGTTGGCGTCTCGCTCTTCACAGCGCTTCGCGCGGCTGCCGCCCCGGTTGCACCCTGTCTCACCGCCGCGCCCGTCTGTACCGAATGGGTCGTCCTCGGGGGCGGGCCGGCGCGCTCGCTCGTCTACCGAACATTCTCGCTCGACAAGCGGAACGACGCCATCACGCGCATCGTCGTCAGCGTCCACGGTGCCAGCCGCGACGCCGACAACTACTTTCGCTCGACCGTCGCCGCTGGTTTCCTCGCTGACGCGCTCGAGAATACGCTCATCATCGCGCCGCGTCTCGCGTCGAACGACGGCGCCGGCTGTCGCGATGTGCTCGCGCAGAACGAGATAAGCTGGAACTGCAACAACTGGCGCTCGGGCGGCCCGGCGGAGAGCACGCCGGCGGTCACGTCCTTCGACTTTCTGGACGAGATCCTCCGGAAGGTGGCACGCAAAGACGTCTTCCCCAATCTGAAGTCGATCGTGGTCGTCGGGCACTCCGCGGGCGGCCAGGTCGTCAACCGCTACGAGATGGGAAATCTCGTCCACGACAAGCTCGGTGTTCCGGTGACGTACGTCGTCTCGAATCCCTCGAGCTACGCATATCCGGACAGCCTTCGCCCGACCGATGCCGCGTTTATGGTGACAGCGCATCCTCCGGGCTACATTCCCGAGGTCGCGCCTAACGAAGAGCTGTTCCGCCGCTTCTCCGACGCCCGGAACTGTACGACGTATGACCGGTGGCCGTACGGCATGCACGACCGCAGCGGCTACACGGCCAAGGAGAGCGACGACCAACTGCGCCGGCAGCTCGCGTCGCGGCCGACGATCTACCTGCTCGGCCAGCTGGACATCCTGCCCCTCGCCGGCTTCGACGGCTCCTGCGCCGCCATGGCGCAAGGCCCCACCCGCCTCGCCCGCGGCGAAGCGTTCGTGCGTTTAGTGAACGAGAAACTCGGGGCCCAGCACACAGTGACGATCGTGCCCCTCTGCGGGCACAACGCGCGCTGCATGTACACATCGGATGTGGCACTGGGGATTCTCTTCCCGAAGGCGGCCGCAGTTACGCCATAAGGCTCCTCCCCGGACGGCAACCTGGCACCTCCACCGTCGATGGCTTGTCTGCAGGGTGGCATCGATTGCATGGAACGCGGAAACGGCCGGCCGTTTGTCGAAGATTCAGGCTCGGGGTGTGAAGAGCGCACCCGGATGCGGAGCAACCAGCCAAGTGTCCGCGCCGCGTCCGGCCGTTTCCGCGTTTCAGGCAGTTGATGTCTCCGTGAAGAGGAGTCGTCGACGGTCTGAGTGAATTGAATCGCTGATCACAACTTCATCTCCCATGTCTGCGCGACGAGATCCGCGCCAAAGCTCTGGTGCGGCTCCTCAGCAACCAGCCGAAACCCCGCACGCTCGTACAGGTGTCGCGCCGAGACGAGATTGCTCTGCGTCCAGAGCGTGATTCGCCGATAGCCCGCCTCACGAGCGAATCGAATGCACTCCTCGACCAACCGAGAGCCGATCCCAAGCGTGCGCGCCGTCGGCTCGACGTAGAGCAATCGAAGCTTCGCCACCGTCTTCGATTTCTTCACGCAGAAGATCGAGCCGACAATTTCGCCATTCACCTCGGCGATCCAGCACCGCTCGCGCGCAGGATCACGGTGCGCGACGAAATCGGCGACGATCTCCGCCACGAGCCCTTCGAAGCGCTCGTCCCACCCGTACTCCTGGTGGTACAGAGCGCCGTGGCGGTGCACGATCCAGCCGATGTCTCCGGGTCGGAGATCGCGCAGAGTGTAGGTCGACATGGTGGGCGATGGGCGATGGGCGATGGGCGATGGGCGATGGGCGATGCTTAATCCCGTACCCTCGAAGCTTACAGCCACCGTTCACCGTTCACCGACCACCGTTCACCAACCTCACTCTTCGCGCAATGCCGCCACCGGATCGAGCCGCGACGCGCGCCAGGCGGGCAGCGCGGCCGCCGCAACGCCGACCGCGGTCAGAACCACGACCGCCGCCGTCAGAGTCGCCGGGTCTGTCGGCCGCACGCCGTAGAGGAACGCCGTCGCCAGTCGCGTCGTCCCCACCGACAATGCCACGCCCAGCACGACGCCAACGATCACGATCGCCAGCACCTCGCCAAGCACCATGCGCACCACGCGCGCCTGCTCGGCACCTAACGCGATGCGCACGCCGATCTCGTTGCGGCGTCGCGCGACGGTGTACGTCATGATCCCGTACAGGCCGATCGTCGCCAGCACCATCGCGAGGGCGCCGAAGAATCCGGACAGCGTCGCGATGGCTCGCGCGAGCGCAAGTGATTCGCTCACCTGCTGCTCGAGTGTGGTGATGTCGAGCGTAATCCGCGGATTCACCTTCGTGATCGCTTTCGTAACGGTCGGCACCAGACCAGTCGGCATCCCGCTCGTCCGGATTTCGATCGACATTTGCTGCGCTTCCGGCGATAGCTGTGACCGGGGGAAGTACACGATCGGTTGCGCCGAATCACGCATCGAATGGTACTTCGTCGTGCCTACGATGCCGACGACCTCGATCGGTGCACTCCAGCTGCTGCCCTCCTGCCGCTGGAAATGGCGCCCGAGCGCTGCCGGCGATCCGAAGAAGTGCTTCGCCATCGCTTCGTTCACGATCGCGACCCTCGGCGCGACAGGGCTGTCCCGCTGGTCGAAGTCGCGGCCGGCGAGAACGGGAATACCCAACGTCCGGAAATAGCCATCGCTCACCGGGTTTACCCAGGAAGTGGCATCGTCTTCGGACTTCGCGGTGAATGCTTCCGTCCGGAAGACGTCGTTCCATGTATTGTTGCCAACCGGCGTGATCTGCGACCCGCTCGCCGATTGCACGCCGGGCAACGATTGCACGGCGTTGAGTAGCTGCTCACTGAATATCAGTCGTTGGTCGCGCGGTATGTTGATGTTCTGGAAGTCTGCATGCACCAGCAGAATGCCCCGCCGCTGGAATCCCGGATCCTCCGTTGTCAGCCGGCGCCAACTGCCGATGAGCAGCGCTGCGCCAACGATGAGCACCAGCGACATCGCGACCTGAATCGCGACGAGTGCCTTGCCCATCCGGAACCGGCTGTGCCCTTCGGTGACGCCGCGGCCATGCGCCTTCATCGCCGATTGCGGATCGACACGCCCCGCACGCCATGCCGGCACCAACCCGAACAGAAGTCCTGTCAACGTCGCGACGAAGATCGTGAACACCAGCACGCGTGAGTCGATGCCAAGATCGAGCGCGATACTGCGCTCCCCACTCGACAGCAGCCTGACGAGTCCGCGGCTGCCCCAGATCGCGAACGCGATGCCGAGCATGGCTCCGAAACTCGACAGCAGCAGACTCTCGGTGATGAGCTGCCTCACCAATCGGCCACGCGCCGCGCCGAGCGCGAGCCGGACCGCCATCTCGCGCTGGCGCACCGCGGCGCGCGCGAGCAACAGATTGGCGACATTCGCGCAGGCGATCAGCAGTACGAGGCCCACGATCGCCATCAGGATGTAGAGTGCCTTCTCGTACATCATGCGAGTGAACGAGAAGCCCTTCGACCCGTCGCCGATGGTGAATGTGGTTTTTCGATAGTGCGCGAGGGCGTCCGCTGGCCAGTTCGGCGGGATCGTCGCGGCGACAATCCCTGGCGCGAGCGTCGCGAGCCGCGCATTCACCTGCGTGGCCGTGAGCCCGGGCCGGGGCCGACCCGTGATCTGCAGATACCAGCTGCTTCGTTCATCCAGCTGACTGTTCGCCCCCATGATGATCTTCTCGCTACAGATAGGGACGAAGAGCTGCGGCCGCTCACCGACGCTCAAACCGGAGAAACGACCGTCGGCGACTCCGATGATCTGAAACGGATGCCCGTCGAGCGAGAGCGTCTTACCGATCGCGCCCGGATCTCCCGAGTACCGAGTGTCCCAGAATCCTTCGCTCAACACCACGAGCCCCGGACATCCGCGATAATCGTCCTTCTTGTCGACAAGCCGTCCGGCGACGGGACGCACGCCTAACGTCGCAAAGTAGTCGCCGCTCACCGTGTTCCCTTCGACGCGTTGCGCCTCGCCGCCCGAGGTCAGATTGAAGGATGTCGTCCCATATGCGAAGATGCCGCTGAACATGTCCTCCCGGTCGCGGATCGCCTCCCACAGCGGATTCGTGAAGATGGGGTTGTCTGTGTCGTGCAGAACCGACACGAGCTCCTCTGGATGACTCACCGGCAACGACTTGAGCACGAGCGCGTCGATGACGCTGAAGATCGCGGTGTTCGCGCCTATGCCGAGCGCCAGCGACAGAACGGCAACGGTGGTAAATGCCGGCGCTGCGCCTAACGCGCGCAGCGCGTATCGCACGTCGGTGACGACGCTGTCCAGCCACGCGAAGAGATTGCGTTCGCGCGTCAGTTCACCCTGATACGCGAGACTGCCGAAGCGGCGGCGCGCTTCGCGCCGTGCCGCGTCTGGCATCATCCCGCGTGCGACGAGGTCGTCTTCGCGCTCGGCAAGATGAAACCGCATCTCGCGCGCTATCTCCTTGGAAAGCGCGCTCTGTCGCAGGTGGTTCTTCAGCCGGCCGAGCCAGGACATGGGACCTCCCAAATCGATGTGTGCGACGCGTCAGGCGTAACGCAGTACGCGCGTCACGCCGGTGCGGAGCCGAGTCCAGCTCTCCTCTTCGAGCTCGAGCTGCTTCCGTCCGGCGGGCGTGATCGCGTAGAACTTGGCCTCGCGATTCTTCTCCGTCGTGCCCCACTCGGCTTTGAGCCAGCCGTCCTGCGCCATGCGGTGAAGCGCCGGATACAGCGATCCTTCCTCGACGCGCAGCAGGTCGGCCGACGCGCGTTGGATGTGCGACGTGATCGCATAGCCGTGCATCCGCCCCTGCGCGGCGAGCGTCTTGAGCACGAGGAGCACGAGCGTGCCCTGGAGTATGTCGTTCTTGTGCCGTGGCATGACACCCAAATAGCTATGCCTAGCTAGCTTTGTCAAGAACTCCGCGGTCGTCAGCGCGTGCCCTGACGGATGGCTTCTCTGACACCCTCCGGTACATCCAGCTCGTCCGGATCCCAATCGATCGGACTGCCCGCGGCGACGAGCAGGCGCGCCACCGCGGCGTGGTCCGCGCCTGGACGCCCGCAATTACGCGATCCGTGGCAGCACCAGCCTAACGGCGTCCCTCCGTAAGTCGGATCGCGGACCGTCACCAGCGCGCGGCCGCGCTCCGCGTCGAGAATCGCCGCTGCGCACTCCGGTGAGCCCTCCCAGGCCGCGCAGTGTAGCGCCGTCCCGCCCGTGGGCCCGGTCACACTGCGGACCGCCGGATCGAAGCCCAGCTCCATCATCAGCTTCACGGCAGGGGCATTGGCCAGCCACGCTTCATCGGTCAGCGCTCGGCGATCGGCAGCCGTTAGCGTCTCGACGATTCGCGGATGCGCTCCGATGATCTCGTAGGCGGTGGTGCGGTCGCCCTCGTGACACGCGAGCAACAACCGTTGTTCGGGCGTCGCGTATCGACGCAGCACGTCCAGAGTCTCACGCTGGCCAAAGTGTGCCGCCGTGTGCAACGGCGTGAGCCCCGGCCCAATCGTCCATTGATAGATGTGATAGCTGCTCGGAGGCTTCTCCCCATAGTCGCCCTGACTCGTCCGCAGCGTCAGTAGCGACGGATCACCATCGACCAGCTCACGAACGCGACTCGTTAGGCCGAGTGCCGTTGCGAGAAAGATGTCGGCCGTGGCCCCCCGCTCGACGAGATACCGCGCGAGGTCGAGTCGCGACGTCCGTGGATCGTCCGCGTCGCCGAGCATCCACTGGGCGGCGGTCGAGCGGTGATCGAGATCGGTAGCGTCAATGTCGGCGCCGGCGTCGAGCAGCAGGTCGACGACGCGTCGTGAGCGAGCGAAATGCAGCGGCGTCTGCCCGTCGCCGCCGCGCTCGTGCGCGCGTGACGGATCGGCCGCGAGCATCTCCTCGAGCAGGTCGGCACGATCCATCTGCGCCGCCGCGCACGCGTCTGGAATCGCGCCGGCCGCGAGCAGACGCTCGGCGACAGCACCGCGCGCCGAGTACAACGCGTGGAAGCCGCCCGCCCACCACTCGCTCCGTTTGTTGGGATCGGCCCCCAGCTCCAACAGCACGTCAACGAGCTCGACACTTCCGCGGCCGGCCACGGACACGAGCGCCGGAGAATCGAACGCAAACGATGGCGCGTTGACCACCTCGCCCAACTGCTCGCGCCGCGGAAGCAGCCGCCGCAACGCGTCGACATCGCCGGCGCGAACGGCCCGCTGGAACTCCTCGCCAACCGAGCGTCGCGCCGCGCCTAACGCATCGATCCGAGCGCCTAACGCTGCCCAGTTGGCCAAGCCGTATTCCCGGGCGAGAACGTACTGTGCGTCGGCGAGGACGATGCGCGGCTTGTCGGGCAGCTGGGCGCGAATCCGCCCCCGTGCCTCCGGATCGTCACGCTTGAACGCCGCGAGAAGCTCCTTGGCGAGCTTCCGCTGCTGCTCCATGTCCGCGTGCGCGGGGAGCGGCCGGTGAGGCGAGGCCATACAACCTCCTTCGTCTGAGCCGTGTCCGCACGTCGGCGCGAAAGAGGTCAGCGCTTTCGTATCGTGCTTCGTGCAGGTGGGCGCAGCCCTTTCCGCGGACCGGTGGCGTCCTGAAACGCGCGAGCAATAACTTGGTTCATGACCCATCGCTTCGCAATCGTGACCGGCACGACTTCCGGCATCCGATGCAAGCGCATGCCCGCGCTCAACCAACGGCCGTGCTTCCCTCAGTACGCCAATCTTCGCCGAACGCCGCTTCGGCCGTGTCTGGCGTGAGTCGTTAGGCTCTCACCCTCGCTCTTCCAACAGATCGGCGAGGGCCGAGTCCACGTTCGCCACCTGCTGCCAGGCGCCAGCGTCCGCAAGGAGCTCGCGCGCCTTCGACAGTGCGATCCGCGCCGCCGCCGGTGTGGCGCTGAATTGCCCGAGACGCGCCTGCAGGCGCCAGAGCTCCGCCTCGAGCAGCGCGTCCTCGCCGCCGTTCGTGAGAATCAGCGCCTCCTCGAGCGCGGCCGCGCAGCGCCCCGACTCGCCGCGCTCACTCCAGATCTCCGCCAGGATGCCAAGCGCCTCGGCTCGACGCAGCCGGTCGCCGCGCTCGTCCGCCATTTTCATCGCCTGAGCGACAATCGACTCCGCGAGCTCGAAGCGCCCTGTATGGAGCCGCACCTCACCGAGGTTCAGCAACGCGGTGCACTCGAGCGCACTGTCGCCTCGTGAACGTGACATGACCACGACCCGCTCGAACAGCTCCTCGGCGTCCTTGTTGCGCCCATGATCGGCGTAGAGCCTGCCGATGTTGTTGAGCGCTCGTGAAACACCATCGTCGTCGCCGAGCGTCTGCGCTGCCTTGAGGCTCTCCTCGTAGTGACCCAGCGCCTGCTCCGGCACACCGCGCGTCGCCGCGACGACGCCGAGATTCCGCTGGACCATGGAACGCAGTCGCAGATCACCCGCGCGCCGCGCGAGGGCGTTGGCCTCGTGGTAGAGCTGTTCGGCGGCGATCAGATCGCCACGCCGTTGGGCGATTGCGGCGCGACAGTTCGCCGCGTGTCCTTCGCCCGCGATGTAGCCGATCTCTTTTGCGATCTCGGCGCTGCGCTCGTACAGGCGGTCCGCTTCCGCGGTGTCGCCGCACTCGCGATGCGCCGATCCCTTCCAGCGCAATACGTCCACGAGCATCTCACTCCACTCGTTGAGCGAGGCGAGGGCGCGGTCGTACCATCCGATGGCTGCGACCGGCGCGCTCTGCTCGCAGGCGCGGCCTCGCTCGGCGAAGGCGCGCGCCTCGGCAAATGGATCTCGCAGCCGGTCGGCGATGAGCACGAATCCTCCACGTCTGGAGACCCGCGCGCCGCTACAATGCCGCGGCGCCAATCAGGGCTGAGCGGAGGAACTGTCGCTTCCGCCGCCCGCAAAGCCCGTCGAGATGATATACCCGGAGAAGTGCGAAATATAGAAGGTCGCGATGCGCGGATTGCTCGGCCTATCCAGATCGACGCCGCGAATCTCGGACACCCGCGCGAGCGACTTGCCCGGATCGACGAAGATCGCGTCGAGACCTTGCTTGTAGTAGCCAGCCTGGAGCGTTCCGACGTCACTCGCGCTCGCTCGCGTGAACGTCAGGTTCTGCTGAACCGTTACTGGAACGGCGAAGTTGATTCCATGCGGACAGAACTCGTAGGCAACGTTGCCGCCGGCCTTTGCGGTCATCTTGATTTGCCGCGGCGAATCCAGAGCACCCGCTGGAAAAACAATCGTCGCGCCCGCTGCGTCGAGTGTGATGCTACCGCCTGCGGGGCCGATGGTTGCCGTCGCGCTGATGTCATGATCGAGCGGCCACTTTCGCGCGAGCGGGATGACTACATCCGTCGTGTCTCCGCTTCCGATGCGAGCGCGCGATGGCGCGGTAACAGATGACGTGCCATGACCGGTGGTCGTCGGCGCGAGAACGGATTCCGAACCACAGCCGATCGCAATACCTAACGCGACCACGCCGCAGACCACTGGCAGCAGCTTCCGGCTCATAACTGATCTCCAGACTTCAGTTGTTGGTTGCTTCGAGAAAAGCAACCGACATACCGACGTAAGACTCTGGAGCGGCCTTGAGGCATTGGCCACTGGTCCAATCCCTGTCACAGCGTTCGCGGACTCGTGAGGCTTCCTAGCTCACTAGTTGCACCGCGAGTTGTTTCCTGTCGTTCACTCGTTCACACTCACCGGACCCTGGAATGCTCTATCGAACGCTTGGTCACACTGGCGAGCGCGTCTCCGCCATTGGACTCGGTGGCTGGCACCTTGGCCTCAGCAACGTCAACGAGTCGCTGAGCGTGCGCATCGTGCGCGGCGCGATCGATCGCGGCATCACCTTCATGGACAACTCGTGGGACTACAACGACGGCGCGAGTGAGGAGCGCATGGGCAAGGCGCTTCGCGATGGATATCGTGAAAAGGCGTTCCTCATGACGAAGATCGACGGACGTTCGAAGAAAGAAGCGGCACGCCAGCTCGACGAGTCGCTTCGGCGACTGCAGACCGACCGGATCGATCTCGTCCAGCACCACGAGGTGATCCGCTACGAAGACCCGCACCGCGTATTTGATCCGGAGGGCGCGAACGCGGCGCTCGTCGCCGCGCGCCAGGCCGGGAAGCTGCGCTTCATCGGCTTCACCGGCCACAAGGACCCGCACATTCACCTTCACATGCTCGAGGTGGCCCGTCAGAACGGCTTCAGGTTCGATACGGTGCAGATGCCGCTGAATGTCATGGACGCGCACTACCGGAGCTTCGAGAAGCTCGTCGTTCCCGAGCTGGTCAAAGCGAACATCGGCGTGCTTGGCATGAAGAGCATGGCCAACGGGATCATCCTGAAATCGAAGACCGTCACGCCGACCGAGTGCCTGCACTACGCGCTGAATCTTCCAACTTCGGTCGTGATCACGGGGTGCGACAGCATGGAGATCCTCGATCAGGCCATCGACGCCGCGAGCTCCTTCAAGCCGATGAGCAAGGCTGAAGTCGAGGCGCTGCTGGCGAAGTCGAAGACTGCGGCCGCTCGCGGCGAGTTCGAGCCGTTCAAGACCTCGTCGATCTTCGACTCGACAGCGACGCATCCGCAGTGGCTCGGCGAGGAGCCTCAGCATGTGAAGGAGCTGGTGCCTCAGGAATGACTGTCACGGAGGCGTCGGCAAACAGGCGTTGGCTTGACCTCACAAGCGAGCTCATTAAATCTTCTCGATTGTCAGAGCGAGTCTTACACGCCGTAGCAGAGCCGAACGGCAACGCCGATGCGTCGTTCACCCACACGTATCGTTTGTAAGAGTCGCTCTTACCCGCCGAAGGCCGCCTCTCGCACAAAATTCAGCGAGCACTATGAGCGCAGACCAGATCGTTAGGCTGTCGCCGAAGGAGAAGGTGATCCTCGGCCTCCTCATCAAGGTCGGTCGGAAGGGCTCGTACGGTCTTCAACTCGTCCAGCAATCCGAGGGTGAGCTTCGTCCCGGGACCATTTACGTGACCCTGGAGCGCATGCAGGAAAAGGGTCTGCTCGAGTCGAGGCAGGAAGAGAAGGCCCCGGGAATGAGCGGCATCCCGCGGCGCATCTACAACGCGACCTGGTACGGAATGCGGGTCTTTCAGGCCTGGGAAAAGCTGCAGGGCCTTTCGGTTTTCCGCCTTACGCCGACGACACCACTGAACTCCGCCGAAGTCGAGACGTTGTCGCCATCCGACGCGTCCTGATTCGCTCGAGCACGAATGAAAGCGCCCGTCGCGTTCAACGCGACGGGCGCTTTTTCATGGCGAGAGGAGAACCACTCACCGCCACATTGAGGATATAGAACACCCCGGGACTTGCGGCAAGCCCCGGCGCTCCTGGTAGAGTCGCTGGCCGAATTCGCAGCGGAGGAGCGAGATGACCGAGCACGCAGTGGTGATCGCCGGAGGTGGCCCGACGGGAATGATGCTCGCCGCGGAGCTGGCGTTGGCGGGAGTCGACGTCGCCATCGTAGAGCGCCGACCCAGCCAGGAAGTGGCTGGCGCACGCGCCGGCGGTCTGCACTCACGCACGATCGAGGTCCTGGATCAGCGGGGAATCGCCGACCGGTTCCTGTCGCAGGGTCAGTTGCACAAGGCCGTGCACTTCCACATCCCTCTCGACATCACCGACTTCCCCACCCGGCACAACTACGTGCTCGGGCTATGGCAGAACCATATCGAGCGCATCCTCGCCGAGTGGATCGCCGAGCTCGCGGTGCCCGTCAATCGTGGACGCGAGGTGACGGGCTTCGCGCAGGACGACACCGGCGTAACCGTCGAGCTGTCCGACGGCAGCTCGCTACGTGCGGAATATCTCGTCGGCTGCGACGGTGGACGAAGCATGATTCGCAAGGCAGCCGGCATCGACTTTCCCGGATGGGATGCCACGACGAGCTGGTTGCTCGCCGAGGTCGAATGGACGGAGGAGCCGCTGTGGGGCTTTCGCGAACACGCGGGAGGAACTCACGCAATCGGGAAGTTGGAGGATGGTCGAGCGCGGATGGCGCTCACCGAATCGACGCTGGGATCCACCGGCGAACCGACGCTGCGCGATGTGAGCGAAGCGCTGATTTCGGTTTACGGAACCGACTTCGGAATCCACGATCCCACCTGGATCTCGAGGTTCACCGATATGGCTCGTCAGGCAGCCGCGTATCGGAACGGCCGCGTTCTGCTGGCCGGCGACGCCGCGCATGTTCATGCCCCTTATGGCGGACAGGGACTCAACGTCGGCGTGCAGGACGCCGTGAACCTGGGATGGAAGCTGGCGCAGGTGGTGAAGAAGATCTCGCCAGAGAGCCTCCTCGATACGTACCACGCCGAGCGGCACCCCGTGGCGGCGCGCGTGCTGAAGAACACGATGGCGCACAGCGTCCTTCGTCGGCCGGACGATCGCGCGAAGGCGTTAGCCGATTACCACGCGGAGTTTCTCCGCATGGACGGGCCCCGCAGGCGGATGGCCGCGGAGATAACTGGCCTCGACGTTCGTTATGATTTCGGCGAAGGCCACCCGCTGCTCGGTCGGCGCATGCCCGATCTCGACCTGCTGACAACAAGCGGCCCGGTGCGGGTCTTCACACTGCTGCATAGCGCGAGGCCGGTGCTACTCAATTTCGGTGAGCCCGGCGCTGTCGACATCGGTGGGTGGGCGGATCGCGTTCAGTCGATCGACGCCGAGTATGTGGGCACGTGGGAGCTTCCGGTGATTGGAATGGTCGACGCTCCCACCGCCGTCCTAGTTCGGCCGGACGGGCATGTGGCGTGGGTGGGAGATCGAAGCGAAGCGGGTCTCGCCGAGGCGCTCACCACCTGGTTTGGACCCTAGCGGGGACCGGCGGGGACGCAACGGCGAACGCTACGTCGCCTGACGTATTTGCCGAGCCGGTGTGCCTGATGATCATCGATACATGCGCCCTCTCTCGTCTCGGCTCGCACGAATCGTTGGCGCAGGCGCCATCGTGGTCCTGGTCGCTTCGTGCAACGAGAACAACACCCCGTCCAGAGACGGGCTATGCTCGTTACTCGGACCCTGCCTCGGACCGATCACGATACCTCAATTCACCTACGACATCGTGGGATGGCCGGCGTCACAAGTCACGAACTTCGTCGGTTCGATGAACGTCGGCGACACGATCCACCTCTATTTCGTTCGCCAGAACTGGCCGAACCCGTGTGATGGACCAGCCGATACAATCAGGACTGGCGGTAGGTGGGTGGTTACGGGGTCATACGGCCAACAGCTGACGGCGGATGTTGCAGACATTGCGCAGCTGCCGGATGGAAGCGCGGTGCTCAGCGCCAAGTCCGTCGGCGGGTTCGGCATCTGGTACGAGCGCGACGCGCCGAGCGCGCAACCGTTAGGCGTGTGGCAGGACGTTACTATTTGTCCCGGAGACGCTCAGGTGTTGGATCTTCGGGTGAAATGAGTCATTGGCACCCGTGTTTCAAATCCAGGAGCTCACCCGCTGTCTCGGCAAAGATTACGACGCCGTGGTCGCCCGCGTCGCGCGTAGCAGGATCGCGCGGCAAAATGGCGCCTCGCGGTTCGCGACCCACGCCCGGTAACGCGGGCCCAGGACCAGCATGACCGTTAGGCACACCGGTAAGAATACGAGCGCGAACGCGAGGCCGTCCCGTAGGACCGCGTAACCGAAAAAGAACGGAATCCCGAGAAGCCAGGCGATCAGCGGCATCCGCACCTTCTCCGCCGCCGCCGTGATCAGGCTTCCGCCGCCGTTCCCGGCGTCAACTACCGAGCCGCGCCACACGATGTCCGCGCTCATCCGCGGCAGCCGAAGCTCAAAGCTGCTGCCCTGCACCGTCAGCCAGAACGTCCCCCGGAACTCCGGTGGCTTCCTCGACTCGCGCCAGTCCTTCCCATAACGCGCGAGTTGGTCGAGCACCATGGCGGAAGGCAGCGCGACCTCGATTCGGATCTTTGGCGTCGTTTCCATCCACCTAGGACGACGTGGCGGCGTGACGGAGCACCAAGTAGGGCACATCACCGGCCATACAAACGGTCTTCGTCAACCCAACAGATTCCAAAATCCGAGCAAGTCGCCGAGCGCGATAAAAACGGCCGCCGCTGCAAGAGCTCCTTTGAGCGCGATCAACACCCAGAAACCGATGGGATCTGCGGAGCGAACGTAGGCAGATGCTGGATAACCGTAGGGGTCGACTTGCGTTCGTCCATCTGGCGGAAGGGTGAGTCCGCGCTCAACGTCAGACGCCACATGGTGGGCGAAAAAAAGGCCCAGGACGAGCAGGTCCCAGCCTCGCGCAGCCCTGCCGGAAAGGAAAGGAAGAGCCAGCCCCGATGCGATGATCGCAGGCCATTCAAGAGCAGTGCGAAGTCTTCGCCAAAGTGATTCGCCGGTTTCAGCGGCGTGGGGAAGGTTATGAGCGCTCATGCTTCTGAGTTGGTGCCAAGAAGATGCGCGGCGAAGATAGAAACGGGATTGCCTTCCGCAACCATTGCGAATCGCGCATTGCTCCTTCGACAGCGCAAAGGCGCCAGCAGATGTGCCAGCAAAGGGAAACGCGCCGCCTCCGCGATAGGAGGCAAGCGCGTAAATCACTTCCCATTCTCAATTTCCAAAGAGGCGCGGGCGGGAATCGAACCCGCGAATAGCGGTTTTGCAG